>NZ_QCWL01000001.1:2140500-2151897 GCF_003064505.1 Geobacillus sp. LYN3 | reverse complement strand
TAAGGAGCATTCCTGTTAGAAAGGTTTTCGGGGACTTGAAAGAAAAAAGCCCTCTTGGTATGATGCAGGGGTGTCAACAAACACCTAACATCAGACCAAGGAGGACTATACAATGAATTATACACAAAATCGCAAAATTGAACAAGTCACCGACCAAACGTTAGTGATTGGAATGGACATTGCCAAACAAAAACATTATGCGTCAATGGTTGACGCACGAGGTCGGGTGCTGAAGAAGCCGTTTCCTGTGATTCAATCGAGATCCGGATTTGAACAGTTCTATGCGTCGATACAAGAAGCGATGAAGGAATTTGGCAAAACCGAAGTCATCGTTGGAATCGAGCCGACCGGACATTACTGGTTGAACCTCGCCTACTTCCTCGAGGAAAAAGGGATCCCGTTGGTGATGGTCAACCCGATGCATGTCAAACGGTCAAAAGAGCTCGACGACAACTTGCCAACGAAGCATGATGCCAAAGATGCTCTTGTCATTGCGAAACTGGTCAAAGACGGACGCTTTAGCTATCCACGTATTCTCCATGAGGTGGAGGCGGAATTGCGGGCAGGAAGTACGTTTCGAGAGTCGTTGACAAAAGAGTTGAATGCCGTCCGAAATCAAATGATTCGTTGGCTCGATCGTTATTTTCCTGAGTTTGTGCAGGTGTTTCCGTCGTTTGGCAAAATGGCATTGGTGGTGTTAGAGAAAACGCCATTTCCGATGGACATTGCGAATCAGACGGTAGAGGGGCTAATGGAGCGTTATCGGCAAAGCGAGAGGCTAAAATGCCCACAGAAGCCGAAAGTGCAAAAGCTGTTAGAGGTGGCCCGCCATTCGATTGGGATAACGGAAGGACAACAGATGGCCCGTATCGAAATCGCCACGCTTGTCCGCCGATATCGCCAATTGGAACAAGAGATCGCAGCCCTCACAGAAGAGTTGACGGCACTCGCTCAAACAACCGCCGAATACGAATGGCTCCAAACGATCCCAGGGCTAGGAGATGCGACGATCATTGAACTGTTATCGGAAATCGGAAGCTTTGCCCAGTATCAAGATTCGAGGCAACTAATCAAATTAGCGGGCTTGACACTGAAGGAGAACTCGTCAGGGCAACACAAGGGGCAAAAACGAATCTCGAAGCGAGGACGAAAACGGCTACGCGCCCTTCTATTTCGGGTGATGATGCCATTGATTCGCCATAATGAGGCTTTCCGTCAGTTGCACGAGTACTATACGACACGCCCAATCAACCCGTTGCGTAAGAAGCAATCGATCGTCGTGTTATGTGGCAAGCTATTGAAAGTACTATACGCGGTTTGTGTGAAACAGCAAGCATTTGATGGGGAACGAATGATTCAAGATATCTTTTCCCAATCCCAAGCACAGGCAGCCTAGAGTCGCCTTCTTTCGCAAAAAGAACTGTCTGAACAACCAGATGACACGGAGAAGCTGGCACAATTTCATCCATTCGACCTAGAGTCCCTTAAGGAGCTTAGCCGGCCTCTGCCTGGTGAAGAGACCGAACGAAGGAATGTTGGCACAAGGATGCCCAGAGACATGGGAGGGTTCGTCCTCATCAGTTGTGCAGAGATCCAAGGTGCATCGCATACACATCCCCCCACTGGAGTGGAAAATACAAAAATACCCAGTGGCCGCGAAGCGCACCCATGGACTGTTATATATCGGCAAAAATTCAAAAGTATGTGATGAGTTTTGTCGAAAAATATTTTTTTGGCACCCCTAAGATGCCAAGAAACCTTGATATATCAACATTTATAGAGGGAGGATGGTTGGACATGGAGCGTTATGAACAATGGAATCAAAGTTTTATAAACGGCGAGTGGGTAGAAGGAGAAAGCAGTCGAACATACGACATTTTAAATCCGTATGATAATTCGGTCATTACTTCTGTACGTCTGGCAACGGTACAACAGCTTCATGACGCGTTTGAGGCGGCAAATGAGGCACAAAAGGCGTGGGCGCGTTCGTCTGTAGAGGAAAGAAAAGAAGTATTGCGTAAAGCAGCAGAGTATTTACAAGCCAATCGTGAAGCCATTATCGATGTCATTGTCCGTGAAACCGGAGGAACGCTTCTCAAAGCAAATGTGGAATTCCAGCTTGCGATCGAAATTTTAGAGGAAGCTTTGCGTTATGCTGGTGAAGTTCAAACAGTGAGAGAAGTACCTTCTAACATCGAAGGAAAAGTCAACTATATTTATCAACTGCCATTAGGGGTTATCGCCTCTATTTCTCCGTTTAATTTTCCATTGAACTTATCGATGAGAACGATTGCTCCGGCCATTGCTTTAGGGAATAGCGTTGTGCACAAACCGGATATTCAAGTGGGATTAACCGGTGGAGTCATTATTGCAAGAGCGTTTGAGTATGCCGGTCTTCCAAAAGGGGTATTAAACGTTATCTTAACAGATATTGAAGAAATCGGCGATGAAATGCTAACCAACCGACACGCCCGTTTGATTAGCTTTACTGGTTCTACCGCTGTCGGCAAACATATTGGGGAAATTGCTGGAAGACAGTTAAAGCGAGTCGCTTTGGAACTAGGGGGAAATAGCCCATTCGTCGTATTGTCGGATGCTGATGTGGATCGTGCAGTAGATGCTGCAATATTCGGGAAATTTATCCATCAAGGTCAGATTTGTATGATTATTAATCGCATCATTGTGCATGAAAGCAAGTATAATGAGTTTGTGGAAAAATTCGTAAAAAGAGCAAAATCACTTCCATATGGCGATCCGAAAGATCCGCATACGGTTATTGGTCCATTGATTAATGAAAAGCAGATGGAAAAAGCATTACGGATCATTGAAGAGGCAAAAAGTGAAGGAATAAAAATTGCTTTAGAAGGAAAGCGAATCGGAAACATTTTAACTCCGTATGTTTTTATTGATGTCGATCCGTTGAGTAAGCTGGCACAAACTGAATTGTTTGCCCCAATTGCTACAGTCATCAAAGCGAAAACGGATGAAGAAGCTATCGCTATCGCCAATAACACAGAATATGGGTTAAGTTCCGCTATTTTTACGAGTGATTTAACTAAAGGAAAAGAATTAGCATTACAGATTGACAGCGGTATGACCCATATCAATGACCAAACAGTGAATGATGCTCCGAACATTCCGTTTGGAGGCAATAAAGCAAGTGGGTTAGGGAGATTTGGAAATCCATGGGTAGTAGAAGAATTTACTATTACAAAATGGGTATCTGTGCAAACAAAGAAGAGAACATATCCATTTTAATTAGGTGAGGAAGCTGGCTCTTATGAGGGTTAGCTTCTTTGTTTTTTTGTTGACACATCTAATGAAAACGATTATCATTTTTATTGGCTGTGATTTTCATTATCTTTAGAGGGGGACAACGAGATGTTGACGAGAAAAAGAAGTATCGTATTCATGCTGATCCTGGTTCTCGTTCTCGCAATGATGAGCGCTTGCGGGAATCAGAAAGACAATACAGCATCGGAAAAGGAACCCAAGACAGAAGAGAATGCAACGAAAACATTTACGATGGCGAACGGAAAAAAAGTCGAAATTCCCGCACATCCAAAACGGGTGGTAATGCCATATGAATTTTTAGGAAACGCGCTGGCGCTTGGGGTGAAACCAGTTGGCGTCACGCAGGCAGTTATGGAGAATCCGTACATAAAAGAACAAGCAAAAGGGATTGAAAACGTCGGCAATCCGATTTCCCTAGAAAAAGTTGTTGAATTAAATCCAGATTTAATTATTGTATATTTAGAAGACCAATACAAACAGCTATCGAAAATCGCTCCGACTGTTTTCATTCCTTTTGGCCATTATAAAAACATCCAAGAAGAAATGCGGGTATTTGGCGAGCTTTTTGGCAAGCAAAAGGAAGCGGAGCAATGGATTCAACAATTTGATAAGAAGGCGGCAGCTGCCCGTGAAAAAATTAAAGGCGTCATCGGCGAAAATGAGACCGTTGGCATTTATAAACTGCAAGGAAAAGATTTTTACGCCATCGGCGACAATTTTGGCCATGCTGGTCAAATTATTTATAACGCTCTACAGCTGACACCGCCAGAAAAAATTAAACAAGAAGTGATTCAAGGTCCGCAATGGAAATTGATTTCGCTAGAGGCGTTGCCTGACTATGCCGCTGATCACATGTTTTGGACGGTATATAAAATGGACGGAACCGAACAGGCGGAAAAAGAGCTGAAAAACAGCGCGATTTGGAAAAACTTAAATGCGGTGAAAAACCATCATGTTTACGAAATGAAGATCGAAGACATTTGGTTTTCTGATGCCATTTCACTTGAACATCAGCTCGACCTTGTTGTCGATACATTGCTTTCTGCAAATCAAAAGTAGGGTGGAATGATGGTAAGGAGAGGAAAGATGGAAATAGAGAAACATATAAAACGATCATCGCGTTCGTGGGCGGCAATATTGGTGCTAGTCGTTGGACTAAGCGCCATTCTTTTTAGCATCGCCCTGTCCATTTCGGTCGGTGCGGCGGATATCCGTTTAACGACAGTATGGGACGCAGTTTTTCATTACGATTCGCGGCAAACCGCCCATGCAATTATCCGCGATTTGCGCCTTCCTCGTTCCCTTGCGGATGTGCTTGTCGGAGCTAGTTTTGCGGTGGCGGGCGCCATCATGCAAGGAATGACGAGAAATCCGCTTGCTGATGCGGGGTTGTTAGGATTGAATGCCGGTTCGACATTGATGGTAGCAATTTGTTTTGCGTTTTTTCCTGGACTTTCTTATCAATCACTCATCATATGGTCGTTTTTCGGAGCGGCGGCGGCAGCCGGGATGGTGTATGGAGTCAGTGCGCTCTCAAGAGGCGGCGTTACTCCGATTCGCCTCGTGTTGGCGGGCGCGGCGGTAAGCGCATTGTTTACCTCGCTTAGTGAAGGAATCGCCATTCATTTTCAGCTTAGTCAAGAATTGGCGTTTTGGTATGCCGGCGGTGTCGCCGGGGTGAAGTGGAGCCAGCTGAAGCTTTTGGCGCCGTGGATTGTTGCGGCCTTAGTCGCAGCATTATTATTGTCTCGGTCCATTACTATATTGAGTTTCGGGGAGGAAGTTGCGACCGGATTAGGTCAGAAAACAAAGATCGTCAAACTAATGGGAGCGATGATCGTGCTTGTGCTTGCCGGCGGCGCAGTGTCCGCAGTCGGCCCAATCGGGTTTGTCGGTCTTGTCGTTCCGCATCTGGCCCGCTTTTTTGTTGGCGTCGATTATCGTTTGGTTATTCCATGTTCCGCGGTGCTCGGCAGTTTGTTGATGCTTTGGGCGGACATCGGTGCTAGAATGATTCATCCGCCATATGAAACGCCGATTGGCGTGTTGTTCGCTTTAATTGGTGTGCCGTTTTTCCTTTATGTCTCCCGCAAGCGGAAGGGGGAATTTGCATGAAACGCCGCGCTATTGTTATTACTGCCCTTTTTTTTCTTTTGCTTTTGGTGGTTATCATCAGTCTGAATACCGGAGCAAGCAAAATGTCTCCATTAGAAGTGGCAAAAACGCTTGCTGGCATGGGGACAGCGAAGCAGGAGTTAATTTTATTTGAATTTCGTCTTCCCCGCATGTTGATTGCGATACTAGCAGGGGCTGGGCTGGCGTTGTCCGGATGCATTATACAGACGATATCGCGCAATCCGCTTGCCGACCCTGGTCTTTTAGGCATTTCGACCGGAGCGGGTGTAATGGTCGTATTATATCTTTCGTTGTTTCCAACGGGTACGGATGCCCCTGCATTATTTCTTCCTTTTCTTGCTTTTATTGGAGGTGCGTTGGCGGCGGCGCTTGTGTTTGGCTTGTCCTATGAAAAACAAGAAGGGCTGCTTCCGGGACGTCTCGTTTTAACGGGAGTGGCGGTCGCTGCTGGATTAAGTGCGCTCATGACGGTGCTGTCGCTTCGGCTCAGCAGAGAACTGTATCAATTTGCGGCAGTTTGGCTGACGGGAAGCATTTGGGGGGCGTCATGGGAATATGTATGGGCGCTTTTGCCGTGGATTCTCGTGTTGTTTGTCTTCGTTTATTACAAAGCGCGCGTGCTTGACGCGTTATCATTTGACGAAGCCACCGCAACAGGACTCGGCGTTTCAGTGGCAAAAGAACAAATTCAATTATTGGCGGCAGCTGTCGCATTAGCGGCCGCTTCGGTATCCATCAGCGGAGGCATCGGTTTTATCGGGTTAATTGCCCCACATTTGGCACGAAGATTAATCGGCGTACATCATGTCTATGTACTGCCGGCGTCCGCATTGCTTGGCGCTTGTTTGCTGCTGGGGGCGGATACGGTCGGACGAGCAATTTTGCAGCCATCGGAAATTCATGCAGGCATCGTTGTCGCCATCATTGGGGCGCCATATTTTTTATATGTATTGGCGCGTTCTGCACGTTAAAGGCAGGCTTCAAAACGAAGCCTGCTTTTTTGTTTGCGTATTTCTAATTGCTTAATATATATAAAAATAATGTAAGGACAAAACTTCTTGGCATCAGTTGGAGGAAAAAACGATGATTCACGTTAAGCATTTACATAAATCATTTCGCGTGCATGTCCGGCAAGCGGGCTGGCTGGAGTCGGTCCGCAGCTTGTGGAACCGCAAATATCGGATTGTAGAAGCGGTCAAAGATATTTCGTTTACGATTCAAAAAGGAGAGATTGTTGGGTTTCTAGGTCCGAATGGGGCGGGAAAGACGACGACGATGAAAATGCTCGCGGGACTCCTTCACCCTACATCGGGAGAAATTACGGTTGGCGGCTTTGTGCCATTTGAACAAAAAGCGGAATTTAAAAAGATGATGAGTTTAGTGATGGGGCAAAAAAGCCAGCTTATTTGGGATATCCCGCCGATGGAAACATTTTTGGTGAACAAAGCGATTTATGAGATTGACGATCGAACATTTCGGCAAACATTAGACGAATTAGTGGAATTGTTGGAGTTAGAGCCGCTGCTAGACAAACCGACGCGCAATTTGTCGCTCGGGCAACGGATGCGCTGTGAACTTGCGGCGGCGTTGCTGCATCGTCCGCAAGTATTGTTTTTAGACGAGCCGACCATTGGTCTTGATGTCCATACACAGGAAAAGGTGCGCCGTTTTATCGTTGATTACAATCGCGAGCATGAAACGACGATTTTGCTGACGTCGCATTATATGGGGGATGTGACGGCGCTGTGCGATCGCGTTATGATTATCAATTACGGAAAGCTGATTTATGATGGGGAGCTGACGGTGCTGACGGAGAAACTCGCTCCATACAAGCGGCTTGAAGTTCGCTTTGCCAAACTTCCTGACGTGCGTTGGGAAGATTACGGAGAGGTTGTGGAAATCGAAGACGGAAATGTGGCATTGCGGGTGGCGAGGGAGAAAGTAGCAGAAGTGTCGGCCCACTTTTTGCAGCATTTCCACGTGCATGATATTAACATTCAAGACCCGCCGATGGAAGAAGTGATTACGCGCGCGTTTCAGGAGGGATTGAATGCATGATTCGTAAATACATTGCCCTTCTGCGCATGAAGTATGTCGAAATGTTAGCCTATCGCCTCGCAACAATTGTTTGGATGACAGGAGCGATTGTCCAGCCGCTCATTACGATGGTCGTCTGGATGAATATCGACCCGTCCCAATCGGACGCGTTCATTTTTTATTTTATGGCCGTTATTTTCGTAGAGCGCATGACGAGCGCGTGGGACGTTTGGGAACTCGACCATGAGATTCGCGATGGGACATTTTCCAACTATATTATTCGCCCGCTCCATCCGATTCATTGGGCCATTGCGGAAAACATCGTTTATAAAGTGTTGTTTCTCGTCATATTAGTGCCGATATGGACGGTGGCAGCGCTGTTTGTGCCCGCGCTTCGCTTTGACATGACAGGCGGACAGGCGCTTCTGTTTTTGACGGCGGTGCTAGTTGGCGCGGCGCTTCGCTTTTTGCTCAGTTATGCTTGCGGCCTGCTTGGTTTTTGGATTACGAAAGTAACGGCAGTATATAGTTTGCTCGAAGTGATTTCTTTGTTTTTGTCAGGGCGGATTGCGCCGTTGTCGATGCTGCCGCCGCTATTGCAGCAATGGAGCGTCTTTTTGCCGTTTCGCTATATGATTGGCTTTCCGATTGACATTATTACAGGAGCGATAAATCAAAAAGAAATAATGAACGGTTTTTGGATTGCGTTCATTTGGGTTGTTTTGTTTATTATTGCCGTGCAATGGTTATGGAAAGCGGGATTAAAGAAAAATCAAGCGGTAGGTGGGTGAAAATGCGGAGATATGCGCGGATTTTTCGCGAATTTTTCCGAACGTGTTTCGTCGAAGAACTGGAATATCGAAGCGAGTTTCTCGGCAATTTGCTGTCCAGCTTTTTTGGAATAGGGATTGCGATTTTAACGGTAAATATCTTTTTTTACCAAACTGATCAATTAGCGGGATGGACATATGCTGATGTGCTTGTTTTGCTTGGCGTCTTTAATACGCTCAGAGGGCTGATTGATTTTGCGCTTCGCCCGAATATGCCGCGCTTATTAGAACATGTCCGAAGAGGGACGTTGGACTATATTTTAACAAAACCAGTCGACAGCATGTTTTATGTCAGCTTTCGTCACTTAGTATTTTGGCGGCTGATTGATGTTTTGCTTGGTCTTGGAGTCATTGGCTACGGATTAGTAGAAAAGCATTATATTCCGTCACTAGTGGATGTGGCCGTTTTTATCATGACGATCGCTGCTTCATTTGTGTTAATTTATTCGTTATGGATGATGTTGATGACGACATCGTTTTGGGTCATCCGCATTGATGATTTATCGTTTATTTTTGATTCGTTTTTTGAAACAGCAAGATTTCCGATCGGCATGTACCGTGGCTGGGTGCGCATCGTGCTGACATATGTACTGCCTGCCGCAGTAATCACGAACATGCCTGCATTGTCGCTGTTAGGAAAGTGGAACATTGTTACCGCGCTGATATCCGTTGTGCTCGCTGGCGTCTTTTT
This sequence comes from Geobacillus sp. LYN3, assembly GCF_003064505.1. Taxonomy (NCBI): domain Bacteria; kingdom Bacillati; phylum Bacillota; class Bacilli; order Caryophanales; family Anoxybacillaceae; genus Geobacillus; species Geobacillus sp. LYN3. Next base: position 2,142,909 of record NZ_QCWL01000001.1, on the reverse strand, counting down.
ATGGCTGTCGCGCCGTTTTTGGCGTTTTGCGCTTCGCTTTTATACGAGCGCGAGTAGTTAAGGAGGGAAGCCCTCCGTTTAGATTGACAGCAAGTAAAAAAGGGTTACAGACATTCGTCTGTAACCCTTTTTGTCAACAGTCTGAAAACAGAGCCGTTTATTATGGCTCTGTTTTATTTGTTATCATCAAGTTAATTGCTGCGTAAGGAAACATGTTTGATTAACAAGAATTGATTCTCATCCAAAAAAACGTGTTGAACTGTAATACAGAGGCGGTGTGATTGCACCATGGTATCGAAAAGTGATCGGTGCAATCGATGGGAACCAAGGCAAATCTACGACCTCAAGATTTTTTAGTTGCCAAATCCACCCGTATCGGATAATATCTAAAGTCTAAAGAAGAAGTTTTAGAAAGGGGAATTTCATGGCGGAACATTCATCCATCACTTCTTTATTAATTGTAGTAGTCGTCGCATTTTTGACGCCAATTTTATTGCATCGTTTACGGCTGCAGGCGATCCCGGTTGTTGTGGCGGAAATTATCGCAGGTATTATGATTGGTAAGACAGGGTTTGATATTGTAAAACCTGATATGTGGATTGAAACATTATCGACATTAGGATTTTTGTTTTTAATGTTTTTAAGCGGCTTGGAGATTGACTTTTCCGTGTTTGCGCGCAAACCGAAAGCGAGCAAGAAAGAGAAGGAGCCGAATCCATTTGTCGCCGCGTCGATCATCTTTATGGCGATATTCGTTTTATCGTATGGACTTTCTTATTTGTTTGTTTTAACCGGATTTATGGATAACGCGTTTTTAATGACATTGATTATTTCGACGATTTCTCTTGGCGTCGTTGTTCCAACGTTAAAAGATGCCAATTTAATGAAAACGACGATTGGGCAAACGATTTTGTTAGTCGCGGTCATTGCTGATTTGGTGACGATGATTTTGTTGGCCGTATTTGTTTCCATGAATGAGCCAGAACATGGAAGTACATGGCTGATTCTTGGATTGTTTGCATTCGGTGTTCTCTTTTATTTTGTTGGTAAATATTTCAAAAAACGTTCATTTGTTGAAACAATGGCAAAAGGAACAGTACAAATCGGCACACGCGCGGTATTTACGCTCATCATTGTGCTCGTCGCTTTATCGGAAACGTTTGGAGCGGAAAATATTTTAGGAGCATTTTTAGCAGGCGTGCTCGTTTCGCTATTATCGCCGAATAAAGATTTAGTGCATAAATTAGATTCATTTGGATATGGGTTTTTCATTCCTATCTTTTTCGTGATGGTTGGGGTGAATTTAGACTTACGCGCATTGTTGGCAGAGCCGAAAATTTTAACGCTTCTTCCACTTTTACTGCTTGCGCTCGTTGTTTCGAAACTGATACCTGTTTCAATTTTAAAAATTTGGTATGATACGAAAACAACAGTCGCGTCGGGATTTTTGCTTGTGTCTACGTTGTCGCTTGTCATCGCGGCAGCAACGATCGCAGAGCGTATTAACGTTATCGACGAGAATATGAAAGGCGCGCTGATTTTAGTGGCTGTTATATCCAGTATCGTTTCACCGATTGTCTTCAAAAAGCTGTACGCAAAGCCGGACGATAACGAGAAAAAAATAAACATTTCGTTTGTTGGCACCAACCAATTTACGCTGTCAGTCGCAAGGGTATTAAACGAACAGCGCTACAATGTAACGCTATATCATATTCGGCAAGAAAAAATGGAGCTGTCCGTTTCCGATCACGTTTTTCCGATTGTCGATATCGAAGACTATTCGCTAGAAACGCTTGAAAAACACGGAGCGTTTACGGCGGATATTTTAGTTGCGCTGACAGGAAACGAAGAGATTAACACAAGTGTCGCATTAGCCGCGAAAGAACGTGGAATCGAGCGGGTGATTGCTTTGGCGGAAACACCGAAGCAGGTCGAACGGCTGAAAGCAGAAGGAATCGAAATCATGTCCGCCTTATTATCGACAACGGCGATGCTGCAAGCGTTCATCGAATCACCAAGAGTGGCGCGGATGTTTATAAACAAGGATGCGACATTGCATGAAATGACGATGAATAACAATGAATATGACGGAATCCCGCTTCGCCGCTTTCCGTTTATGGGAGATTGCATTATCGTACGGATCTTCCGTGAAAATGAATCGATTGTCCCACATGGGGATACAAAGCTGCATAAGGGCGATCGCCTAATTGTCACCGGATCCAATGAGTATGTTGCCGAGCTTAGGGAGCTGTTGGAATAGTAGCGCATCTGTTACCTTAATTAGGCGAGAAGACTCCCACTTCAACGAAGCGAAGTGGAGTAAGTGGGAGATGAATTGCCTTAACTATATTTTGCTGAAAATAGGATAGATTCAGTAAAATATAGTATCATATAGTTAGATGGGAGGTG
>NZ_QCWL01000001.1:2135085-2140400 GCF_003064505.1 Geobacillus sp. LYN3 | reverse complement strand
TACTGTATTGAAAATCAAATTGGCAAACTTGTCATTGGCTATGCTGAAACATTGCAGCGCAATATGAATCTATATAGGTTGTAATAAAGAATTTCCGATCTCCATGTCCCGTCTTTATCACCTGACAAGCTGGCACGGTAACAAGAAGAGCGAACAATGCCATGTAAAACAAAATTGCAACTTATATAGGAAAAAAGACAAATCAAAACTTTGTCAATATTCCTCTCGGTAATATAAAAGAAAAACTAGAGTATCTTTNATTTTCTATGACCGAAATGCCCTATTTGTGCTGGGCTTTTTTATACACTAGCACTGGGGTGAATAGTTACAAGCGCGGCTTGTATCGAACAAAGTCTGGCAAACTAATTAATGCTGATGTAAATGGTGCATTAAACATCTTAAAGAAAAGTAAAGCTGTAGACCTGAGTGTCTTATGCTCTAGCGGCGAAGTGGACACGCCTCAAAGAATAAGGATTGCTTGAAGCAGTCAAACTTCTTTGGAAGCCCCCACTTCAAATTTTCGCTAGAAATTAAGTGGGGGTAGTTCACTACGTTTCGTGGAACGATTGTTCATGCGCCTGTGGTAATAAGTAAGGATGAAAACATCATAGACGTTCAATGGGTGGACATCGAAACAGCAGAACAACGGATGCCGTATCATCCAAATGGGATTCGCGCTTTTCTCCGGCCAACAAGCGGTGCACAATATACGATTCAACAGTAAGTAAAATAAGTTCAATAAAACTTTTTCTTGACATGAAAAATATATGGATGATTATAATAGTGAATAAATTATGCCGTTCATTGATAGATAGCCAAATTGCTAGAATGACAGTGCAGTTTGGTTATAGCCGATCGGGATGTTTCACTAAAAATAGTGGGCATGCCGTTTTTTTATGGAAAAGGGGGAACTAAGACATGCCAGTATCAAAAGGAGAAATGGAAGATCAAATTAGCCGCGCGCTTACGCAATGGGAAAAAGAATATTTAGGACGGGGGTCCGTTTCTGTTAAGACCGATATTATTCGCAACATTATTCTCGTTCAATTAAAAGGAATTTTAACGCCGGCAGAAAAAAATTTAGCAAGCACGAAGGAAGGGTTGCTGTCGATTAAACGGGTTCGCGCGGATTTAATTGAATCAGGCAGCGAGCAGCTAAAAGAAATGATTTCACGAATTACTGGAAAAGATGTCATCAGCATGCACACCGACATCAGCACCCGTACCGGGGAGCGAGTGATTGTTTTTTTATTAAACGAGAATTTAGAGGAAGAGCTGCGGAAATAACGATTTGGTGGTGATGAACTGGAGACATTTTTCAGCCATCGAAAAATGTCTCCGGTTTTTATATCTTTTGTAGAATCGTTATAGCAACAGAGGCTAAAATGAAATAAGGAACTGTTTTAAATGAAAGAATTGCTTGTGTCCATTCCGCCGTTTTGAAAAAAGTAAACATTATACTGAATCCCTTTCATATCAACATAAAACACTACGGTGCAAACGGGAAAAAGAAGAAAGCGACAAAAAATAACATGATGTAAACTGCGGCGATGTAAATGAGCGTAAAGAAGAAGGCGAAAACAAACAGCCATACTCGCGCTTCAGAAGGTGATGTCATTGTTTTCTGGATAAAGCGAAACAAAATAAGTAGAAGCAAAGAAAGGGCGAACATGAGATATGACGGAACAGCCCATTTTCCTAACGAAATTGAACCACCAGCGTTTCGCCATTCCAAGCGGCTGAGGTGGAAAAAGCCAGTTTGATAGCGAATCCATAACGAACCGATAATAAATATAGCGACCAAAACAGCAAACGTGCCGCCAATCCATCGTCTTTGCGTCGATGTTGCCCCTCGCAACAAAAGCATCACAACACCAAAGTACCCAAGTGCAACGAGTTCCATGCATATAACTCCTTTTTTAGATTATAATTCTACTTATATGAAGGAAATTCCTTTTTTATCCGTCTAAGGATAGGAGGAGATTTTTCATGTGTGGACGATTTTCATTAACAGTTGGAATCGAGCAATTGCAATCGCTTTTTGGTTTTGGCTATAGCGAAAACATCGCTCCTCGTTTTAACATTGCCCCAAGCCAACAGGTGCTAACCGTTGTGGAAGAGGATGGAGTGCGAATTGGGAAGATGATGAAATGGGGGCTCGTGCCGTCTTGGGCGAACGATCCGAAAATCGGCTGGAAGATGATCAACGCCAGGGCGGAAACCGTCGATGAAAAAGCCAGCTTTCGCCGTGCGCTCAAGCAGCGGCGCTGTTTGATTTTAGCGGACGGATTTTATGAATGGAAAAAAGAAGGAGAGAAAAAAATTCCATATCGCTTTACATTGCAAAACGAGCAGCCATTTGCGTTTGCAGGTTTGTGGGAAACATGGGACAAACAGGGCGAAACGCTGTATACGTGTACGATTATTACAACAAAAGCGAACGAATTGGTAGGTACGATTCATGATCGCATGCCCGTGATTTTGCCGCAAGAGTGGCATGACGCATGGCTAGACACGAAGTTAGAGGATACTGATTATATCAAATCGCTATTGCAGCCGTATCCTGCCGAAGAGATGAAAATGTACGAAGTGTCAACGATCGTTAATTCTCCGAAAAACGATGTCGCTGATTGCATAAAGCCAGTAAATGGGGGAGAAACATGAATCCGATTGTATTGTTTGATGACATTTGCTCGCTGTGCAATGCAAGCGTGCAGTTTATTATCGTGCGTGACCCACATGCCGTATTTCGCTTTGCTTCTTTGCAAAGTGAAACAGGCGCGGCGCTGCGGGAAAAGTTTGGTGTTCCCGAGGTGGACAGTCTCGTGTTGCTCGAAGATGGCCGCTATTATATGAAATCAAGTGCCGCTCTCCGCATTTGCCGGCGGCTTGCCGGCGTTTGGAAACTGTTTTATATATTTTGGCTTGTTCCAAAGCCGCTGCGCGATTATGTATATGATTTTGTCGCCAAGCATCGGTATGAATGGTTCGGAAAGCGCGATCATTGCCTGATGCCCACTCCCGACATCCGCGCGCGGTTTCTTGATGATGATTGATGACAAGAGCGATTGTTGAATGACGCATTTGTAAGAGAATTAGCTTGGCACAAACAGACACAATAAAATAGGACTGCCCTCTCTCTTTTTTTGCAAAAAATGTTGACAATCGAGGGAAAATCCTCATATTATAAGAGCAAATAGTGTAAAATTACACTAAAAGGGAAATTTGGTATAAAAGGGAATGGTGGTTTTGAAGTACGGATGGTGGATTTGGGGGTTCAGCCTTCCTGTCTTTTTAGTGACGTATGTGTATTCATTCTTTCTTGCCAGCAAAATTGCCTATGAATCCCAGGCGGCTTTCCGGAAAAAGTTTATTTTTACTCCGAAAGATGTGGAATATTGCAGCGATATTTACCCCATCGATGTTTTTCTCATCTCGTTAAAGACATGCCCGCTTTCCTACCTTTGTATTGCATCAGGAATGTTCTTCATTCTGCATCCACTGTATCTGCTTTATAAAAAAAGCTTTCATATAAAACGGTATATTTGGCACTGTCATGGATCCCTGTCCCATTTCTCTTTCATTTTTTCGACTATAATCAATATATTTCGATGCGTTCGTCTGCATCTCCTGTGATTGTATTATGTGTCGCTATTATCATTGTAGGAGGCCTATCCACACAAGCGAATTGGAAAACGTTTTTCCTGATGAACGGAATCGCTGCGGTTTTGACATTGTGTCTTGCGTCGCTTGCGATCCCAAATGCGAAACAGCCGCTAATCTGAAAATCTATTTTCATCGCGTTTTAGGAAAGTCCTAATCAAGAAAAGAGAGAAGGAAATTGCGTCTCCTCTCTCTTATGTGGTAATCGTGGGAATTACTCGAGCTGCTTTTGAGCATAGCCAATAAGTGGAAAGCTTAATAGCAATAAAGCCACGATAAATGTGATGACGCCAAGCCAATGAAAATGGGTCCAAAAATAGCCGCCGGCTGTGCCAGCGAGGCTGGAGCCTAAATAATAGAATAAGAGATAAAGAGAAGAGGCTTGCGCTTTATTCACGTTTGCACGCTCGCCAATCCAGGCGCTCGCGATGGAATGGCAGCCGAAAAAGCCAAAGGTAAATAACGAAAGCCCGATGATGTTGACAATGACAGACGGAACGAGTGTAACGACCGCACCAAGCACGGTCAATGCCACCGAAATGCTTAACACCAGCGCATGGCCGTGTAAATCGGCTTTTCTTCCCATATAAACCGAACTGAAACTGCCAAATATGTATACGATAAAAAGGAACCCGAGAACGGACTGGCTGAACGAATATGGCGGTTCGCTCAATAAAAAGCCGATATAGTTATACAGCGTCACAAATCCGCCCATAAATAAAAAGCCAAGTGCAATGAGAGCCATTAGCGGTTTATTGCGCAAATGAACGGCATACGCCTGCAGTGCGGTTTTGCCATTGAGCGGTTTTTTTATTGAATGTCGAGGCGTCGGGAGAATGAAAGCAAAAATCATGCTTAATAGAAGAGAAATTGCTCCAATGGAAAATAGCGCCGTCCGCCACGAAAACAAATCGGTCAGCACGCCTGTTACAATACGTCCAGCCATACCGCCGATGCTCGTTCCGCTAATATAGAGACCCATCACTTTTCCAATCCCAGCCGGATGAAATTCCTCAGCGACGTAAGCCATGGCCAGTGACGGGATGCCCGCGGCCGTCATGCCAAGAAACGTGCGTGCAAGGACAAGGGAAAGAAAATTAGGGCTAAACGCCATGGCCATTGCCAGCATCGATGTCAGCAGCATGGACATCATCATCATATTCTTTTTGCCGATGCGGTCGGATAAACTGGCCGCTATGAGCATCATTACTGCCAACGTTCCGGTAGACGCGGAAACCGTTAAGCTGGCGGACGCCGCAGAAACATGAAACTCTTTTGCGAAAATCGGCAACAGCGGCTGCGTCGTGTATAAAATCGCAAAGGTGACAAATCCCCCGAAAAATAGCGCCAAACTTGCTTTTATGTATTCGGTGGTGCCTTTTTGGATGTACGTCAATGTTCTCGCCTCTTTTGTTTCGTGTATTGCTATATTTTTACTATAACTCTTTTATATAATATAAGGAAGATATTCTGAAATGCCAAAGAGATAGAGGATTTAAAATTGCGAAAACAAACACGCCGCAATCAGACGGTATGTTTGCATCATTGTTGCGGTTTTCTTTCCAGCATCTATGAAAACATTTTTACAAGAATAACTGCTACGAAAGCCCGTGACTTTAGTCATCGGGATGAAGTGGCTGAATAATAAAATT
>NZ_QCWL01000001.1:2125878-2134985 GCF_003064505.1 Geobacillus sp. LYN3 | reverse complement strand
TCTATACGAAGGTATAGACGAAGCTCTTTAGTACACAAGAACCTGCCGACTTTAGTCGTGCAGAGGTTCAGAGGTGTTTTTCTCTTTCATGGAGAACAAGTTAATAAATACATATTTATAGATGAGGTGAGCATGATGCATATCGTTACAGCCGCAGAAATGTACGAAATCGACCGCGACACGGTTGAACAAATCGGCATCAGCGCCGATTCCTTGATGGAAAATGCCGGGCAGGCGCTGTTTCATGTGCTGCGCGAACGCATTCCGCATTCGGCGCTTGTGGCGGTGCTAGCGGGAACAGGGAATAACGGCGGTGACGGATTTGTTGTTGCAAGAATGTTGAAAAGCTGTGGTTATAACGTGGATTTATGGCTTATTCCGCCGAAAGAAAAGATCAAAGGTGCAGCAAAGACAGCGCTAACTACTTATGAGCGTTCGGGATATGACATCAAAGAATATATCGGAAATGAACAATACTTTGCCGAACAGGTCCGTCATTATGACGTAATCATTGATGCGCTTCTTGGGATCGGCATTCAGGGGGCCGTCCGTTCTCCGTACAAAGAGATTATCGAACTTGTCAATCGTTCTAACGCAATCGTCTATGCCGTTGATATTCCGAGTGGAACTCCAGCGGATGGGGGAGAGGTGGAAACAGCGGTTCGCGCTGATATGACGATCACCATTCAATGCCCAAAACTTGGGGCGTACACGTTCCCGACGGCTGATTATTACGGGGAGCTTCTCGTTGTCGACATTGGCATTCCGCCTCTTGCCGTGGTGCGGAATGCCGCGGTCCGCTCGACATGGGAGGAAGATGATGTCGTACGGACTTTGCCGAGACGAAAACAGTCGTCCCATAAAGGAACATACGGAAAATTGCTTGTTGTTGGCGGTTCCCGGCCAATGACAGGTGCGATTACGTTAACGGCAAAAGCCGCACTGCGAAGCGGTGCGGGATTATTGACAATGGCGGTGCCGGATGACATTTATTCCGTTGTCGCCAATCGCGTTCCGGAAGCGATGTACTATCCGTGCCCATCGCATGACGGTTCGTTTTCCGGCGTGATCGATGTATCGAGGTTGGATATCGATGCGATCGCGATTGGCCCGGGGATGGGAAGAACGGATGGCGCACGGCAGCTTGTCCACACTTTGTTGCAGCAGCCTGTGCCGATGGTGATGGATGCGGATGCGCTGTTTTTCTGGAACGAGTATGCTTCACTCGTTCGCGAACGGAAGGATGCGACCGTTGTTACTCCGCACCCTGGAGAAATGGCGCGCATGCTTGATCTGTCTATCGATGAAGTTGAACGCGACCGGTTTGGCATTTCGAAGCAGCTGGCAACGGAGTATGGCATCTATGTGGTGTTGAAAGGGCCTTATACGATTGTCACAGCACCAGACGGTTCGCAATACGTCAACACGACAGGAAATCCTGCTTTGGCGAAAGGCGGAAGCGGCGACGTGCTGACAGGAATGATTGCCGCGTTTCTCATGCAGCATCACTCCGCACAAGCAGCCATTAGCAACGCCGTCTGGGTTCACGGAAAAGCTGCGGATATGCTTGTGGAAAACGGACATTCTCAATGGGACGTGCTCGCTGGAGATTTGATTGATGGGATTTCGTCTGTGCTTTCTCATCTACAGAAACAACAATAATAACCGTAGTATAAATGATTTATATCATAAATATATTTCAACTTTTTCATTTTTTATCAAAGAATCATGACCGAACAACCATCATGCAGGCGAATGGTGTTTACTGCTAAGGTGTTGTTCGGTCATTGTTTTTGACAGTCGAAAACAAATTTCTTAATTCTGTAATAAAACTGACCTCACAAGTTCAACTTAAATAGGCAAGTTTTCAAAATATGTACAAATGTATCATCATCTTACTAGAAAATAATTCCTTACAATAAAAGTAGGAGGTATATAGAAATTTTATGATAAAAAGGGGGAAGGAGAAGTGAAAAAGCTGGAAAAGAGTAAGTTAAAAATGGCATGGTTAATCTTAGCTTTTGTAGTACTGATAGTTATTATTTTGCTGCCGAATCCAGTCGATTTACCTGTGGCTGGCCAAAGAGCTTTAGCCATTTTAGCATTTGCCGTTATTTTATGGGTAACAGAAGCGGTGTCTTATCCGGTAAGTGCAGCGATGATTATCGGTCTTGTAGGTTTACTGCTTGGTATGGCACCTGGTATTGATAATCCTTCCGTCAACATTGGGACAAGCGAGGCACTGAAAATGGCATTATCGGGATTTAGTAATCCAGCGGTAGCATTAGTAGCGGCAGCGCTTTTTCTTGCGGCAGCTATGCAAGCTACTTCTCTTGACAAACGGCTCGCACTATGGATTTTATCTCATGTTGGAACGAAAACAAGAAATGTTGTTATAGGCACAATTGTCGTATCTGTTGTTTTAGCTTTTTTGTTCCAAGCGCAACAGCACGGGCGGGTGCAGTCATTCCGATGTTACTGGGAATGGTAGCTGCATTCGGATTGCCAAAAGATAGCCGATTAAGTGCACTTCTTGTTATTACAGCGGTACAAGCAGTTTCAATTTGGAATGTAGGAATTAAGACAGCAGCTGCACAAAATATGGTTGCTTTAGGATTTATGGAGAAAGAGTTCGGTACATCGATTTCGTGGAGTTCTTGGTTTCTATATGCAGCTCCTTGGTCCGTTTTAATGTCCATTGTTCTTTATTTCGTCATGATCAACTTAATAAAACCTGAGACGAAAGCGATAGAAGGGGGACAAGCATTAATATCTTCGCAACTAAAAGATTTAGGACCGTTGAAACCAGCTGAGAAACGACTTATCATTATTTCCATTATCCTTCTTTTATTTTGGGCGACAGAAGAAAGACTCCATGCTTTTGATACTACAACAGTGACTCTTGTAGCAGTGGCAATTTTGTTAACTCCTAAGATTGGCGTATTTGATTGGAAATCTATTGAAAAGCTTATTCCATGGGGAACGATTATTGTGTTTGCGGTCGGTATTGCTCTTGGTACGATTTTATTAGATACGAAAGGGGCTCAATGGTTATCGAATAAAGTATTTGAAATAATGGGATTAGAAAAAATGCCTATTCTTATAATCATTGCAATCGTTTCGCTATTTAATATACTTATTCATTTGGGTTTTGCTAGTGCAACAAGTTTATCATCTGCGTTAATCCCTATAATGATAGCGTTTACATCAACTGTTGATTTAAATGTTAACAGTATTGGTTTTGTTCTAATCCAACAGTTTGTCGTTAGTTTTGGATTTTTACTGCCGGTAAGCGCACCGCAAAATATGCTAGCGTATGGAACAGGTGCTTTCAAGGTAAAAGATCTCTTGAAGTCGGGTATTCCTTTAACTGTTATGGGCTATTTACTAATTCTCTTATTTAGTGCTACTTATTGGAAATGGATTGGACTATTATAATTGTTCCCATCAAAAAATGTGTTGAAGGATGAATAGTCAAATTCGGTAAAATTATGATAGTCTATGACCAACTATAAAATCGTCAAAGTTATCTGATTGTTTTCGTATGGAAAATCAAAATAATTCGCTGCCTGTTTCATAGAATACAAAGAAGCGATACACTTTAAGCTAAGTGTGTCGCTTCTTCACTGCTTTGAACCATGCAAATCACTTTCCCTATATCCCCCATGCTTCTTTTAACGCGCGAACTCCTGCGCGAATTTCTTTCTCGCTCATGCCGCCAAACCCCAGCAAAATATAAGAAGGCGGCGTTCCGTTGTTCCCAAACCAATATTTCGCTGCGGAATAGACGAGAATGCCCGCTTGTTCTGCTTTTTGCACAAGTTCGATGGTGTCCTTGCCTTTTATTTTTACAAGAAGATGAAGCCCCGCTTTGTCGCCGATGATGATCGTTGCTTGATCACCGAAGTATTCGCGAATCGCTTCGATAAGCGCCTGCCGCTTTTTTGCGTAGATGGTGCGCATGCGGCGGACATGGCGTTCAAAATGGCCTTCACGCATAAAGTGAGCGAGCGCTTTTTGGACGACCGTAGCGACGGTCTGATGGTAATTGGAGCAGCGTTCATGAAACCGCTCTAGCAAATGTTGCGGCAGCACCATATAACTCGTGCGGATGGCAGGGGTGAACACTTTTGAAAACGTGCCGATATAAACGACGCGGTCTTCTGTATCGAGCGCTTTTAACGCAGGGATCGGTTTGCTTCCGTAGCGGAATTCGCTGTCATAATCGTCTTCGATAATAAATCCGTTTGCTTGCTGCGCCCATTTCAGGAGCTTTTGCCGCTTTCCGATCGGCAGCACCATCCCAAGCGGCAATTGATGCGAAGGAGTGACATAAACGACTTTCGCGTTGGTTGTTTGCAGCTGGTCGATATTCAGACCATCTTCTTCCAGATCGATCGGGATAATGGAAAAATGGTGGTTTTGAAACATGGTGCGAATGACATTATAACAAGGGTTTTCTAAAGCGACCGCATCGTGCCGAAGGTCAAACAGCTGGCATAAGACGCCAATCAGTTGCGGCGTGCCAGAGCCGATAATAATTTGTTCGGCCGAACAGCGAATGCCGCGCGCGTGATACAAGTAGCGTTGGATTTCTTTGCGCAAGCCGATATCTCCTTGGCGGTCGCCATACCATAATAATTCGCTTCGCTCCGCATCGATCGCCGCGAGAAGACATTTTCGCCATGTTTTCATCGGAAAATGGTCAAGGTCAATATGACCGTAGCGAAAATTGTAGCGAATTGGCGTGCTTTTCGGAGCCTCCGGCAGAACATCGATTTGGGAAACCTGCGGTGCGAGAGGTTCTTCTAGTTCTTGCACCATAAATCCTACGCGAGGTTTGCTTTCAATATATCCTTCGGCAAGAAGCTGCTGGTAGGCGGTTTCGACGGTATTTTTGCTGATGCCTAGGTGTTGGGAAAGCACGCGAATCGATGGGAGCTTGCTTCCTTTTTGGAGATGGCCGTTTGTGATTTCCTCTTTTATGTACGTATACAGCTGCATGTAAAGCGGTGTGCCGTTTGTTGGATCGAGAATGGGCTGCAATTCCACTGCGTTTTCCTCCTCTGACCCTTCTTTTTTATTTAATTCTGTCCCTGTTCATAAGGTCAGTTTTTTTCTATGATTCCATTATAAACTAGGAAGGGGGAAAATAGATGAGAAGGGATATGTTGGAATGCAAAGATGAACAAAAAATCAACCGGTTTTTGCAGGAAGCGTTGACCGGATTTTTAGGTTTGGCAGACGGTGGTGATCCATATGTCGTACCGCTTAATTTCGTATGGTGGAACGGCTGCATCTACGTGCATGGAGCGGAAGAAGGGAGAAAAATCGATATAATCCGGCGCAATCCGCGCGTTTGTTTTACCGTCAGCGAGCATATCGGGACAATGGTGCATCCCGTTCCAGCAAAAACGAGCACCGCTTATATGAGTGTTATGTTGTTTGGCAAAGCCGAGATTGTTTCCGATTTAGACGAAGCGACGCAAGCGCTCGACCAGTTGCTTGGCAAATATGTGCCGGGCTATTTTGACCGACCGCTTTCCGAGAAGCATGTATCATCTTACCGCTCATCGGCAGGAAGCGCGACTGTTGTCATCAAAATCGTTCCTGACCTTATTACTGCGAAAGAAAAACCGTTAGAGAAAGAGCGAAAGTTTTATAAAGGACGAACTGTGCGGGATGATATCGGCAGGGTTTTTTGATTACAAATAGATAGAAAATTTCGTTTATTGTTATTATAATGAATATACGTTTCATTTAAAACAAGGGGAAGCATGATAAATAAAATAGTTGCCTTCAGCGGGATATGATCGAACAAGAACGAAGGCGGCAATATACGGTCAGCTAGTCGGCCGCAATGGCGGTGCCGATTTTCAATGTAGTGGCGGGATTCAGTACGCTGGTTCGGGAGCATCGGTTTTCACCGGAAGCGGCCGAAAAGCGAAAGCAGGCCGCCTAGCATTGTTTTTTCAAGGAAGGGATGGCAATGGATTATACGATGTTTCCATTAAGTGAATATGCGGTGACGATTCGTTTTTCGACGAAAGTAGATGAAGCGGTGAATGACTACGTTCATCGTGTCGCTGCTTTTTTGGAACAACAGAACAAAGACGGGATTTTTGATATTGTCCCAACGTTTTCATCGGTGACGGTGTATTACGATCCGCTTGTCGCCGGAAGCTGTGAGGAAATATGCGAGTGGCTGCGAACAGAGCTTGAGCGGGTTGAACAGGTGAAAGCGCCGCCATCACGAACCGTTGTCATTCCCGTCTGTTACGGTGGAGAGTTTGGCCCTGATTTAGAAGAAGTGGCACGCTTTCACGGGATGACGGAAGACGAGGTCATTGCCATTCATACGCAAGGGCGTTATCGCGTTTATATGATTGGTTTCGCTCCAGGTTTTGCCTATTTGGGAGGACTGTCGCCTAAAATCGCGACACCGCGCCGCGCCACGCCAAGAACGCTTGTGCCAGCCGGTTCGGTCGGCATTGCCGGCAGCCAGACAGGGATTTATCCGCTGGCGACTCCGGGCGGATGGCAAATTATCGGAAGAACGCCGCTTGCCTTATTCCGGCCGTATGATCCGGAACCAAGCTTGCTTCGTGCGGGAGATATCGTACAATTTCGTCCAATTACCGAAGAACAGTATAGGATGTGGGAGAATGAGCACGATTCAAGTAATACATAGCGGATTTTTCACAACCGTGCAGGACGGAGGACGCTTCGGATATCAAAAAGCCGGTGTATCCGTTGGAGGAGTGATGGATTCATTTGCGAGCCGGATTGCGAATTTGCTTGTCGAAAATGACGCGAATGAGGCGACATTAGAAATTACGATGAACGGCCCGACGCTTCGCTTTGAAACGGATGCGCTCGTTGCAATTTGCGGCGGCGTGTTTCGCTGTGCATTAAACGGCGAACCAATATCGATGTGGAAGCCGCTTGTCATCCGACGCGATGATGTGTTATCGATCGGGGCGTGTCAAGGCGGCTATCGCGCATATATCGCGTTTGCGGGCGGGCTTAACATTCCGATTGTGATGAACAGCCGTTCTACCCATGTACAAGCGCACATCGGCGGTTTTCATGGAAGAGCGCTGCAGCCGGGGGATGTATTGTCCCTGAGATCCAAGACGATAACGATTCCAAAAAATCCTATTCGTTGGGGGATTGCGTTTTCTGCGAGAAATTACATAAAAGGGAAAAGAAAAATGATACGTGTCGTGAAAGGCCCGGAATATAACATGTTTACCGAGCAAAGCCTAGAGCGATTTTTTTCTTCCGCGTATGAAGTGACGACGCAATCGGACCGCATGGGCTATCGCTTGCAAGGGCAAGCTCTTGAGCGCAAGACGAATCAAGAAATGATTTCGGAAGCGGTCACGTTTGGAACGGTGCAAGTGCCTGCTTCCGGCCAGCCGATTGTATTGATGGCCGATTGCCAGCCGACAGGAGGGTATCCGCGCATCGCTCAAGTAATTAGCGTAGACCTTCCGATTTTAGCGCAGGCGCGCCCAGGCGATCATATTCAATTTCAAAAAGTATCGTGGCAAGAAGCACAACGGTTATATATCGAACGAGAGCAAGAAATAAAAAAATGGAAAATGATCATTCATCAAAAATGGAGGGAAATCGGCTATGCGCGTTGATTTGAATTGCGATTTTGGCGAAAGCTTTGGAATATATCGCCTCGGCGAGGAAAAAGAGATTTTGCAGTATGTCACATCGGTCAATGTCGCTTGCGGCTTTCATGCCGGAGATCCGCTTGTGATGCGGAAAACGGTGCAGATGGCATTAGAGCAAAAAGTCGCGATCGGCGCGCATCCGGGGTTTCCGGACTTGCTTGGATTCGGCCGGCGCAACATGGCGGTAACTCCAGAAGAAGCGTATGCGTATGTTGTTTATCAAATTGGGGCGCTCGCTGCGTTTGTGAAAGCGGAAGGAGGGAAGATGTCGCACGTCAAGCCGCACGGCGCCCTTTATAACATGGCGGCGAAAGACACGGCGCTGGCGGAGGCGATCGCCAAAGCGGTGTACGATGTCGATCCAACCTTAATTCTGTACGGACTTGCCGGAAGCGAGCTGATTCGCGTCGGAAAGAAAATCGGCTTGCGGACGGCAAGTGAGGTATTTGCCGATCGAACGTACCAACAAGATGGTTCATTGACACCAAGAAGCGACCCGCGCGCGTTGATTGTCGATGAACAGGAAGCGGTTCTTCAGGTGCTTGCCATGGTGAAAGAAAAACGCGTCCGCTCTTTGCAAGGCATCGATGTTCCGATTGAAGCGGAGACGATTTGCATTCACGGGGACGGTAAGAAAGCGGTGCTGTTTGCGCAGCGGTTATATGAGGCGCTGCAGAAGGAAGGCGTGGATGTTTGTTCTATAAAATGACATTTTTTAACCTGTGGTGCTAGATAAACTTGATCAAGCATAAAAATAGCCCTTGCCTGGCGGATCTCCAGTAGAATGAAAGTGTCACCCAACATTCGAAAGGAGAGATCCCCCATGCAAGAGCACTTTCATTTTACTACAGATCCAGCCAAACTTCAAAAACAATATGCCGCTATTTTCTGTTTTGTTTCTGCCCAACTGTCGTTGATTCAAATGTATCTTCATCGCCGCAACCGTCACTTGGTCAAGCAAGAAGACGAAGTGGTCATGGCGGTTCACCTTTTGGGGAAGCTGCTGGGCTTTTCTTCCGAACGGGCATGGCATCGCTTTGTCACCGGAAATTTGTTCACAAACGGGCAGTTTCTCGAACGTTCCCGATACAATCGCCGTTGCCGGGCGCTGCGCTGGGCGATGAAATGGATCCGCCATGAACTGGCGAAACGCGGCCAACATCATGCCTATGCCGTGGTCGATAGCTTGCCGCTCCCGTTGTGCCATGCTGCGAGAATGCATCGTGTCAAACGGTTTCAAGGGATCGCCGACATCGGGTATTGCGCTTCAAAAAAGCAATGGTACTACGGGTTGAAACTGCACCGTCAAGTGACCGATCAAGGTTTGCCAATGGGATATGTGGTGCCTGCCACGATCGAATCGCAGCCGAAAGCGTGATGACCCAAATTCCTCATCCCTATAACCTCGGGGACAAAGGG
>NZ_QCWL01000001.1:2104030-2125868 GCF_003064505.1 Geobacillus sp. LYN3 | reverse complement strand
CTTGCAAAAAAGGCTGTACGAAGAATACCAAATGGCGCTTTGGACTCCGTCTCGAAAAAACCAGAAACATCGCCCGTCCGAGGCATGGGAGAAGTGGATCCAACAAAAACGCAAAGTGATCGAGACGGTGTTCTCGGTTCTGGTTGACCAATATCGGATCACAGAGATTCGAGCGAATTCCATGATCGGATTTGAAGTAGCGCTCGACGGCATATTGTTAGCCTATTCGCTGGTCACACTAGGGCTAGTTGAGTTCTAACGCTCAACTAGCACCACGGGTATTCATAAATAAAAGCAACAAAAAAGGGATTCCTTCATCAGAAATCCCTCTTTTTTACATAAAATTGCACTCTTCTTTTAGTCTTCATTTCCAACTAGATGAATGCTAGAAAAGACTGTCGCAATGGTGACCAGGTATTTCATCCATTATAATTCTTCTGCTTCTTGAACTTTTGCCGTCCACTGTCCACTCTTTTTCATTCTATTGATTCTTATAAGAAAAACAATACCGATCACCCACCAACCGAGAAAAATAGCCCATTCGTAAGGCCAGACAAGCTGTGAAGGCATTCCCGGCATATAAAGAAGAATAAAACCGATTGTAAAAGCAAGAGCGATCCAGCCGACAATTGGAAGTCGTCCCGCTTGAAACGGCCGAGGCATATCAGGTTCTTTTTTCCGTAAGACAATAAAGGCCCAAGCAACCATAAAATATGCAATTGTTATTGTTAACCCACCTGCATCGACAAGCCAGACAAGCATTGGTCTTCCAAGAAACGGGGCAAATGTTGATAAAATTCCAATAAACCAGATTGAATTAGATGGTGTTTTATATTTCGGGTGAATGTAAGCAAACCAACGAGGGAGAACGTTTTCTTTTGCCATCGCATAAAGGATGCGGCTACCACCGATGATAAAGGCATTCCAACTAGTTAAAATCCCAGCAAGCCCCCCGATGATGAGCACCTTCGCAAAGAAAGGATTTCCAAAAGCAGCAGACATTGCATCGGCAGTTGGCAGTGAAGAATTCACTATTTCATTTAAAGGAAGCACATAGGAGACACCAAAAATGACAGCCACATAAAACAAAACGGCAAGCACAACGGATAAAATAAGGATTCTTCCAATCGATTTAAACGGAATATTCATCTCATCAGCCGCCTGAGGAACGACATCAAAACCGACAAACATAAACGGAGTCATCAGCATCACAGAAAATAATCCAGCCCAACCATCTTTAAAAAATGGCTTTAGAAGCATGGTTTCTCCGTTTGCTAACGAGCCTCCTAAAAGCAACATTCCGACAAGAAAAATAGCGATCGTTAACAACGTCTGAAAGAAAGCAGCTTCTTTAATCCCCCTATAGTTAATGGCTGTAATGAACAATGATCCAACGACTCCGATCAAAACCCAAGATGCATACACATCCCATCCAGCAACTGTCCAAAGATAACCGAATTTAAAGTTTGGAAATAAATATTCAATAACCGTTGGTAACGCCACAGCCTCAAAAGCAACCACGGAAATGTATCCTAGAGCAATAGCCCATGCCGCAATGAATGCAGCTTTCGGGCCAAGCGCTCTAAGAACAAAATAAAGACCACCACCGGCTTTCGGAATTGCAGAAGACAGCTCAGCATATGTTAATCCTACGAATGTGACAAGCACTCCGCCAATGAGAAAAGCAATAATCGCTCCGATCGAACCTGCACTTATAATCCATTCTCCTGATAAAACGACCCAGCCCCATCCAATCATAGCACCAAAAGCAAGAAACAACACATCAATTCTTGTCAATACTCGGTTAAACTGTTGGTCTGTTTTTTTCTCCATCTATTCCTCTCCCTTCATTTAATTTTTTATATGTGTTTTCCGAACTTCCCTTAGAAATCTTTATCCTTTGAACGGCTGGGGACGAATGGCAACCGTTTTATACGTTGTAAAAAACTCTACTGCAGCCTGTCCCTGCTCCCGTGTCCCTGAACTGGATTGTTTCATGCCGCCAAATGGGGCTTGCGGTTCAGCACCGCCCGTTTCTCCATTCACTTGAACCATGCCAGCTTCAATTCGATCGACGAAATAAAGAGCTTTGGACAGGTCGTTTGTAAACAGGGATGCGCTCAGTCCATAAATTGTATCGTTTGCCATGGAAATCGCTTCATCCAAGGAAGCGGTTTCAATAATAGACAAAACGGGTCCAAAAATTTCTTCTCTTGCGATGATGGCCGTGTTTGACACATGATCAAACACCGTTGGTTCAATATACCAACCATTTAGGTGCGGGCATGCTTTCCCTCCTGTGATCAGTCGGCCTTCCCGTTTCCCGATTTCGATATAACGAAGAATGGTCTCATATTGATTTTTGGAAACAACTGGTCCCATCGTGACATTCGGATCCATCCCATCTCCAACGCGAATGCGCTGAACTTCTTGAACGACCTTTTCTCTGAATGCTGATATCACTTCTTTTTCCACGAAAACGCGGCTTGTAGCTGTGCAGCGTTGACCGGTCTGCTTCATAGCCCCTTCCACGACAAGACGTGCAGCGAAATCCAGATCCGCATCTTTTAAAACAATAGCGGGATTTTTTCCGCCTAGTTCAAGCTGATATTTCGCCCCGCGCGCTGCAGCCTTTTTCGCAATTTCGCATCCAATCGCATTCGACCCCGTAAACGTGATAGCATCTACTTTCTCGTGCTGCACAAGGGCATCGCCAATTCGGCTTCCTCGACCGATGACGAGAT
Organism: Geobacillus sp. LYN3; assembly: GCF_003064505.1. Lineage (NCBI taxonomy): Bacteria > Bacillati > Bacillota > Bacilli > Caryophanales > Anoxybacillaceae > Geobacillus > Geobacillus sp. LYN3. Next base: position 2,123,124 of record NZ_QCWL01000001.1, on the reverse strand, counting down.
TAACGGTTCCAGGCGGAAATTGGGCTTCTTCGAAAATTTCGACTATGCGAGCGCCCGTTGCACTTGCTTCAAGCGCCGGTTTAAAAACGACCGTATTCCCGTATGCAAGAGCTGGAGCCATTTTCCAAACTGGAATGGCCAATGGAAAATTCCAAGGAGCAATGACAGCTACTACGCCGACAGGCACCCGTTTGCTAAAAAATAGATTAGATGGATCGGAAGAAGGGAGCACTTCTCCCAATTTCCGAAATCCTTCTCCCGCATAATAACGGAGAATCGAAGCACTCCTCTGCACTTCCGCTTTCGTTTCTGCTAAACGTTTGCCCATTTCTTTCGTCGCAATCTCCGCCAGTTCATCCGCATATTTCTCAAACAGATCAGCCGCTCTTTGAAGACATGCGGCTCTCTCAGGTCCAGACGTGAGCGCCCATTTTTGTTTGGCGGCTGCTGCAGCTTCGACAGCGAGATTCACTTCTTTCTCCGAAGAGTTTTGAACAACGGCAACCAGTTCATCGTAATTGGCCGGGTTAAAAAGTTGGATCGGTTCATCCGCTGCTGAAAGCCACCGTCCACCGATAAAATTCTTTGCCTCTCTCACGATCGTCTGCTTCATCGTGACACTCCCCTTTTTTGTACTTCCTCGAAAAGCTCCTCAAGAATCGAAAATCCTCGATCAAGCTGTTCATCTGTCATGACAAGCGGCGGTAAGAAACGAAGAACATTGCTGTAAATGCCGGCGCTGAGGAAAATCGCGCCTCGCTTCCAAGCATTTGCCACGATGTATGCCGTTTCTTCTTTGGCAGGTATTTTTTCGTTGCGATCTTGAACGAGTTCGACCGCACACATCGGCCCAAGACCGCGAACATCGCCAATGATTTCATATTTTTCCTGCATCGCTTTCAAACGAGCTTTCATCTTCTCGCCAAGTTCTTGGCTTTTTTCCACTAGATTTTCTTCTTGAATCACCTCAAGAACCGCAAGAGCTGCCGCGCAGCCGAGAGGGCTTCCGGAAAAAGTGCCGCCAAGCTGCCCGACTTCAGGTGCATCCATCATCTCAGCTTTTCCAATGACTGCACTGATCGGAACTCCTGCTCCCATTGACTTCGACATCGTCACCAGATCGGCCGCCACTCCGAAATGCTCCATCGCAAACATCTTTCCTGTACGGGCAAAACCAGTCTGAATTTCATCTGCAATCATGACAATCCCATACTCATCACAAATATCGCGAATTGCCTTCATAAAACGACGTGATGGAACGATAAATCCCCCTTCTCCTTGCACAGGTTCAACAATGATCGCAGCAACATCTTCAGGAGCTACTTCAGCGATAAAGAAATGACGAAGCCTCTTAATCAATTGGTCATCGACCTCATCAGCAGTCATGCCATCTGAACGGTAATAATAAGGAAAAGGAAGTTTATAAACTTCAGGCGCAAACGGTCCGAATCCTTTTTTGTACGGCATCACTTTGCTCGTCAGTGACATCGTAAGCAGCGTACGTCCGTGATAGCCGCCGGTAAAGGAAAGAACTGCTTGGCGTTCCGTATATTTGCGTGCGATTTTAACAGCGTTTTCCACAGCTTCTGCGCCGCTGTTTAAAAAGATTGCTTTTTTTGGAAAATCCCCTGGCACAAGGGAGTTCAGTTTCTCAGCGAGTTCGACATATGATTCATATGCGGTCACATGAAAGCATGGATGAATAAATGACTCTGCTTGCCGCTTTACGGCCTCCACCACTTTTGGGTGACAATGACCAACGTTCTGAACGCCGATCCCACCGGCAAAATCAATGTACTCCTTTCCATCAACATCGGTAATGATGGCTCCTTTTGCTTCCTTAATAAAAATCCCTGTCACGTGATACGGAGCTCTCGAAACCGCCTTCAATCTTCTTTCCATCCATTTTTCAGATTGTGATGCAGAATACGTATGTGACATTGACATAAAAACTCCCTCCTTAAAAATGATTAAAATAGAAAAAGGCCAGCTTAATCATCGAAAATAATGATTAAACTGGCCGGTATCTATTGTGCCTCTCGCCTGCAGGGCGAGTAGAATAGATTCCACAGTTTTTCTATATATGCTATTTTCAGTTGCTTCTATTGTAAACGAGATATACGGTTATTGTCAAATTATTTTTAATATTTTAATTTTACAAAAAATATTTACAATAGAACAGCCTTCCCTTATAATAAAAAGCAAAAGTAACCGTCTCTTCAGTCGGTTTTAACAGCCGACAATATGCGAGCGGTCGATTGAAACAAAAACTTCATAATTGTTTTTTCTTAAAGAACTGTTTCGATCCGACAGCCGTTTCTTTGCCGAAGCGCTCTCTCGGATCGTTAAGCCGGTTCCTTTCCTAATCGTTAAGCTGTCAAGGAAGGAATCGGCTTTTTTATTTGCTTGCTGAAACAGGAGGTGAATGCATGACAGGAGCACTGGACGGAATTCGCATTCTCGACATGACTCGAGTTCTCGCCGGTCCTTACTCGACGATGATTCTTGGCGATCTTGGAGCAGACGTTATTAAAGTCGAAGCGCCTGGCGGATCGGATGACACCCGTTTTTGGGGACCGCCATTTCAAAACGGTGTCAGCGCCTATTACATCTCGGCCAATCGAAACAAACGAAGCATCACTGTCAACTTAAAGACAGAAGAAGGAAAGGAAGTGATCCGCCGTCTTGCCAAAACAGTAGACGTCGTCATTCACAATTTCAAAACGGGGACGATGGAAAAGCTTGGTCTTGATTATAACGCTCTTTCTTCACTCAATCCGCAACTCATCTACTGCTCCATTACCGGATTTGGTGAAACGGGCCCTTATCGTCATCTACCGGGCTATGACTACATCATTCAAGCGATGAGCGGATGGATGAGCATTACAGGCACAGAATCTTCCGGACCGCTGAAAGTGGGGGTCGCCATCACGGATGTATTTACCGGCCTATACGCTGCCATTGCTGTACAGGCTGCCTTACTCGCCAGGGAGAAAACAGGCCGCGGACAAAAAATTGACCTTTCCTTGTTCGACTCAGCGATCAGCACACTCGTAAACGTAGCTTCAAACTACTTAATGTCAGGAGAGGTTCCAAAGCGTCTCGGAAACGACCATCCAAACATCGTCCCGTACTCTACGTATGAAGCAAGCGACGGCTTGCTTGTCATAGCTGTAGGCAATGATCGACAGTTTCAGTCGCTTTGCGAGCTTCTTTCCGATCCAACGATTGGAAAAGATCCGCGCTTTCAAACGAATCCTGGCCGTGTTGCCTACCGTGATGAACTGAACCAGCGCCTAAATGAAGAAATCAAAAAGAGGACAAAGGCGGAATGGCAACAGCTTCTTGCAGAGAAGGGCGTCCCATGCGGACCAGTCAACACGCTTGATCAGCTTTTTCAAGATCCTCAAACGCTTGCAAGAGAAATGGTTGTAACCATGGAGCACCCAAAAGTCGGAACATTGAAACTTGTTGGGAGTCCGCTGAAAATGTCAGATACGAAAGTTTCTTATCGGATCCCGCCTCCTCTTGCCGGGGAACACAACGATGAAATTCTAAAAGAAATTGGCTTGATTTCAACATTTACTAATGAAATGGAGGAATAACGAATGATGAATTTCGATTTTACGCCAGAACAAGAAATGCTCCGAAGCACCGTCCGAAAATTTGTGGACAAAGAAATTATGCCTTACATTAAAGAATGGGATGAACGCGGTTATTTTGACCCGAATATTATGAAACGGCTAGCTGAATTAAATCTCATGGGAGTTTGCATTCCTGAAGAGTACGGCGGTGCCGGCATGGATTATAACTCCCTTGCGATCGTCTGCGAAGAACTCGAAAGAGGAGATACTGCCTTTCGCACGGCCGTTTCCGTCCATATCGGATTGAACAGCCTAACTCTGTTGCAATGGGGAACGGAGGAACAAAAACAAAAATATCTCGTTCCGCAAGCGAAAGGAGAAAAAATTGGCGCATTCGGTTTGACTGAACCCGGCGCCGGATCTGACGTTGCCGCCATTTCCACAACTGCGGTTCGCGATGGAGATTACTATATTTTGAACGGACAGAAAACGTGGATTTCTCTCTGTGATATCGCTGACCATTTTATCGTTTTTGCCTATACAGACAAATCCAAAAAGCACCACGGCATTTCTGCCTTCATCGTTGAACGGACGATGCCGGGATTCTCTTCGAAAGCAATTAAAGGAAAGCTTGGCATTCGCGCTGGAAACACTGGGGAATTGTTCTTTGACAACGTCCGTGTACCAAAGGAAAACCTTCTTGGGCACGAAGGTGAAGGATTTAAAATTGCCATGTCCGCTCTTGATAATGGCCGCTTTACCGTAGCGGCAGGAGCCGTTGGCTTAATTATGGCCTGCCTAGAAGCAAGCGTAAAATACTGCCATGAACGGAAGACATTTGGCAAAGAAATCGGCCGCCACCAACTCGTCCAGCAAATGATTGCCAATATGGAAGCTGGGCTTCAGATAAGCCGACTTCTGGTCTACAAAGCAGGCTATCTGAAAAATCAAGGGAAACGAAACACCCGGGAAACATCGCTGGCTAAGTGGATTGCATGCGATTTCGCCAACAAAGCAGCTGATGACGCAGTACAAATTCACGGGGCATACGGTTACTCAAACGAATATCCGGTTGAACGCTATCTCCGCAACTCAAAAGCACCGGTCATCTACGAAGGAACTCGAGAAATTCATACGATTATGCAAGCAGAGTATGTCCTTGGCTACCGTAAAGATAAACCGCTGCGAAAAATGCTTCCAGCGTGGAACCCTGAATCAGTCAAGTTTTAAATTTCCAACATAATCCAATCCCCGAACAGAAACGCAATCGGATCAATCCATTTGTCCGTTCCAAGCGTTTCATGTTCGGGGAATATTTTCATTAAAAAAAACGGAAAAATCCGTTTCGCCGAATTACTTCTCCATATGCGCTTTTTCTTCAATTTGGCGATACTGTTTATATAAATCTTTCAGCGCAGCCGCTAGAGCTTGATTCGCCTTTCCAAGGTATCCGTTATTCAACTGGGCAAGCGGCTCCTCAATGCCATCTTTTAAAGAGTGCCCCTTCAAAAGACGTGCAACATAATCTCGTCCATGTTCTGTGGCGAGCGTACAAGAAGCATCAATAATGACCCCATATTTTTTATCAATCTCAGCTGTAATGGTAAGCGTATCAAACACACTTTTTGCTGCCATTCCTCCAGGCAATCTGGCATGTCCAGCAATAAACTGTGTGTTCATTTACCTTCATCCCCCTTATGCAGTGAATATACCGAAAATTTTTAATTATCTAACATAAACTTATACGAAAAAGAATCGTACACGTTATTTATTCTAAAAGTATTATAAAGCATTTTTTATAAGAATTTTTCAAAATCATCCGACAAATTTCGATATGGATCAAATGAATTTACGATGCGAATAAAATAATCAGCGAACAATTTTTTCTTTGAAATTAATGGGGAATTTTGAACCAAACAAAGGGCATCTATTTTTGAAAGAATTAGAAGATATGGGGAAAAACGTAACGATTTTAACGCAGAATATTGATGGATTACACCATAAAGCAGGAAACTCGAACATTATTGAATTGCACGGAACTCTTCAAACCGCTACATGCCCAAAATGCAAAACAAAATACGATTTAACATTTATTAACGCACACGATCTTCCAAGATGCCATAAAACAAACAAAAAGGGAGAAATTTGCAATTTTATTCTGAAACCGGATGTGGTGCTGTTTGGCGGTATGGTTCAACGTTTCGACGAAGCGTTAAATAAAGCTTTCAACAGCGATCTTTTTATTGCAATGGGAACAAGTCTGGAAGTATCTCCTGTTAACCAAATTCCTGTTTATTTATCTTATGAAGCTCCGAAAGTCAAAAAAGCCATTATTAATAAAACCCCAACCAAAATGGATCATTTATTCGATCTTGTGATTCATGAAGGAATAGGAGCTACCGTCACAAAAATCAATCAATACTTTCATAAAAAGTAAACAAGCAGTAGATTCATCTTTTCTAATTTTGCCGCTTCCTTTATAATGAGTATAATGAGCCATAAGGGAGGTGACAAAATGGAACAAAACACAATAGTGAAAGAAATTTTAAAAGCATTGGATCTTCATGCAACCCAACTTCGCGCACAAATGGTTGAAATCGAAACAAAGATGCAAGAGATGAATAATCGATTGGAAGCAAAGCTACAAGAGATGAATGATCGATTGGAAGCAAGAATCGACCGGCTAGAGAAGGAGATGAACGAACGATTCAACCGACTAGAAACAAAAGTAGACAACTTGCGCACCGAACTAACAGAAACGCAAGAAACGGTCGACTTTCTTTCAAGCAAAACCATTCAGCATGAGCGAAAAATCCGCGAGCTATACCGGCAGCAGTAAGCCACTTTTCATCCCCTCATCAGCTGCCTTTTCGTTTCTCTTTCCCCAGCGATGAAAATCACCCACAAAATAGGCAAGCCACCATTCATAAAAAGCTGCAAAAGAAGCCGTACGAAGAGCACCGATTCGCTTTTTGGACGCCTGTTCGAAAAAATCAGCGAATTCGCCAATCGGACGCATGGAAACAGTGGATGAAACGAAAACGCAAAGTGGTGGAAACCGTGTTTTCGATTTTAGTCGATCCGTATCGGATCACCGAGATTCGAGCGAACTCGGTTTCCGGATTTGAAACGGCATTGGATGGTATTTTACTGGCTTACTCGCTTGTTGTTCTTGGGCTAGTTGAGCGTTAAGACTCAACTAGCACCACGGGTTATAACAATAGTTTTGAAAATTCAAATAGATACATAGAGGGAGGGGAAAGCGATGCTTGAATTGCGGCGATATAGCGATTTCTCACTGTTCAAAAGGGATGTCTTGCCGTTTCTTGAGCAACATGAAGGGGAAAACAACTTGCCATTAGGTGTAATCATGAATATGAAGCCGGAACAGAAGCCGTTGTATATGGGAACAGTGAACAAAGATGGTAAGCTGGCGCTTGTCCTGTTGCAAACGCATCCGCGCCAGCTTATTTTGTCAAAATCGTTGCCATTTGCGACCGAAGAAATAGAGGAAATCGCGAAAAAGCTGTACGAAAGCTATCCGAATATACCGGGGATAATCGGCGAAAAATGGCTGGCGACGGCGCTCGCGGAAAAGATCGCCAAGCTTCAGCACCGCCGTGTCCATATTCAGATGAAACAGCGGATTTATGCACTGAAAAAAGTGAAAAGGCCTGCCTCCAAACGAGGCGTGCTGCGTCCGGCGCAAATGAGTGATATGGAAATGCTGTGCCAATGGTTTATCCGGTTTTGTGAGGATGTTAAACTCCCGACATCCGCAGAGGAAGCGGCGCAGGCGGTGCAAGGAGCGATCGCCAATCAGCAACTATACGTATGGATGATCGATGAGGAGCCGGTTTCGATGGCGCGCTGGGCCCGTCCAACGAAAACGAATGTAACGATCGGCTGGGTATATACGCCGCCGGAAAAACGAAAAAATGGATATGCTTCTGATTGTGTGGCGGCACTGACGCAGCAGCTATTAGATTCGGGATATAAAACCGCTTCCCTTTATACCGATTTAGACAACCCTACTTCGAATAAAATTTATATGGAAATCGGCTATGAGCCGGTGATGGATTCGATGCTGCTGCTGTTTGTGAAGGAGGAAACAACATGAGGGAAATTCCATTTGCCATTGTTTTCGATATGGACGGCACGCTGTTTCAAACGGAAACCGTCCTTGTTCCTGCCCTGCATAAGACGTTTGATCGGTTGCGCCGCGAAGGGCTGTGGCAAGGGGACACCCCAGTCAAGGAATATTTGCGGATTCTTGGCGTCCCAGTTTCAGAAGTATGGCGCCAATTGATGCCGGAAGCAAGCGAATCGGTGCGCGACCGAGCAGCCGCATGGTTTTTGGATGATATCATTGATGAAATCGAGCAAGGAAACGGGCGGTTATACCCAGACGTGCTCACGACGCTTTCGGCCCTTGCCGATCAAGGAATTCCGCTTTTTGTCGCAAGCAACGGGCGTCAGCGCTATCTCGCCGCGATTCGGACCGCCTTTTTGCTCGAGCGCTATTTTATCGATTTTTACAGCCTCGATCGGTTTTCTCTGATGTCGAAGTCTGCGTTAGTCAAACAGCTGTTGAATGATTACGGGATTGAAAAAGCGGTGATGGTCGGAGACCGGCGTTCCGATATTCAAGCGGCGAAGGATAATGGGATTTGGTCGATTGGATGCCGGTTTGGATTTGCCGCGGGGGAAGAGTTGGCAGAAGCGGATGTAGTGATCGAGCAGTTTCGCGAATTGGCCGCGCTCGATTGGCCACCGCTTGTTTGACAGCGTGTAATTTCCATTATTTGCGTTTTAGTGCGGCCGTCTTGTAATATAAAAAAGTGTGCCAATATTCGGTAAATTATTGAAATTATCAGTAGAACGTAGTATGATAAAAGAAAACATATTCATACTAACTAGTTGGTTAATAGATAATGTATAACAAGGAGTAATAGGAAGAATAACAGAAGCGTATTTTTTTGTAAACGCTTTCCAAATTTGTTGTTGAGGGGGGAGAGGTGAATGAATAATCGCCATTTTCCATATTGGCCAAAACGGTTGAGCAAAACGCTGACCGTGCCGGAAACGACGATCGTCGATCATTTAGAAACGACAGCGAAGCGCTACCCTCAAAAAACCGCCATCCACTACTACGGTGCCTCTTACTCTTACAAACAATTATGGGAGCAAGTCAACGCGCTTGCTGGCTACCTGCAGCAAAAACTTTCCGTCCAACCAGGCGACAGAGTTCTTTTATACATGCAAAATTCCCCGCAATTTATCATTTCCTACTACGCGATTTTACGTGCGGAAGCGATTGTTGTTCCGATTAATCCGATGAATACAACCGAAGAGCTTTCGTTCTATATTCAAGACTGCGAAACGAAAGTCGGCATCGTCGGGCAGGAATTGTTTGCTAAAGTGGAACCGTTGCTTTCGTCCACTGCGTTAGAACATGTTATTGTCGCTGCTTATTCGGATTATATCGCCGCACCTTATCCCGTTTCTCTTCCTGACGAGGTGGCATTGCCGCGGCAGGCGTATGCCAATGACCGTGTATACTATTGGACCGATTGTTTAGAGGCGAATCTTCTGCCGAAAGAATATAAAGGCCATGTCGATGATATTGCTGTGCTGCCGTATACATCGGGAACAACGGGAGTGCCAAAAGGGTGCGTTCATTCGCACCGGACGGTCAACGCCAACATTGTCAGCGCCTATCATTGGGCAAACGTGACAAGCGATACGGTTTGCCTCGTCACCTTGCCGCTCTTTCACGTTACCGGAATGGTCCACAGCATGCATCTTCCAATTTTTGCGGGAGCGGCGATGGTGATGCTCACCCGCTGGAATCGCGATAGTGCCGCGCGTTTGATTGAAATGCATCGCTGTACACATTGGGTCAATATTAGCACGATGCTTATTGACTTTTTGGCCAATCCGTCATTGTCAAAATATGATATTTCTTCTCTTGCTAGCATCGCTGGCGGGGGCGCGCCGCTTCCAGAAGCGGTCGGAGAAAAATTGTTTAAGCTGACAGGAGTGCAATACATGGAAGGATATGGGCTTTCCGAAACGATTTCGCATACCCATTTCAACCCGCCGGATCGTCCGAAATTGCAATGCTTGGGCATTCCATCGTTTGACGTCGACGCCCGCATCATTGACCCGGCTACTGGAAAAGAGCTTGGCGTCGGGGAAATCGGGGAAATCGTTGTGCACGGTCCGCAAGTGTGTAAAGGCTATTACCGCCGTGAAAAAGAAACGGAAGAAGCGTTTATTGAAATCGATGGAAAACGGTTTTTCCGCACCGGCGATATCGGCCGCATGGATGAGGAAGGATATTTCTTCATTGTCGACCGCGTCAAGCGGATGATCAACGCGTCCGGCTATAAGGTATGGCCGACCGAAGTTGAATCGTTGCTCTATAAGCATCCGGCCGTGCAACAAGCGTGCGTCATTGGTGTTCCTGATCCGCGCCGCGGCGAGACCGTGAAAGCATTTATTGTGCTTCAAGATGAGTACGTAGGCAAAATCACAGAAGAAGAAATTATGGAATGGGCGAAAACTCAAATGGCCGCCTATAAATATCCGCGCATCGTCGAATTCCGTTCGTCGCTGCCGATGACATCAAGCGGAAAATTATTGTGGCGGAAATTGCAAGAAGAAGAGTATCAAAAATTAGAAAAAGGGGCAAAAACATGAAAGTGTGTGCATAATCAGCAACACATGGCCGCTTCCAAAAAGCAAAAGCTGCTTTTTGGAGCGGCCTTTTTTCTATGATAGAAAAGATGCATATTTTTCCTTTCCCGTTAGAAAATAAAGGAAGACATTTTAAAAATGGAGGGGGATGAGGTGACGACAATAGAAAAGCAACTCCTGTTTTTTTCATTCCTTGCAATCGCCTTGTTTGTATCGCCGTATTTTCTGCTTGGCGAAGATGCGCATATGCGTGTGCATGATAATTTAGATTCCAATATTGCATGGTATAAAGTCGTCACAAAAAGCGGAGAGTTATTTGGTTCGGTTCATGCGGTCATCCCGCAAATTATTAACGGGTTGCCTCGAAATGCGTTCGGTACGGAATTTAGCGGAATCGTTTGGCTTCACGCGCTATTTCCATCCATTTACGCATATGGACTTAGTCAGGCGATTACTCGCGTGTTTGCGTTTATCGGCATGTACTTGCTGTTAAGGAAATATGTTGTTCCAGATGAAAAATGGGTATGGATTCGCATTGGAGCATCTCTTGCTTTTGCGCTGACACCGTTTTGGCCATCAGGGATGCTTAGCACGCTTGGAATGCCGCTTGCGCTGTGGGCGTTTCTGAACATCCGCGCTGGCGAGCGTTCATGGGTAAACTATCTTGTGCTTACGCTATTGCCGTTTTATTCGAGTCTCGTGCTCGGTTTCTTCTTTTTCCTTAGTGCGATGGGAATATGGTGGCTTGTCGACGTCATTCGCGGGAAAGGATGGAATTGGCGCTTTTTCTTTGCCATTGTGTACATGACTGCCATTTATTTGGCGGTGGATTACCGCCTTGTTCATTCGCTGTTATTTTCTGATGAACCGACAAGCCGTGATGAGTATTTTCATGCCCGCTTGCCGCTTTGGCGTGTCATACGTCTAATTTTTAAAAACTATATTCTTGGCCATACGCATGTGATGACGGTACACGGACTGATTATTTTGCCGGTGACGTTAGTGGCGTTGTATATCGTTTGGAAGAAAAAGTTATGGAAGCGGGAAAAGCTATTTGTATTTTTACACGTATTGAATTTTGCGCTGTCGACGTGGTACGCGTTTTGGTTTTATAAAGGCTGGGTCCCGTTAACAGAACGTTTTGATCTTCTGGATAAATTTAATTTTGCCCGCTATCACTTTTTGCGGCCGATGGTCATTTACGTGCTGTTTGCCATTTCCCTTAAAATTTTATGGCAGCAAGGCCATTCATGGAAAAAGGCATGTTTTGCAGCGCTTGCCGCTCAGTTAGTCGTTCTCACCGCTTTTAACGAGGAAATTGCGCATCGCAATAAACCGTCGTTTCGCGAGTTTTATGCGGAAAAGCAATTCCAAGAAATAAAAGAGCACATCGGACTGCCGGTTCACAAATATCGTGTCGCCAGCATCGGCATTCACCCGGCAATCGCGCAATATAACGGATTTTACACGCTCGATACGTACAACAATTTTTATCCGCTCTCTTATAAACATCAGTTCCGCCAAATCATTGCCAACGAACTCGCAAAAAACAAAAAGCTGCGCGAGTACTTCGATGAATGGGGCGGACGTTGCTATATTTTTGTCGACGAGTTAGGAAAACATTATATGTTTAACAAGAATTCAAAACGAACGATTAAACATTTACAGCTAAATACGAATGTATTTCGCGAAATGGGCGGCCGTTATATTTTCTCGGCATTGCCGATTGAAAACGCAAAACAAAATCAGCTGACGCTTGAAAAAGTGTTTCATTCCAAAGAATCGGCATGGACGATTTATTTGTACAAGGTGATACCGTAAGGAGGGGTTAACATGAACGAACCAATGCTTACGATTGTTGTGCCGTGTTATAACGAAGAGGAAGTATTGCCGGAAACGATTCGCCAGCTCCGCAATCTGCGGGAGGAGCTGATTGCCGAGCGCCTTGTTTCTCCTGAAAGCACGTTATTATTTGTCGATGACGGAAGCGGTGATGCGACATGGGACATTATTTATAAAGCAAGCTTGCGTTATCCGGAAGTAAAAGGGGTGAAACTTGCGCGCAATGCGGGGCATCAAAACGCGCTGTTAGCGGGGCTGTTTGCTGCGAAAACGCGTTCTGATTGCATCGTTTCGATCGATGCGGATTTGCAAGATGATATTTCCGTCATTCGCGATTTTGTCCAAAAGTTTCATGAAGGATATGAAATTGTGTATGGGGTGCGCAATAAGCGCGATACGGATACGTTTTTTAAACGCCATACTGCTCAATGGTTTTATAAACTGATGAGAGCAATGGGAGTGGATCTCGTTTATAACCATGCCGATTATCGGTTAATGAGCCGGCGGGCGGTAGAGGAAATCGAACGGTTCGAGGAAGTGAATTTGTTTTTGCGCGGAATTGTGCCGCTGCTAGGGTTTCGCTCCACAACCATCTATTATGATCGGAAAGAGCGGTTTGCAGGAAAAACGAAATATCCGCTCAAAAAAATGATCGCGTTTGCCCTTGATGGGATCACTTCGTTTAGCATTACGCCGATTCGCATTATTTCGCTCATTGGATTTGTTTCCTTTTTCGTCAGCTTATTGTTTGGAGTATATTTTCTTCTTTTAAAATTTACCGGCCATACGCAAACAGGCTGGACATCGCTCATTACATCCATTTGGTTTCTCGGCGGCTTGCAGCTTATTGCGTTTGGGTTGATCGGAGAATATATTGGGAAAATTTATAAAGAAACAAAACGGCGCCCCCGATACATTGTCGATCTTGATTTATTTAATTTGCCGATGCCGCAGCCGTGGCACCAATCTCCTTCACTAAGTGAAGGATCAACGATGCCGGAAATTTCAAAACACCGTTCATAATGTGATATTTTTACAAGTACAATCGGAGAAAGCCCATGCAGGGTGTAGCCCGTCTTTAGACATGGGATGAACCGATTGCTTTGACGTAGTCAAAGATGGTATACTACTCTTATAGAGAAGAAAAATCCAACGTCTTGAATCGGGCGCACAGGGCGATAAGCACCAGTGAGGTGTTTGCCCATGAAAGTCTTGTGGAATTAGAGTCAGTATCCATGCGAAGGTATGGAAGAAGCTCTATAGTACACAAGAACCCCGTGGCTTTAGCCATCGGGAGGTTCAGTTGCAATATGTGAAAAGAAGGAGTAGACTCTTTTGTGAAAAACTATATATTGTTTTGCGGGAGCTTGCGGAAGCAGGCTGAGAGTACGGCTAATTCCGCCGTTGACCGTTCGAACCTGTTGGGGTAATGCCAGCGCAGGGAAAGTGACTGTGGGATCCGTATACACTTTGCTTGCGCGCAAAGTGTTTTTTTTATTCGCAAAAAAGGGAGAGGATGGGAAATGAACAACCAGGAAGCGATAAACGCATTGCAAATGGTTAGACAAGCCAATCCGCTTGTACATAACATTACGAATGTTGTTGTAACGAATTTTACGGCAAACGGACTGCTTGCGTTAGGTGCTTCACCGGTCATGGCGTATGCGAAAGAGGAAGTTGCGGATATGGCAAAAATTGCGGGGGCGCTTGTCTTAAATATCGGAACATTAAATCCAACAGAAGTGGAAGCGATGATCATTGCCGGAAAAGCGGCAAACGAAGCTGGCGTTCCTGTTATTTTCGATCCGGTTGGCGCCGGGGCGACGCCGTATCGCACGGAGACGGCGCGAAACATTGCGAGCGCGGTCCAACTGTCTGTCATTCGCGGCAATGCGGCGGAAATCGCGAATACTATCGGCGAATCGTGGACCATTAAAGGCGTTGATGCGGGAGAAGGCAGCGGGGATGTCGTATCGCTTGCGAAAAAAGCGGCCGAGCAGCTGAAAACAGTAGTCGCCATTACAGGAAAAGAGGATGTTGTAACAGATGGAAATACGACGTATATCATTCGTAACGGACACCCGTTGTTAACGAAAGTGACCGGAACTGGCTGCTTATTGACATCTGTTATTGGCGCATTTGCGGCTGTAGAGCGGGATGTGTTAAAAGCGGCGGCGGCGGCGCTTGTCATCTATGGAGTTGCCGCGGAAATCGCTGCGAAAAATGCAGGAGACGAAGGACCGGGCAGCTTTCAAATCGCCTTTTTGGACGCGCTTTTCCGCGTAGGAGCGGATGAGATCAGCCGATACGGTCGCATTGAACGAGGAGAATGAAGGGAGAGAAAATCATGGTATATAAAGCGTTAACGATTGCTGGTTCGGACAGCGGCGGCGGTGCTGGGATTCAAGCGGATTTAAAGACATTTCAAGAATTGCGTGTATTTGGGATGTCCGCATTAACAGCGGTAACGGCGCAAAATACACTCGGCGTGCAAGGAGTATACCCATTGTCGCCGGAAGCGGTCGCGCAACAAATTGAATCCGTCGGAACCGATTTAGGAGCGGATGCGGTAAAAACCGGAATGCTGTTTAGTGCGGAAATTATTGAAGTGGTTGCTTCGAAAGTGAAACAATTCGGGTGGGAACGCCTCGTCGTCGATCCGGTCATGATTGCCAAAGGCGGTGCTCCGCTATTGCAAGAAGAGGCGGTAAGCGCATTAAAAACGCATTTGCTTCCGATTTCGATGGTGGTTACTCCGAACATTCCGGAAGCGGAAGCATTAACCGGCCATACGATTCGAACGATTGAGGACCGTAAGGAGGCGGCGAAACGTCTGCATGAACTAGGAGTGAAATACGTCGTGATCAAAGGCGGACATGACGATGATGGAGAAGAAACGGTCGATGTATTATATGACGGAAGTGAATTTTTCTATTTCACAAGCAAGCGAATCGATACAAAACATACGCATGGAACAGGATGCACGTTTGCCGCGGCGATAACGGCAGAACTCGCAAAAGGAAAAACAGTGCAAGAAGCAGTGCAGACAGCGAAATCGTTTATTCAAGCCGCCATTAGTCATGAATTAGGCATCGGCCACGGTCACGGCCCGACAAATCATTGGGCGTACCGGGAGAAACAAGCGCGGTAGGTGAGTGGAAAGTGGCCCGAATTGCAAGCGAAGTAATGAGAGAACGATTGAAAGTATATTTTATTATGGGAAGTACAAATTGTAAAAAACAGCCATTAGAAGTATTAACAGAAGCGATTGATGGCGGAATTACGCTGTTTCAATTTCGCGAAAAAGGGAGCGGTGCGCTTGTCGGTGAACAAAAATACGAGTTCGCCAAACAGCTGCAGGCTATTTGCCAAAAACGCGGCATCCCGTTTATCGTCAATGACGATGTCGAACTAGCGCTTGCGATTGATGCCGATGGGGTGCATATCGGGCAGGACGATGAAGATGCGCGTATTGTCCGTGAAAAAATCGGTGACAAAATTCTCGGAGTGTCGGCACATAATTTGAAAGAAGCGCAAGCGGCGGTCGCTGCTGGCGCCGATTATATCGGAGTAGGGCCGATTTACCCGACGAAATCGAAAGCAGATGCGAAGCAGGCGCAAGGCCCCGGGATCATTCGTCTTCTTCGCAACAATGGAATCGCTATTCCGATCGTGGGAATTGGCGGCATTACCGCGGAAAATGCCGGCGAAGTGATGAGCGCTGGCGCGGACGGCGTTTCCGTCATCAGCGCGATTGCTTCAGCGACATCTCCGTTCATGGCGGCAAAACAACTTGCTCAAACGGTGTTCAATCACGAATAAAAGATGCCACGTTGATAAGATCCCCTTATAGTAGACAGGAGTTTACTATAAGGGGATTTTTTTGTTGGGAAAATATGAAAAAACATATGATGCAAGGTTTATTGATATTGTTTGAAAGAAGGCATAGGCAACCGAATGGGACCAACCCCTTGTTATTGCGTAAAATACATTTTTTCTGTTTTTTTACACACATTTTGGGACTCAATCTAGACACCCCGTTTACCACCATTTCCATGAGTGCCAGTACCAGTGCTTGTTCGCTCCGTTGATACCGTTGGAACAGTTCCGTAGAGAACTCCCCATCTCTTGTCCGTGGAACGCGCAAGGTCAACCGTCCTACCCGGGTCGTCAGCTGGCGTGGATACGAACCGTTTCGATAGCCTTTTCGTTCTTCCGTTCGTTCATAACGGCGAGCTCCCAGCTGTTCTTCTACTTGTGCCTCGAGGATTTGATTGAGGACTTGTTCCAATAGCTTAGCTAATCCCTCATCTCTGGTGAATAACCCGTGCAAAAGTTCATCATTTAGGGTAATATGATATTGAGCCATGGTTGCATTCCTCCTTATGTTTGGTGTTTGTTTGTCCACTGTTTATTCTACCAAAGGGGAAGCAACATGGCTCTTTTTCTATTTCCCTTTTTACACAATTATATGGACTTAACTATAAGCGGCCAAGTCCTCATTATTGTGTAAAATGTTGCTTTTGGTCTAGCGAATTCAAGTCTTTGGAAATCCAAACGGCTTTTCGACGTTTCTTTTTACACAAAATCTCGGACTTAATCGAGCCAAGGCTAGACAGATGCATCTGGAATGCAGTATAAATCAAAAAAGGATACCCCAAAATCATCCTCTTTTGGGATATCCTTTTTTAAATTGTATTTAAAACTTTTCATCTTTCCGCTTAGTTAAGCAATGAAGAAAGACAAAAAAGATAATAAAACGGATGTAATGGACATGGCGATGAAAGGGCGCAAAGCTTTTGTCCGCAAATCGCGAAGACTAATATTCAAGCCGAGGCCGACCATAGCTGATGTCAAAATAAATGATGTGAAATAAGAAATGCCGTTTAATGCATTTTTTGAAATAGGAATGGCTTTTCCGAGAACGTAGCTACCAAACAAACTCGTAAGAATAAAGCCAATCAAAAACCATGGAAATTCCACTTTCGTGTCTCCTGACTCCCGGCCGGCATTTTTTCGGCTCATCCAATACATTAATATAAAACTAAGCGGAACAAGCAAAAGAACTCTTCCCAACTTCGCCAGCAAAGCAATGGCCAACGCATCCTGACCTGCCGGAGCACCAGCCAACGCAACGTGCGCAATTTCGTGCAAACTAATTCCGCTCCAAATTCCGTAATGCAAATCAGAACCGGGCAAAAATGGCCGAATAATCGTATAAGTTATAGAAAAAATAGTACCGATAAGCGCTATAATCCCTACAGATATGGCCGTGTCATCATCTTTGGTTTTTAAAATCGGAGAAACAGCAGCAATAGCAGCCGCTCCGCATACACCGGTTCCAATCCCGAGCAATAATGATAATGAAGGATTTGCTTTTAACATTTTTCCAAGCCAAACCGTCACAAAAATAGAAAAAACAATGACAGCCACATCGCGGATGAGAAGGCTTAATCCTTGATGAATCACGACATCAATATTAAGCTTTAAGCCAAATAGGATAATGGCAAATCTTAATAGACGTTTCGAGGAAAATTGAATGCCGGGCCGAATCGCTTCTGGATATCCAAAAATTTGCCGATAAACGACTGCGATCAACATCGCGCACGCGAGCGGCCCCAAACGGTCAAGCCCTGGTATTGCCGCTAGCGCAAATCCCATTGCCGCGATCGCGAAAGTAAAGGCAACGCCTCCTAGCCAAAGCCCTTTGGAACTTCCGAGGGGAGAAGGGCTTTTTAAAGAGCTTATGTTTTCATTTCCCATAGGTTACACCTCTTTTTTACTAATTTGTAATCCGAAAAGCAGAACTATATAAATTGAAATAAAGGTTTTCTCCCGTTCCACGGCGAATAAATAAATAAAAGAGAAAATAGGGGAACGGAGAGAAAATATGATGCCAAATCACAAAGACGAGATCGAAAAGTTGTCCACTGCCATGAAAGAAGCAAAAAGTAAACGAGCATATGAACGCTACCAAGCGATTTATCTTCATTTGCAGGGATATACCAAAGGAGAAATCGCAACGATTATTGGTCGATCCAAGAAAACTATTTATAACTATATTCATGCCTACGCCCAGCGCGGTCTTGATGGACTGGAGATGAAATACTCACCTGGCGCCCCACGTCGATTGACCCCTGAGCAGGAAAAAGAGCTGGCTTTGATCATTGAACATCAGCTCCCCGTAGATGTGGGATTCGAAGCAAAATATAATTGGACGCTTGCGATAATCGCTGAACTCATTCAACAAAAGTGGGGGCCAACATACACGCTTCGCGGAACAAGTGACATTCTGCATCGGTTAGGGCTAAGCTATACGAAACCGACCTATACACTAGCCAATGCCGATGAAGAGAAACAAAAAGAATTCGTCGAAATCACCTTCCCTGAAGTAAAAAAAAANAAAAAAAAACTGGTAGATGGGAACATCGCCCATGTCCTCTTTCAAGATGAGTCGATGATTCGTGATTACCAAGCGATTCAAAAAACATGGTTTGTCAAAGGAAAACAACGAATCATTCCGACGTTTGGAAAACATCAAGGGCTGAAGCTGATTGGCACGTTGAACTACGAAACAGGGGAAGTGTTTTGCATCGAAGAAGAACGCTATGACGCGGAAACATTTCTTCGATTTCTTCAACTTGTGTTAGAACGCTATCCCACAGGCAAAATAGTGATGATTTTAGATAACGCTCGAATTCACCATGCCAAACTCATTCAGCCATTTTTAAAAGAACACGAAGATCGGTTAGAGCTCGTCTTTTTGCCACCATACAGTCCGCAATTGAACTTGATTGAAGGGCTATGGAAATGGCTGAAATCAGACGTGATTTACAACGTGTTCTATTCGAGTGTGCAAGAAATTAGAAAGAATGTCCAAGCCTTTATTCAGCGAATCAACCAGAAACCAGAACAAACGATCGATCGTTTGTGTGTTCAGTTGTAAATCTTTAATTCAACTTATAT
>NZ_QCWL01000001.1:2098750-2103930 GCF_003064505.1 Geobacillus sp. LYN3 | reverse complement strand
TCCCATCATGAGATGGGATTACCCGAGAAGCCCCCACCTCTAAGCGAAGCGTAGGTGGTGGGAGTATGTCACTTCCAAGTATTAACGCTGTGTATGCTACA
Source organism: Geobacillus sp. LYN3 (assembly GCF_003064505.1). Taxonomy (NCBI): domain Bacteria; kingdom Bacillati; phylum Bacillota; class Bacilli; order Caryophanales; family Anoxybacillaceae; genus Geobacillus; species Geobacillus sp. LYN3. Next base: position 2,103,829 of record NZ_QCWL01000001.1, on the reverse strand, counting down.
GTAGCTGTTTTTTCGCTTTTTATTTTCATTAATCTAATAGGTGTTAAAGGAGCAGCTTATCAAAAAACGGAGTGCCACATTGGGGATTAATTGTACCTGGTATCATAGGAGTAGTTAGTGCTGGTTCAGCTAGTTTTGCCAATGCTTTAATTATTTTATCTGTGTTTGGTGCGATTACTATGTATTGCTTGAGTCTCATATCGCTGTTTGTGTTGCGGAAAAAAGAACCTAATATGGAACGTCCTTTCAAAGTAAGCTATCCAGTTGTCCCAGGCATAGCACTTTTTTTAGGTATCATTTCGTTTTTTTGCGTATTAAAGTATAGTGTGTTAGCTACAAACCTTCCTCTCTTCGGAATGGAAGTTCCATTGATCGTTGTAATTTTGTTCGTGTTTGGCGCGGGAAGCATTTACTATTTCTTAGTAGGTGCAAAGAAAATTCGCCCAATATCTGAGGAATTTGTATCTATTGAAGATGTAGTATCTAGCCAGCAAAATATATCGTTATAATTTCAAGAAAAAGTAGTTCATTACTCATAAAAGTGGGAGGGAACCAGAGAAAGAGCCGAAGAGTCGCAAGTGAAAGAAAGACAAATGGCAATTGGAATAAAATCTTCTTTCTCCACAAAGAATATCAAGAAGTGTTAGGCGAACGGAATAGATTTTCGAAAACGAATCCGGATGCGACATTCACGGCGGTGAAAGATGATCATGGAAAAATGGCTAGTAAGAACCAACCTATATAAGTTGCAATTTTGTTTTACATGGCATTGTTCGCTCTTCTTGTTACCGTGCCAGCTTGTCAGGTGATAAAGACGGGACATGGAGATCGGAAATTCTTTATTACAACCTATATAGATACAATATACAGGTGTGAGAACAGAAAATCAATTTATCGTTATCACGAATAACCGGTGAGACCTCCATGTTTGGAGCCATTTGGTCACTTTGGATATCCAAAGACCAAACAAAAACGAGTCATTATGGATTCCGCCTAAAGGAGTGAGGAGAACTACATGTACTGCGAGAAAAAGAAGGTGGTCACCCTTGGAGCGGAAACAAAAGAAAGAGTTGCTGAAAGAGATTAGCTGAATTGAGAACATGACGTATGAGGAGAAATTGAATGAGAGAGATTTACACCAAAAGGGAACTTGGTGTTTGTGTGTAAACAGAATTGCTGTGGAATGGTTTATGCTACCCACAATTGAAAAAAGTAGGCGGTCACCGTCGACACAATGAAAAGAAGAACATGCAGGAGAATGAGGAGAAGATCTTTTGAAAAAGTAAAAATATCAAAATGATGTAAAAACAAGGAAAGAGGCTGCCCGCAAAAAGTTATTTTACCGATATTGGGACAGCCTTTTCTTTGTTACTATGTTTATGAAACAGCCTGTTTCTTTTTTGGGAATCGCCATTCCAAAAGTGGGCGCATAATGCGTACAATCGGTTTGCTTCCAAGAACAAGCACAACGATGACGGACAATCCTAGTAATAGCGGGTAACCGTGAATGCTCATAATAAAATCTGGAAGTTTTGTTTCATGCAAGTATTTTAAAATAAACCCGTGCAAAATATAAATATAAAATGTTCTTGCGCCTAACACCGAGAAAGAAAAACGATGGTTTGGAATAAGCGAGAGAAAACTGACCATCATCAGAGTGCTTGCGCCATAAATAACCAGGCGCACGAAAACTCCTTTTTCCTCTGGTACGCCGAGCGTATCGTATGATTTGGAACCGTATAGCCATTCTTGCGGCAAATCAGGAAATCCGAAATGAATCATGATAAACATCCCGACTAGTGCAAATAGTGAAAATAAACGTACGCGCCATGTAAATAATCGTTCAATATTCTTTTTTTGAAGGAAAAATCCTAATAAAAAGAATGGGAAAAACGTAAACGTACGCGATATACTTAGCCATTTCTCTGCTTCGATCATGCCCGCTCCTACTCCTAAGAGAAGGGCAAGCAATAGTGAAACGTGTTTTGGGATTTTGGCAAAGATCCATAATAACAAATTCCAACTAAATAAGCTAATTAAAAACCATAGACTCCATTGGGGAGTGAGCAAATCGAATTCAATGGAATCTTTTTGATATAAAAAGTAATAGTAAACCGAATACAACAGTTGAAAAATAAGGTAGGGAAGCAATAATTTTTTTGTTATCTTTTTTAAATATCCTTGTTCATGAAATTTTTTAGCAAAATAACCTGAGATAAAAATAAACGCCGGCATGTGGAAAAAGAAAATCCAAATATATAAGCTATGCACCCATAGTACACTATCGATATACGGGCGGAGAAAATGACCGAACACGACGAGAAGCATCAGTGCGCATTTTGCATTGTCAAAGTAATAATCGCGTTCGCTCATTGTATCTTCCTCCCTTCTTATCTATACCAATTCGAATGATACTTCTTCTCTTTTGAGGGGTCAATAGTATATCAATTTTTGGAAAGGTGTGATAATTTGATGGTAGAACGCGAAACGACCGATATGACCCAGTTATTAGAAATAATCAACGCGAAAGGGGACGAAGGAGAACTTGAACAAATTGTGCACCTTGTATGTAATGACGAATTGTTTTGGAAAAGTCTACATTCATTAGCGGAAGATAGCGCCAAAGCGGACGAAGAAGGGAAGGAAAATTGGTAATGGAAGTCATACGTGCAAAGCAAATCGCAAAATCGGGAAAAATCGTGCCAGTCACATACGAAGGGCAGCAGGTAATGATTCAACATGTGGATGAAGAACGGGAAATGGCGCGTATTTATAAAAAAAATCGCCCAGAGGAAGAAATGGAAGTACCCGTTCGTCTTCTGCAAGAACAATAATCGTATTCGAATGGCGCTTGCGGTTTAGGTATGGTATAATAATAAAAGAATTGAATAAGCATATGGAGTGAATCGTATGAACATCGGGTTTGGAGAAATTGCCCTTATCGTTTTTTTCGCGCTATTAATTTTTGGCCCAAAAAAATTGCCGGAATTAGGACAAGCGGCTGGAAAAACGTTGCGTGAATTTAAAAATGCGACAAAAGGAATTATCGATGATGAAGAGCAAAAAGTACAAAAATAAGGACTTGGTAATACATACCAAGTCCTTATTTTTGTTCCAAATCGCATTCATGCAACGGAACGATTTTTGTTTTTTTCACAAACTTATACCCGAGCCAGACGATAATAAAGAGCGGCAGGCCGATGTACGAAACAAGAACCCCATACCAGTCGATCGTTCCGCCAATAAAAGCCGGATAGTTTTGTCCTAAAATAACAATGGTGCAAACAATAAATGCAAAAATAGGACCGAACGGGAACCATTTCGCTTTATACGGTAAATCATCGAGGCTTTTCCCTTGAGCAATATACGCTTTACGGAATCGATAATGGCTGATCGCGATCCCGAGCCATGCAATAAACCCTGACATTCCGGAAGCGTTCAATAGCCATGTATAAACGACACCATCGCCAAAGAAAGAAGCTAAAAAAGCAAGCGTTCCTATTGATGAAGTGACAATAAGCGCATTGACTGGAACTCCGCGTTTATCCAGTTTCGCTAAAAATTTTGGCGCTTTCCCTTCACGGGCTAAATCCCAAAGCATGCGGGTAGACGCGTACATGCCGGAGTTGCCTGCCGATAAGACAGCAGTTAAAATGACGGCGTTCATTACCGAAGCGGCAAAGGCAACTCCAGCTTTATCGAATACAAGTGTAAACGGGCTAACTGTAACATCGCCGTTGGCAAGTCTTTCATCTGTATAAGGGATTAACAAGCCGATTGCCAAAATAGCTAATACATAGAATAACAAGATGCGCCAAAACACCCGGCGAATGGCGCGGGGAATGCTGTGTTCCGGATCTTCTGTTTCTCCAGCAGCGACCCCTAACAATTCCGTTCCCTGAAAGGAAAATCCCGCCGCCATAAAGATTCCTAACATGGCCATAAAGCCGCCGTGAAACGGGGCATCTCCAATGGTAAAGTTTTTAAAGCCAATCGCTTCACCGCCCATGATTCCGAAAATCATCAGGAAGCTGACAATTAAAAACACGATGACAGTTGCCACTTTAATGAGGGAAAACCAATATTCCGCTTCTCCGAATCCTTTTACCGATAAGTAATTTAAAAGAAACATAATGCTTAAGCAAAGCGCGCTCCATAAAAGCGATGGGCTATGTGGAAACCAAAATTTCATAATCATCGTGACCGCAGATAGTTCCGCGGCGATCGTAATCGCCCAGTTGTACCAATAATTCCATCCTAATGCAAACCCTAATGCAGGATCAACGAATTTCGTTGCATATGTGCTAAAAGATCCAGAAACAGGCATGTATGCCGCCATTTCCGCAAGGCTTGTCATTAAAAAGTACACCATAATGCCAATGGCTATATATGCCGCAAGTGCTCCACCGGGTCCTGCCGTATGCACTGCTCCGCCGCTTGCCAAAAATAAACCTGTACCGATTGTTCCTCCGAGGGAAATCATCGTTAAATGGCGTGTTTTTAGTTTTCGCCGCAATCCGCTCTCAGAAAGGGAAGCTGAAGAAGGAGCAACCATTGTTTTTGTTGCTGTTTTCATTAATGAACCACTCCCTTATTATTTACAAATATTATGATAAAAATCTGAAAATTATTAATTTTTATTAATAGGATGTTCTGTGACATCCATATAATAAAAAAAGCCGTCGAAGGAGATTCGACGGCAGTGTTGAGATAACTGCATACATCAACTCTCCCATGAAGATAGCGCTCCATACCCGCAAATTCATGCGGGTATGACAGTGTTGCCCCTATTCGGTGACAACCCCAGCCTGAGCACCCAGAGAAATGCCCAGACTTCGGCAGCTTTTCCTTTCCGGTAAAGTCGTTGACGTGCTCTGCGTCTCGTTTACCGTACTCATAAAAGCTGCGACCTCTACTTCAATGGTTGAATGAGCGGCATATTCAATTATATTAATATATCTTTATTCTAATCTATTGTTGTAATTATAGCAATAGAAAATTAGAAATAGCAGCTATGAAGAGTATATTTCAAAGTTTTTCGTCAAAATAGGGATTTTCAAATTATCCACAGTTGGTAAA
>NZ_QCWL01000001.1:2090077-2098650 GCF_003064505.1 Geobacillus sp. LYN3 | reverse complement strand
TTTTTTCAAAAAGTTTTTTGATTAGATAAATCCTTATGGTTTCAAGCTCTTTTGGCTCCAACTTTGCTAAAAGTCATTAATTGTATCATAATGCGGGAGCTCGTTGAGCTCTTTCAAACCCAAAACTACTCGAATATTTTCGATACATTCATCCTTATTAAACAATTCGGTCATACTTCTCATTGATTTGATTCCAAATACACTTTTAAGAAGAATGGTGTAAAGGATTGTTTCTGGACCATAGGTAATGTAGCTTTGATGCCTTTTATCTTTTACTTTTTTTAGTTGTTTTACCAAGTCTTTAAAGAAATGATTTTGAATCTTAACGAAATAAAAAAAAAAATTTTGGTTTTTTTCTCTTTCTCTTTTTTCTTTCCTTGTTAACATTCACAAATCCCCCTTAAATCTTGATAAATCCAGATTAATTATCGCATATTTATCAAAATTTGGGGGCTAGAAGCTCAATTTATCTCGAAGAATTTTTACTCCTCAGAGCTGAACTTCAGGGTATGCAGCTGGAAAGCTAGGCTGCGCCGTGCTATCATTTCCAGAAGCGGCAATGAGTACGACGTCGCGATCATATGCATAGCGAATAGCTTCTTCCAACATGGTTGAAGGCTGATAATTCCCAAGACTTAAATTGATGACTTTTGCACCGTGGTCAACTGCCCAGTGAATGGCTTTGGCCACGTCAAAACTTGTGCCGTATCCTTCGGAATTTAATGCTTTTATCGGCATAATGGGGTTAAACCAAGTTATTCCAGCAACACCTTCGCGGTTGTTTGGCTGTGAGGCGATAATGCCCGCTACGTGCGTACCGTGACCGTTATCATCTTCGGGAATGGCATTATCCGCGAGAACGTTATATCCTTTTTGCAGGCGATGAACGAGATCGGGATGATCTAAATCAATCCCGCTGTCAATAACGGCAATGGCAACGCCTTTTTTTCCGCGCGATAACGTCCAGCCTGCCTCAGTGTCGATTGCTGGCAAATTCCATTGATAACGTGAATATAATAAATCATTTGGAATTTCGTTTTGCAAATAAATGTAATTTGGTTCACTGTAGGCAACCGTTGGAATTGATTGAAAGTAATAGAGTAATTCATGATATGTTTTGCTGTTAGAACGAAAGATAAAAAAATGATCAAACTGATTGATCAATTTTCCGGCGATTGCTCGTTCTATTCGTTGGAGCTCTTGTGCTGCAGGAAGTTTTCGAAACCGAACCGTAATTTCATGATTAAAATAATGGCTTTTGTCGCGGCCGTTATGATCGATTTTTATTATTTTCGGGTGGCTGTTTAACTTGTTTTTGATTTTTTCGCCCATTGCTAGACTATTCAATGTAACGACAGTCGGATGGGAACGGGGCGTTGTTGCCACATAAGGGGCTGGTTTCGGTCTTAACTGATTCGTTTCTTCATGGTGGACTGTCGGACGATATGTCGTTGCAATTGCTGCAATCATAATAAAAAGAATAGCAACTCCAGCAGTGATAGCGAAAAGAGTTTGTTTATTCATCAATGTGTCACCTCACTAGTTATAGGGTGAGCCAACAGAAAAAAATTATGAAAAAAAGCTGGTCCCATAAAAGGGATCCAGCTTTTTAGTTCATCATTCGCACAAGTTTTTTCGTCAATAATAGCAAAATAAGCCCTAGTCCGATGGTTACACCGCTAATTAAGCTGAAAATTTCTAAATAGCCTAACGACTGCGTAAACGCAGCTAATTGGCCAGCCAACAATTGCGCGACACCAGTTCCCGCTAGCCATACACCCATGAGAAGCGATGCTAATCGAACAGGAGCAAGTTTACTTACCATGGACAATCCAACCGGTGATAAGCAAAGTTCACCGAGCGTGTGAAGGAAGTAAGTGAAAATAATGAATAACAAATTCGCTTTTTCAACAACATGATGTTCGTCGCTTCCTGTTTGTAATACAGCTGGAATTAGTACGGCAAATCCAAGACCAAGTAAAATCATGCCAAGACCCATTTTTGCCGGAATTGGCAAGTCACCACGTTTTGAATTCGAAAGCTTGATCCAGATTTGCGAAACAATTGGTGCCAACACGATGATAAAGAATGGGTTTAGTGATTGGAACCAAGAAGTAGGCATCGTCCAGCCGCCAATCGACTTATCAACGAATTTATCGGTATATAACGTTAACGAGCTTCCAGCTTGTTCAAAACCAGCCCAGAAGAAAACGACAAAACACGTTAAAATAAAAATCACGGCAACGTTTTGTTTTTCTTGTTTTGTTAAAGGAGCTTTTGTTTTTGGTTCTGTTGCTTTGTTTGTTTTCGCTGGTGCACCGGCAGGTTTTTTACCGATATCTCCTAAATAACGATTTCCAAATATATTGAAAATTAATTGTCCAATAATCATACCGATCGCAGCAGCTAAAAATCCGTATTTAAATCCGTAATGGATGACGCCATTGATGTTCGTTGCGAAATATTTTTCCGCTAAATATCCGCATACAAGTGGCGCAAATGATGCTCCCAAGTTAATTCCCATATAGAAAATGGTGAATGCTGCGTCTTTCCGTTTATCGTTTGGAGCATAAAGTTCCCCGACAAGTGTTGAAATATTTGGTTTAAAGAAGCCATTACCGATAATCAATAAAATTAGGCCGATATATAGTCCTGTTTGGTTATTAATGGCAAACAGTACGATGTTACCGAGCGCCATCGTAATACCGCCAATCGTAATCGCCAATCTTCTGCCTAAAACTCGGTCAGACAAATAACCGCCAACGAGCGGGGTGAAATAAACAGCGCCAGTAAAGAATCCATAAATCGTCATTGCGACGCTTGGTTTTATTCCTAATCCGCCGCTGACAAGTTCTGTTGTTAAATAAAGAACAAGGATCGCTCTCATTCCATAATAGCTAAATCGTTCCCAAAGCTCTGTAAAGAATAATAAATAAAGCCCGGGAGGATGCTTCATTTTTGTGCGCTGACTTTGCAGCGTCTGTGTTTCCGGTAATGCACTCATTATATTTCCTCCTTGCTAATATAATGACTTTGTTAATACAGTGTTAATTTTAATTTACAAAATATTTATATGTCAATAAAATTATATATAAATAGATAATTCCAAATTTTTAACAAGGTTTTCACCGTTATTTTATACAAAAGATCAAATAAAATACTTTTATTAAAATAATTTTTTATTCTATTTTAATAAAATTTAAAAGATTGTATATGTAATAAAGTTTCATAATCAGATAGATGCAAAGGTTTACTCCTCTTTGTTACTGTAATAATATGGGTAATTTCCATTAAAGGGGGGCACACTATGCGTGTTACATATTCTTAATGGACGGTGAGAAGGAATGCGCAAAACATCTATCATCGTTATCATTTGTTAGTGATTTTAATATAAACGGACTCGTTCTGACGGAAAGCGTCGATATAAATGCAGCGGGGCTTGTCTTTTTCTTTCACCGCTTCAATGGAATTTAACAAAATGTTGATGAATACTTGGCGAAGCTGATCTTTATAGGCAAAGATATGTATCGATTTGTCGATGTCCATGGATACTTCTACGTCTCCATCGACAATACTTGCATATAAAAATTCAATAATTTCCTCGAATAGACGCAAAAGCGAAAAGGTTTCTTTTTCGCTTTCTATGATTTCTTTTCTTGATGCATGAAGAAATTGCGAAATGCGGAATTTTAATTGCTGAAGTTCATGATCAATAATACCGAGATATGGTAAATCTGGATGTTCGAATTTTAATAATTGGATAAACCCCATAATGGCAGTAAGTGGATTACGAAATTCGTGTACGAAGCTCGATGACATTTGTCCAAGCAGTGTTAAGCGGTCTTTATGGGATTGGGTGATAAATAAATTTTTCTCCCGCAACTCTGCTTCTTTCAACTCAGCATATTTTGTAACGGCATAAAACAAAAATTGATCAAACAAAAGATTGATTTCGTCGATGAGAGGGCGCAATTCTTCCATTGACAATGTTGACTGAAGTGCATACTTCACGACTAATCTTCGTCCAAGATTTGTATTGTAAACAAACTCACCGATATTCATGTTTGTTTCTGCGCGTTCTTTTGCAATGTTGTAAGCAAGATGCTTTATTTGATGAATAAATGTGGACAATTTTTCACAAATTTTTCAACATATTTGTTTATAATCAACTTATCAACAAAAGGACAAATGGAGGGCAGCAATGAGAGCGATATGTGTATTGCTAGCAGTGTTAGGAATGTTATTCATTCATGGATGTGAACGAGAAACGTTTCCGGCTGTTCCAAAACGCCTCGAAGTGCTAATAAGCGTAAATGTGAACGATGAAAGTGTGACCTTTTTTGATCTTCAAACAGGAAGGAAGGTCGCAGAATGGAACTTGCAGAAACCGATAAAAGGCGCCGTATTGCTTCGGGACGACAGAACGTTGTTATTGTACGGTAATGAACTAGATCGTGTTTATTTATATGATATGAGGACAGGGGAGGAAAAAAGCGAATGGAAAACAGGAAAAGGAATTGTCGGTGCGCTTGTGTCTAATAAAGGGAATACAGTTTTTTTGGCAGACGAACGGCAAAAAGCACTTCGGGTATTTGATCTAAAAGGAAAAGAAAAAGCAAAAATCGAAGTAGGGAATAAGCCGCTAACTTTATTACAAAATAAAGCAGGCACAACTATATACGTGATTGATTTCCATAATACAAAAGCGTATGCCGTTGATGTCGACAAACGGCGTGTTATCCGTACGTTTTCTGTTCCAAAGTTTGCGTTTGGCGGCTTGCTTCGTGATGGTCGGCAGGAATTATGGATCGGGGGACACGGAAGCGGTAGTACAGTGGAAACAAACATCCGTATTTATTCTATAAAAACGGGGGCGTTAATAAAACTGATGAAAGCGCCATCGATGCCAGTGAGTTTTGTTGAAACAAACGAAGGAATATTTGCATTAAGTCATGGTTCTAACATATTACGGAAATGGGATGATTCCGGAAATTTGAAGGCATCTGTAACGATAGGTGCGAATCCTTTTATCATGATTGGAGCAAATGAACGGCTATATATCGCTAGCTATGATAGCAATGAAATCTATGTCGTTGACCAGCGTACGATGAAGATAATCGCTCGATGGAAAACAGGGAAAGGTCCATTTCAATTACTCATTCGAAAGGGGAATGACGGTGGAAAAGAAAACGGTCTTAATCGTGGATGATGAAGAAGATATGCGATTTTTAGTCGGGATGTATTTGGAAAATGCTAACTTTTCTTATTTAGAGGCGGAGAATGGAGAAGAGGCGTTACAAATTCTTAAAAACAATAAGGTGGATGTGATTTTAATTGATGTAATGATGCCAAAAATGGATGGATTTACGTTATGCGCCCGCATTCGCGAACAATCCGATGTTCCTATTTTATTTTTAACGGCAAGGGGAGATGAATGGGATAAAGTAAAAGGATTGAAGCTTGGCGGTGATGATTATATTGTGAAACCGTTTAGTCCCGGTGAGCTTATTGCCCGCATCGAAGCGATTATGCGCCGTGCATACCATAACAAACAAAAGAACGAAGATCTGTCGTTCGGGCCGCTCGTGATTGATGAAAGAGGGAGAAAAGTAACGGTGGATGGAGATCCGGTTGTGCTTACGTTAAAAGAATTTGATTTGCTTTTATTTTTGGCTAAACATCACGGACAAGTGTTTAGCCGGGAAGACTTGCTTGCCCAAGTATGGGGATATGATTATACAGGAAATGCAAGAACAGTGGATACACATATTAAAACATTGCGCATGAAATTAAAAAAAGCAAGCAATTTTATTCAAACCGTTTGGGGAATCGGATATAAATTTGAGGTGTCGTGAATGCAGCCAAAGTCGATGACGTTAGGGCAAAAAATTTGGTTAATGATTAGCATTGGAGTTCTTTTGACGGTTTCATTTTCTTATTTTCTATTAAATTATTTTTATCAAAAATTGTATGTCGATAAAGTAGAGCAGACGTTAATGGAAGAAGGAAAACTGCTAGCAGCTGATTATAGGGGCGGTCCGATTACCGATGCGTTCCGCAAACAAGTCGAATGGTATAATGAAAAATCAACGGCGGAAGTACTTTTAGTTAATAATCCTCGTGAATTAAGTGCTTGTTTACCGTTTGGAGTTGAATATGAATCATTAATTAAGGGCGATGATCGATCCAAATTATTGCGCGGTGATACGGTCACGAAAATCGGTTATGAAAAGCGATTTCACCGCAAAATTATGGGGGTGATTGTACCGCTTTTAGATGAGCATCGGTTACAAGGAGCGCTTTATCTTTATATTCCGCTCGCGAGCATTAAAGAATTGACAAAAGATGTCGCTGTCATTTGGCTTCCTCTTGCCACCTTATTTGTGTTTGTCCTTCTTCTTGCCGGAAAGCGAATGGCTCGTCATATCACAGATCCGTTAAAAGAAATGGAAAAAGTAGCATATCATATGTCGCAAGGAGATTATCGGGCGCAAATTCCGGTTCGGACAAACGACGAAGTTGGCAGGCTTGCCAAAGCGTTTAATGTGATGGCAAAAGCAATTGCTGAAGAAGATATGCGAAAACGCGAATTTTTAGCGAATGTTTCTCACGAATTGCGGACGCCGTTAAGCTATGTGAAAGGATATAGCGAAGCGATATTACAAGGGCTGGTGAAGACAGAAGAAGAGGAAAGAAAATATGTTCAACTCATTCACCGTGAAGCAGACCGGATGGAGCGGCTTGTTCGTGACTTGCTTGATTTGGCGCGATTAGAAGGAAATAGTGTACCGCTGCAAAAAACACCGCTTGTATTTGCGCAAGTGATCGAAGATACGGTCGCAAAATACGAACCGTTTTTACAAAAAAAACAAATTACACTTAATATGGAATTAGATCACGATATTATTTTGGAAGGAGATGCCGACCGGCTTGAACAAGTGGTGCAAAACCTTTTAGATAATGCTGTTCGTTATACCCCAGCCGAGGGAAAGATCCATATACGACTGAAAAAAGTTAGCGATGCGAGTTGTCAACTGATCATTCGTGATTCAGGAAAAGGAGTTCCAAAAGAAAAGCTGCCGCTTCTTGGACAACGATTTTACCGCGTTGATCAGGCACGAACAAGAAAAGAAGGCGGTACGGGATTAGGTTTGGCGATTGTCAAACAAATTATTTCCCTTCATAATGGCACGATATCGTTTTTCAGCGAAGAAGGGAAAGGAATGGAAGTGGTAATTCAGCTTCCGATATACACTGAGTAGCCATCATTGAAAGGAAATGAAAAAAGCCCTATAATCATATAAGAATAATTTTTAATAAAGGTTGGGGATTTACGATGAAGCTATACAACTCTATTTTAGACTTAATCGGCAACACGCCGATTGTCAAATTAAACCGAATTCCTGATCCAAATGGCGCGGATGTGTATATGAAACTAGAATCGTTTAACCCCGGGGGAAGCGTAAAAGATCGGGCAGCGTTTGAAATGATTCGGCGCGCGGAGCAAGAAGGAAAGATTGTGCCGGGGAAAAGCACCATTATCGAACCGACTTCAGGCAATACCGGAATCGGTTTGGCGATGGTTTGTGCGGCCCGCGGCTACCGTTGCATTATCACGATGCCGGATAATGCGACGGTAGAGCGGGTAAAAATTTTAAAAGCGTACGGGGCGGAAGTATATTTAACGCCGGCGGAAAAACGGATGCAAGGAGCGATTGATAAAGCGAACCAGCTTGCCGCGCAAATCCCAGACAGTTTCATCCCGATGCAGTTTGAAAATCCGGCGAATCCAGATGCGCATCGCCATAGCACGGCACGGGAAATTTTTGAAGCGTTTGGCGGCAAACTTGATGCATTTGTGTTAACAGCTGGTACTGGCGGAACGGTGACAGGGACAGGAGAAGAACTAAAAAAACAAATTCCTCACTTACGAATTTACGTAGTAGAACCATATGGCTCTCCTGTATTATCTGGAGGAAAGCCAGGGCCGCACAAAATCCCAGGTACAGGTCCGGGTTTTATTCCGAAAATTTTAAACCGCGATATTTACGATCATATTTTTCTCATTAAAGATGAAGATGCGCAAATGATGGCACGCCGTCTTGCTGCAGAAGAAGGCATTCTCGTCGGCGCTTCCGCCGCTGCGAGTGCGTATTATGCGGTTGAGGTGGCCAAACAGCTTCCAAAAGGGGCTCGTGTCCTTTGTATAGCACCGGATTCGGGAGAGCGTTATTTATCATCCGATTTATTTGCGGAGTAACAAAAGGCCCGCTTAGGCGGGTCTTTTGTTTTCTCGCTATTTCCAATTCCTGCAAAAAACATAAAACGCGCAATGAACTATCCCAACGGTCCGTAACAGAACTGGTCTATGCGAATCGGTTTGCGTAAAGACTGCCAATCCGTTTGAACGCAAACAGAAAAATCCACCGCGTATACGAATGAACATAGTTTCAAACCTTTTGTATTTTTCGTACAAAAATGCCGTTTTAACTAATGGTTGCTCACGAGAACATCCGCCGGAAGCCCACTGCTTTAGCTGTGGAGGAAGGCGGGGTTTATATTTTTAGTATATA
>NZ_QCWL01000001.1:2073243-2089977 GCF_003064505.1 Geobacillus sp. LYN3 | reverse complement strand
GTCAACCAGCCGAACGCGGCAGCCAATTAGGCTAGTTGCAAGCCCACGGCTTTAGCCGTTGGGTAGTTGACGGTCAAATATGATAAACTAAGTAGAAAAAGGAGGATGTAAGGGATTTTGTCGAAAAATATTTTTTGGACACCCCTGAGAGGCCGAAAAGCCTTGATAGATCAACATTTCTAGAGGGAGGAATGTATAATTGAATTATTCAACAACGTATTCATCTAGTCCCATTGCTAAACTGACAACCACATTTTTTTTAGCATTGGCAGTGGCAACAGGGGGTCTTTACATCGGTCAATGGATTCCAATAGGGATGTATTTGCCGCTTACAATACTTGAGATCATTTTATTAATGGTCATGGTGTTTGCCCGCAGCAAAAAAGCGGTCGGCTATCCGCTTATGTACAGCTTTATGCTCGTATCTGGCGCGACGCTATATCCACTCATCGGGCACTACGTTGCCGTTATTGGCGCTGAAGCGGTACTTAAGGCGTTTGCGCTGGCGGTTGTTTCGTTTTCCGGCGTAGCGATTTATGCAGCGAAAACGAAAGAAGATTTTTCGTTTCTTGGCGGTTTTTTAACATTAGGCGCATTTGCGCTGCTTGGCCTTCTCATTATCCAATGGTTCATCCCATTTTCTAGCGTTGGACAAATGGGGATTTCCGCGTTAGGAATTCTCATTTTTCTAGGCTTTACCATTTATGATATCAACCGCCTTTCCCGCCATGGTTTTACGGAAGCGGAAATTCCAATGATTGTTGTTAACATTTATCTTGATTTTATTAACTTGTTTATTTACATTTTGCGCTTTTTTTCCAGTGATGAAGATTGATCGAGCTTTATACAAAAAGGACTGTTTTCCCTGCATGTCAGGGGAACAGTCCTTTTTCATTATAAAAGCATCCTCAACCCAACGACCGTATGGTTCGTTATCCGAATCTCCAGAAGGTGCTTCAATGGATTAAACGTTTGTTCAAATAAGCAGGAATATAGCACTTCGAGCGAGAATTGTAAGCAATAATTGGAAAGGAGGAAAGAAAGAATGAATCGATTTGCCGTTAACGTATCGACAATTTTTACAGAAGTGCCGTTTCTAGAGCGGTTTCAAAAGGCGAGAGAGTGCGGTTTTTCGCTCGTGGAATGCCAATTTCCATACGAATATCCGATCGAACGCATTCGCGATGAGCTTCATCAGAACCAATTGTCTCTCGTGTTAATCAATTTGCCGCCAGGAAATTGGGAAAAAGGAGATAGAGGAATCGCGATTTTCCCAGATCGGACGGCCGAGTTTCAGCGTTCCGTGGAAGAAGGAATTCGGTATGCGACCGAGTTGAACGTTCCGTATATCCATTGTATGGCGGGAGTGCTTCCAGCCGATTTAGACAGGCAAAAGGCGAAAGAAACGTACATGCGCCATCTTTATGATGCGGCAAAAGAAATGGCGAACCATTCGTTAACGCTTTTAATTGAACCGATCAATCCGTTTGATATGCCGAATTATTTTTTGACGAATATTCATGAAGCCGTTTCGATGATTAAAGAAATTGGGATGGCAAACATCAAACTTCAATACGATTTTTATCATATGCAGCGGATTCAAGGAAACTTAGCGGCGACATTTGAAACGTATTTTGAATGGATTGCACATGTACAAATTGCTGACGTTCCAGGACGGCACGAGCCGGGAACGGGAGAAATTCGCTATGAATATATTTTTCGTCATTTAGAGAAATGTGGATATAAAGGGACGATCGGTCTTGAATATATTCCATCGGGAAAAAGCGAACAAAGTTTTCATTGGCGTACGTTATACGCTTGTCATTGATTTGGAGTGAAAAACAGAAGGGGGAAGTATCGCCGCAATGGAGACGAAGGAAATGAAGGTTGGATTTATTGGCACAGGCGTGATGGGAGCGAGAATGGTAAAACGGCTGCTTGCTGCAGACTATCTAGTTACTGTATACAATCGTTCGATCGAAAAAACAGAACCGTTAGTAAAGCTGGGTGCAAAAAGAGCCGGCACAATTGCGGAGTTGGCGCAGTGTTCGAATGTCATTTGCACATGTTTATCGATGCCGGATGATGTCATCGATGTTTATTTGCAAAAAGGCGGTGTGATCGAAAGCGCGTGGCCGGGTACGATTTGCCTTGATTTTACGACAGTAGGACCGGATACGAGTAGAATGGTCGCAAACGAAGCGGAAGGGAAGGGGATATATTTTCTGGATGCCCCGGTAAGCGGCGGGCCAGAAGGAGCGGAACAAGGTACATTAACGATTATGGTCGGTGGAGTGAAATCTGCTTGGGAGCGAGTATTGCCGCTTCTTAACGTGCTTGGCGAAATGGTGGAATATTTAGGTCCGAGCGGTTCGGGAAGCGTGGCAAAACTAATCAATCAATATCTTGTTGCGGTGCATTCTGTTGCCGCTTCAGAGGCGATGGTCGCTGGGACAGCGCTTGGACTAGATGCCGAGCAGCTTTACCGAATTTTGAAAGCGAGCTACGGAGACAGCCGCATGCTTCGCAGGCATATGGAGCAATATGTTTTACCGCGCAAGTTCGAACCAGGCGGAGCGGTGAAATATGTACATAAAGATGCCCGTTTAGCTAATCAGTTAATGGGCGCAATTGGGATAAAGCGATTTTTAGGCCAAATTGCGGAAGAGGTGTTTGCTAGTGCGATGGAACAAGGATTATCCGATTTGGATATGTCCGCAGTCATCCAGCCGCTAGAAAAGCGGTGCAATGTGACAGTGAAAAAGAACGAAATGTAAACAGAATTATTCATCAATTTGAAAAATTTATTGAAAAATATGAAAATGGATGGTTTAATAATAATAAAATTATTGTACAGAGGTTCAGCTTCAGAAATTCATATATTTTTTTACAAGTTTAAAGAAACAGCGTTTCTTATTACGAAACAACAGGAGGTGCAAAGCGTGCTGCCATTAGAATGGAAAGACGATCTAACAGCGTTTCTATCGGAAAAACAAGTACAGACGGGGGAATATCAGCCACATCCGCTCGGCAACAGCGGCAATGTGACTGTATATCCACAATCAGAAGAGGAAATTTCATCCATTTTACGTTATGCAAACAGCCATGGAAAAAAAGTTTGTATTGTTGGCGGAGGAACAAAGCGAGGGTTTGGCGGACAAGTTGAATGTGTGGATATTTTGCTTTCTTTGGCAAACTATAGCGGCATTGTCGAGCATGCCGCTGCGGATATGACAGTGACGGTCAAATCAGGGACGGTGTTTCAAAAACTGCAAGATTACTTGGCAGAATACCGCCAAAAAGTTGCGATTGACCCTGTGTGGCCGCAATATGCGACGATCGGCGGCGTCATTGCGGCGAACGACAGCGGTCCAAAGCGGCTCGGTTACGGTTCCGCGCGCGATAGTGTCATTGGTTTGCGCACGGTGTATCCGGATGGAACGGTGATTCGTTCCGGAGGGAAAGTCGTTAAAAATGTGGCGGGTTATGATATGAACAAGCTGTTTATCGGTGCGATGGGAACGCTTGGTGTGATATCGGAAATAACGCTAAAACTTCGCCCGCTTCCGAAATATGAAAGCCTCGTATTGCTATCATTTCCATCAGGGAATTTAGAAGAAGTCCGTTCATTTGCGATTCAATTTCTTGATTCAATGATGGAACCAGTCTGTTTCGAGTTATTGAGTCCGTCGTTGTCGGAACGGCTCATCGGCCAGCGTGCTTATACGTTGGCGATGGCGTTTGAAGACGTCAAAAGAGCCGTTCATTACCAGGAGGAATTTGTAAAGCGTCTGCAGCCTCCTAATACAGCGATCCGTATTCTTCCACAAGAAGAAGCAAAATCGTTTTGGCAAACGTTTTATACGATCGGTCCGAATGGGGCGATGCCGTATGAGCCAGTCGGAAACGAAATCGAAGCAGCGGTGAAAATCGGTGTCGTGAATTTAGATGTTATTCATATCATTCGTGAAAGCGACTTACTGCAAGAGATCTGTCATGTTCATATAGAGGCGCACGGCGGGCTAGGACATGGACTATGTCAAGTATATATGAAAGGAGAAAGCGAGTCGATCATTGCAGCGATCGAACGGCTGCGGATGGCGGCGACAGGCTTGGGCGGATATGCGATTGTGAAGCATTTGCCGTTTTCACTGCGAAAGCGCGTTGATGTGTGGGGAGAAAAGCCATCGTATTTTTTCCTGCTCGATGGAATTAAACGAAAAATCGATCCAAATCGAATATTGAACAATCAACGGTTTGTCGGAGGGATATAAGATGAGTTTGCGAGAAAGTGAGATAAAAAGCGGACCGGCATGTGCGACTGTTAGTCTTGGAAACTATCGTTTTAGTGATCCTCCTGATCCTAGCAAATGGGCTGACTGCGTTCATTGCGGCATGTGCTTAGAATCGTGCCCGACATACGAACAAACCGGTCAAGAACAACATTCGCCGCGCGGACGCGTGCATTTGATGAAATCGGTAGCAGAAGGGAAGTTAGAGATTACAGAAGATTTGATTGATCCCATTTTTATGTGTCTAGATTGTCGGGCTTGCACAACTGCGTGCCCTGCCGATGTCGATGTCGGCGGATTGATTGAAGAAGTACGCGGACAAATCCGGCAAGCGATTCCGCTGACAGGATGGAAAGCGTTTGTCAACAATTTCTTCTTAAAAGGTGTATTTCCGCATCCATCCCGTCTTCATCTGCTCGGGAGTTTGTTAAAGCTATATCAAAAAAGCGGACTGCAGACGATCGCACGCAAGACGAAACTGCTTCACATCATGCCGAAGCATCTAGTGGAGATGGAAGCGATTTTGCCGGAAGCAGGCGTGCCGGTCCGAAAAAAATATAAACATATGAATGTCATTAAAGCAAAAGGAGAAACGAAACATACGGTCGCGCTTTTAACAGGATGCGTCATGGATGTAATGTTCAGCGATATTAACGAGGCGACGATTCGCGTGTTGACACGAAACGGAAACGATGTCGTCATTCCGCAAAATCAAACGTGCTGCGGGGCGCTTCATGTGCATGCAGGGGACCGCGAGATGGGCCGGAAGCTTGCCAAACAAAATATTGAAGCATTTCAACATGCAGACCGCGTGATCGTGAACGCGGCAGGGTGTGGCTCTATGTTAAAGGAATATCCAGAGTTGTTCCGCAACGATCCAGAGTGGCGGGAAAAAGCGGAAGATTTTTCCCGTAAAGTCGAAGATATTTCAAAATATTTGCATGATACGGGGTATGAAAAGCCGAAAGCGGAATTAAATGTGCGCATTACGTACCATGACGCTTGCCATTTGGCGCACGGCCAAGGAATTCGTCAAGAACCGCGCACGATTTTATCGAGCATTCCGGGAGTGGAAATGGTTTCGATGCCAAACGCCGACCGCTGCTGCGGAAGCGCGGGAATTTATAATCTTACCCATCCGGATATGGCAAGCGCCGTATTGGAAAGCAAAATGGAAAACGTTCCAGAAGATGTGGAACTTATTACAATGGGGAATCCTGGATGCATGTTGCAAATGGCGATGGGAGTTTTGAAATACGGCCGAAATCAAAAAGTCGTTCATACCGTACAGCTCCTAGACTGGGCATATCAAAAAGAAGACGGAAAGGAGGTACGTGTATGAGAAAAAAGGGAATACAAACAAATGATCCGCATATTCAAGCGTTAGCTCGCATTGTCGGCGGTGAAAAATCGATTTTGTACAAAAAAGAAGATTTGATTGCCTATGACTGCGACGGATTTACCGTTCACCGCCATTTGCCGAAAGCGGTTGTGTTCCCGAAAAATACGGAAGAAGTCGCTGCCATTGTGAAATATTGTCATGAGCATGATTTGCCGTTTCTTGCCCGTGGGGCAGGGACGGGATTAAGCGGTGGCGCGATTCCGTTAAACGGGGAAGTGATCATTAGCTTAGTCCGGATGAAACGGCTCATTAGCGTCGATTTAGAAAACCGCCGCGCGGTTGTCGAGCCTGGATTTGTTAACTTAAAATTAACCAACTCCATTTCCGACAGAGGATACTATTATGCTCCAGATCCATCGAGTCAATATTGCTGCACGATTGGCGGAAATGTTGCCGAAAACGCCGGCGGTGCGCATTGTCTAAAA
The DNA here is from genome assembly GCF_003064505.1 of Geobacillus sp. LYN3. NCBI lineage: Bacteria > Bacillati > Bacillota > Bacilli > Caryophanales > Anoxybacillaceae > Geobacillus > Geobacillus sp. LYN3. Next base: position 2,083,858 of record NZ_QCWL01000001.1, on the reverse strand, counting down.
TATGGCGTCACGACCAACCACATTTTAGGGCTCGAAGTCGTACTTCCGAACGGAGAAATTATCGAAATCGGCGAAAACGGCATTCCTGATCCGCCGGGATATGACTTATTAGGATTGTTGACCGGTTCGGAAGGGACGTTAGGGATTGTCACAAAAATAACGGTACGCATTTTAAAGAATCCGGAAGCGAAACAGACGGTGCTCGCTTATTTTGACCGCGTGGAGGATGCAAGTCAAGCCGTTTCCGACATCATCGCTGCGGGAATGGTTCCGGCAGCGCTGGAGATGATGGATCAAACGGCGATCGAAGGAGTGGAGGCGGCTGCTTTTCCAGTGGGGCATCCGAAAGATATTGAGGCGCTTCTTTTGATTGAAGTCGACGGCATTTCTGCAGGAATTCCCGAACAAATCGAAGAGATTTTGCGCATTTGCCGAAACCGAAATGTCCGGGAAGTAAAAGTGGCGCAAACAGAAGAAGAGCGGGCGCGCTGGTGGGCAAACCGGAAAACGGGATTTGGCGCGATGGGTGCGATTTCTCCAGATTATTTAGTGCAAGATGGAGTCATCCCGCGCAGCAAGCTGCCAGAAGTGTTAAAAAACATTCAAGAAATCAGCAAAAAGTATGGGTTGCGCATCGCGAATATCTTCCATGCCGGCGATGGAAATCTTCATCCGCTCGTTTTATTTGATGCGAGCAAACCGGGAGAAACAGAAAAGGCGCTTGCTGCGGGAAGCGAATGCCTGCGAGCATGTGCAGCCGTCGGTGGATCGATTACAGGAGAACATGGGGTTGGCATTGAGAAAAAAGAAGAAATGCGCTTTATTTTTAACGATGAAGAAATTCTTGCACAAACGGACATTCGCGATGTGTTTAATCCAAAAAACTTGTTGAATGCTGGAAAGCTGTTCCCGACGCCGGGGCGGTGCGTGGAGGTAAAGAGAGAGAAAAAACAACCGCAACTGTTATAAATTGCATGAAAATTATTGAAATATCTTCCGCTCCATGCTATGATTTTTTTAAAATAATTACAAAACATCGTTTCGTAATAAGAAACGAATAAGTTTGATATGGAGGAGAGGGAAAATGGGGGAATACGTAAAAGTAGGAAATCTTCAAGTGGCAAAACTATTTTATGAGTTTATGAACGATGAAGTACTTCCGGGAAGTGAAGTGAACAAAGAAAAGTTTTGGAAAGACTTTGAAACCCTTATTGCGGATTTAACGCCGAAAAACAAAGCGCTTCTTGCGCGCCGCGATGAGCTTCAAGCAAAAATCAATGAATGGCATAAAGAGCACCGCGGCAATTTTGATATGGAAAAATATAAAGCATTTTTAACAGATATCGGTTATTTAGAGCCAGAAGTGGATGATTTCGAGATTACAACTGAAGGAGTAGACGAGGAAATCGCTGTTCAAGCGGGTCCGCAGTTGGTCGTTCCGCTTACGAACGCGCGTTATGCATTAAACGCGGCAAACGCCCGCTGGGGAAGCCTTTACGATGCCTTATATGGAACGGATGCGATCAGTGAAGAAGATGGCGCGGAACGCGGCGATTCCTACAATCCGGTCCGCGGGGCAAAAGTGATTGCCTATGCGCGCGAATTTCTCGATCAAGCCGTACCATTGAAAGAATATTCTCATAAAGATGCCGTTCAATATGCGGTAGTGGATGGAAAACTAGTGGTATCTGTTGAAGGCGGAAGCACAACAACGCTAAAAGAGGAAGAAAAATTCATTGGGTTCCAAGGAAATCCGGAAAATCCGACAGCAATCTTGTTAAAAAATAACGGTCTTCACATTGAAATTCAAATCGACCGCAACCATCCTGTCGGGAAAACGGATAAAGCAGGGGTAAAAGATATTTATTTAGAAGCGGCCGTTACGACCATTATGGATGGTGAAGACTCGGTAGCAGCGGTAGATGCAGAAGATAAAGTGCTCGTATACCGCAATTTGCTCGGCCTTGTCAAAGGGGATTTGACGTCTACGTTTACGAAAGGCGGAAAAACGATTACACGTGCGCTTAACCCGGACCGCGTTTATCGAACAACAGATGGCAAAGAAATTACGCTGCCGGGCCGTTCGCTTATGTTCGTCCGCAACGTTGGCCATTTAATGACGAACAACACGATTTTGGACGCAAACGGCGAAGAAGTATATGAAGGAATTATGGATGCGGTCGTGACAAGTTTAATTATGAAACATTCTCTTCTTGGCAACACCCGTTACTTAAATTCTCGCAAAGGCTCGATCTATATCGTAAAACCAAAAATGCATGGTTCGGAAGAGGTCGCGTTCGCAAATGAGTTATTTGACCGCGTTGAAGATATGCTTGGATTGAAACGCAACACGATTAAAATCGGTGTCATGGACGAAGAACGCCGCACGACATTGAACTTGAAAAACTGCATTTATCAAGTTAGAGATCGCATCATCTTTATTAACACAGGCTTTTTAGATCGGACAGGGGATGAAATCCATACGTCAATGGAAGCCGGTCCGATGATTCGCAAAAATGACATGAAAACATCGGTATGGCTGCAAGCTTATGAAAAATCGAATGTAACGATCGGCTTAGCTGCTGGATTCCAAGGGCGCGCCCAAATTGGAAAAGGAATGTGGGCAATGCCGGATATGATGGCGGAAATGCTGAAGCAAAAAGGCGGACAGCTAAAAGCAGGCGCGAATACGGCATGGGTGCCTTCGCCGACAGCCGCGACGCTTCATGCGCTGCATTATCATCAAGTTAATGTGGCAGAAGTACAAAATGAATTGCGAAAAGAACGGAAAGATTACCGTGATGAAATTTTACAAATTCCGGTCGCTGTAAATCCACAATGGACGCCGGAAGAAATTCAAGAAGAGCTGGATAACAACTGCCAAGGCATACTCGGCTATGTGGTGCGCTGGATCGATCAAGGTATCGGATGTTCGAAAGTGCCGGATATTAATAATATCGGGTTAATGGAAGACCGCGCGACATTGCGAATTTCCAGCCAGCATATTGCAAACTGGCTCCATCACGGCATTTGCACGAAAGAACAAGTATTAGAAACATTAAAACGTATGGCGAAAGTCGTTGACGAACAAAACGCTGGCGATCCGAACTATCGTCCAATGGCTCCGGACTATGACAACTCGGTCGCATTCCAAGCAGCGTGCGATTTAATATTTAAAGGTTATGAACAGCCTAACGGTTATACGGAGCCGATTTTGCATCGCCGTCGTTTAGAAGCGAAAGCAAAATATGCAGCCGTTCAACAATAAAAAATAGGCTGAACAAGGGCATTTTCATCTGGATGAATGCCCTTGTTCATAAATATCATTAAATTATTCCGAAAATTCAAAAAATAAATAAGGAGGTGCAAACCCTAGTTACTACACATGTCGCAGCACGAAAGGCAGCAATAAGGCGGCAGGAGTGGGACAAGAAAGGGTTAGTAGCTAGGTAGAGAACATGCGGAACCTTCGGGAAAAATCGCTATTGGTTCATCAACAAACAAAAGGAAAGTTGCGTGTGGATGTTAAAGTTTCGGTAGAAAACGCAGATGATTTGAGTGTCATCTATTCTCCAGGAGTGGCGGAACCATGCAAAGCGATTCATGCAAATCCGGAATCGATTTATGATTATACGATGAAAGGAAACTTTGTGGCGGTTGTTTCCGATGGATCTGCGGTATTAGGATTAGGAAATATTGGAGCAAAAGCATCTATGCCTGTTATGGAAGGGAAAGCCGCCTTATTTAAAGCGTTTGCCGGCATTGATGCCGTGCCACTTTGTATTAACACAAATGATCCGGAACAAATTATTCAAACGGTAAAATTGTTAGAGCCGACGTTTGGCGGAATTAATTTGGAGGACATTGCTGCGCCAAACTGCTTTTTGATCGAGGAACGCCTTAAGCAAGAACTGTCTATACCAGTATTTCATGATGATCAGCATGGGACAGCGATTGTAATCGCCGCCGGATTGACCAATGCATTGAAGGTCGCGCAAAAGCGTTTGAGCGATTGTAAAGTGGTTGTAAACGGAGCGGGTGCTGCCGGAATTGCGGTCGCAAAACTGCTTCTTTCTATGGGAGTAGATGATCTCATTTTATGCGATTCAAAAGGGGCTATTTATGAAAATCGTCCGCACGGAATGAACGCAATAAAAGAATCGCTGGCAAAAGTAACGAATCGAAACCGTGTGCAAGGGTCTTTAAAAGAGGTCATTAAAGGAGCCGATATATTTATTGGGGTTTCTGTCGCAGGAGCGTTAACGCAGGAAATGGTTCGCTCCATGAACGACAATCCTATTGTTTTTGCGCTGGCCAATCCTGTTCCGGAAATTATGCCGGATGACGCAAAAGCTGCTGGTGCTGCAGTCGTAGCAACGGGAAGATCGGATCTTCCAAACCAAGTGAATAACGTCCTTGCCTTTCCGGGTGTTTTTAAAGGGGCGTTGCAAGTGAGAGCTTCTGAAATTAATGAAGAAATGAAACTGGCTGCTGTGGATGCCATTGCCAATTTAATCAGTCCGGAAGAATTAACGGGCGATTATGTCATTCCGAATCCGTTTGATAAGCGCGTTGTGGAAGCCGTGGCAGATGCCGTTGCGCGCGCGGCGATAAGAACGGGAGTTGCAAGAAAAACTGTTGAAATAAAGCAGGATAACGTCATTTGAAAGAAGTAATTTCCGTAGAAGGCAATATACAATCGTTATAGAAGATGACATGGAAGCCGGGGATGTTATTTTAACAGCAAGCCCAGTCGGTGCCGATGTGATTGAATGAGAAATCGGTGATTAGAACGCTTCGACTCCGTTTGTGACGGCCTGGGAGCGGATAAAACATTTAAATATGCTGCCGATTGCGACCGATCCACTATTGGGTAATGCCCGGCAATAAGTGTATAATGACAATGGATGAAGGAATATTAGAGGTGAACAAGATGGAAAGAGAAAATTTAGTGAAATCGGTAAGCCGGGCATTACATATTATCGATATCGTTAGTTCCGAAAAAGATGGATTAGGCGTGACGGAAATTGCTAAACAAATGGATATTAATAAAAGTTCTGTGTATCGTATTTTGTCAACGCTAGCTCAATATGGGTATATCGAACAAGATAAGGAAACGGAACGGTACAAACTTGGCTATAAATTTTTGGATATTAGTTCCAAATTGCTCGAATCGATTGATTTGCGGCGAGAAGCAAAACCGTACTTGCGAGAGTTGGAAAAAGAAACGAACGAAGTCATTCATCTTGTCGTATACGATCAAGGAGAAGTCATTTATATTGAAAAATTAGAAGGAACAGAAACGTTGCGGATGCATTCAAAAGTAGGAAAAAGGGCGCCGATGCATTGCACGGGGGTTGGAAAAGCTATTCTTGCCCATTTGCCTTTAAATGTAGTGCTAGAGATCATCGATCGAAAAGGATTGCCAAAACATACGGATTTTACGATTACGGACCGGAATGAGCTTCTAAAAGAACTAGAGAAAGTAAAGCAAAAAGGGTATGCGCTTGATTTAGAAGAAAACGAGTACGGAATTCGTTGTATTGCTGTTCCTATTTTTGATTATACTGGAAGCGTTGTTGCCGCGGTCAGTATTTCTGGTCCGACGATTCGCATGACAGACGAACGAATAGAAAAACTTCAGGAACGCATTCGGCATATTGGCAGGCAGATATCCGAAAGACTTGGATATAGACAAAAATAGACATATCGCTCGGCAGCAAACTGCCGAGCCTTTTTATTGTGAATAAAGTCATTTTTCTTGGCAATATCTCTATTCTTTCTATTAAAATAGAAAGATGAAATCATTGAGGTGAGCTGATATGAAGAAAAAAAGCTTATTCGAATTGATAGAACAATTGCGAAACGATCCGAATGTCGTGTATTGGCATGAAATCGAACCACAAGAAGCGAACACCGTTCCGATGCCGGAGCATCTTGATTTGCGTTTACGAACAGCGCTCGAAAAGCGCGGCATCGCTTCTCTTTATACACATCAGGCAGCCGCTTATGAAGCGGTGCAAAACGGAAAAAATATTGTTGCCGTTACTCCGACTGCTTCAGGGAAAACGCTTTGCTACAATTTACCTGTACTGCAAGCGATCGCAGAAAATGAACATAGCCGGGCGCTTTATTTATTTCCGACAAAAGCGCTCGCGCAAGATCAAAAAAGCGAATTGCACGAAATCATTGAGGAAATGGGCGTTCCGATTCATAGTTATACATATGATGGCGATACAGCGCCAGGCATTCGCCAAAAAATTCGCAAAGCTGGCCATATTGTCATGACAAATCCGGATATGCTGCATTCTGCGATTTTGCCGCATCATACGAAATGGGTGGCGTTATTCGAAAATTTGCGGTATGTCGTCATCGATGAGCTTCATACGTATCGCGGTGTGTTTGGAAGCCACGTGGCAAACGTCATCCGCCGATTGAAGCGCATTTGTCAGTTTTACGGAAGCAAGCCGATCTTTATTTGCACATCAGCGACGATTGCCAATCCGAAAGAACTAGCCGAACGCCTGACAGGGGAGCCAATGACATTGATTGATAATAACGGGGCGCCGCGCGGAAGAAAACATTTTGTTTTTTATAATCCGCCGGTTGTTCATCAACCTCTTAATATTCGCAAAAGCGCTACGGTCGAAGTAAACCGGCTAGCAAAACAGTTTTTAGAAAACGGCATTCAAACAATTGTATTTGCCCGCAGCCGTGTGCGTGTCGAGCTGATTTTAAGCCATCTTCAAGAACTTATTAAAGATCAATTGGGCGCCAAAACGATTCGTGGGTATCGCGGCGGTTATTTGCCAAAAGAAAGACGGGAAATCGAAAAAGGATTACGGAGCGGGGAAATTATCGGAGTTGTTAGCACGAACGCGCTTGAACTTGGCGTCGATATTGGCCAGCTGCAAGTATGTATCATGACAGGATATCCCGGCACGGTCGCAAGCACATGGCAGCAGGCAGGAAGAGCTGGCAGACGTCACGGCGATTCCCTTGTCATTATGGTAGCGAGCTCTAGTCCGATTGACCAGTACATTGTGCAGCATCCGGAGTATTTCTTTGGCCGTTCTCCGGAAACGGCGCGCATCAACCCAGACAACATGCTGATTCTTGTCGATCATCTCAAATGCGCTGCATATGAACTTCCTTTCCGTCAAGGGGAAAAGTTTGGCGACCTCGAAGTGGAAGAAGTGCTTGAGTTTTTAACAGAACAAAAAGTATTGCATTACCGTGCAGGCAAATGGTATTGGATGAGCGATGCGTTTCCGGCGCATGATATTAGCTTGCGTTCTGCATCCCAAGAGAATGTCGTCATTATCGATATTTCGAAAACTGGCAACCATCGCGTCATCGGCGAGATGGATCGATTTAGTGCAATGACGTTATTGCACGAAGAGGCGATCTATCTTCATGAAGGTGTGCAATATCAAGTGGAAAAGCTTGATTGGGAAGAAAAAAAGGCATATGTTCGGGAAGTGAACGTAGAATATTTTACGGATGCGAATTTAGCTGTACAGCTTCATGTATTAGAAGAAGACCGCAACGAGCAAAGACAGCTGCTGAGTCTGCATTACGGCGATGTTTCTGTTCGCGCGAAGGCTACCATCTTTAAAAAAATTAAATTATCCACATTTGAAAACATTGGCTCAGGGCCGATCCATTTGCCGGAAGAAGAACTACATACGACGGCAACATGGATCGAATTAGGAGAAGAACTATCGAAAATGGACGCGCCTATGCTCGAACAAGCGCTCGTTGGCATTTCAAATGTGCTTCGTCACCTCGTACCGATGTTTGTCATGTGCGACCGCACCGATATTCACGTCGTACCACAAATGAAAGCATCTCATTCCGGAATGCCGACGATTTTTTTATACGACCGTTATCCAGGCGGCATCGGCTTATCGGAAGCGGTTTTTGAGCGGTATGATGAAATCATGGGAGAAGTGAAACATTTACTTGAACGCTGCCCGTGTGAAAATGGCTGCCCTTCTTGCATTGGGGTGATCGAGGCAAGCAATCATTCCGTGAAAAAAAACGTAATCTCATTTTTGCACAAGCTTCTAAGCAAGTAAATGAAGGGATGAACACCATGTCAATGAAGCAGAAATTAGCAAGATGGAAGGAACAACTTGCATCCCGGGCTTCCGTTCAGGAAGAACGGCCCGGTGTGCTCTTTGAAGAGCAACAAGAGAAAGAGGTTCCATTTCTTGATGAATGGCAGAAAAAACATGTGCAGCCGTTCTTTTTTGATGGGGATTATTGTTTGATTCGCGAAGTAGTATATCCGTTAGATTATCAGCATGGACGATATCGACTTGGAGAGTTTCATCATATTCATGCCCGTTGGCAAGACGCTTCTTTTACACATCCGCTTTCGAGCAAAGGGCATGAAGCGAGCGATTTATTTTTCTTTGATACGGAGACGACCGGGCTTAGCGGCGGAACGGGACATGTCATTTTTTTGCTTGGCCATGCCCGCGTATATGAAGATCGGGTTGTTGTCCGCCAGCATTTTTTGCCACACCCGGGAGCGGAAGTGGCATTGTATCAAAGTTTTTTATCGGAAGTCGACTATACAACGCTTGTTACGTATAACGGAAAAGCATTCGATTGGCCGAAAGTCAAGACGCGCCATACGCTGATTCGTGATGCTGTCCCGAAACTGCCGGCGTTTGGCCATTTCGATTTATATCACGCATCAAGGAGAATGTGGAAACAAAAGCTTGAGTCTGTTCGCCTTTCCAATGTCGAAAAAGAGATATTGCAAATTGAGCGAGAAGAAGATGTTCCCGGTTTTTTGGCGCCGATGATGTATATGGACTTTCTATCGGCGCCGCATCCTGATCGAATTTTTCCGGTATTTCTCCATAATGAACTTGATGTTTTATCGTTAATTTGCCTCTATATTCATTTATCGAAACAGCTGCTAGAAGCGCCGCAACTAAAAGATGCATTGGAACAGTTGGAAACAGCTCGTTGGCTCGAGACGTTAGGAGAAACAAATGCCGCGAAAAACGTGTATGAGCGCGTGATCGAAAAAGAAACAAAAGAATCGTGGCAGGCCAAATGGCAACTATCGCTGTTATATAAAAAAGAAAAACGGTACGAAAAAGCAGTGGACATATGGAAAGAATTATGGCAGCATGGCAGTGATACGTGGAAGATGAAAGCCGGGGTTGAATTGGCAAAAGCGTATGAACATTATTTTCGTGATGCCTATATGGCGCATCACTATGCGATCAACGTATATGAACGATGGAAAACACTATCTCGTTCCTATAAACAGCGGAATACTACACAAGAGTTAGAGTTGATCAGGCGTATAGAACGGCTTCAGCGGAAATTAAATCATTAAATATTTCCGTGGAAAGCGCAGGATGCGACAGAAAATAAAGAAAATTTGATTTTTCCATTTCGAATCTTGTAGAAAAAACAAAAAATATGTACAATTGCTTCGGGATAGATAAAAACAAACGAAATGGCGGGGAGAAAACGATGCGGAGCATGTACAAAAAAATTTTTTACTTGTTTTTTCTCGTGATATGTTTAACGTTTGTTGTGTTTAGAAACTTAACGTAATTTGGCTGTCCGTTACAGACGAATATGGAAAAATGGGTGTCTATACTAGTACATGTCCGCTCCTTTCATCATAGGCTGATATTGTAAAACATAAGCTTATGAAAAGAAAGGAGAATGGATATGCATTGCAGACCACATGTATTGGCACCGATTGTTCATCCACCAAGATGTTGTGTACAACATCATTTCCAAGCAACAATCGTACCACACATTCATCCATCACATACGACACATGTCAACCATCATCTTTTCCAACATCAGCATTATTTCCCACATACGGAGTCGGTTGTCAACCAAGTAGCCAACCAACATTGCAATTTTCCTGGTCCTGCTCCGTTCCCATGGGGATGTTAATCCCAATGAAACAGGAGCCGCCATGGCGGTTCCTGTTTTTTAGCAAAGAGAAGGAGTATAAAAACAATGAGAGTGCTTGCGATCACAGGATATAAACCGTATGAGCTGAATATTTTTTCTAATAATCATCCAGCTGTTTCCTATATTCAATTAGCGATACGTCGAAGGTTGCTTTCATTGTTAGAGGAAGGACTGGAATGGATTGTGATTAGCGGACAATTAGGGGTGGAACTTTGGGCGGCTGAAATAGCATATGACCTGCGAGTGGAATATCCTCAGTTGCAAGTTGCTATTCTTACGCCGTTTTTGAATCAAGAAGAACGATGGAATGAAATGAACCGTGAATATTATGAATGGATTGTATCGCAAGCTGATTTTGTCGACAGCATTACAAAACGGCCATACGAAAGTCCTGCACAGTTTCGCTGGAAAAATGAATGGATCGTCCGAAAAAGCGACGGTTTACTCATTGTCTATGATGAGGAAAAAGAAGGGACACCGAAATATATGTTAGAAGTTGCGAAACGAAAAGAAAATTACGCCATTTTTCCCATTACGTTTTCCGATTTACAAGCTATTATAGAAGAAGCGCAGATCAATGACAGCTCTGAGGAGTAAAAATTCTTCGAGATAAATTGAACTTCTAGCCCCCAAATTTTGATAAATATGCGAT
>NZ_QCWL01000001.1:2052014-2073143 GCF_003064505.1 Geobacillus sp. LYN3 | reverse complement strand
TTTACCAACTGTGGATAATTTGAAAATCCCTATTTTGACGAAAAACTTTGAAATATACTCTTCATAGCTGGATCAATGAAACGCAAATTGACAATCGATTTGATTTCTGAAAAAATAAAGATAATAGCGGAATGTGGAATTGAGGTGAAAAAGATGTTAGCCGGTCGTATTAAATTAACGCCAAAAGAAATTTTAGAAAAAGAATTTAAAGTAAGTATGCGGGGGTACAATCAAGACGAAGTCGATCAGTTTTTGGACATGATTATTAAAGATTATGAAACGTTCCAACAGGAAATTGAGCAGCTCCAGCAAGAGAACGCTCGTCTGAAACGGCAAATAGAAGAGCTGCAAAAACGGCCATCTGCGCAAGCGGGAACAACAAACTATGATATTTTGCAACGGTTATCTAATTTAGAAAAACATGTATTTGGCAATAAATTATACGATTAATTTTTATGCGGACAAAAGTAAAGCATCATTGTGCTGTTATGTAAAATACATATAGTTAGAAAATTTTACTATTGAAATAACCTGAAAAATGAACTATACTACAATGTGCAAACGACGTTAATAATGTTCGGGTAATCGCTGCGGCAATTCATTGCCGTAGAGGAAAGTCCATGCTCGCACGGTGCTGAGATGCCCGTAGTGTTCGTGCCTAGCGAAACCATAAGCTAGGGCAGTCTGGCGTAATGCTGGGCTGACGGCGGGGAAAGAACCTAAGTCCCATTGGGATATGGTTCGAGTACCCTGAAAGTGCCACAGTGACGCAGCTCTAAGGGAAACCTTAGAGGTGGAACGCGGTAAACCCCACGAGCGAGAAACCCAAATTATGGTAGGGGCGCCTTCCCGAAGGAAATGAACGGAGGGAAGGACAGATGGAAATTTTTCCATCTGTAGATAGATGATTACCGCCGGAGTACGAGGCGATAAGCCGCTTGCAGTACGAAGGTACAGAACATGGCTTACAGAACATTATTAACGTCGAAAATGGTATAATGAAAAAGCTCTCCTGTATAAAGGAGAGCTTTTTCATTGTTTAAAAAATGACTATAATCGTAATATAACTTGTAGTGATTAAGGAAAAGGGAGAGGGATATAAGTGTATGATCATGATCAACAACTAATAGATATACATACGTTCGCTGGAATTGCAAAAAATATTTTTGAATATTCTAACGAAAGCATTATTATTACAGATGCGCAAAATAGAATTTTATTCGTGAATCCGGCATTTGAAATTGTCACCGGATACAGCGCGGAAGAAGTAATCGGTAAGAATCCGCGCATTTTGCAATCTGGAATGCATGATAAACAATTTTACAAAAAAATGTGGAATGATATAAAACAACATGGAGTATGGAAAGGGGAAATATGGAATAAGCGAAAAGATGGGGAATTGTATCTTGAATGGTTAACTATTAGTGTGGTAAAGGATCAAAAGGGAAATATGACAAATTATGTGGCGATGTTTTCTGACATTACAGAACATAAACGAAATGTCGAGCAATTAACGAGACTAGCGCTTTATGATACATTAACAAACGTGCCGAATCGGTACTTGCTTGAAAAACGATTAGAAAGTATTATTCGAATGTCCAAAAAACATAATCAGTCATTTGCTTTATTATTTCTAGATTTAGATCGCTTCAAAAACATTAATGATACGTTAGGCCACCGTGTGGGAGATATGTTATTGAAAGAAACGGCGCAACGTCTGAAAAGAATGTTGCGAAAACAAGATACGATCGCGAGGTTTGGCGGTGATGAATTCGTCATTATTTTGCCAAATTTAAAACATATTCGCGAAGCAGCATATATGGCGGAAAAAATTGTTGAATCATTGAAGAGGCCGTTTTGCTTTAACCATCAAGAAATATATATATCTACTAGCATCGGTATTAGTGTTTATCCATACGACGGAACAGATAAAGAAACGTTGATACGCATGGCCGATCGCGCGATGTACCAAGCAAAAAAGAATGGAAGAAATCAATATGCTTTGTATCATGCTGGAATGCATGGTAACGGTAAACAATTGTTTCAGCTTGAAACTGCATTGAGGAAGGCGCTTGAAAGGGGAGAATTTGAACTTTACTATCAGCCGCAATTAGATATAAAAACGAAACAAATTCGTGCGGTAGAGGCGTTAATCCGCTGGAACCATCCAGAAAAAGGATTTATTTCTCCAGGAATGTTTATTCCGCTTGCCGAAGAATCGGGGCTAATTACGCCGATTAGTGATTGGATTATGATGCAAGCATGTGAACATTTGAAACAATTGCAGTTACGTTTCCCTTATGTAAAAATGAGCATAAATATTTCTCCTATCTATTTTCAACAAATTGATTTTTTGAAGAAATTGCAAAAAACGATCGAATCGGTAAACGTGAATCCACGTTTGATCGAGCTGGAATTGACGGAAAGCGCCGTCATGCCTCACGCTGAACAGTCAGTGGAAAGGCTCACCAAGTTAAAAACGATGGGAATGAGCATTGCGATCGATGATTTTGGAACGGGATTTTCCTCGTTAAGTTATTTGCATCGTTTTCCGATCGATATACTGAAAATCGATCGAAGTTTTACCAAGCAATTATCTCGGTATCAACAAGACTCGGCAATTGTCAAGGCTATTATTATGATGGCGCACAGCCTTCAGATTCGAGTGGTGGCTGAAGGCGTGGAAACGAAGAAACAGTATCAAATACTGGAAAAGCAATCTTGTGATTTTGTACAAGGATATTATGTATCTAAGCCGCTATCAATTAGCGAATTATATGAGTTTTTAGATATGTGGAACCATCTTTAGATTGAATAGCGCCGTGCTTGCTAGTGTTTTATTCGGATGGTTACATACAACTGCGAGAGTTTGAGGTTTTATAACATAAAAAAATAGGAGGACAAAAATGGGTTCGATTACGTTAATCGCTACGGCGGCGATGGGAGTGGAATCGATCATCGCCGATGAAGTGCGTCGTCTCGGTTATGAGTGTCAAGTGGAAAATGGAAAAGTGACGTTTACCGCTGATGAGCTGGCGATTTGCCGCGCTAATTTATGGTTGCGCACCGCAGATCGCGTGAAATTGAAAGTCGGAGAATTTAAAGCGACAACGTTTGAGGAGCTGTTTGAGCAAACAAAAGCGTTGCCATGGGCGGATTATTTGCCGGTGAATGCGAAATTTCCTGTCATCGGAAAATCAGTAAAGTCAAAGCTTTTTAGTGTTTCCGATTGCCAGGCGATTGTGAAAAAAGCGGTGGTGGAAAGTTTAAAAAAACATTACCGTGTTTCATGGTTTGAAGAAACCGGACCGCTTTATCGCATTGAAGTAGCCTTGCATAAAGATATTGCCACATTAACCATTGACACAAGCGGAGCAGGGCTGCATAAGCGCGGTTATCGCGTTGCGCAAGGAGAAGCGCCATTAAAGGAAACATTGGCAGCCGCGCTCGTGCAGCTGACGAATTGGACGCCGGACCGGCCATTTGTCGATCCGTTTTGCGGATCGGGAACGATTCCGATCGAGGCGGCGCTGATTGGCCAAAATATCGCGCCAGGATTTAATCGTGACTTTGTCTCCGAACAATGGGACTGGATTGGTGAAAAAACATGGGAACGAGCGCGGGAGGAAGCGGAAGATTTGGCCAACTATGACCAGCCTCTCGATATTTCCGGATTTGACATTGACCATCGCATGGTGGAAATCGCAAAAACAAACGCGCTGGAAGCCGGATTTGCCGATTTAGTGTCATTTAAGCAAATGCAAGTAAAAGATTTTCGCACACGCAAAGAATACGGCGTGATCGTCGGCAATCCCCCGTATGGCGAGCGGCTTGGCGAGCGTAGAGAAGTAGAAACAATGTATCGGGACATGGGAAAAACGTTCTCTGCCTTAGATACGTGGTCTGTTTATATTTTGACGGCGCATAAAGAGTTTGAAAAACATTATGGGAAAAAAGCGACGAAGCGCCGCAAATTATTCAACGGCTTTATCGAAACACATTATTACCAATACTGGGGTCCGCGTCCGCCGAAAGAAAAAGATATGGCCGAACGAAAATAAGCTTCTCATGTTGCTATGCTTGCAACGAATGGGAACATCCCTTTCTGCATATAATATGGATATTATGATGAACTATTTTAGCAGGAAGGTGATATACAATGAGACATTCTTCCATTGATTGGATGAAAATTTCAGAAGCGCTCGATAATACGTATGAATTATTAGTACAACAAAACATTGAAGATGAGCATTTAAAACAAATCGAAATGGCGAAAAATATGTGGAAGCAGGCTTTTACATACCGCATATCTAGTTCGATGAAAGCATAAAGCAATAAAAGTTTGCGCTCGGCTCATTGCTCATTATTGACTTCTGCTGTACGATGAATCATAATAATATCTTGTTAGACTTTTACAAATGATTTGTCAGATGATAGACAGCGCGCAGCAGTAAAAGCATTGCGCGCTAACGTTTGTTGAATGGATTTGGACAGGCGTGAAAGTCTTATTATATTTTTGGAGGGTTTTTCGACGATGAGCCGTGAGCGCTATCCTTTTACATTAGAAAAAAACGAAAATTTCTTTGATAAACTAGGGGAATGGATTGGCGATGTCTTTTACGACATTTTGCCAGAAGCAGGGTTTGAGCTGCGGGATGAACAAATATATATGGCGTTTCAGCTAGAACGCGCGTTTAGAGAGAAAAAGGTGATGTTTGCCGAAGCGGGGGTCGGTACCGGAAAAACGATCGTATATTTGTTGTATGCAATTTGCTACGCCCGTTATACAGGGAAGCCCGCCATTATTGCCTGTGCCGATGAAACGCTCATTGAGCAGCTAGTGAAGAAAGAAGGGGATATAGCGAAATTATCGAAGGTGCTAGGTTTACATATTGACGTACGCTTAGCGAAATCACCAGATCAATATTTATGTTTGAATAAACTGGATGAAGTAGTGATGTATGATGATAAAGACATCGAGCTTTACGAACAAATTTACGACGAGCTCCCTGCGTTCGTTCACGATAATAAGCCGCTGCAAGCATTCTATCATTATGGAGATCGCAAAGAATACGCCCATTTAAGCGATGAACAATGGAAAAAAATCGCGTGGGATCCGTTCCAAGACTGTTTTACATGTGAAAAACGCCATCGCTGCGGCCAAACATTATCACGGGAATATTACCGGAAAGCGGCTGATTTAATCGTCTGTTCACACGACTTTTATATGGAACATGTTTGGACATATGAAGCGCGCAAACGCGAAGGGCAGCTCCCGCTTTTGCCGGAAGCAAGCTGTGTTGTATTTGACGAAGGGCATTTGCTAGAGTTTGCCGCACAAAAAGCGTTAACCTATCGGATGAAAGAAACAACGTTAGAAAACCTGCTCACACGGCTGTTAGAAAATGATATCCGCGAAGAGCTTGCTTATTTGATCGAAGAAACGCTGCAAATAAGCGTGCGGTTTTTTGACGAGTTGAAATCTTGTTCAAAAGAAGTAGCCGGTTCTAACCGTCAAGAAATTACGTTTTCGGAAAAACTGCTTCGCCTTGCCAAACAATTGCATGCCAAAATTGTCGACATCGGCAATGAGCTTGTGTTTGAAAGCGAAACATATACGATTGACCATTATCAATTGAATATTGTGGATGAATATTTAGACCAACTTGAATATTCGCTTGATTTATTTATGAATAATGCCGATGCCATTACGTGGGTGGAGTCATCACGTCAAGAAACTACTCTTGTCGTTATGCCGCGCACTGTGCAGGAAGTATTGCGGGAAAAAGTATTTAATAAGCGTATTCCGTTTATTTTTTCCTCTGCCACACTATCAAACCGCAAATCATTTCAATATATTGCAGAAAGTCTTGGAATTGATGAGTATTTATCGTTTAGTGTGGAATCGCCATTTGATTACGATAACCAAATGACGATTTTTATGCCAACGTTTACCAATGATGAAAACTTATTTTCACAAAAATATGAATATGCGTTGCGTAAAATTCGCGAAACAGAAGGACGAGCGCTTATTCTGTTCCCGTCAAGACAAGAGTTGCTGCAATTTAAAGAGCAAGCAAGCGGCGAGAAGCAATTTGCCTTTTTGTTTGAAGGAGATCAGGAAATTAGTGAGCTTGTTGCGACATTCCAAGCAAATGAAGAAACGATATTATGCTCAGAACATTTATGGGAAGGATTGGATATTCCAGGGCCATCACTAT
This sequence comes from Geobacillus sp. LYN3, assembly GCF_003064505.1. Taxonomy (NCBI): domain Bacteria; kingdom Bacillati; phylum Bacillota; class Bacilli; order Caryophanales; family Anoxybacillaceae; genus Geobacillus; species Geobacillus sp. LYN3. Next base: position 2,066,922 of record NZ_QCWL01000001.1, on the reverse strand, counting down.
CGAACGTCATTATTTGGTCGCTACCGTATCCTCCGAATGATCCGGTATTTCAGGCGAAGCGAAAGGCATATGATGATCCATTTTGGGGTGTCGATGTGCCGTATATGCTGCTAAGGCTTCGTCAAGGAGTAGGCCGCTTGATCCGCACACGCGAAGACTGCGGCATCGTTTCTATTTTTGTGACAAATGATGAGAATGATAAGGTGATTGAAGCAATTAAAGAGGTATTGCCGACAAAAGTGAGGGAAGAATAATTTCTTTCCTCATTTTTTATCGCAAAAAAGAGGAAATCCGCTTTTGGTCATGGAAATATTATCATGCAACAAAAGATACAGGGGGAAACAAGATGATCAAAAAAATAGAAGAGCAGTTTTTGCAATACGTAAAAAAAATGATGAGCTATAATGAAGCGATTCAATTAATGTATTGGGATTTGCGGACGGGCGCTCCAAAAAAAGGGGTGGAACAACGTTCAGAAGTCATCGGAATTCTTTCACAAGAAGTGTTTAAAATGTCCACGTCAGAAGAAATGGCCGCCTTTATCGCTAAATTGTTGCCAAAACATGAACAGCTTTCGGAAGTCACTCGCTATACGTTAGAAGAATGCAAAAAAGAATACGAGCGAAACAAAAAAATCCCAGCAGATGAATATAAAGAATATGTTGTATTGCAATCAAAAGCGGAAAGCGTGTGGGAAGAAGCAAAGGCAACGGCTGATTTTGCCTTGTTTCGTCCATATTTAGAAAAATTGGTGGAGTTTAACAAACGATTTATTGAGTATTGGGGATATAAAGGAAATCCGTACAATACGCTTCTTGATTTATATGAACCAGGAATGACGGTGGATGTGTTAGACGAAGTATTTCGGAAGCTGCGTGAACATATCGTTCCGCTTGTGCAAGAAGTCGCCGCCTCTCCAAATCAGCCGGAAACGTCGTTTTTATTCCATCGGTTTCCAAAGGAAAAACAGCGCGCTTTTAGTCTGGAGCTGTTGCGAGAGCTTGGCTATGATTTTGCGAAAGGCCGGTTGGATGAAACGGTTCATCCGTTTGCGATTGGCCTCAATCCGAACGATGTCCGGATTACAACACGGTATGATGAACGCGATTTTCGCACCGCTATATTCGGAACGATTCATGAATGCGGCCACGCCTTATATGAACAGCATATTTCAGAAACATTGATTGGGACGCCGCTGTGCACAGGTACATCGATGGGAATTCATGAATCGCAGTCGTTATTTTATGAAAACTTTATTGCCCGTCATTATTCATATTGGAAACGAAATTATCCGCGCTTGCAGCAATATGCTCCTGAGCAATTTTCTGGCGTATCTCTCGATGCGTTTTATCGCGCGATTAATGAAGTAAAACCATCACTTATTCGGATTGAGGCAGATGAATTAACTTATCCGTTACATATTATTGTTCGTTACGAAATCGAAAAAGGATTGTTTAATGGAACGATCGAAGTAAAAGATTTGCCGGAGATTTGGAACGATAAATATAAAGAATATCTCGGCATCCGTCCGGACAATGACGCGGTTGGCGTATTGCAAGACGTGCATTGGTCCGGAGGAAGCTTTGGATATTTCCCATCTTATGCGCTCGGTTATATGTATGCGGCGCAGTTTAAGCATGCGATGCTAAAAGATTTGCCGCATTTCGATGAATTGCTCGAAAAAGGGGAATTAACGCCGATTCGCGAGTGGCTGACAGAGAGAATCCATCGATTTGGGAAGACGAAAAAGCCGCTGGAAATTTTGCAAGAGGCAACCGGAGAGGCGTTGAATGCCGACTATTTGATCCGTTATTTAGAAGAAAAATATAAAGCCATCTATCAATTATAAAAAAATTCCCTCCTCGTTTGGAGGAGGGAATCTGTTTTACCATAATTTATATCCTTTTGATCCTGGCGGTGCATTTTGAATCATATCGACAAACGGGATTGTGTAAGCGATCAAAATGAGCGCGACCGTAATACCAATCCATAGTTTCCAGTTATCCATAGCAAGTGCTGTGCGTTCTTGCGGTTCTGCCGCTTCAGCAACAGGAAACTCTGTTTCTCCTTTTGGCGCGAAAAACGCTAAGTTGATGACAATGACAAGGACTAAAATAATACCGATGAATAAAATCGTGCCGCCGACCGCTTGGGCGATTTGATATGGAATCCACTCGAGCGCTTGCGGCGAGTTTCCATAAGTGGAAAATGCCGAACGGCGCGGTGCTCCAAGCAATCCGGCGAAATGCATCGAACCGGACATAAACGACATGCCGATCGTCCATACCACCGTTTGAATAATCGCTAAACGGTTCATCGCTTTTGTCATGACGCGGCCGCTTAGATGCGGAATGAGCCAGTAGGCGGCGCCGAAGAATGTAAGCACGACCGTTGTCGCAAGCGTTAAATGGAAGTGCCCCGTTACCCAAATCGTATTATGCACTACTTGGTTCATTTGGTGAGAAGCATTGATAATTCCACCGGCACCAGCAGGAATAAAGAAGACCATTCCAACAAACGGTGCGAAGAAGCGCGCATCGCCCCAAGGCAGTTTGCGAAGCCAGCCAAATAGCCCAGTTGCTCCTTTCGAGCGTCCATATGCTTCAAATGTCGCAAACATCGCAAACGCCGTCATTAGCGACGGAACGACCACCATCAGCGTTAAAACAACTTGCACGTATTTCCAAAACGGCGTAATGCCTGGTTCAAGCAATTGATGGTGGAATCCGACAGGAATAGAGAGAAATAGGAATAATATAAATGCTAAACGTGCTAAAGAATCGGAGAAAATTTTTCCGCCAATGATTTTTGGAATGACCGCATACCAAACCATGTAAGCTGGAAGCAGCCAGAAATAGACGAGCGGATGCCCGAAATACCAGAACAATGTCCGGCTGACTAAAACGTTCACTTTGTCAACGATGCCGAGCGACCATGGCAGCAATTGAAACAAAACAGTTGCGGCGACGCCTAGCGTACAAACAAGCCATAAAACCATATTCGTTACCGACATAAAGGTAAGCAGCGGGCTGGCTTGGCCAGGATGCTGTTTTTTCCAACGCGCATAGTGGGCAAAGGTCGCAAAGCCGCTAATCCAGCTGCCAACAACTAAGAGCGTTAAACCAATATAAAAGCCGGCATGTGCTTGCAATGGCGCATAGAATGTGTAGAGGACTGAAGCCTGACCGGTTAAAATGTAGAATACTGTCATCGCTGTGCCGATCGTCATCGTCCAGAAGCCAACCCAAGCCCAAAAGCGGACGCGATCAGATAACGTTCCGGACGTGCGGCTTATTGCGGCGAATTGAAATCCGATAATAAAGAATGTCGTTAATACGAGACCAAGCAATGTACCGTGTGTCGTTAAAATCGTATAATAGCTGATGCCTGCTGGTAAATTAAATTTTCCAGAGCGCACCAGCGTTTGTAATAATCCAGCCAATCCTCCTAAAGCAAGGGCGGTAAACGCGACATAAATATGCGCTAAAGCTAATTTTGCGTCACGACGATCTACTTTCATTGTTTCGTTCATCATTAATCCACCACCTTAATTCGTCCAGTCATCATATGGTGACCAGCACCGCAATATTCATTGCAAAGGATCGTATATTCGCCTGGTTGATTAAATGTGTGTGTAAGAGTATTGATATACCCTGGCTCCACCATCATGTTAACGTTTGTGCCTGCTACTTCAAAACCATGGATCACATCTTTCGACGTCACATTAATCGTCACTTTCGATCCTTTTGGAATTTCAATTTGGTTTGGTGTAAACGCAAATGCACTTACGACAATATTAAGTTGATACTCATTATCCCCGGTTTTGACTAATCCAGGTTTGTCAAATGGCGGCGTTTGATCTACCTTCTCAGGATCGATCGTCGTCAAACAGCTTGGCGGCTGTTGGCCTTCAGCGAAGGCGCTTACACCGACGATGACCAAAAAAGCGAAGAGAACGCCGATTCCGAACACAAGCCAAATTTTTTCGTATTTGTGCATATGCATGCTATATCCCCTCTCTTATAGCTTATAAGCGATGCAAGTATAACAAATAGACGCTACCCCATGAGAGAATGATGAAAAACCCGAGAAAAAACACGGAAGCGAGCGTGCCTTTTAAAGGCGGTTCTTGCTCTTTTGTTTTGGTTTGTTGTAATTCTGTTTTCGCCATCGTTCTATACCTCCTCCCAAAAAATCATCCCAACTTCATCATACAAAATCATTTGGAAAATGGTAGGTGTATTTTACTAGTTCACAAATTGTTCATTTCTTACTTTAACACTATAATAACCTTAAAAAATTGATATAACAGTGATTTTTCTCACATATGGCAGGGAGGAAATGTGAACATATTGTGAACATCGGCCTATCAGATGTAGTTTCCGATATGTTCCCTTGCCATATGAAAATCATTTTTTGATAGACGGCGAGATCGTTTTTCCCCTGGTAACAAAGTAGATCGATTTTTAAATCATCAAGTAGATCCGCAGCTGATGAAAAAGATTGGTGAAACGTTTGCGAATGCGTTTTGTCATGAAGGGGTTACAAAGGTGTTGACATTTGAATCATCAGGAATTAGTCCGGCATTGATGACAGCGTATGAATTAGGTGTCCCGTTGTTAGTGGCGCGTAAACGAAAACCGGTTACGCTTTCCGAAAATTTGTATACGGCGAAAGTGTATTCATTTACCAAACGAGAAGAAACGGAAATTTTCGTTTCCCAATCGTTTCTCCATCATCAAGATCGTGTTTTGATCATTGATGATTTTTTAGCAAACGGTCAAGCGGCCTTAGGTTTGACAGATATCGTCGCGCAGGCGAAAGCCAATGTTGCCGGAATCGGCATTGTCATTGAAAAAGCGTTCCAAGACGGCGGGCAGTTGCTTCGATCACGCGGATTTCGCGTTGTGTCGCTGGCGCGCGTTGCATCCATAGATGACGGGATTTTTATATTTTTTGTATTGGGAAAAGTGCGTAAATACAGTAAAATGATTGTATATGATATTAAGGCGAGGGGTTTGAACATGGGACCAGTTACTCAACAAACATCGTTAACGACATGGCTCAAAAGAATCATCGATGTATACGATGCGTTTGTTGCTCATGGCGATGAGACAAATGCCAAAAAAGCGAAGCAGCTGCTTGAAAAAACGGCGAACGAACAATTTGCCATCGCCTTTTGCGGTCATTTTTCCGCAGGAAAATCGAGCATGATTAACGCGCTTCTTGGCGAACCGTTATTGCCATCCAGTCCGATTCCGACAAGCGCCAATCTTGTGAAAGTGAAATCAGGACAAGAATACGTGCGGGTGTTTTACAAGCATGAACCGCCGGTGGAGTACAAACCGCCATATCATCTTGAACTTATTCGCGCTCAATGTAAAGATGGAGATGCGATTGAATTAATCGAAGTAAGCCGGCAAACATCGCGCATTCCAAACGGAATTGTAATGATGGATACGCCGGGAATCGATTCCACTGATGATGCGCATCGGCTTGCGACCGAATCGGCGCTTCACTTAGCCGATGTGGTGTTTTATATGATGGATTACAACCATGTGCAAGCGGAATTAAATTTTCAATTTACGAAAGAATTGACAAACTACGGAAAAACGTTATATCTCATTATTAATCAAATCGATAAACATCGTGACAATGAGCTGTCGTTTCATGAATTTCGCCAGTCCGTCGAGGAAGCGTTTCGAAATTGGGGCGTAAAGGCAGAACGCATATTTTTTACCTCTTTGAAAGCACCGGATAATCCGCGTAACGAATGGAACGAGCTAGTCGAGTGTTTTCAGAAGCTTTTCCGTGAAAAAGACGAACGTCTTTTCTACGGTGTGGAGGTTGCGTTGAAGCGGCTTATTGACGAACACGTTCGCTGGCTTGAGGAGAAAGATGCGGAGGAAGAAGAAGCGATCCGAGCTCGCCTTGCTGCACTTTTAAGTGATGAAACGGAAGAAGAACAAATACGAAAGCGCCTTAACCGGATGCAAGAGGAACTCGAGCAGCTGGAAGCAGCCCATATGAACTTGGAAACAGAATTTCGCAAAGAGTTAGATCATATTTTGGAGAATGCTTATATCATGCCGTTTGAAACGCGGGAACTTGCGAAAGCGTATTTACAATCCATGCAGCCGGATTTCAAAGTCGGTTTTTTATTTACGAAAGGAAAAACCGAACAAGAACGGGCAAACCGGTTGCGTGCGTTTTATGAAAACGTAAAAGAAAAAGCGGTTTCGCAAATCGAGTGGCACGTTCGCCAGCTGTTGATCCGTTTTCTCAAAGAACACGATATAGAGGATTCCGTCCTGCTAAATCAATGTCAGCAATGGACGGTGGATTGGGAAGCGGACGTTTTAAGCGCACTGGTGAAAAAAGGAGCAGGCGCAACCGGAGAAGCCGTTCTGAATTATACGAACGATGTTGCTTATGAAGTAAAAAAGCGATACCGAAATGCGGCAATGCAGTTATTTGAGAGATTATTATCGAAATGGAGAGAGCAAACAGAAGAAAAACGTCGTCATCTTGAAGATCAAATTGCGTCGGAAACAGAAAAATATGAATGGATCGAACGGCTTCACCATCTTCAAAAAACGCGCAAGCAGGTGCATGAACAACTTGTTTGCTTGCTTTCGTCCAATCGTGTTTTAGAAGATAGTGATGACAAGCGGCTCGCGGAGTTGACCGCTTTGCCTGTGATAAGAAAGCTGGAATCTTCAGCGCTGACGGTTCCTTCGAAACAAGATCACGAAAAGAAACGTCCACACATCCCAGAACAAGCGCTCAGTCAGGGGAAATCCGCGCGGCAAAAAATACAAAAAACGACAGAATGTATACGACAAGCGGTAAATATCATCACTGGATTAAATGGAATGAATCGATTTGTCCGCGAATTAACGGAGAAAGCCGATCGCTTGGAACATCGCACATTTACGGTTGCTCTTTTTGGAGCGTTCAGCGCTGGGAAGTCGTCATTTGCTAATGCGCTTATTGGAGAGAAGGTGCTGCCGTCATCTCCAAACCCAACGACAGCGACGATTAATAAAATTGTGCCGCCTACAGAAGAATATCCGCATGGTACCGTGATCGTCCAAGTCAAAAGCGCCAAGCAGCTTTTTTCAGACGTTCAAGCTTCGCTCCGCTATTTTCATATGAACGCGGAAACGTGGGACGAAGCGCTTGCGATGTGCGAAAAGATAGCGGACTTGCAGGAGGCCGGTGCGCATGAAAAACCGCATTATTCTTTTCTTCAATCGGTTATTTCCGGTTTTGAACGCATGAAAGACCACCTCGGCCGCAAGCTGCGCATCGGGATCGATGAATTTGTTCAATATGTCGCCGAAGAAACGACCGCTTGTTTTATCGAATCGGTCGAGCTGCATTATGACTGTGAGCTCACCCGCCAAGGAATTACGCTTGTCGATACGCCTGGAGCGGATTCCATTAATGCCCGTCATACGGGAGTGGCGTTCGAATATATTAAAAACGCCGACGCGATTTTGTTTGTCACCTATTATAACCATGCGTTTTCGAGGGCGGATCGCGAATTTTTAATCCAACTTGGGCGCGTCAAAGATACGTTTGCGATGGATAAAATGTTTTTTATCGTCAATGCCGCGGATTTGGCTCATTCAAGAGAGGAACTCAACGCAGTATTGGCGTATGTGGAAGAACAGCTTGCTCAATTTGGTATTCGTTTTCCGCGCCTTTACGCACTTTCCAGCCGTTTCGCCCTTGATGAAAAAACAGGCAAAAAAGCAGATGGAGGATACGGTTTCTTAACGGAATCGGGAATTCGGCCGTTTGAAGAAGATTTTACTCGATTTATTACGGAAGAGTTGACGGAAGTAGCGGTTAGAGGCGCATATGCCGAAATGAAGCGTGCGCTAAAGACGCTTCTTGACTATATTGATGCCGCACAGCAAAGCAATGAGGAAAAAGCCGCAAAACAACGCGCGCTTTCGCAAGAGCAAACAGCGATTCACAAGCTGCTTGACTCTGTCTCCATCGACCATGATATACATGCGATGAAACAAGAAATCGCCGAGCTTGTTTATTATGTAAAACAGCGCGTATCATTCCGTTTCAACGATTGGTTTAAAGAATCGTTCAATCCGGCTTCACTGCGCGACGACGGCCGTGATATTCGCCAAGCACTTCGGGCGTGTTTAGAAGAATTGCTGCATTCTGTTGGATTTGACTTGTCGCAAGAAATGCGTGCAACAAGCTTAAGAGTCGAGCGATTTTTAAAGGAGCGTCTTCATGAACAATTTATGGATCTATGCAACAAAATCGAACGGATTCATAAAGGAGTGCCTCTTTCTTCTTTAGAAACGATTTCGTTTTCCACTCCAGAATTTCCGCTCGGTTTCGAGCAAATCGATGAAGCAAGATTTTCTAAAGCACTGTCGATGTATAAAAACGCAAAATCGTTTTTTGAACGGGATGAAAAGCGCTATATGAAAGAAGAAATAGAAAAACAAATACAGCAGCCAATCGACGATTATGCCGCTCGACAAGAACAGCGCATGTTTCAGTTTTATAAAGAGCAATATGAAATGGCGATTAAAGAGTTTATCGCTTTTCTTGCAAGTCAAGTCGATGACTATTTTTCTGGACTGCAGGCGACACTACGGGCCGAAGTCGATGTCGAACAACTGCGCGAATGTGCGCGGCAGCTGTCGGGTTTATTGGAGGAACAAGAATGAGGGATTTCATTCAACATGAATTAACAAAGATCGAGAAACAGCAATCCGTTCGCGTGTTATACGCGTGTGAGGCGGGAAGCCGGGCATACGGGATAGATACGAAAGAAAGCGACTATGACGTCCGGCTTATTACGATCAAACCAATTCGGTCGTATTTAACCGTTTCCGAATGGTCGGAGACGTGGAGTGATTCGACTCCGCCCATTGAATGGCATAGCTGGGACGTTTTTAAAGCGCTGCAGCTTTTTCAAAAATCGAATCCGTCGCTTTATGAATGGTTTTCTTCCCCGATCATTTATGCAAAAGACGATGATTTTTATACAAAAATGAATGAGATGATCCGACAGTATTATTCATTGCAAAGTCTGGCTTATCACTATCATTCGTTGACAGTGAAAAATGCCAATTTGCTTAGAAAAAAGGAAATAGGAAGCAAAGTGTATATCAAAACGTTTGTGCAAACATTGCGCGGGGCTTTGGCTTTACATTGGATCATGCGGTATCATGCGTTTCCGCCGCTTTCGCTTTTCCAACTGGCGGATGGGGATGAATCCATCATGGAGCTTATTCGATTGTTGCGGCAAGCGAAAGCAGAAAAGCGGATGGATTTTTCCTTCGCATTACCTGCAAAAATATTATCCGTTATCAATATGGAACGGTCGGCGCTTAAGTGGCTGCCAGACAAAAAAACGGTCGACGCTCGTTTGCTCGATGAATTCGTATGGGAGCTTTTAGGAGTTTGAACTTGGGCTGCACCTTGCCCATTTAAAAGTGGGAGTATTCTATAAAGGGGAGAGACGATGACTCGGTTTCACGCATGCGCTACTTGCATTCATTACGGGATTCAAAAAACGGATCAAGGACTTTATACTTATTGTCAACGGCTTGGTTACGAAACGAAACCATATTATCAATTCCGGTGTTGGACGCCAAAACCGCACGTTCGCGTTTTAATGGAAAAGGAAAAGAGAAAGGAAGATTCTAATGAGTGAAGTACATGAAGCGATTACCGCCCATATCCAAAAACAGCATGCGGTCATTAAGCGTTTTGCGCAATTAGAGGCAGAACGAGAACGCTATATTGACGAAGCAGTTGCGCTTTGCCAAAACGGTTTGCCGTTTACGGTGACAAAAATCAATGAAATAACGAAGGAAATGAACGAATTAGCAAAACACGGTGCCATGCCGCAACGGAAATACGTGACGGTTGAAATGGTAAAAGAATATGTGGAACGTTTAACAAAGCAAGGAGGAACAAAATGAACTATATTGTTTCACATGAATGGCTCGCAGAGCGGCTCGATCACGATAATGTCCGCATTATTGACTGCCGCTTTTACCTTAATGATCCAACTCGGGGATTAAATGAACATAGGAAAGATCATCTTCCTTTCGCATTATATTTTGATTTAGAAAAAGATTTATCCGCGCCTGTCGGCAAACATGGCGGACGGCATCCGCTTCCGCCTGTTGAAGAGTTGGCAGAGAAGCTATCAGCGGCAGGTATTGATGAAACGGTTACGGTTGTTGCATATGATGATCAGGACGGGGCAATGGCTTCACGGTGTTGGTGGCTGCTTCGCTATCTTGGGCATGAGCGTGTTTATGTCCTAGATGGAGGCTATACAAAATGGAAAGAAGCGGGGTATCCAGTCACAGCAGAGGTTGCTGCCGTAAAACCGCGATCATTTCAGCCTCGCCCTCAGCCTTCGTGGCTAGCGACTGTCGATGACGTGCGCCGTGCGGTTCAAGAGTCATCGGCGATTATTATCGATTCACGGGAATGGAAGCGATACGCAGGCATAGAAGAACCAATTGATCGCATTGCAGGACATATTCCGGGAGCCCTCCATATGTTTTGGAAAGACTGTGTGACGGACGAGGGGTATTGGAAAAGTCCGCAAGAACAAGCGGAGCGCTTTTCCGCAATCAAAAAAGATGCTCCCATTATCGTGTACTGCGGTTCTGGGGTGACGGCATGTCCAAACGTGCTTGCGTTGAAAGAAGCAGGTTATACGAATGTACGTTTGTATGCCGGAAGCTGGAGCGATTGGATTTCCTATCCAGAAAATCCGATTGCGACAGGGGAAAAATAACAAAATAATTTTTTCACCGTTTACCTATACTATCGATGTACCCTTGTTGCAAAGGAGGAAGTCGCATGGGTCGCACGAAACTTGGCAACGCCAATGCACAACGCAATAACAACGCAAAGCAAAAAAACGGTTTTAATAATGAATTTGCTTCCTATGCGGAAGTAGAAGCGAAAAAAATGAAAAACGAACATAAAAATATCCGCTAATCTAAATGGGGCTGTCCTATGGACGCCCCTTTTTTGCTTTTTTTCTTGATCATTTTATGTTTTAATAAACGTATCGGGAGGGAAATCAATGAAAAAATTCATTGTCGCTATATTGCTGCTTGCTATTACTGGATACGGCATTTGGAATGCGTTGGCAGCAGAAAAAGCAAAGGAAGTCGGTCTTTCTGTAGGTAACGCTGCGCCCGATTTTTCATTGCAGACATTGAATGGCCAAACGGTACATTTATCTGATTTTCGCGGAAAGCCGGTAATCGTCAATTTTTGGACAACATGGTGCCCGCCGTGTAAAAAAGAAATGCCTGATATGGAAAAATTTTATAAAGCCTATCATTCTGACGTGGAATTGCTTGCGGTTCATTTAACGTCGCAAGATACTCGTGAAAATGTAAAGTCATTTATCAATGAATATCAACTATCGTTTCCAGTGGTGTTGGATGAAAAAAAGAAAGCATTAGAACTATATCATATTCAAACGATTCCAACATCGTATATCATTGATAAAGATGGTGTCATTCGCAAAAAAATTATCGGTCCGATGACATATAAACAAATGGTGGAAATAACAGCGGCATTCCGTGAATAAAAGCATCTTTCTTAACAGAAAGGTGCTTTTTTATTTGCAACATAAAATTTTTCGAAAAGTTGTAATAATTTTCAGCTATTTTGGGAATTAATGAAATTAAAATAATAATTGAGAGGAGGGCTAAGAAATGAGAAGAACCCGTAAAATGACATTTCAAGAATTAATTATGGAAAATAAACGTCAATTACTCAATGACCGTGAAGCAATGGAAAAAATCGAAAAAAAATTGGAAGAACGCATGTTAAAAAAAGCAGAATAAGCCATGCATAGCGATCATCCGGGCGGACAGACTAGATGGTGAGGAGGCGAGGTACATGAGCAATCCGAGGGGAAACCCAAAATATTTCAATCCGAACCATCTAGGCACCCAACCTCGTGCCGCTGGAGGAAATAAAGGGAAAAAAATGCAAGATCAATCTGGGCAACATGCTCAAGTGATTCAAACAAAAGGCGAATAAACACCGAATGACAATCACGAAGGAGGAAACGTGATGGCACATCATCGTCCTAAACCGGATGATCGCAGCGACAACGTAGAAAAATTGCAAGATATGGTACAAAACACCATTGAAAATATCGAAAAGGCTGAAGAGACAATGCAATTCGCTTCTCCGGAAGAGCGAGAAAAAATCGCTGAAAAAAACAAGCGGCGCGAAGAAGCGATTGCAGCAATGCGTGCTGAAATTAAAGATGAGGCAGCGGCACGCGAAAACGGCTATCGATAATATAGACAACGGAGTAATCCTGATTGCAGGATGACTCCGTTTTTTTATCTAATAAAACATGGAGTATGATAAGATATAGTTGTATACACGCAAGGATAGTAACGGAGGGAGAACTAATGAAAGTCGCTGAAAAGCAAATTGAAGTACGTTATGCGGAAACGGATCAAATGGGGGTTGTTTATCATGCTAATTATCTCGTTTGGATGGAAGTCGGCCGAACAGAGCTGATCAAACAGTTAGGTTTTCATTATGCCGATATGGAGAAACAAGGGATTATTTCTCCGGTTGTTGATCTTCAAGTTTCGTACAAAAAACCGCTCCATTATGGGGAAACAGCGACTGTCCGTACATGGATTGATGCGTATGACGGCATTCGTGTGACATATGGCTATGAAATTTTGACACCGGACGGAGAAGTTGCTGTGACGGGCAAATCCCAGCACGTTTGTGTAAAGCGCGATACGTTTCGCCCGATTGTCATTCGCAAATATTTCCCGGATTGGCATGAAGCATACGAACGTGCGAAAAAGTAAGGAGATACATACGATGGCTTTTGGCATTCGCAGGCAGGAATTAATCGAATGGAAGGAGAAAGTAAAAAAAGGGGAAATCGCGTTTTTAACTCATTATTGGTATGATAAACGATTTCCGCAATATACGACAGTAACAAAAGTCGGCTGTTCGGATGTAGAAAAACTTGCGGCATGGGGAGAAAAATACGGATTGCGAAGAGAATGGATTCACCAGCGTGAGTTGTTTCCACATTTTGATTTGCTTGGAGAAAAGCAAATCATGATTTTGCAGCAAGAGGGTCTGTTTGATCATCTCAAACGGTTTCGTCTACTGTAAGTAAAGGGGAGAGGGAAAGATGAATTTGGCTAATTTAAAAGAGATTGGAAAACGAACGTTATTAGAAGCATTAGGCATTGAGATTACAGAGTTAGGAGAAGGACGTGTCGTAGCGACGATGCCCGTTGACCATCGCACACATCAGCCGTTTGGGCTTCTCCACGGCGGTGCTTCCGTAGCTTTGGCAGAAACGGTTGCGAGCATCGGCGCGTATGCGCTTGTCGATCAAGAAAAGGAAAGCGTTGTTGGTTTAGAAATAAACGCCAATCATGTACGCGCTGTTCGAAATGGCACCGTCACTGCTACAGGCACCGTTCTTCACCGAGGAAAGACGACGATGGTATGGGATATTAAAATCGTCGATGAACAACAGCGGCTTGTCTGTGTTTCCCGCTGTACGATCGCTGTTATCAAAAAAAGCTAGCCTTTTCGAAAAAGTGCTAGCTTTTTCTGCTTCAGCAATACGTTCCTTCTTTTCATCACCATGGGAAGGGGGAGCGATCATTCGATAATAAACACCGGTTCATTTGCCTGCTCATTGAAATCGATGATTAAGTTATGGCGATCAAAATACCATATGTCGCTATCCTCTACAAAAAAGGTGACTCCACCAACCGTTGTTTGCGCTCTTGGTTCTACAGGCTCATCTTTTGCCACACCAAGCGAAAATCCTTTTTGTACGGTGCTGCATCCACCGTAGCGCGCGAAAAAGCGGACAGCATCCCCCTCTTGTAAGTCAAGCTCTTCTTTGTACCATTCGAATGCTTTTGGCGTCAAAATAATGTCCATTTTTCACCCTCCTCATCTTTATTATAACATGATGTAAAAAGTTCATAATGTGACTAAATCGTGTCCAGTTGACAAAAAGTAAAAAGAGAAATAAAAAGGAGCATTCCCGTTAGGAGCTTTTCCGGGGACTTGATCAAAAAAAGCCCTCTTGGTATGATGCAGGGGTGTCAAACAATACCTACCATCATGCCAAGGAGGACTTCAGATGAATTGTACACAAAACTATAAAATTGATCAAGTTACGGAACAAACGCTTGTCGTGGGCATCGATATCGCGAAACGAACCCACTACGCCTGCTTCGTGGATGACCGGGGGCGCGTGCTTCGCAAGTCGTTCCCGATCTTCCAGTCGAAAGAGGGGTTTCAGCAGCTGTATAAAGCGATTCAGGAGGCGATGCAAGCGTTTGGGAAGTCAGAGGTGATCGTCGCGGTGGAGCCGACCGGGCACTACTGGTTGAACCTGGCCTACTTCCTCGAGGAGCACGGGATCCCGTTGGTCATGGTCAACCCGGCGCATGTGTGCCGGTCGAAAGAACTTGATGACAACCTGCCGACGAAACACGACGCCAAAGACGCCCTGGTCATTGCCAGACTGGCAAAAGACGGACGATTCCTCGTTCCCCGGCTGCTGCACGAGATCGAAGCCGATTTGCGCGTGGGAAGCACGCTCAAAGAGAAGCTCCGCAAGGAACAGACGGCGGTGAAAAATGCGATCATCCGCTGGACCGACCGGTATTTTCCGGAGTTTTGGACGGTGTTTCGCGATCTGGGAAAAACGGCGCTTTCGGTGTTGGAGTGGACGCCGTTTCCGGCCGATATGGCGGGTCGGACCGCCGAGGAGCTCATCGAGGTGTACCGGCAAAGCGAAGGGCTGAAATGCCCGCAGAAGGCCAAAATTCAGGCGTTGATCAACGCCGCGAAGGACTCC
>NZ_QCWL01000001.1:2043689-2051852 GCF_003064505.1 Geobacillus sp. LYN3 | reverse complement strand
CTGACGCTCAAGGAGAACTCCTCCGGCCAGCGCAAAGGGCAAAAGCACATCTCCAAACGGGGACGGAAACGGCTGCGCTCGGTGCTGTTTCGGGCGATGATTCCGCTGATCCGGCACAACGAGGCGTTTCGCGAGCTGCATGAATATTACACGACCCGATCCGTCAACCCGCTGACCGGAAAGCAGTCCATCGTCGCCTTGTGCCGGAAGCTGTTGAATGTGCTGTTTGCGATTTGTACGAAGAAACAAGCCTTTGACGCGGAGCGAATGAAGCAGGACGTCTTGTCCCAAGTGCAACGGGCGGCCTAAGGCCTCCCCCCTGCGAACGGAAGAATCGTTGGACAACAGGATGACACCGGAGAAGCTGGCGTGATTTTATCCATTCGACCTTGAGTCCCCAAAGGAGCTTGGCCGGCCTCCGCCTGATGACGAGACCGAACGAGGGAATGTTGGCGCGAAGACGCCCGGAGACATGGGAGGGTTCGTCCTCATCAGCAACGCGGAGATCCAAAGGGTGCATCGAATACGCTTCTCCCCCACGGCAGGAAAATATAACCAGCCGTGGCCGCGAAGCGCACCCTAGGTCTGTAAGATATCCACAAAACTGAAAAAGGATGTAAGGGATTTTGTCGAAAAATATTTTTTGGACACCCCTGAGAGGCCGAAAAGCCTTGATAGATCAACATTTCTAGAGGGAGGACTAAAAATGGAGAAAAAAACCTCGTTTCCGCTGAGCTACGAATCCGATGGAGTGATGGGAAAAAAATCGAAAAAACGATCCAATAGCCGCAAAACGGAAAAAAATGATCGTGATTTTTTCAACACAACACCATCAAGCGAATAAAGTAGCCAGTAGGCTGCTTTTTTCTTTAGAAAACTACTATACAAATGCGCCATTCAACGTTATTATAATCGAGGAGTATTTTTTACGAAAGGAGTGACGTTTTCGTATATGAGTAGTCGAAGTTCGAGTGAACCAGAGCCGGAATATAGCGGGGGAGCACTGTCTTCTTCTTTTTCGATCACTGAGCTACTCATCGTACGAAAACGGGCTCCGATCGGAAAAGGAGAAGCGCAAACTTCCTCGTGGTGAAAAGGAGGAAGGATGCGTATGATGAAAATGTATTTATCGGATGCAAACGGAAAAATGAGAGAAATCGATGAAATTCAAAACGGCTGCTGGATTAATTTGGTAGCTCCGACGGAAGACGAAATCCGTTATATTGCTAATCATCTTGATATTCCAATCGATTCAATCACAGATGCGCTTGATGATGAGGAACGATCACGCATAGAAAAAGAAGATAATCACGTATTGATTATCGTTGATATTCCCATTGCCGCAAATGATGAAGTAGATGGTCCAATGTATGAAACGATTCCGATCGGCATGATTATTACGAATACGTGCTTCATTACTGTCTGTCTGCAGCAAAATCCGATTTTCGAGGAGTTTTCGAAAAACAAAATTAAAAACTTTTACACGTTCATGAAGACGCGTTTTGCTTTGCAAATGCTATATGTGATTTCCACTTATTATTTGCGTTATTTAAAACAAATTAGCCGCAGAACGACGGAAATCGAAAAAGAGCTTCATCAATCGATGAAAAATAAAGAATTGTTTTCGCTCCTCAGTGTGGAAAAAAGCTTAGTCTATTTTATGACGTCGCTGAAGGCGAACAATATTGTCATGGAACGGCTATTGCGTCTGAATTATTTGCGCATGTACGAAGACGATCAAGATTTGCTGCAAGATGTCATTATCGAAAATAAACAGGCGATTGAAATGGCGGAAGTATACAGCAGCATTTTAAGCGGAACGATGAACGCGTTTGCTTCGGTCATTTCGAATAACTTGAATATTGTAATGAAGTTTTTAACAGCGATTACGATTGTGATTTCCTTGCCGACAATGGTTGCAAGCTTCTATGGTATGAACGTGCCGATTCCATATCAGCATTCACCGTATGCATTTATGGTGGCGATGTTGATTGCTGGTTTGTTATCGACCATTACTGCGCTTATTTTTTGGAAAAAGCGATATTTTTAATTTCCAAAAGGGCTGCCTGTTATGTTTCAGGCAGCCCTTTCTTTTTGGATGAGGCCATTCCGCCGGAAAGCACAAATTTCATTGCTTCTTCCGGCTTCATATCAATAACCTGCACTTGTTCTTTCGGCACTAAAAAGGTAATGCCCGCTACCTGGAACGTTTGCGGAATATAGACAGCGACATGGTCTTGGAGCGGATTGAACCAGTTTGCGACTTCTTCTGACGTGATAAATCCGATGCATTTCATTCCTGTATTAGGCAATTCCACCAACACTACTTTTGAAAAGGACCGTTTTTCGCCGACAAAAGAGGTGATGGTATCTTTTATTACCGAATAAACCGTTTTAATTAACGGGATGCTTTCTAACAGGCGATCAACAAGCCGAATGATTTTGCTGCTAATATATTGTGTGGATAACCAGCCGAGAACGGTAATAAGAATGATCGTACATAATATTCCGATTCCCGGTATGTAATCATCTTTGAAATATGGCCGTACGTAGCTGCCGAACAGTCCATCAAAAAATGCAAACACTTTATAGCATACATATATCGCTAAAATAATCGGCACAAATGTAATCACACCGTTAATAAAATTTTTTACGAAAAACTTCATCCGTGTTCCTCCCTCTCTTTTTGTTACTTTATCAACTTATCAGTTTTTATCTGTGAAAACAAGATAGAAAAATGACGAACATTATTTATGTATAAACGAAGAAAAGTTCGTGTTTTATATTGACGAGAAGGAAAATAATTGATATAGTTACAAATGGAATACGGGAAGTGGGGGATTGAACAGATGAAGAGCCATTATGATGTCATTGTCGTCGGCGCAGGTCCGGCAGGCATTTTTACTTGCTATGAATTAACGCTGAAACTTCCGGGGGCGAACGTCCTGTTAATTGATAAAGGGCATGATATATATAAACGCAATTGTCCGATTCTTCAGAAAAAGATTGACAAATGCCCGCCGCCGGCCGGCAAAAAAGATTACGCCGGATGTGTGCCGGCATGCTCGATCACAAACGGATTTGGCGGCGCGGGCGCGTATTCGGATGGGAAATTTAATATTACAAGCGAATTCGGCGGCTGGATGACCGATTATTTGCCGGCTTCTAAAGTATTGGAACTCATCCGCTATGTTGACGAAATTAATTTAAAACACGGGGCGGCAACAGCCATTACCGATCCAATGACGGAGAAAGTCAAAGAAATTGAGCGCCGCGCTTACGCAGCTGGGCTGAAGCTATTGCGCGCCCAAGTCCGCCATTTAGGGACGGAACAAAACTTAGAAATTTTAAAAAGCATTTTTGAATATTTGCGTGAACGAATCGACATGCGTTTTAAAACGGAAGTGGAAGATATTATAACGGAAAAAACGAACGATGGGCATCGCGTGACAGGAGTAGTTCTGAAAAACGGCGAAACGCTGACAGCAGAGAAAGTCGTCATCGCACCGGGACGCGACGGCTCGGTATGGCTGACAAAAATATTGCGGAAGCGCCGCTTGCGCATGATGAACAACCAAGTCGATATTGGCGTGCGTGTGGAAACGTCGAACATTGTTATGGAAGAAATTAATGAGCATTTATATGAAGGAAAATTTATTTTCAATACGTCGGTTGGCACGCAAGTACGCACGTTTTGCAGCAATCCTTCGGGACACGTTGTCGTCGAAAACCATTCGGGCATCATGCTTGCGAACGGCCACGCGTACAGAGATCCAAAGCTTGGCAGCAACAATACAAACTTTGCTTTGCTTGTATCGCATAAATTTTCTGAACCATTTGATAAGCCGAATGAATACGCCCATGAAATTTCGCGGCTGGCAAACGCCTTATCGAACGGCGGCATCATCGTGCAAAAGTACGGCGACATTTTAAAAGGAAGACGCTCTACCGAAAAACGGATTAAAGAAGGGTTTATCGAGCCAACATTGAAAGAAGCGGTTCCTGGCGATTTAGGGCTAGTTCTCCCGTACAATACGATGAAAAGCATTATTGAAATGACGGAAGCGCTCAACCATGTCACACCTGGGATTGCTTCCGAGCATACGCTCTTTTACGGGGTCGAAGCAAAGTTTTATTCCGCCCGGCCAAAATTAAACGACCGGTTTGAAACGGAAATTTCCGGATTGTACGTCGGTGGGGACGGCGCGGGAATTACGCGCGGCCTCGCACAGGCAAGCGCCTGCGGCGTATGGATCGCTCGCGATATCGTCGAAAAATTAACCAAATAAATGGCAAAGGATATGCTGTCCCGCATGGACGCATATCCTTTTAGTGAAGGATTTTTCGTTCGTTTGCTCGAACAACCACATATTGAGGAGAAGGAGGAAAACTAAATGTTGAATAAGGCGATAAAACTGATTGAAGCAAAGCAATATGAAGAAGCGCAAACGATATTGCGCTCATTGCTTGATGCATTTCCTCAAGATGCAACCATTCACTTTTATTACGCCACTACCTATGATTCACTAGGGTTGGAAAGAAAGGCAATTCCGTATTATGAAAAGGCGATTGATTATGGTATTGAAGGCGAACTTCGTCAGAGAACCTTTATCCAATTAGGGAGCAGTTACCGCTGTATAGGTGAGTATGAAAAGGCGGCAAACATGTTGGAGCAAGGATTAGAAGAGTTCCCTGATAATTTAGCCTTACAAGCATTTTTGGCGATGACGCTATATCATATGAGAGAAGAAAAAAGGGCCGTATCAATGCTGATCCATGCCCTAGTCGCCTCTTCCTCCGACCCTTGGATAAAAAAATATGAAAAAGCATTGACGTTTTATGCTGATCATCTCGATGAAGTATGGGATTAATAGTCAACCTTTATAAAATTTAAGTTGACAATATAACTCCTCTTTCGCTACGATAAATGTAACGATGTGGAAAGGGGAGAGGAAAAATGGTAAATTGGCTGGAATTAGCCGATCGTGTCATCGAAGGGTATGAATTGACCGATGAAGAAGCGCAAGCAATTTTAGATTGTCCCGATGAAGAACTGCTTTTGCTGATGCAAGGCGCGTATAACATTCGCCGCACATATTACGGCAATAAAGTAAAGTTAAATATGATTATTAACGCGAAATCCGGGCTTTGTCCGGAAAACTGCGGATATTGCTCACAGTCTGCCGTTTCGACAGCGCCGGTAAAAACGTATAAAATGGTGGATAAAGAAACGCTTATTCGCGGAGCGGAAGAAGCATATCGCATGCGCATAGGGACATACTGTATTGTCGCAAGCGGCCGCGGTCCGAGCGAAAAAGAAATCGATACCGTTGTTTCAGCGGTCAAAGAAATTAAAGAACGCTTCGGTTTGAAAATTTGCGCATGCCTCGGCATTTTGAAACCAGAACAAGCAGCGCGCCTGAAGGAAGCGGGAGTAGACCGCTACAACCATAACATTAACACATCGAAAGAACATCACCCGAACATCACGACTTCCCATACATATGATGACCGCGTAAGGACCGTTGAAACGGTAAAACAAGCTGGCATTTCTCCTTGTTCCGGCGTCATTATCGGCATGAAAGAAACGAAGCAAGACGTTATTAACATGGCACGAAGCTTGCGCATTCTTGATGCGGACTCCATTCCTATTAACTTTTTACACGCGATTGATGGCACGCCGCTTGAAGGAACAAATGAGCTCGATCCACGATATTGTTTAAAAGTATTGGCATTGTTCCGCTATATGAATCCAACGAAAGAAATTCGCATCGCCGGCGGACGGGAAGTGAATTTACGCTCGCTTCAGCCGCTTGGCTTATATGCGGCAAATTCTATTTTTGTCGGCGATTATTTAACAACAGCTGGCCAAGAAAAATCAGAAGATTATCGGATGCTGGAGGATCTTGGCTTTGAAATTGATTTTGCCGAGGAACAGCAGGCTGTCTGTTAATGGTTGATTTACGCTGTCTCTTTTACGGAGACAGCTTTTTTTTATAAAGTGCATGAATACGAATCAGTAACGAACAATAAAAAATAAAAGCAATGATGGGATGTGACATACGATGTACGAATGCATCATTATCGGGGGCGGCATTGCCGGATTGCAGGCGGCGATCCAGCTCGGCCGTTATCATCATCGCGTTCTTGTGATCGATGCAAACAACTTGGCGTGGAACGATTAGAAAACAAGCATATTCCTACAAATCCACGGACAAAACAAACAAATGTCCCGAATATTTGGGCGGCAGGGGACATTGGCGTTCATTCGGAACAAGTGACGATCGCCATGGGGGAAGGAACACAGGAAGCCATTTGGATTCATAAAAGCATTGTGAATGAACAAAGTGATCAAAACTAATAAGAAGCGTGCAACTCCTATTTTTCATAAGGTGAAACATAAAATATTTTCATGAAAATGCATCTTTCAGCGTACTATTTCATTACAAGAAAAAAGGGGGGGATGGAAGCATCTATCATTGAATTTTACATAAAATGCTTGACGAAGATTAACGAAGAAAAACGCGGCTTTAGTTGTTTGACAGATGACAAAATCAAAAAAACTCACTAAAATGAACAACAAAGAATAGAAGGGAGAGGATGAGGACAATGGCGCGTTCGTTTTACCATTATTTATTGAAATTTCGTGATGGAAAAAAAGAAGATCCGTTCGTTCGGTTTGCTAACGGGGCATATTACGATCATAGTTTCCCGAAAACATCCGCCGATTATGATGAAATTAGTCGATATTTAGAACTAAACGGCGATTACTTAGATAGCATGATTATATTTGACGAACTATGGGAACAGTTTTCACAGGAGGCGTAAATGTCTTCCCATTCCCATATTTCTTTTTTTGTAAGCGTTCTCAAAATACTTTTTTCGGGATGGAAAGGGGTGTCCACTTATTTTTGCCTGCATATAATGTAGTATCACTGCTTTTAAACGGGGGATATAGATGAGTGGTGCAAAACGGCCAAAATTTTCTATTGGAGATATTGTCGTGAATATGTTGTATGGAACGGTCGGCACGATAACGAATATTCAACAAATAGATGATGCATTTTTATATGAAATTAATCACAGCCGCAGTTTATTTATGGAACATGCGTTAGTTTTATTATCAGAATTTACTGGCGATTTATGGATCACGCAAGAAATAGAAGTGGAATTGCCGTTTTTCTTAGGTGAAATCGTTCGCGTCCACGATTACGGCGACGATCTATTTAAAGTGATTGGGGTGCGTACGGAAATTTATCGCTATCAAGAAGAAGGATGGGAAGAAATTGTCTATGAATTAAAACGATTGATCGACGGCTGGGAAATTGAAGTCAATATGGAGGATGTCATTCCTTTAGCAGATGACGAAGAATCATCCGTCATTATTTTGCAAGATATTGTCCTATCGGCGCCGATAAAAGCATACGTGCTTCTTTCTCCTTCCGAGGAGACGACCCCATCACAATCCATTGATGAGCTGCTTGATATGTATAATGATTACAAATATTTATACGAATGGTTTGGCGATGAACAATATAAACAAATGATGGAAACAGTTGTAAAACGTTTACGAATTGTTGCCAATTACCATAATAAAAATTGAACTAAAACGAAAATGAAATAAGGAACGCCAAGCAATATCATAGCCGCTCCCAGCAAATTCACAACTGTTTCCATTGTTTTATCGATGATTGACTGCTTGTCCATACAATTTCCCTCCGCTATTGTTTTTTACGCTACTAATGTATGGGCGAAGAGGGAAAATTAGTACATAGATGATCAAATTCTTTTGACATAAAACGGTATAAGTGCACATAAAACAATTACAAAGGGGGAGAGATGTGGTGAAGGAAATTGAGGTTGTTATTGATACGGAAGAAATTGCCGAATTTTTTTATCATGAATTGATCCGCCGCGGTTTTGTACCGACGCAAACGGAACTAGAAGAACTAGCGGATATTACGTTTGATTATTTATTGGAAAAATGTATTATTGATGAGGAGCTGGACATAGGAGACAACGACGAGTAAGCACTACTCGTCGTTTTTTATTGAACTGCTTTGACAGCTGCGTTTAGTGTTTGAATATTACCTTAATTAGGCGAGAAGACTCCCACTTCAACGAAGCGAAGCGGAGTAAGTGGGAGATGAATCGCCTTAACTA
>NZ_QCWL01000001.1:2030407-2043589 GCF_003064505.1 Geobacillus sp. LYN3 | reverse complement strand
CTTGAAGCAGTCAAACTTCTTTGGAAGCCCCCACTTCAAATTTTCGCTAGAAATTAAGTGGGGGTAGTTCACGAGTACAGGAGATATCGTCTTAATTGATGAAGGACTAAAGGGGCAAGTGTATTACAAACTATGTCCGGAAGGATGGAAAAAAATTAATCGCATTCATATTCGTTAGTATAAAAATTCTAAATATTCTGTTTGAAAAAGAAAAAATGATGATATAATGAAGAAAAAAGTCGAATAGTTTACGTAAATTTCGGGTATGGATAATAAAGGAAGGGAGGCGATCACTTGGAGCGAAAAAAGAATAGCCGCGAATTTCCGAAACTAGCGCCGGGAATGGATGATGAGAAGGAGCTTGACGAAAAAGCGACAAAAGAAGAGATTGCCCGGGGGGAATATACAAAAGTAGTTACTTTATCATTTGATGAAGTAGATCCTTCCACATAGAAACCCTTGTGTTACACAAGGGTTTCTAGATTATTTTTTCATATAAAACGGCTTTCATCATTGATTGAATTGTTATGAATCAGGGTTATCGTGATGACCCGGTCCGTTTTTTCTGCCTCCCGCGGCGGAGAATTCTTTCGCATGGGCGGCATCCTCAGCAATCAACGCTTCTTTTGGGATATGGTTATTCTTTTTTTGGCCGTTGATGCGGTTTCGGTGTTTTTTACCCATAAACAGCTTCCTCCTTCATTTATTGTATAACTAGAAAAGCCTGTGACTGGAGCGATTGGGTGAAGTGGAAAACGGTTTTGAACCGATCCGACAGGCGCTAAACACTAAGGAAGTGTTTGTCCATGATACTTACGGAACAGAGTGAGTGCCTGCACGCAGGTGTAGGAAAAACTCTTACGTCCGTCAAAATCTGCGACTTTTCTCATGCAGAGGTTCAATATTAGTTTGTACAGTTAAAAGCGATTCATTCGCGAAAGTTTTTGCAGTTAAATGATGATGGGGAAGGGGAAACGATGATGGCCGCGCTTTTTGTTTCCTTGTTGCTTTGCGTAATATCTGCAGCCATTTTGTTATTTGTCAAAGAACAAATAGAACGAATATTTTTTCGTTGGAAAGACGTTCCTTTTTTACATGTGATGAACGTGCTTATTGCAGGGGGGATTGTGGCAACTTCTTATTATATGTTTAGCGATATTGACGTGCATTTGTCAAAAATGACATGGACAAAACAGTTTTTGTACGTTTATGCAGGAGCAATAGAATTATTTCTCCCTATGTATATACTCGGCTGTTGGTTTATTCGCAAACGAAAAGAACGGGAGAAAAAATATACACTGAGCAAAGATAAAAAAGTATTGTATATTAATGAAAAATATTTAGCGCGCCGCCGGGATGATTATCACTCGAAGACATCATAAACAAAGGGAGAATATTTCTCCCTTAAAACTTTGTTTTTTCTTTTTTCGAAGTAGACGGTTGATTACTCGAACGGGATGATGGATTTGTTTTATTCGCATATTCCACTGCTTGTTCCAATTTCTTTTTCATCCGCGTGATGCCTCCTTTCGAAAGTTGAGACGAATGTATACAGCAAAAGTGCCATGAATGTTGCCAAGGGGTATACTCAGTATGCCCGTAGCGATTATTTTTTACACATCACACTGATTGTGTGATATGATAAAAAGGGCATAAAACGTGGTGCCAAAGAAGATAGGATGAATAAAGGAGGTATACCGCTTGAGCATTCATATCGAAGCAAAACAAGGAGAAATTGCCGATAAAATTTTGCTGCCGGGTGATCCGCTTCGCGCCCAATATATTGCGGAAACGTTTTTAGAAGGAGCGACATGTTACAACCGCGTGCGCGGCATGCTTGGCTTTACTGGTACATATAAAGGCCATCGCATTTCCGTGCAAGGAACGGGAATGGGAGTTCCTTCAATTTCTATTTATGTCAATGAGTTAATCCAAAGCTATGGTGTACAAACATTAATTCGCGTCGGAACATGTGGAGCAATTCAAAAAGATGTGAACGTTCGTGATGTCATTTTAGCGATGAGCGCATCAACGGATTCGAATATGAACCGTTTGACTTTCCGCGGGCGGGATTATGCACCGACAGCGCATTTTGATTTGTTGCGGACTGCTTATGAAGTCGGTGTCGAAAAAGGGTTGAAGTTAAAAGTTGGCAACGTCTTTACCGCTGATATGTTTTATAATGACCAACCGGACTGGGAAACATGGGCGCGTTACGGCGTTTTGGCTGTCGAAATGGAAACGGCGGCGCTATATACGTTAGCGGCAAAATTTGGTCGAAAAGCGCTTTCTGTACTAACGGTAAGTGACCATATTTTAACAGGAGAAGAAACAACAGCCCAAGAACGGCAAACCACGTTTAACGAGATGATTGAAGTGGCGCTAGAAACGGCGATCCGTGTTGGATAATAGATGTTTAAGTTCAACGCGCGGCTATCGTATTTCATTGTCATTCGCATTTAATTATAGCCGCTTCTAACAGTCATTGCGATGAAGTGGTGCCAAATATAGCGAAACGGGATATGCTAGAACGTGGGCTTTCTGTCGTGTATAGATTCGGAAAAGGTGAAATAATGAAACAGCTGTTTCGATGGATGATTTTTGTATTGCTTTTTTTATTTAGCGGATGCAGTCAATGGAATGATTTTCCAGGGGAACATGAAAAAGCATCAGATAAAACGAATAAACATATAATCACTCATCATGAAAAGAAAGAAAATGAAACGCCAAAAAAACCGGCTGATTCTAAAGATCGTGAAGCGATAGATCCGGATCTATTGTTAGAACCGGAATATTGGAATATTGTTGAAGTGCAAAACGGCCAGAAAGTGATTATGAACCCAAGTAATATATTAGCGCTTGTGAATAAAGAACAATCGCTGCCAGCTGCATATAAGCCGAACGATTTAGTTGCACCGCGCGTTCCGTTTTCGTTTGCCGAAAAAAATGTGGACAAGCGGTATATGCGCGCCGAGGCAGCGAAAGCGCTCGAAGCGTTATTTGCCGCCGCTCGTAAAGAAGGAATCCAGCTTGTAGCCGTGTCTGGCTATCGTTCATATGAGCGCCAAAAAATGATATTTGCGGAAGAAGTAAAAGAAAAAGGAAAAGAGAGGGCGATTCATGCGGTCGCACTGCCAGGGCAGAGCGAACACCAAACTGGATTGGCAATGGATATAACAAGCCAAAGTGTTGGGTACAAATTGACGACTGCTTTTGGAGAAACAAAAGAAGGAAAATGGGTCGCCCTGCATGCGCATGAGTACGGATTTATTATTCGCTACCCAAAAGGAAAAGAAGCGATTACGGGATACCAATATGAGCCTTGGCATCTTCGGTATGTCGGCAAAAAAGCAGCAAAAGTGATGTTTGAAAGACAAATTACGTTAGAAGAGTATTTTCAAATCGTAAGGAAAATGTAAGGAGAAAACGGCCTGCAACCATCGGCAGGCCGTTTTTTTATTTTCTGTTGCATCATACGCAGTAGTGGTTTGCCTTTGCTCAAAAAAGTTACCCGAGTAAGAAAAAGTTTGTCCACATCTATACTCCTTCCAAAAGCCAACTTTGTTGCTATAGACTTACATGTTTTTATATTGGTACACTTATAAATGCAGAAAGGACAGCTAGGTTGGTGAAATGTGTGGAAACAAAAGGAAAAGCAGAATTAGGGGCTTGGGTCAGTATCGTTAGCTACATAATATTAGCGATAAGCAAACTCATCGTCGGTTCTATTGCTCATTCTGACGGCGTCAAAGCGGACGGATGGAATAATTTTAGCGATATTCTTGCTTCTGTCGCGATTTTAATCGGGATTAAAATTGCCAAAAAACCGCGCGACCGCAACCATCCGTATGGACATTCACGCGCGGAAAATATCTCATCATTAATTGCTGCGTTCATGATGATGTCCATCGGCATCGATGTGATCATTGAAGGAATTTCTTCCGTTTTTCAATCCGAAAAAGAAAGTGCTCCTGAGCCTTTCGCCGCATTTGTCGCTGTTGCATCTGCTCTTGTAATGATAGCCGTATATTATTTTAATGCACAGTTAGCGAAACGAACGAATAGTCAAGCGCTTGCTGCGGCCGCAAAAGACCATCTGTCCGATGCGCTTGTAAGCATTGGAACGGTCGTTGGAATTATTGGAGCGCAAGTTCGTCTATTGTGGCTTGATCCGCTTGTGGCTGCACTGATTGGAGGAATGATTTGTAAAACCGCTTGGGAAGTATTTATGGAAACGTCCCATACGTTAACCGATGGGTTTGACGAACATATGTTGACGACATACAAACAAGAAATCGCAGCCATTGATGGGGTAAAGAACGTTGCCGATATAAAAGCAAGAATGTTAGGCAGTTATGTCGTCCTTGATGTAACAATACATGTTGATCCAAATTTAACGGTGGTAAAAAGCCACGAAATTGCCGATGAAGTGGAACGCCTGATGAAAAAACGCCATAATATTGAAGCGATGCATGTCCATATCGAACCGGAAAGAACTCCTTAATCTGGGCATTTGCCCGGACGTTATGATGGGCGGATGCATATAATGACGGTGAATCGTCAAAGAAGGCGCCCGCTATAAGCGGTGTTTACTCTTAAATGATGGTTGTTTGTACTTGCCTTGGCCGTTATTTAACGAAAAAGGAGGAGATTATGATGTGGTATTATGATGGATATGCGCCGCATTACTATGGTTACGGTTATGGAGGCCGCTTTGGTTGCAGCTTTTCATTTACTTTAATAGTTGTCTTATTTATTTTGCTGATTATTGTGTTAGCGGCAGTAAGATAAAGACGCCTGTTTACGGCAGGCGTTTTTTCTTGGAAAAAAACAGAAAACGAATTATAATAAATCAGTAAAATGAAAGCAATAAAATAAAAAGGGGATAGAGCATTGAGTCAAGCAAATGAAGAGAAAATCGGAATATGGTATACGGCGTTTTCTTATTTGTTGTGGGGAATTTTACCGCTCTATTGGAAGCTTTTGGAGTCTCGTCCTGCGATGGAAATTTTAGCACACCGCATTATTTGGTCGTTTTTCTTTATGGTTGTGCTGCTTATTGTAACGAGGCAAATAGCATCGTGGCGAAAACAGGTTTCGATGATGATGAAAAAGCCAAAATTAGCAGGAGGAATAATCGCAGCGGCTATACTAATCAGCGTGAATTGGTTTGTATACATATGGGCGGTTACCCATGGGCATGTGGTGGAAACAAGCTTAGGTTATTATATTAATCCACTCGTCAGCGTTGTATTAGGAGTGGTGGTGTTAAAAGAACGGCTTAATTTATGGCAATGGATTTCCTTTATTCTTGCGAGTATCGGAGTTTGTGTGATGACTTTTCAATACGGTACATTTCCATGGATTGCGTTAACGCTTGCTTTTTCTTTCGGGATTTATGGGCTGGTGAAAAAACTGGCAAGCGTTGATTCCGCGATTGGTTTAACAGTGGAAACGATGGTCGTCACACCGATTTCTTTCATCTATTTGTTTATTTTATATGATCATTCTTCACTGTTATCAACGCTCACTATTTGGCAATTGTTATTATTGATTGGTGCTGGTCCGGCAACTGCGGTTCCGCTCTTATATTTTGCAAAAGGAGCAAGACGGATTTCGCTTACCATGCTCGGATTTCTTCAATATATCGCTCCGACGTTAACGTTATTGTCTGGCATATTTTTGTTTCACGAAGCGTTTACGAAAGCGCACGTATATACGTTTAGCTGTATTTGGGCGGCGCTTGTCATTTTTTCTTTTTCTAAAACAAAATGGATGCAAGGATGGCATGATAAAATTATTAATCGTAACTCATTTGGCATATAGAAAACGGATCGATGATATCGGTCCGTTTTTTATTTTGCATTGTGTTGAACACCCATTTTTATAAAAATATCTAACCATTTGCCATCCAAATGAATAGTCTACTAGTACAAAAGTGAAGGAGGTGCTCATGATGGGTGCAGGTTACGGTGGAGGATTTGCGTTAATCGTTGTCTTGTTCATCTTGTTGATTATTGTTGGATGCGCATGTATTGGTGGTTGGGGGTACTAACCGCTCGTTAAATTTAACATAAGGAGGTGCATACTATGTCATTTGGTTATGGTTTTGGCGGCTGGGGCGGCTGCGGCTGCGGCTTCGGCCATGGCTATGGCTTTGGCTATGGCGGGTTTGGTCAAGGCCGTAGTTTCGTGCTAATCGTCGTCTTGTTCATCTTGCTTATTATTGTCGGATCAGCATGGTTCTAATTGCCGGCTAGATAACACATGACAATCGGGAAGAAGCCGATCAACGGCTTCTTCCTCATTTTATTTTTACGAAAGACTTTTCGAGATCACCAATATAACGTTAGTGGTCGAGAATTACGCCGTCTGCGATGATTATTGTAAATAAGAAGAACGTGAACTAGAAAAAGCGAAAATATTGAAATAAGCATAAATGAAAAAGAGGCTTCCGCACAGCCTCTTTTTCATATGAACAAATCCGTTTCATTCTCTCTTCACCTTTCACAAATATAATAATGGAGAATGCCGGCTTTTTTTCATCCGTTTTCATTATGATGAACATGCTTGTAGCGGCGCTGGACATAGAGAAGGCGGAAAAAGAGGAATATCGCCCCAGAAGCTAATCCCGCAATCAGCCCAATCCAATATCCAAACGCTCCGAAAGAAGTGAAATTGGCAAGCGTATAACCGAATGGCAGCCCAATGCACCAATACGAAACGAAAGCGGCCCAAAATGTAGCGTTGACATCTTTATATCCTCTAAGCGCGCCTTGAATCGGAGCAGCTACGGCATCCGAAAATTGAAAGAAAATCGCATATAGTAAAAATTGCTCCGTCAAAAATAGCACATCTTGTTCGTTCGTATAAATTTTGGCAATATCCCCGCGGAAAAAATAAAGCAAAAGCGAAGTAACAATCGCTGTTGATACTGCCATTCCAATGCCGATAAAGCTATATTGTTTCGCATCTTGATAACGATTCGCTCCAACTTCAAAACCAACGGCGATCGTCAATGCTGTAGAGATGCTTAATGGGATCATATAAAGAAACGACGCGAAATTCATTGCGCTTTGATGAGCGGCGATCGTCGTTGTATGAAACTCGCTCATCAACAATGTGACAGCGGCGAAAATGCTCGTTTCAAAAAAAATCGCAAAACCGATCGGAAGCCCGATTTTTAATAGTTTTTTCCACGTAGTAAAAGAAATACGATAAAAACGCTCGAATAGGTTAAAGCGATCAAATCGCTGAAATCGGCGGACGATGATGACCGCTATAAAAAACGAATACCAATATGTGATCGTCGTTGCATAACCAGAGCCGACACCGCCGAGCTTCGGAAAGCCAAATTTTCCATAAATGAGTAAGTAGTTAAACAAAATGTTAATAGGAAGTGCCGTTAATGTGATAAACATCGTAATTTTCGTCTGGCCAAGCGCATCAATAAAACAGCGCAGAACGTAATAAAGAAATAACGGGATTATGCCAAATGAAAGGGCGATTAAATAATCATAAGCAACTTGTTGTACTTCTGCTTCTAAATTCATGTGATTCAAAATCGGATTTAAGGCGGCGGCACCGCCAGCGATGATGGCTAGGGAGATCACAATCGCTAAATACATCGTTTGGATCACCACATGAGGAATTTGCTCGTACCGCTTTGCTCCGAAATGTTGAGCGACAATTGGCGTCAGAGCGAGTAAAATGCCGCTCATTCCTGTAAAAATCGGAACCCACAAACTTGATCCAATCGCGACTCCTGCTAAATCACTTGAACTGGCATGTCCTGACATCGTAACGTCAGCAAAGTTCATCGCATATTGACCAACTTGAGTAATAAAAACGGGTAGAAAAATATGAAGCAGCTGTATGATTTTCTCTTTGTGTGTCATCGTTTGCAGCATCAAAACCGCCTCTTTTCCAATAAAGTTGCACTATCCATATAGATTACGAAAAAAATCGGAAAGAAACAATCATTTTGTTTTTAATAACGATTATATTATTTAGTCACACATTGTTCTAAATGCAAAATCGGAATGATCGCAATAAAAGATATATCCGTCTCTAAAAGCAATTGTTTGATTGGCACACGGGACAAAAGTTTTTGGTCCCGCGTGCGATAACAAACCTTCAGGAGTGATTGAAATAAAGTAGCCGCATGCTACAATTCTCTCAATGATCGCCGGCTCCGCTTTCAACCAGTGAAAGTGAGCCTTTTTTATCTTATTTTTCTGCAATATATGTAAAGCAGTTGAAGCTTTGTCGTAAACCGCGTGTATTGCTAGCGGTAATGAGGCCGCAGCAGCAGTACGAACGATTTGTTCAAAGAAATCGCGATAATCAGAAAATCGTAAAACAGCTTCAGCAGAATAATAAGGAAGACCGACTTCTCCAATAGCAGAAAGATGTGGGCGTTCGATCTGAAGAAGACGAAGCCATTCTTCCCATTCTAATGATGATGGAAGAGGCTGTTCGGGATGAAACCCAATCGCCGCATAAATGAAATCAGGAAATTTTTGTTTTAGTTCGAGCGTCCGATAGCTGGAACGAAGATCGGTCGAAACGGCCACTACCGCGGCAATTCCTGCTTCTTGCCATTTTTTTATCTCTTCTTCGATATCGTTATATTGATCTAAATGAAGGTGGGCATCAATCACTAGCAATCACCTTTGTTATTTCCGTTTCTAATAAGCGAATAAATGTGTGCATGTCATGGAGCGAAGAAAATGTTGCTTGTGCTTGACGATCACTTCCTCCTCCTTTTCCATTCACTGCTTCTAGCTTTTGCTTCAACCATTGGCCGACGTGCAGCGAAAGGGAAGGAGCTTTGATGATGACGATGCGATGCTCCAACAAAGTCGCTAAAACGGCCGTTTTATGGTAACGATTTGCAATTTTGTTGGCAATTGCTTGCAAATCTTTTAACGTATATTGCTCATAGATGCGAATGATCACCTTTTCTGCTTGCTGTGCCGCTTTCTCTGCTTCGATATCGTACATCACTTCTTTACATTGTTGCAACTGTTTTTGTAGTTCTTTCTTTTCGTCCTCCCATTTTGCAAGCACGTCTAACAGCATATCCCGGTTTGTTCCAAATTGTTGGGAAACGGTAGTAAGAATACGATGGGAAATGCGATAATCGCCAAGAGCGCGTTTGCCGCAAACAAATGACAGGCGCGTCATGCCGCGATGACGTTCTGTTTTCAGCAGCTTAATGATCCCGATTTCTCCTGTACGCGATACATGAGTTCCGCAGCAGGCTGAGACATCGACTCCTTTGATTTCGACGACGCGAATATTCCCTTCGATATCGGGAAACTTCCGAAACGGAATTGTGTGTGCTTCTTCTTTTGTCACATAGTACGTTTCTACAGGAATATTGGCGTAAATAAGTTCGTTGGCGCGATTTTCAATGGCGGTGAGCGCTTGCTCGGATAAAGAAGGAATGTTTAAATCAATCGTTACTACATCAGTGCCCATATGAAAACCGACCGTATGGGCGTCAAAAAGCTCTATGCAAACAGCGGATAATAAATGTTGCCCGCTATGTTGTTGGGTATGGTCGAGACGGCGAGCCGCATCGATTTGGCAATGAACGGTGGATGTTTTAGGCAAGGAAGGGAGACGATGATACACTTCCTCGTTTTCTTCAAATACTTCTAATACACGCATTCCTTCAATCGTTCCGCAATCGGAAGGCTGTCCGCCGCCTTCTGGATAAAATGCCGTTTCTGCTAATGTGACAATATATGTATCTCCATCTTCACGAGCACTTGTGATTGTCGTTGTCCATTCGCTTGTCGATGGAGAAGTGTAATATAATTTCACGGTCATCGTTCTTCGTCCTTTCCAAGATTGTCTGCTTTTATCTTACCAATTTTTATCGTGGCTGCCTACTTTTATATAGTTTTTACCATGCATAAAATGTTTTCCTGAAAGAGATGAAAAAATATTTCACAATCGAAATAGTGGGATAAAATTTCATGAACAAACAAGGGGATGGGCTGTTGATTATTTAGATAAAGAAACAATCATTTATGTTATTAAACTATGTTCTAAATAACCAATATGAAAAAGAGGGAGCTTCCCTCTTAAGACGAAACTTGCTGTGACTGTTTTGCAAAAACATGATAAAGGATCAACGCGAAACAGGATAATACAATACCTGCTAAGTATGGAAGTTCGATCATTGTTGTAAACATCTGTCCGGCAATTGGAGGTCCGATGATGCGCCCAAGGGAGTCAAACGAAGAAAGCAATCCGGTAGCACGCCCTTGGCCGCTTGATATATGTTTAGTGACTAGCGAGGATACACAAGGGCGGATGACG
This sequence comes from Geobacillus sp. LYN3, assembly GCF_003064505.1. Classification (NCBI taxonomy): domain Bacteria; kingdom Bacillati; phylum Bacillota; class Bacilli; order Caryophanales; family Anoxybacillaceae; genus Geobacillus; species Geobacillus sp. LYN3. Next base: position 2,033,254 of record NZ_QCWL01000001.1, on the reverse strand, counting down.
CCGTTTCCGATGCCAAAAATCGATAAAAATATAGCGGCGGTCAGGAAGTTGTGAACGAATAAAATGAGGGCAAATCCAACGGCTGATACAATGATTCCGCCTTGAATGACGCGGCCTTCACCAAATTTTTGAATTAGTTTTCCAATGAGCCCTCCTTGGACAATCGCACTTGCAAGCCCCATAATCATAAAAATATAGCCTAATTGCGAGGAATATAATTCTGCGCGTTTTGCTGCGTAGTAAGCGAATGTTGCTTCTAGCCCAGCCAATGAAAAAGTAATAAGCCATTGAAGAAGGTACAGAAATAAAAGCGGCCCTTTTAGTATGTACCATATCGGTTCTTTTGTTTTTAAAGTTGCCGGTTGTTTTTCTTTTGTCAATGATTCTTTCAAAAAAAGAAGCACGAGACATGCGGTAACAGCGGATAGTGTTCCTGAGATAAAGAAAGGAATATGCAAATTTATTTTCGAAAAAATGCCGCCAATCGCAGGACCAAAAATAAATCCAAGACCGGTAGCGGCGCCGATAGCCCCCATTGCTTTTCCACGTTCTTGCGGTGTCGTGACGTCAGCAACGTAAGCCATTGCGGTAGGAATCGTAGCTGCTGATAGCATCCCGCCGATAATACGGGCGATAAATAACATCGTAAGTGTTTTTGACACGGCAAACAAAAAGAACGAGAGCGACAATCCGGCGATGCCGATGAATAAAATTGGTTTTCGCCCGTAACGGTCGGACATCTGGCCCCAAAATGGAGCGAATAATAGTTGCATCAAAGAGTACGTTGCCATTAGCAGTCCTAATTGCGTAGGAGTGGCACCCACTTCTTCTGCTAAAAAGGGAAGAACCGGGATGATAATGCCAAAACCAGACATCACCAAAAACATAACGGCAAATAAAAGAGAAAGAAAATTAGCCTTTTTCATATTGTTACCTCCGATCGTTCATACTTCTTTATCATAATGAAGTTTATGGGAATTTGCAAAACATTCTAGGAGGAAGCGCACGAGAAACATCCTAACATTGCATCATATTATTGGAGAGATAGGATTTGCCTCGATTAGGAACGCATTGGGCAGATTTTTAATTTCTGTATTGGGGTGATGGATGGAGTCAGTATATTCGGCTTGCTTGCGTCATGATTAGGATTTCCTTTCTTTTTATAGCACATTTAAAAAAAGATGAAAAGTTATATTGGGGTATAGTTTGTAGACAAACTACTGTTTTATGTATAATTATCAGTGGCAACTTTGAAATGAATGATAGCTAGGTGATGAAAACGATGTTAACATTGAACGATGTTTTAGAGGCAAGGGAAAAAATGAAAGGGATTGTTCATCAAACTCCGCTTGAGCATTCCCAAACATTTACCAATCTTTCTGGCAATGAAGTATACATGAAGCTCGAAAATTTGCAAAAGACGGGATCGTTTAAAGTGCGGGGATCATTTAATAAAATTATGTCGTTAAGCGAAGAGGAACGAAAGCGCGGGGTGATTGCCGCTTCAGCTGGAAACCATGCTCAAGGGGTCGCCTACTCCAGCGGCATGATCGGTATTCCATGTACGATCGTCATGCCCAAAGGAGCGCCGTTAAGCAAAGTGGAAGCAACGAAAGGTTATGGAGCGGAAGTTATTTTACATGGCGACGTATTTGACGAATCGCTTGAGTGTGCGTTCGAATTGCAGCGGCAGCGAGGAGCGACGTTTGTTCATCCGTTTGATGATTTAGCGGTCATGGCAGGCCAGGGAACGATTGGCTTAGAAATTATCGAACAGCTCCCGGATGTCGATGTTGTCCTATGTCCGGTTGGGGGCGGCGGACTTCTTGCCGGATTGGCATTTACATTAAAACAGTTGAAACCATCGATTCAAGTATATGGAGTCGAATCGTCTGCTTGTCCTGGAATGACGGCGGCGCTCCGTCATAAAAAGCCAATAACCATTACTTCTTCTGATACGATTGCCGATGGCATCGCGGTGAAAAAACCAGGAAATATTACGTATCAATATATTGAAAAATATGTCGACGGCGTCGTCTGTGTCGAGGAAGCGGAAATTTCTCGAACGATGCTATATTTATTGGAACGTAACAAGCTGCTGGTCGAAGGTTCTGCGGCGTGTCCGCTTGCGGCGCTATTGTATCAAAAATTTCCATTTACTAGAAAAAAAGTTGTCACCATATTAAGTGGGGGCAATGTCGATGTCACCCTCATTTCACGAATCATTGAACGCGGGCTCGTCGAATCTGGACGGTTTGTGACATTTACGACTGTTATCTCCGATAAGCCTGGCCAGCTCAATAAACTGTTGCGAATTATCGCCGAATTGGAAGCAAACGTTATGTCGATTCACCATCAGCGCATCGGAGCAAAAGTGTTGCCGGGGCAGGCAGAAATTCATTTCTCTCTTGAAACAAAAAATCAAGATCATATCCAGCAAATTCATCAAGTATTATTGAAAGAAGGATATGACGTCGAGTTTCTCCAATAACATCAAGGGATGGCGCAGGCACGCCATCCCATCTTGTTTTTCAATGAACATTTGGCATATCTCGCAGTTTTGTTTGTCCGATTCCATCATGTGCCATTTTCGCTTTTAGGCTTTCAAGAATGTAAAGCCCCACCATCCCCATTAATTCCTCATCGGTCATTTCTTGAATGAGCTGCAGCAAATCATTGCGGTCGAGCTCTTCCAAAATCGACATCGTCATCACGAGAACATCCGCCGGAAGCCCACTGCTTTAGCTGCGGGAGGAAGGCGGGGTTTATATTTTTAGTATATATTGAATTTTTCGTTCAGTATAAGTACACTGGATTTAGAAAGGTAGGTGAATCAAGAATGCTCTG
>NZ_QCWL01000001.1:2016105-2030307 GCF_003064505.1 Geobacillus sp. LYN3 | reverse complement strand
TCAACCAGCCGAACGCGGCAGCCAATTAGGCTAGCTGCAAGCCCACGGCTTTAGCCGTTGGGTAGTTGACAAAGGCTTTTTTCTTTTTCATTTCCTCTTTAAAAGAAAAACGCGTATCTCGCAAACTTTGTGACCAGCGATCGATAAATTGCTTCATATGCCCGCTCATTCCATACCAATAGATTGGCGTCGCAAATATAAGCACGTCATGCTGGAGAACGAGTTCAATGATTTGATCATAATCGTCGGCAACTGTCGTAAATCCTTCTGGATCATGGCGTTTGTCGACAATCGGCTGAATCAAAAAGTCTCTTATATTGATACGGGTGGAGGAGACTCCTTCCAAAATAACGTCTGTCAGCTGTTCGGTATTTCCGTTTTCTCTTGAACTGCCATTTAACACTAAAATTTTTGCCATCGTATCCATCCTTTCTTTTCCAATCATATGATGATGATAAACGATAGTTGACATTTCCAGCAACCATTCCGTATTTTATAATTAAATGAAATTAATAGGTAAAAAATATTTTATTTTTTCAGAAAATAGTGGTAATATAAAAGCAAAGGAGACTTTCCATGGCAGAAAAAACATTAAGAGATCGAATTATCGATACTGCTCTTCATCTATTTGAAAAATACGGCTATCATGGTGTGACGGTTGATCGGATTGTGACGGAAAGCAACACGTCTAAAGGTGGTTTTTATCATAACTTCAAGTCAAAAGACGAACTTCTTTATCACATTCATGACGTATTTATTACCTATGTGTTGAATAAAGCGCAAGAAGCGTACGAAAACTACACCACTTCGACAGAACGCTTATATGCAATTATTCAGTCATTTGTAAAAGTGTTTCATTTATACAAGCCACATATTACTGTTTTTTACCAAGAAAGCACGTATTTAAAACCGGAATATTCCGAGAAAATCAACCGAAAACGCGATGAGTTTAAGGAAGTGATTTTCCGCGTTATCCGCGAAGGAATAGAGGCTGGGGAGTTTCGTTCCGAGTTATCGGTAGAGATTACGGGAATGTCCATTATCGGCATGGTGAACTGGACATACAAATGGTATAACCCAGACGGTCCGATGACCATCGAACAAATCGCAAACTACTTTGCTGATTTTATCTTGCATTCCATTTTGACGGAAGAAGCAAAGCGGCGTCCACAAATATCGAACTTTTTCATCAAGCCGTTTTCCGGTTCATTTTCAAAATAAAATTTTTTAAAAAATGAGAAAAGGGTCAACGCTTTTTCATACACAAATCAAACCAACTAGTCGGTCTTAGTGGTTAAGTGTTTTATCTCTTCTTTTAAAACCGACTAGTCGGTTCAAAGATAAATCTATGAAATGGGGGAGAGAAGATGAATTTTGAACTAACAAAAGAACAACAAATGATTAAAGAAATGGTTCGTGAGTTTGCGGAGAAGGAAATTGCACCAAACGCGGCGAAATGGGATAAAGAAGCGTATTTCCCTGTTGAAGTTTTTAAGAAGATGGGCGAGTTAGGACTTTTAGGAATTCCGTTTCCGGAAGAATATGGCGGCGCCGGCGGAGATACGATTTCATATGCGATAGCCGTAGAAGAAATCGGCCGCGCATGCGGCGGGACTGGATTAAGTTATGCTGCTGCGGTTTCCCTAGGAGCAAGCCCGATTTATTACTTCGGCACGGAAGAACAAAAACAAAAATGGCTTGTACCGATGGCAAAAGGAGAAACGTTGGGCGCATTTGGGCTAACTGAACCAAATGCTGGGTCTGATGCAGGTGGAACGAAAACAACAGCGGTATTGGATGGCGATGAGTATGTCATCAATGGAGAAAAATGCTGGATCACAAATGCAGAATACGCACGACAAGTCATTGTTACCGCCGTGACAGGAAAAGACGAACGAGGAAAAAACATCATTTCCGCAATTATCGTTCCAACGGACACTCCAGGATTTACGATCCGTTCAAACTATGACAAAATGGGCGTCCGCGCCTCGAATACGTGCGAATTAGTGTTTGAAAACGTACGTGTGCCAAAAGAAAATGTACTCGGAGATCCGAAAAAAGGCTTTAAGCAATTTTTATATACGCTGGATGGCGGACGCATTTCCATTGCTGCGCTAGCGGTTGGCATTGCCCAAGCGGCATTTGAGAAAGCGCTTCAATATGCGAAGGAGCGTGTCCAATTTGGTCAGACTATTTCAAAATTTCAAGCAATACAATTCAAGCTTGCTGATATGGCGATGGAAATTGAGCTGGCGCGCAATATGGTGTATAAGGCAGCTTGGTTAAAAGACCAAGGGAAACCGTTTACAAAAGAAGCGTCATTCGCAAAACTGTTCGCTTCGGAAATGGGATTCCGCGTTTGCAACCAAGCCATTCAAATTCACGGAGGCTATGGGTATATGAAAGAGTACGGAGTCGAGCGCCATTTACGAGACATCAAACTGATGGAAATCGGAGAAGGTACGTCAGAAATTCAACGTCTTGTTATTGCCCGTCAACTTGGATGCTAAATACCGGGAAATGCGCATAAGGTAGAAATGAACTTGTACGAAAGGGAGGAGACGGTTTATGTTGACGGTCACGGTGGGGAAGCTGCTCGAGGAAAAAGCGCAGTTGCATCCGGATCATGAAGCGGTTGTTTATGCGGATCGCGGATTACGGATGACGTATAGGCAATTGAATGACTACTCCCGTCTAGTGGCGCGCGGGTTGATGAAACTTGGCATTGAAAAAGGAGAAAATGTGGCGATTTGGGCATCGAATGTGCCGGAATGGATCGCTTGTCAATTTGCAACCGGAAAAATGGGAGCGGTGCTTGTTACGGTCAATACGAACTACCGCGCCGCAGAATTAGAGTATTTATTAAAACAATCCGATTCGACGACGCTCTTTTTAATTGAACAATATCGCGACTCTTCTTACGTGGATATTGTTTACGAAATTGTTCCGGAGCTGCGCACATGCGAGCCTGGAAAGCTTGAGTCCAAGCGTTTGCCAAAATTGAAAAATGTCGTGTTAATTGGAGATAAACGATATCCGGGGATGTTTACGTGGAACGACATTCTGGCGATGGCGCATGAGGTGACGGAAGAACAGCTTGATGAACGGATGAACTCGCTCGATCCGCATGATGTCATCAACATGCAATACACCTCAGGAACGACAGGATTTCCAAAAGGCGTAATGCTCACCCACTACAATATTGTCAACAATGCCTATTATGTTGCGCAATGTATGAAACTCACCAAAAATGACCGCCTCTGCATTCCAGTGCCGTTCTTCCATTGTTTCGGCTGCGTGATGAGCACATTGGCATGCGCTGTGGTTGGGGCAACGATGGTGCCAGTGCAGGAATTTAACCCGAAACAAGTGCTTAAAACCGTGGAAGCTGAAAGATGCACGGCCTTGCACGGGGTGCCGACGATGTTTATTGCCGAATTAAACGATCCTGATTTTGAAAAATATGATTTATCAACGCTTCGCAAGGGAATTATGGCCGGCTCTCCTTGTCCGATTGAAGTGATGAAAGCGGTCATGGAGAAAATGGGAATGAAAGAGATTACGATTGCTTACGGTCAGACAGAATCATCGCCGGTGATTACACAGACAAGAACGGATGACCCGATTCACTTGCGCGTGGAAACAGTCGGGCGAGCGTTGCCAAATGTCGAAGTGAAAATCGTTGAGCCGGGCACGAATAAAGAAGTGCCGCGCGGCGTGCCAGGGGAATTATGCACGCGCGGTTATCATGTGATGAAAGGCTATTACAAAAATCCGGACGCGACAAAAGAAGCCATTGATGAAGATGGATGGCTGCATACAGGCGATCTGGCCACGATGGATGAAAATGGATATTGCCGTATTACCGGACGCTTAAAAGATATGATTATTCGCGGTGGAGAAAACATTTATCCGCGCGAAATTGAAGAGTTTTTATACAAACACCCAAAAATTTTAGACGTTCAAGTCATCGGTGTACCGGATGAAAAATACGGCGAAGAAGTAATGGCATGGATTATTTTGAAAGAAGGAGAAACGGCGACAGCGGAAGAAATTCGCGAGTTTTGCCGCGGGAAAATTTCCCGTCATAAAATTCCACGTTATATCGAATTCACCGATTCATATCCGATGACAGCTTCCGGAAAAATTCAAAAATTTAAATTGCGGGAGATGGCGAAACAGCGTCTTGGATTAACCAATTAAACAGTTGCCGTCAAGCGGCGCTTCGTCTTTGAAGCTCCGCTTGACAATAAAACAATGACATAAAGGAGGTTGCCATGTTTTCAAAAGTATTAATCGCCAATCGTGGAGAAATTGCGGTACGTGTCATTCGTACGTGCAAAAAATTAGGAATTCAAACGGTTGCCGTTTATTCGGAAGCGGATGCCGATTCGCTCCATGTTCAATGGGCGGATGAAGCGTATCTTATCGGTAAGCCGCGCGTTAGTGAAAGCTATCTAAATATCGAGAAAATTATCGAGGTCGCGAAAATGACGAAAGCGGAAGCCATTCATCCCGGCTATGGGCTGCTATCGGAAAATCCAGAGTTTGCCCGCCGTTGTGAAGAAGAGGGAATTGTCTTCATTGGACCAAAGGCGGATGTGATCGCAAAAATGGGAAGTAAAATCGAAGCGCGAAAAACAATGGCAGAAGCTGGCGTTCCAATCGTTCCCGGCATTTCGTTTCCGTTAAAAGATGTCGATGAAGCAGCGAAAACAGCAGAAGAAATTGGCTATCCAATTATGTTAAAAGCTTCCGCAGGCGGCGGCGGCATCGGCATGCAAATCGTACGCAATGAAGAAGAGTTGCGCAAAGCTTTCGAAGGAAATCAAAAGCGCGCTGCTTCATTCTTTGGCGATGGTGCGATGTATTTAGAAAAATATATCGCCAACCCTCGCCATATCGAAATCCAGCTTCTCTCTGATGAACATGGAAACTGCATTTATTTATGGGAGCGCGAATGTTCGATTCAGCGCCGTCATCAAAAAGTCATTGAAGAAGCACCATCTCCGTTTTTAGATGAAGAAACGCGGCGGAAAATGGGGGAAACGGCAGTAAAGGCGGCGAAACATATCGGGTATACAAACGCGGGGACGATTGAATTTTTAGTCGATGAGCAAAAAAACTTTTATTTTCTTGAAATGAATACAAGATTGCAAGTTGAACATCCGGTAACAGAAGAAATTACCGGTCTTGATTTAGTCGAAGAACAATTGCGCATCGCCGCGGGGGAACCGCTTCGTTATAAACAGGAAGACATTCGCCGCGACGGCCATGCGATAGAAGTGCGCATCTATGCGGAAGACCCGAAAACGTTTTTCCCATCTCCGGGGAAAATCACGGCCTTTGTGCTGCCGCAAGGTGAATACGTGCGCAATGAAACGGCGGTGCAAAGCGGCATGACGGTCACGCCGTTTTACGATCCGATGATCGCCAAACTGATTACAAAAGGAAACGACCGCCAAGAAGCGATCGAGCGCATGGCAGAAGCGCTAAACAACTACCAAATTGAAGGAATTAAAACAAACATTCCAATGCTAAAAGATGTGCTTTCCCATCCTGCGTTTCAAGCGGGAGACACAACAACCAACTTCGTAGAAAAACACTTGCAAACAACAACGACAAAATAAGAAGAAATGGGGGAAGAAAATAGTGAGTCAAGTAGTCGCATCAATGGCAGGAAGTGTATGGAAAATTGTCGTATCGGTAGGAGACAAAGTAGAAGAAGGGCAAGATGTCATCATTTTAGAGTCGATGAAAATGGAAATTCCGGTCGCCGCTGAATCTTCCGGGGTCGTTAAACAAATTCACGTGCAAGAAGGGGACTTCGTCAACGAGGGCGATGTGCTTCTTGAACTAGAGTAAGAGGTGAAATGCAATGAGCAAATGGCCAAAGCAAGTTACGATTAAGGAAGTCGGTCCGCGCGATGGCCTGCAAAATGAAAAAACGGCAATCTCGACAGAAGATAAAATCGCCTGGATTAATCAATTGTCCAAAACCGGACTCACCTATATCGAAATTACTTCATTTGTCCATCCGAAATGGATTCCGCAACTTTCGGATGCATTGGAAGTAGCGACGAGAATTGAACGGGCACCAGGCGTGACGTACGCCGCGCTCGTTCCAAACCAAAAAGGATTGGAAAAAGCGCTGACGGCACAAGTGGATGAGGTCGCGGTTTTTATGTCGGCGAGCGAAACGCATAACCGCAAAAATATTAATAAATCGATTGAAGAAACGTTTCCGGTGCTAGAAGAAGTGGTTCGAGCAGCGAAACAAGAAGGGAAAACCGTACGCGGCTACGTATCGACCGTATTTGGCTGCCCGTATGAAGGAAACGTATCGGTCGAACAAGTTATTCGCGTTTCTGAACGTTTGTTTGACATGGGAATTGACGAACTTTCTTTGGGCGATACCATTGGTGTCGCTACGCCAAAGCAAGTACAAGAGCTGCTTGAAATCGTCTTAAAGCGGTTCCCAAAGGAAAAGCTTGCGATGCATTTTCATGATACGCGCGGCACGGCGCTAGCGAATATCCTTATTTCGCTCGAGATGGGGATTACCACTTTTGACAGCTCTCTCGGCGGGTTAGGAGGATGTCCGTATGCACCGGGCGCATCAGGAAATGTGGCGACCGACGATTTAGTATATATGCTTCATGGCATGGACATTGCCACGGGAATTGACGTCGGGCGTCTTACGGAAGCAGCGCTGTTCATTCAAGAGAAAATCGGCCGCCCGCTTTCAAGCCGTTACTTGCAAACGATTTCTACGTAAAAAGGGGGCAATCATATATGTCAGAACTTGTTCAATACACGGCACTGGAAAACGGGATTGCGATCATTACGTTAAACCGTCCTGAATCGGCAAATGCGCTATCGACGGCATTGTTATATGAATTATCGCATCTTCTTTACGACCTCGCTTTCCGGCGGGACGTTCGCATTGTCATTTTTACCGGAGCAGGTGAAAAAGTATTTTGCGCTGGAGCTGATTTAAAAGAGCGTGCAGGCATGAACGAAACGGAAGTACGCAAAACGGTGGCGCTGATTCGTGAAACCATTAATCAAATAGAACAGCTCCCGCAGCCGGTGATTTGCGCGCTAAATGGTTCCGCGTTTGGCGGAGGGCTTGAGCTTGCGCTTGCGTGCGATATTCGCGTTGCCGCAGACACGGCGCAGCTTGGTCTTACGGAAACGTCGCTTGGAATCATTCCGGGAGCGGGAGGGACGCAGCGGCTTCCGCGCCTAATCGGAAAAGGGAAGGCGAAAGAATTAATTTTTACAGCAAAACGCATAACCGCTAAAGAAGCGGAACAAATCGGTCTTGTTGAATACGTTGTACCGCGCGAACAACTGATGGAAAAGGCGATGGAAATCGCCGAACAAATCGTAGTGAATGCGCCAATCGCCGTCATGCAAGCGAAAATTGCGATCAACCGCGGTTTAGATGTTGATTTAGCGACAGGATTGCGCATTGAACAAATGGCATATGACATCACGATTCCAACAAAAGACCGTCTCGAAGGATTGCAGGCGTTTAAAGAAAAACGAAAACCGGTCTACAAAGGGGAATAGGGGGAAGGCACATGCAAACAAACGATGTGATGAACAAGCAAAACAAAACACTTACAGAGCAATTGACGGAACGAATCAAAAAAATCGAACAAGGAGGAGCTCCAAAATATCACGAAAAAAACGCCGCACAAGGGAAACTGTTTGTCCGTGACCGCTTAAAATTATTGTTGGACAACGGACTGGAATTTGAAGACGCCCTCTTTGCGAACTGCCTAGCTGATGGGCTCCCTGCCGATGGCGTTGTTACAGGAGTCGGAAAAATTAACGGTCAAACGGTATGCGTAATGGCGAATGACTCTACGGTGAAAGCAGGTTCATGGGGAGCGCGCACCGTTGAAAAAATCATTCGCATTCAAGAAACAGCAGAAAAGCTTCGCTGCCCGATTCTTTATTTAGTGGATTCTGCTGGCGCGCGCATTACTGACCAAATCGAAATGTTCCCGGGGCGGCGCGGTGCCGGACGCATTTTTTATAATCAAGTAAAATTATCAGGAAAAGTGCCGCAAGTCTGCTTATTGTTTGGGCCGTCTGCAGCTGGCGGGGCTTATATTCCAGCGTTTTGCGATATCGTCATTATGGTGGAAGGAAACGCGTCGATGTATTTAGGTTCGCCGCGCATGGCGGAAATGGTGATTGGGGAAAAAGTAACGCTCGAAGAAATGGGCGGCGCTCGCATGCACTGCACTGTTTCCGGATGCGGGGATGTGCTTGTGAAAACGGAAGAAGAGGCAATCGCCTACGCCCGCCGTTATTTATCGTATTTTCCAGCAAACTACAGCGAAAAACCGCCAGTAGCGGAAGCGAAGCCGCCGAAAGCATTTGAAAAGACGATTGAAGAGATCATTCCGGAGAACCAAAACGCTCCGTTTAATATGTACGATCTCATTGAGCGCGTGATCGACGAAGGATCGTTCTGTGAAATTAAGAAGCTGTTCGCGCCGGAATTAATTACAGGATTGGCGCGCTTAAACGGACAGCCGATCGGGATTATCGCCAATCAGCCGCGCGTAAAAGGCGGTGTCCTGTTCCATGATTCCGCTGACAAAGCGGCAAAATTCATCACCCTTTGCGATGCGTTTAACATTCCGCTTCTCTTTTTAGCGGATATTCCTGGGTTTATGATCGGGACAAAAGTCGAGCGCGCCGGAATTATTCGTCATGGCGCGAAAATGATTTCAGCAATGTCGGAAGCGACTGTCCCGAAAATTTCCATTATCGTGCGGAAAGCGTACGGTGCCGGACTTTATGCGATGGCAGGGCCGGCGTTTGAGCCAGATTGTTGCTTAGCGTTTCCAAACGCGCAAATCGCCGTGATGGGTCCGGAAGCAGCGGTAAACGCCGTGTATGCAAATAAAATTGCGGAACTGCCAGAGGAAGAGCGGGCGGCATTTGTCGAACAAAAGAGAGAAGAGTACCGCCGCGATATCGATATTTACCGCCTCGCATCCGAAATGGTCGTTGACGGCATCATCGCTCCGAATAACTTGCGAGATGAGCTAATTCGCCGTTTTGATGCGTATATGTCCAAGTATATGACGTTTTCGGAACGAAAACACGGTGTATATCCGGTTTAAAGTTTTAAAGCTAGTTGCCGGAAAAAACAAATAAATGTATGAGTAAAATTATTGTGGGCAAAAAATTAGGAGGCTGTCTCAAAAGGTTATCTAAATCGACCTTTTGAGAGTAGCCTCTGTTTCGATGATGTATAAAATTTTGTGTAAAGCATTTTACTAGATCAAAAAAGTAGGGTATTCTCCGATTGGAACAAAAACATTCCAGAGAAAGGAGAACCCTATTTCTAAAGGTATACAGAATGGTGACAGGGCAAATCAACTATCTAGAAATGGTTCCAAAGTTTGGGTTGCTAAACAAATATAAATTAAAATAGTTGGGACGTTATTCCTAATAAAAATGAATATTTATACTTATCTACAATTTCGGTTGTAAATCATATATAATTAAATCAACAAAAACAATTACATATAATTAAACATTCGGAAAAATTATTCCCAAAACCCGTAGTGCTAGTTAGTGCTAGTTGAATCTTAACGATCAACTAGCCCAAGAACAACAAGCAAGTTCATTTTAAGGAGATCCTCATGCAAGGGCTATTTTTATGCTTGTCTGATTGGTATTCTAAAATGTCCATTTATTATGGAGGCGAATATGTCATTAAATACAGATTTCTCTACTGCTATTGTTATTTGTATTATTACTGGTTTATTATTTATCCTTGTTGGTTGGCTTATTTGGAAAAAAAAGAAATTAAAATTAATTGCTGGGTATGATGAAAAACAATATAAAGGAGATAAGAATAAATTAGCAAGGGTGATGGGAATATATTCGATTACTCTTGGGGTTATTATAATAATTTTCCCTTTTCTAATGGAATATCTTGGTGACTGGTCTTCATGGATATTAATTGGAATTATTGTGTTTTTAACGTTATTCACTTTAATTAGAGTCTATTTTAAATGAATGCAAAATATGAAATAAGGCGAATTAATTATTGCCCATTGTGATAGTTGGTGTCCTCTCTGTGTGCAATTCAAAAAATGATTGTCCATCCTAGGATTTACTTCTCCTTGAACGAACCAAAAAAAGTTCCATAAGGCCTTTACTGAATCCTAAATAAATTATCCCCTTGCAAAACAAAAAAAGATTTTGTATTATAATAATCACCAAAAATCATCTGCTGCGTTGCACGTTGAAGAATGAAGTTTCAACCGATGGCAATAGAAAGGGAGTTCTATATCGAAACGGGAATGTCATGCCTCCCTACTTTGGTAGGATCGAGGACGACAGGAACGTTTCTGCGAACACCCACCTGGTGGAGTGTGGTTGAGAAACTGCATTCAACCAACGGCAAACGCGGCAATATGCATGTGAAAATGAAAAAGCCGATCTCTTACATAGAGATCGGCTTTTCTCATGGATATTTTTATTGAAAGCCGAAACTCTTCCTCTTTTCTTATTATCGTTATCTATGATGTACGAAAAATGGGGTGATGTTTCGAATCGTATAAAAGTGAAAGAAAAAGGGGGATTCGGTTGGAACAAAGCCGATGGCAAACGAGAAAAAACAAGAGGAAATCATATTGGAAGAGAGCGGGAATCATTGTTGCTCTTTTCCTTATTGGCAGCTACATTGCCGTTCAAGCGTATATTGCGACTTAGAGATATTAGCAAACTTGATCATCCGCTGCCTGCTCCAACCATTATTTATGATCAAAACGGCCGCGTGGCGAGTAAAATTTCCGCATCCAAGATGGAAGCCGTATCGATAGAGCGCATTCCAAACCACTTTTTAGAAGCGATCGTCGCCACGGAAGACCGCCGTTTTTATGATCATGAAGGAATTGATTATTTCGGTATTTTGCGGGCGCTCGTCCACAATATGAAAGCTTTAGAATGGGCGGAAGGCGGAAGCACCATTACACAGCAGTTAGCAAAAAACGTGTTTTTAACGAATGAAAAAACGTTGCATCGCAAATGGGAAGAATGGTTTATCGCGAAAAAAATCGAGCGAACGTATTCGAAAAAAGAGATTTTAGAAATGTACGTCAACCGTGTTTACTTTGGCGAAGGAGCATGGGGCATTAAAAAAGCGGCGGAGACCTATTTTGGAAAAATAGGCATTCTCGTTTATTGCTGCAAATCGCGCGTTTTTTTCGCTTCATTATGATTTCCGGCCGGATTGCCGCTTGATGCTTCGTATCCGACTCGATATACGTAGTTTTTTGGCGCGTTGATCACGTTATCCATGTTGTATTGATCTAAATCTTGTTGGAATTGACGTTTGCTCGGGTGTTTTTCCATCGTGTCTCCTCCCATATTTTCAAAACTTCCATCCATAGCATGCCCAACCCCACTCCCATTCATCAAAAATTATGAATGGTTCATTTTTTATGGATATTGCAGCCAAATCGAAATATCGTTAAAATGGGAATAGTAATGATGACAAAAAAGGAGAGTCGAACATGATTCATCGTACTTGGTTAGAACGCCCAACGTTAAAAAAAGTGAAATGTGTACATACAAACGCGGAAAAATATATCGTTAATCATGTGTTAACACCAGGGAAAATATATGAAGTGAAAAACGAAACTGAAGAGTTTTATTTTATTATTGATAATACCGGAAAAATCGGCGGATTTTATAAAGACTATTTCGAGGAAGTACAAGAGGCGGAGTAAGGGCAGGCAAATTCAGCGTTCTATGAATCGTGAGATCATTGCTCGATGAATGCTATCAAGCTATAAAGGCAGTCTTCTTTTATCAAAGAAGACTGCCTTTTCGCCTATTAGGAAGCGAACGATTTCTCTTTCGGCAACCACCATGTAAGCACCCCAAACAGCGGAAGGAAACTGCATAATATCATAAGAGTATTTAAATTATACAAATCAGCAATTTTTCCAAGAACAACAGCCCCAAGCGCTCCCATCCCAAACGCAAGGCCAACGATCAGCCCCGACGCCATGCCGACATTTCCGGGAAGCAATTCTTGGGCATACACGACAAATGTGGAAAAACTTAATGATAAAATAAAACCGGCAAGAAAAATGACAGGCAGTACCCATGCAAGTGGAAGATATGGAAGCATGAGGGCAAACGGCGCCGTGCCGAGCGTCGAAAACAACATTAAATTTCGTTTTCCGAATCGATCCGCCAGCGGCCCGCCTACAAATGTCCCGATGGCTCCGGCGATCATAAAAACAAACAAATAAACTTGTGCTTCTTGAATCGGCACATGATAGTGTTTCATTAAATAAAATTGATAATAATTGGAAATGCCGGCCGAGTACCATGACCTTGCAAACACTAAAAAGATTAATAGCGTTAAGGCAAACATGATATTTCGTTGCTTTTTGACATCGCCTTTTTCTGCCTTGGTTTGTTTCTGAACCGTTTCGTATTCTTTAAGACGGAGCGAATACCAGCGCGACACGCGAAACAAAAGAACGATGCCAAAAGCAGCAATCGCGGTGAACCAAGCTGCGCCTTTTTGCCCAAACGGAACAAAAATCAGTGCTGTAAATAATGGAGCAAGGGCATTTCCCGTATTCCCACCCACTTGATAAATGGATTGGGCAAATCCTCTTTTTGCTCCTGCGGCAAAATATACAACGCGCGACCCTTCCGGATGAAAAATCGCTGAACCGAACCCAACAAACAAGACGGATAATAAAACAAAGAAAAAATGTGGCGCAAACGCAAGCCCCACCATGCCAAGCAAGCTCGCTGCCATTCCAAGCGGTAGGAAGTAAGGAGAGGGGGTTCGGTCCGTAAAAAAGCCAACAACCGGTTGCATCACCGAAGAGGTCATATTTAAGGTAAAGGCGATCCATCCAATTTGAGTATACGATAAATTCATGGATGCCTCTAAAATCGGAAACAACGCCGGAACGACCGCTTGCATCGAGTCATTCAATAAATGGCCTACACTAATCGCGATTAAAATGGGATATACGGTTGTTTGCACCCCCGTGACACGTTGGACATTCACTTGCATTTCTCCATCCCCCTTATCGTTTTCAAAAAAAATCCCCTTCGCTTAAAGCGAAGGGAGCCATTTATTCTTTATTCCATTATAACCCATTTGAAGGTGATTGCAATAACATATGTTTACGTTCGAGTCAGTCAAGACTTTGTGGGAACTTTTTTGATTCCTGAAAACAGGTGTAAGTCATAGATTGGCGAACCATTTTTTTGAATTTCATCCGTAAGCGCTTTCGGACTCTCATCCCTTGCCATGACAGACCGATATGTATACCTTTTTTTACCNATACTATATTTTACTGAATCTATCCTATTTTCAGCAAAATATAATTAAGGCGAGAGTCAGTCAAGACTTTGTGGGAACTTTTTTGATTCCTGAAAACAGATGTAAGTCATAGGTCAGCGAACCATTTTTTTGAATTTCATCCGTAAGCGCTTTCGGACTCTCATCCCTTGCCATGACAGACCGATATGTATACCTTTTTTTACCATCCCTTGAGTTCAGACAGGGCATGATAGATCGGTGTCCCGGACGATTGCTGTAAATATGGCACGTTATTCCGCGTGTCCGCGTGATCTCCGGCCAAAGACGGCGGACGCGTTGTTTCGCCTTGTTCACGATCGTCTGTTTGGTAGATGCCGTTTCCTCCGCCGGATGCGACGATTCTTCTCCTAAACAACGTCCGAAAAGACGAATCCCATCCATCCGGGCATCATTGCCTTGAAAAACGTCCTGAGTCCCTTGTCTGTCCAACTGCGGCGGTATTTCACCCGATACGCCAGCTGGCTCATCACGCTTTCAGCNTGCTCCTTCAGCCATTCCCGGTAATCACGGATGCATCCCGGCATCGATTCGATCCGGTGGATCAAGGCAGCCAGCTGTTGTTCTTTCGCTTCGTCCCCCAGCGTGCCGAGGGCGCTGTTCAGTTCCACAAGCAGCCCCTCTTCATCCTGCTTCGCCAGCTTTTGCCGAATCGCCTGCCACCGTGGATGGCCCGAGAGGCATTGGCGCAACTCACGCGCCACGTGGAATCGATCCAATTGGAAGCAGACCCGTCCCTTGAAATACTCCCGGCACGCGGTAATCCATGGAGCGCCGTCCCCGTTGATGACAAGAAGATCCCG
>NZ_QCWL01000001.1:2015875-2016094 GCF_003064505.1 Geobacillus sp. LYN3 | reverse complement strand
GCGGTAATCCATGGAGCGCCGTCCCCGTTGATGACAAGAAGATCCCGACACGGATCATAGGCATATTCGTTCATCAAAAATTCCTCGAAGCCTTCCCACACCTCCCTCTTGCCCTCATGGACGTAATGGCGCTGGTTCACGAATTCGATCTGTGAGCCGTGGCGCTTCCACCCTTCGTGAACGGTCAGGATTTTGTCTTCCTTGGCCCGTTTTCCCTTC
>NZ_QCWL01000001.1:1990128-2015809 GCF_003064505.1 Geobacillus sp. LYN3 | reverse complement strand
ATGGCTCATCACCGGATACCCGACCATCTGAGCAAGCGTACGAGCCGCTTTGCGATAGGAAGAGCACTCCACAACCAATCCCACCGCTGTTTCTTCTAGACAAGGGCTGATTGACTGTGATCCATCAAACGCTAAAAAGGAGTCAAGCAAAAACGTGTAACGGTTTTGTTCTCGGTCTAAATAGTAGTTTCGCTCAAAGGTAACTTCGCCAAACAGGGTTTGAATCGTGGTGCGTCGTTTGTCTTTCAAGTGGTACCGGCGCTTGTCCCGGGTTTCCGCCAATTGTCGGTCGATGTCCTCCAACAGAGCCGTAAACAGCTCGGCGAAGGCGTTTTGCAAGGCTCGAAACAAATCAAGTTCGATCTCTTTCCATGACAACGAATTTGTGGTAAGATGTTGTTGAATATTCATGGGACTCTCTCCTCCTGTTTGATAGTGTGGTCAATGAATATCTTACCAGGGAGAGAGTCCTTTTTTCATGTTTCCTGCTTGGGATCCTACCGCGCTTCGCTTGGTGGCCCCGATGAGGGGGGATTGCGAACCTACGTTCCCAACCCCCTCATCGGGGAACTTCTAAGAATTTTTCCCACAAACATTTTACTCACACTTTTTTGCAACATACATGGAATAATATGCAAAAATAGTAATGTGTATTTGACGATCATTTGATACAATGAAACAAAATGGAATGATATAGAGAAAAGGGTGGGAACGGTGAGAATGTATTTCGATTTATTGGAAAACGACCAGCCGTCTGCTTGTTTCTAAGACGAGGCGAGCAGCCAATAACCACGCCTTGTCTTAGGGATGAGGTTTTTAATCCCTATAAAGACGGAGGTTTGTTTCACGATGAAAAATACATTTTTTGGCGCTTTCTGTTTATCTTTGGCAGCAAGCATTTGGGGCGGAATGTACGTTGTCAGCAAATACGTCCTTGATTTCGTTCCGCCGTTTACGTTAGTTTGGCTTCGTTATGCAATCGCGTTCGTTGTTTTATTTGGAATATTAAAAGTCCATCAATACAAAACAAAAACGAGGATATCCATTCAAAAACAAGATTGGCTTTTGCTTGGGTGGATCGGTTTTATCGGTTATTTTGTTTCGATATCTTTGCAATTTATCGGAACAAAATTATCCGATGCGCATACAGGAGCATTAATCACGTCGGCGACTCCGGCGTTTATTGTCTTATTCGCAAAATTTGTCCTAAACGAATCCGTCACCTTGAGAAAAGTTATCGCTCTTTTGCTGGCTACTATCGGGGTTGTCATCGTCATCGGCTTTGACAATAGCGGAGGACAATCATTTTGGGGAAATATGATGTTAGTTGGGGCGGCGCTGACATGGGCGCTTTTATCTGTGTACGTGAAAGTGGCCTCCACCCGCTTTTCGGCCTTGACGATCACCACATACGCCATTTTGTTTGCCTTATTATTCACTACCCCGGTTATGCTTTGGGAGCTGAATGAGCAACCTGTTTCTTTTCCTAATATGATTGTCATATTTGGAATTTTTTATCTTGGGATTATTTCGACCGCGGGAGCGTTTTTTCTTTGGAATAAAGGAATGGAAATGATGGATGCCGGGATTGGCTCGTTGTTTTTCTTTTTTCAGCCGCTTGTTGGCGCTGTTTTTGGCTTTTTGTTTTTACATGAACAGATAACCGCCTCGTTTTATTTAGGCGGGTTGCTGATTATCATAGGGGTGTTTATTGCCGTTATGTCTCCTATCCATCAACATCAGTCAAAAGAAGGGGAGAATCATGCTCGCACAAGTCTCTAGTCGAATAAAAGGTCTAATGATGGTCATCACCGGTGCAACGCTTTGGGGATTATCAGGAACAGCGGCGCAAGTGTTATTTCAGCATAAGCAAATAACCGCAGAATGGCTTGTCGTGGTGCGAATGATGATTGCGGGAAGCGCGTTGTTATTGTTTGCGGTATGCAAACGGATGGCGATATTTTCGATTTGGACCGGCATCAAAAGCATCGGAAGCTTGCTCTTGTTTGGATTTGTCGGCATGCTTGGTGTGCAATATACATATTTTGCATCGATCGCCACCGGCAATGCGGCTACGGCGACATTATTGCAATATTTAGCTCCTGTCTATATCGTGTTATACGCCATGGCTGCTCAAAAACATCGTCCATCGAAAGAGGTGATGCTTGCAATTGTATTGGCTCTTTTAGGAACTTTTCTATTAATTACAAACGGTTCAACCGGAGAATTAAAAGTGCCGTTGATATCTGTCGTTTGGGGAATTCTTTCTGGTGTTGCCTTAGCATTTTATACGTTAGCTTCGGCACAGATGCTGAAAAAGTGGCACTCCATCGTCGTTGTCGGCTGGGGAATGGTCATCGGTGGGGGAGGCATGTGTTTCGTTTTTCCTCCGTTTCCTTTGCCGGCGATTCGCTGGGATGTGGAGACGTGGCTGCTTATCTTGTTTGTCATTGTATTTGGCACGTTATTTGCGTTTTTATTATTTGTCGAAAGCATCCGCTACTTATCGCCAACGGAATCGAGCTTGCTGTCTAGTGTAGAGCCGCTGTCAGCTGTAATCGCCTCGATTGTTTTTTTACATGTTCCGTTCGGCCTGTTTCAAGCTATTGGAGCCGCTTGCATTATGGTGACCGTTCTTTTATTGTCTCCAAAAAAAGAGAGACAATCTTCCAACTCGACATCTATAACATAAGAAAGGGATGTGGATTAGCTCCACCTCCCTCTTTTACTGACAGAATCAGTTCGCAGCTTTAGGAAACGTAATCGTCAACGTGGTTCCTTTATTAACCTCGCTTTGAATATGCAACGTTCCCTGCATCGTTTGAATCATCTTTACAGCTACCATTGTTCCGAGGCCAGTTCCTTTTTCTTTTGTACTAAAATATGGCTCACCAAAACGGTTTACTTGTTCCGTTGTCATTCCCACTCCTGTGTCTTTAATCGTAATGATAACATGATCGCCATGCAAACGGGATGAAATCGTTAATGTCCCTCCGTTCGGCATGGCTTCGATGCTGTTTTTTATCAAATTTAAAAAGCACTGCTGAAAGTACTGAATGTTTCCAACAATCGCGCCGGGTTGTAGCTCTTCAACAATTTCAATCGAGTTCATATGAGCCATTGGCGCCAACATCTGAATGACCTTTCGCAGCTGGTCATCTACCATCAGGCGTTCCACTTTGTTCGAGGCTGGTTTGGCGAAGGTTAAATATTCGTTAATAATCGCTTCCGCTCGATTAATTTCGTCTAAAGCAATTTGAATGTAGCGATCTTTTGCGTCTTGTGAAAGAGAAGGAGTTTTTAATAATTGAATAAATCCTTTGACAACAGTTAATGGATTGCGAATTTCGTGTGAAATGCTCGCCGCGAGTTGACTCACCACTTCCATTTTCTCGACTTTTACTAGTTTGGAGCGCATGATAATCGCTTCTTTTAATGTTTCCATTATATACACGACAAATAGCATTCCAATGGGAGGAAGTAAAATGAAATAAACAATATAAGAGTCCGTTACTTGAAATTGGGCGATGATGATGGCGAGAAATGTGGTGAGAACCGCCAGAAACAAGGTTAACCAGACCGACATAGAAAGTTTGTTTGAACGTTTCAATGCCTTAAAGGTTGGTGAAACGAGAGCCGCAATAATAAACATGGTCATGTACACAACCGCGGTAATATATTCAAACCCGTAAATCAGAGAGCGAGCAGCTAGCAAAGTTAAAAGCAAAATAAATCCAACGATTCCACCACCATACAGTGTGCCTACAAGAAAAGGAATTTGCCGGAAATCATGAATACACTGTTCATCAATGTAAATAGGAAATTTCATGCATAAAATGATCGGAAGCCCCATGCAAACGGCAAGGAGAGCATCTCTGTATGATGTTCGTTTTTTAAATATCTCCCCGTGGTCATAAATAAAATAAAAAACAAATACGCTCACTAAAATATAAAACAAATTGTTCAATACATGCTGATTTATGTAAGAACCCATATAATATCTCCTATCTATGAAAATTCCATACTATTATTATACGGAAAGAAGTGATTGGAAAAATAGCTTTTTATGAAAAAGGGAGCTGCTATTGCTTTTTTGTGCAAAAGTATCAGTAACGTAAGGAATACTATGCCTTGCGTTGCGTTTTTTACATTTATGAAAAGTACTTGTCATTTGTCTGTTATAAGTGTACTATTATTGATAGTACAGTTGGTACAGAAAGTGAAAGGAGGAGGGGGATGTTTGAGTTAGATGTCCGCAGCCGCCAGCCAATTTATGAGCAGCTGGTCGAAAAAATGAAAGAAATGATCATCCGCGAAATATGGAAACCGCATGAGCAGCTGCCATCCGTTCGGATGTTGGCGAAACAATTGACGATTAATCCAAACACGATTCAAAAAGCGTATCGGGAATTAGAGCACCAAGGGTTTATTTATTCAATTCCAGGAAAGGGAAACTTTGTTTCTCCGCAGCCAAAAGCAGCAAGCCAAGAAAAAATCGAAGCCATTCGTCACGATATTGTCCGCCTAGCTGCCGAGGCGCTTTTTTTAGGGGTGGCCAAAGAGGAAGTGCTACAATGGATTGAACAAGCGGAACAAGGGGAGAGAGGGGGAGAAACCGATGATTCACTTGACGAACGTAACGAAAACATTTGATCGCTTTCAAGCGATTCGCAAAGTGAACATGACAGTGCAAAAGGGAAGAATTTACGGCCTGCTCGGCTCCAATGGCGCGGGGAAAACGACATTGCTAAAGATGATGGCTGGCATTATCCGTCCTGATCATGGCACGGTGCTCATTGATGGAGAAGAAGTATGGGAAAATCCAGAAATAAAGCGGCGAATCATGTTTTTGCCGGATCATGTATATTTTTTCCCACAGACAACGATTGAGCAAATGGCTGCGTTTTACGAAAGCGTCTATCCATCTTTTCATCGGGAGCGGTTTACAAGATTACAAGAATTATTTTTGCTCGACCCGCGCAAAAAAATTCACCAGTTTTCAAAAGGAATGCAGCGTCAAGCCGCGTTTTGGCTCGCCTTTTCAACGATGCCGGACGTTCTCATCATGGATGAGCCGCTAGATGGCCTCGATGCGGTTGTTAGACAAAAAGTGAAAAATATTATCGTCCAAGAGGTCGCTGAACGCGAAATGACAGTGGTTATTTCTTCACATAACTTGCGGGAGATGGAAGATCTTTGCGACTGTATCGGCATTTTACATGAGGGGGAAATGCTGTTTGAAAAAGAGCTGGATGCGATGAAAACCGATATCCATAAAATTCAAGTCGCTTTTCGGAATGGAATTCCAAAGCAATTTGCCGAGCAGCTTGATATCGTTTACGAAGAACAGCGCGGCAGCGTCCTTCTCCTTATTGTGCGCGGCGAAAAGCAGGAAATCATTTCTTATATTAAGCCGTTTCAGCCGCTCATTTTCGATATCCTGCCGCTTACGCTCGAAGAAATTTTCATTTACGAAATGGGGGATGTCGGCTATGCCATCGAAAATATTATCGTTTAATCGCGGGCTTTTTGTGCAAAATCTTCGCAGCGTCGGCTGGATTGGCATTGTGCATTTTTTGCTTTGGTTCGCCGCCATTCCGCTGCAATTATTGATGGCTTACTCCCAGCAGAAAGATGGCGGTGTTTTCATTGAATGGAAAAACTTATATAGCATTTCCGCAGAGTTTCAAACGATGATCGTTTTTACGCTGCCGGTGCTATTAGCTGCACTATTATTTCGTTACATGCAAGGAAAACAATCCTCTGATTTTATGCATAGCTTGCCTGTGCAGCGAGCAGAGCTGTTTTGCCAGCAAGCCGTGTTTGGCGTGATGCTTATTGTCATTCCAATCATGCTTATTTCATTGCTTGCCATCGTTTGTCGCTATGGATTAAGCCTTTCCATGCCGCTTGCTATCGGTGACATCATTCGCTGGACGTGGGAAACGGCTATCATGGAGCTGTTTGTTTTTGCTGCTTCTGTTTTTGTTGGCATAATGACAGGTATGTCGACGCTGCAAGTGGTATTTACTTATATTTTGTTTTTATTCCCAGCAGGCATCACGATGTTGTTGTTAACCAATACCTCGTTTTTATTGGTTGGCTTCCCGGCCGATTATTATTTATCGCAAAACCTGGAAGCAATTGTTCCATTTTTCCGCTATTTAAAGCTCGAAGCAGAACCGTTGACAGCGGGCGAATCGCTTGCTTATCTGCTTTTGATTATGGTGTTCCTTATTTTCGCGATTTGGCTGTACCAAAAACGGCATAGCGAGGCGGCGACGCAGGCGCTGGCGTTTCCGGCGCTCCGTCCGATCTTTAAGTATGGTGTCGCGTTTTGTACGATGCTCGTCGGCGGTTTTTATTTCGGCGCTACGCAAAATCAGTTTTCCTGGATTGTATTCGGATATGTCACCTTCTCATTCATCGGCTTTTTCGTTGCCGAAATGATTATCGAAAAAACGTGGCGCGTTTTCCATAAGTGGAAAGGGTACGCTTATTTTGCCGCGGCGATGGTGGTCATTGGCATTTTGGTTCATCTGGATATAACCGGATATGAAAAACGGCTGCCGGCGCTAGAGGATATCCGCCAAGTCTATTTCGGCGGTTCCGTTTATGATTTTGTCGAGAATGGCCAACGTTCGTATGAGCCGTTTGAGCAAGAAAACCAATTTTTAAAGGAAAAGGAAAACATTCACGCCGTCTACGCGTTTCACCAACAGTTAGTCAACGATCAGCCAAAACCATCGCCGTTTACGGAACAAAGACAAGTGGTCATCGGCTATGTGCTAAAGGACGGCAAGCGGATGATTCGTCAGTACCATGTGCCTAGCGATCAATATTTTTCCTATTTCCAACCAATTTTAGAATCGAAAGAGTATAAGAAAAACTATTATTTATTGCTCCGCGATCAAGGATATTCGCCGATTCGCCAAGTTGCCTTCCACACCCCGGAAACGGGCGAGAAAACGTTGACGATCATCGAGCCGCAGCAAATTGATTCATTTATCGAAGCGTTAAAAGCCGACTTAATGGAAGAGCCGGCAAGCTCCATGCTGGATGACAACGTATGGGAGGGGGATATCGAACTGCTGCAAAGCGACGGTGATATCATCCGACTAGAATGGAAAAAAACGTATACTCATGTCGAAAAATGGCTCAAAGATCATCATCTGTTCGAAAAAGCCCAGGGAAATGCGGAATGATAAAAGGGAATCATTGTGATTCCCTTTTTTGATGAAAAACATTCAAATTATCGTTTGAATGAATTGACGTTTTGGTTGATGAAGGAATATACTATATTCAAATGAATATTTGAATGAAGGTGACAAGATGGCGAACGATGTATGTGAAGTATTTTCCATTAACGCGGAAAAAGTGGATGCCGTCCGGCAGCGCATTAATGAAATCAACGGGGTGGAACAGCTGTTTAAAGCGCTTGCCGATGCGACGCGCTTAAAAATCACATATGCGTTAATGCTTGAAAAAGAATTATGCGTCTGTGATGTCGCGACGATTATCGGCTGCACGGTCGCAACCGCTTCCCACCATTTGCGTTTGCTTCGCGATATGGGAATCGCCAAGCACCGCAAAGAAGGAAAGCTCGTGTTTTATTCGCTGAAAGACGACCATGTCGAACAGCTTGTGGCACTGGCGCTTGTTCACGCCAAAGAGGGGGAAGAACACGATGGAAAATAAACATGTATACCGTATTCAAGGCCTTTCCTGCGCCAACTGTGCGGCAAAGTTTGAGAAAAATGTGAAAAGCATTGCGACGGTCAAAGATGCCGAAGTCAATTTTGGCGCGGCGAAGCTAACGGTCATCGGCGAAGCGTCGATTGCGGAGCTGGAAAAAGCGGGTGCTTTTGACGGAATTACCGTCATTCCGGAAACAGAGCGGAAAGAACAGAAAGCAGAACCGTTTTGGAAAAAGAAAACAAATGTGATTGCGATGATATCGGCTTTATTTCTTCTTGCCGGCTATGTGGCTGCTTATACGATCGGGGAACGGCATATTGCGACCATTTTATTATTTACAGCAAGTATCATCATTGGCGGCTACCATTTATTAAAAACCGGAATCAACAATCTTGTTCGTCTGCAATTTGATATGAATACGCTCATGACGATTGCTGTCATTGGGGCAGCGTGCATCGGAGAGTGGAAAGAAGGAGCGGTCGTTGTCTTCCTATTTGCGGTTAGCGAAGCGCTTGAGCGGTATTCCATGGATACGGCGCGCCGTTCGATTCAACGGCTGATGGATATTGCTCCGAAAAAAGCGATCGTGCTTCGAGATGGCAAAGAGTATGAAGTGGATGTGGAAGATATCGTTGTCGGCGATACGATAATTGTGAAACCAGGGCAAAAAATCGCAATGGATGGCATCGTGCTTCGCGGTGAATCATCCGTAAACGAAGCGGCGATTACAGGTGAATCGATGCCGGTAGCCAAAACCATTGGCGATGAAGTATATGCCGGAACGTTGAATGCAGAAGGAGCGCTCGAAGTACGAGTGACAAAGCAGGTGAAAGACACAACGATTGCGAAAATCATTCATCTTGTCGAAGAGGCGCAGGCACAGCGGGCGCCAGCCCAGCAATTTATCGATCGCTTTGCGCGCTATTATACGCCAGCGATTATGCTCATTGCTTTCCTTCTTGCAATAGTGCCGCCGCTATGGCTTGGCGGAGAATGGCTGACGTGGATTTACCGCGGCTTGACGGTGCTTGTCGTCGGATGTCCGTGCGCGCTTGTCATTAGCACGCCGGTCGCAATTGTAACCGCCATTGGGCAAGCGGCACGGCAAGGAGTGCTTATTAAAGGTGGAGCGTATTTAGAAGAAATCGGAAAACTTTCGGCTATTGCGTTTGATAAAACAGGAACATTAACGACTGGAACCCCAGAAGTGACCGATATTTATCCATTTGGCGGCCTGGATGAAAAAGAAGTGTTAAAAATCGCCGCAGCCATCGAAAAACAGTCAGAGCATCCGCTTGCTTCTGCCATTTTACGCAAAGCAGAGGAATTACAAATATCATTCGACAGTTTGCAAGTAAGCGAGTTTCGCGCGATGACCGGCAAAGGAGCGGCAGCATGTGTGAACGGAACCATGTATTATATTGGAAAACCGTCCTTGTTTTCCGATGCGTCTATCGGCGAAGACGTGCGCGCGCAAATCACACGTGCACAAAAGCAAGGACATACGGTCATGCTGCTTGGTGATGAAACAAAGGTGCTTGGAATGATTGCCGTTTCTGATCAACTGCGTGAAAATGCCGCTTTTGTGCTAGAAACATTACGTAATCTAGGAATCACTCAAACCATCATGTTAACCGGCGATCACGAAACGACAGCGCGGGCCATTGCTTCTTCCCTTCCGCTTACCGATATTCGCGCTGAATTGCTTCCAGAAGAAAAATTGACGGCGATTCAAATGCTACAGCAACAATCAGGACGTATCGCGATGGTCGGCGACGGTGTCAACGATGCTCCCGCGCTCGCTGCGGCAAACATTGGCATTGCCATGGGGGATATTGGAACAGATGTAGCGTTAGAAACAGCGGATGTTGTTTTAATGGGCGATGATCTTGGGAAACTCCCATATGCCATTCGGTTAGGACGGAAAACGATGCGCATTATTCAACAGAACATTGCGATTGCTTTTTTGTTAAAAGTGCTGGCACTTGTTCTTATTATTCCAGGTTGGCTTACATTATGGATGGCCATTTTTGCGGATATGGGAGCGACGCTGCTCGTATTGCTCAATTCGCTGCGGCTGCTTCGTCTCGACAGGACGAGCAAATGATGACGTAAAAAAGGTTTCTTGCCAAGGCAAGAAACCTTTTTTACGTTTTTTTCTGCTTTTGGAGAAATAACACCGCTAACACATCGAGCATCCATAACAATAAAAATAAAAATAAAATAAACATTTCCGGTATTTCCATGACACGAAATGGGTTAAAGACGTTGTGCATCGATTGACGCAACGTAAAGCCCATTAACATATCCATTTCAATGGCGACACCGATTAAAATGCTGCCAATCAACAATGAAATAGCCAGCACTTTCATCTATTTCACCTACTGTTGCTGTTTTTCCTTAGTTTTTGTTTTCTAAAATGAAATCATTCGTTTATCGTATATTAGCCCCCTTCGTTGTCTATAATGGCAAGTAAATGAGTTGGAGCGAGGGGAAAACGATGCTGTTTCAGTGGGGATTGCGAAAAAAACAACAAGATAAGCAAGGAACGACAACACAACAAGAACGCGATCAAAGCGGCCAAGCCCAAGATGTTCCGCATGAGCCGATTCATTCGCTGCTTGATGTGAATATCGATATCATCCGCCATACGACTGGAAACAGTTCCGATATTGTCATCCGTCGTTTTACGATTGGACAAGAACAATCGATTCGTGCTGCTCTCATTTTTATCGATGGGCTTGCCGATGAAAAAAATGTGTATCAATTTTTGCTTGAACCGCTTATGACAGCAACGTTTCCGACTACCTTATCCCCGAAAGATACGTTTTGCTTTATGGAAAAAAAACTGGCTGCTGTCGGCAAAATCGAGCGCATCTCCCAGTGGGTTGATTTATTTTTGGCACTTATGTCAGGGGAGACGATTATTCTTCTTGATGGAGTGACGTTTGCTTTAAGTGCAAGTACGAGTGGGGGAGAATATCGAGCGATTGAAGAGCCGCAAACACAGCTAGCTATTCGCGGTCCGCGCGATGGATTTACGGAATCGCTGCGCATGAACACCACCCTCATTCGCCGTCGCATTAAAAATCCGAATCTATGGCTCGAAACAATGAAAATTGGCGAAGTGACACAAACGGACGTTGCCATTATGTATATTAAAGGAATTGCTAACGATGAAATCGTCGAGGAAGTCAGAAAACGGCTTCGCCGCATACATATTGATAGTGTTCTTGAAACAGGATATCTTGAACAATTAATCGAAGATCAAACATTTACTACTTTCCCGACAACGTATCATACAGAGCGGCCGGATGTGGTGGCAGCCAATCTTCTCGAAGGTAGAGTGGCCATATTCGTTGAAGGAACTCCATTTGTGCTCATTGCGCCCGCTTTGTTTATCCAATTTTTTCAAGCGGTTGAAGATTATTATGCTCGCTTTGATATTGCAACAGCACTTCGATTTTTGCGTGTTCTTGTTTTCTTTCTTTCACTTGTTGCCCCGGCGATTTATATTGCAGCAACGACGTTTCATCAAGAAATGATCCCAACTACGCTTGTCATTGCGATCGCTGCTCAACGGGAGTCAGTTCCATTTCCGGGGTTTGTCGAGGCGTTGGTGATGGAAGTAATTTTTGAAATTTTGCGGGAAGCAGGGGTGCGCTTGCCGCGTGCTGTCGGTCAGGCTGTTTCAATTGTCGGAGCGCTTGTCATCGGACAGGCAGCCGTAGAGGCAGGGTTTGTTTCGTCGGCGATGGTGATTGTCGTTTCCATTACGGCAATCGCCAGCTTTGCGACCCCTTCGTTTGCGATTGCAATTTCTGCGCGCCTCATTCGTTTTGCGCTCATGTTTCTTGCGGCGATGTTTGGGTTTTACGGCATTATTATAGGAATTTTGGTGATGACGATTCATTTATGCAGTCTTCGTTCCTTTGGCGTTCCATATATGTCACCGCTTGCTCCGTTTATTCCATCCAACATGGGCGATACGCTTTTCCGTGTGCCGACATGGGCGTTTAAAGAACGGCCACGTTTAATCAATCAGAAAAATATTATTCGCCAGGGAAATCATCAACGATCTCAGCCACCTGCTTCCAATCGTCAGGAGAAAAATGAGGGAGAGCAATCATGAAACAAAAAATGGCAATCACCCTTTTACTTCTGTTATGTGCCACGGTTCTTTCCGGATGTTGGAGCAAAAAAGAGCTGACCGATTTGGCATTTGTCATCGCTGTCGGAATTGATAAAACGAAGGATGGAAAATTTGCGGTGACATTTCAAGTCGTCAACCCAGGAAACGTTGCTGGTTCGACACAGCGCGGTGGAGGCAGTGGCGGGGTGCCGGTTTCCATCTACAAAGCAACAGGAGACAACCTCGTCGAGGCAAGCCGGAAAGCGTCCAAAAAACTATCGCGGCTTATCTATTATGCGCATACCAACTTAGTGGTTATTGGTGAAGAAGTGGCAAAAGAAGGAGTCAACGGATTGTTTGATGCACTCGAAAGAAATAGTGAATTTCGCGCGACAGCAATGGTCGTGATCGCCCGGCATCATTCAGCGGAAGAGTTTCTCAAAATATTAACGCCCATTGATAAAATTCCAGCAAATCAAATTATAAAAACATTACAATTTTCTGAAAAAATATGGGGGCAATCGATTAATGTTGATATAGGAACAATAATTAACGATCTTGCTTCTCCAGGAAAAGCGCCTATCATTAGCGGTGTGGAGATTGTTGGGAGCGTGCAAAAAGGAAAACGGCAAACAAACGTGCAAGCTTCTGAACCTGATGCACGATTGAATGTCAATGGCCTAGCTATGTTTAAAGATGATAAACTTGTCAGATGGATTAATGGCGAAGCAGCTCGTGGAGTGGTATGGATTCTGGATAAAATGGAACAAACAGGCGTTACGATCGAATGGAAAGAGAAAAAAGAAGCAGCTGTCTATAAAGTCGTTCGTGCCAAAACGAGCGTAGCGGCGCATATGAAAAAAGGAAAACCATCCATTTCCATTCATATTCAGGCAGAGGGAGATATCGGCGAAGAGTTTGGCTCCATTGATTTTACCAATCCTAAGCAAATTTTTGCATTAGAAAAAAAAGCGGAAAAAAGTATAAAGAAGGAAGTGGTCAAAGCGATAGAAGAAGCAAAAAAAGCAAAAACGGATATCTTTGGGTTTGGAGATATTGTCTATCGTTCCTATCCGCGGCAATGGAAAACAATGAAATCAGATTGGCATGATCACTATTTTCCGCAGCTAGAGGTGAATGTAACGGTAGAAGCGTTTATTCGCCGGACAGGATTGCGAACGAAATCGTACCTATTTGGACAGTGAGGGCGGTGAAATGATGGAACGAGCGAAGATAGACGCACGGCAATTATTTGTACTAATCGTACTGTTCGAGCATGGAAGCGCAATCGTTATTCCGCTTGGTGTAGGCGCCAAACAAGATGTTTGGCTTGCGATATTATTAGGTTTAACATTTGGTTTATTATTGTTTTTCGTTTATTACCGCCTCTATCGTTACTATCCCAATGCCCCATTGACTACGTATGTACAAGACATTACTGGCCCTTGGATCGGTAAAGTTTTGGCGTTTGCATATATTGTTTATTTTCTTTATATTGCTTCCCGGGTCCTCCGTGATTTTGGCGAGCTGTTGTTAACGTTTGCGTATCCAGAAACACCGCTCTTTATTTTAAATGCGATTATGATATTAACGGTGATGTATGGCGTTTATAAAGGGATTGAGGTCATTGCGCGGACGGGGGAATTGTTTCTTACCTTGCTTTATCTCCTCGCAGTATCTGGATTGATTTTAGTCATTTCCGCAGGACTGGTCGATCTCCATCGGCTGCAACCGATGTTGGAAGATGGATGGCAACGGGTATTTAAAGTTGTGTTTTCTGAGACGCTTTACGTTCCATTTGGGGAAATGATTGTTTTTACGATGTTGTTTCCATATATGAATAACCCGGAAAAAATGAAACAAGCGGCGATAGCAGGTATGGTGTTAAGCGGTCTTAATTTGGCGATCATTATGACGATCAACGTTGCCGTCCTTGGAGCGGATGTTGTCGCCCGATCTTCGTTTCCACTTTTAGACACGATACGGAGAATTCGAGTTGCGAATTTTTTGGAGCGTCTGGATATATTTTTTATGATTGCCCTTATTATTGGCGGATTTTTTAAAGTATCCGTATTTTTTTATGCTGCGGTGATTGGAACAGCGAATGTATTTCGTGTTCAAAATCATCAGCGTCTCGTATATCCGCTTGGGCTGTTGGTTTTGCTGTTATCCATCGCCATCGCGAGCAATTACCCGGAACATATTAAAGAAGGGTTGAAAATCGTGACAATCTATATACATATACCACTACAAATTATCATCCCGTTATGCTTGCTCGTTATTGCCGCAATCCGTCACCGCTATTTTAAACAATAAAAAAGAAGAAAAAATACTTACTTCTTTTATGATGAAAAAAGCAGGAAAAAAAGTGCGATAATCGAAATAAATAAAAAGAAAACTTTATAATTTTCGAAAAAAATGGTCTCCTTTTTCGAAGGCGGCCTTTTATCATGAGGCGGAATTTCGTGTATGTTTGCTTCATTTTTATATGAAAAAAAAGAAAGATTACAACGAAAAAAGGGTTGAACAATGGTGAAACTAGATTTACAGGTGGTAGGAAAAACATGCGGTCATCGTACAAGCGAAGGAATTGTCATTACAGATCGGAACAAAATGATTGTGGCAGTAAACGATGGGGTGGCAACATTAACTGGTTATTCAAAAGAACAGTTAATCGGTCAATCCTTTCAAATTCTCCTTTCCGATGAACATGATGTGGAGAAGTACGAATTAATCTGGAAGTCTGTGTTAGAAAACGGCTATTGGGAAGGAGAAATTGATCATCTTATTGACCATGACCGGAAATTAGTCCGAATGTTAACGGTTTATTCACTCACAGGTGCAGCGGACGAATTTTACGTCTGGCGTTTTTCTGATGTGGAAACAATTATTCGTTCACCAAAATCAGAACAAATGCTTCAAGCTATTTATGAAACGGCTCCCATTGCTGTTATTCCGTTATGTAAAAATATGACGGTAATGGATTGGGGAAATGCCGCAGAAACATTGTTTGGATGGAAACGGGAAGAAGTGATCGGCCGGCAATTTTTCTCGTTTTTTCATGATCATCCTCAATGCATAGCGATGTTTTCTCATCAGTTAAAAAATTCAACAGGCGAACGCACAGTTAGACGAAAAGATGGAACGTTCGTGGACGTTGCTTATTCTGCCATTCCTGTTACTGATTCGGATGGAAATGTTACGGGATATATGATGATGGTTATGGATATCACAAAACAAAAACAAAAAGAAGCAGAGTATAAGAAGCAATTGGAGCTTGCGAAAAAAATTCAACAAAGCGTGTTAACCCCTCCGATACAAAACGATGCAGTGACGATGGATGCCATTTATATTTCATCGGATGACTTGTCTGGCGACTTGTATGCATGTTACCAAATTGATTATGACCGCTATGGCGTCATTATTATTGATGTGATGGGACATGGCATTTCCTCTTCGCTTGTCAGCATGTTGCTCCGTTCACTATTAAGGGGATTAATTGTGCGTGTCATCGATCCAGTGTATGTCGCTATAGAACTCGAAAAGCATGTACAAAACTTATTTCCTAACGATGCAAATGGAATAAGATATTTATTTTCCATGATCTATTTAGTGATTGATACGAAAAAAAAGCAGATTGAATATACGAATGCAGGTCATCCTGCTGGATTGTTGGTTACGGAAGATGGAGAAATCATTGAATTGGATAAGGGAGGACTAGCGATTGGCAGTCCGTTTTCCGTCCCGTTTGAAAAAGAAGTTATTCATTATCAAAAACGAACAAGATTATTTTTATACACGGATGGGATTTTAGATGAAATGGATTCATCCATTTTACAAAGCATGAATAAAATTCGCAACTATACAAAAATGTATAGCCATTTACCAGATAAACAATTTTTGCATATGCTAATTGATCATAGTCGATCGCCAATGAATCCTGCCGATGATATATGCTTATTATCTATTACGATTCAATAACGATCGTTTCTTGAAATTAATGATCAGTGGGTGTAAAGCAATGTACGAAATGAAGATTCAATGTGAAGCGACGGACGAGGCGATTGATTTTTGCGATTTGCTAGCGGAACAAATTGCTCGTTTTTTTTCGGTTCACGATCGCGATATGTTTGTGTTATCTGTTCATGAAGCGGTTATTAATTCAGTGGCAGCAATAAGACAATCGGGAGAAGAAACAGAAAAGAATACATTTGTATTATCTTTGCGAATTACGGAAGAGGATGTAACTGTCACTGTTACGGATGAAGGCAACGGAATTCCTATCAAACAAATTGAGCGAATGCGGGAGAAAAGCCTTGAAGATATGTTGCTTGCTGAATCTGGCCGCGGGCTTTTGCTGATTAAAGAAACCATGGATGATATATGGTTTGAACGGCGAGAAAATGGAAAATGCGCAATTGCGATGAAAATGAGGAGAGGGCGCAATGGATAGTCGGATATCCACTTTTGAACTGAAAATTACATCGTTAGAACAATATGAAAAAATATTGCTGAAAGGGAAGTTGGTTTACAGCACGCAGCAGCTTGCTAGACAAAAGATTCAAATGGCATTGGCGGAAATAAAGGGAGATATCGTCATTATTGATGTCCATGAGCTTCTGTTTATCGACAGTACCGGTTTGGCACTATTAATCCATTTTTTAAAAAAGGAAGTTGCGAAGAAAAAGAAAGTGGTCTTTGTCGTTTCATCGAATAAAACAGTCGAAAAACTATTGATGATTGCGAAATTTCATAAGTTGTTTCCAATCGTGGAAAACGAACAAGATATTATCCAGTTTTTTGCTTCGCAAAACAGAGCGATTGCTGACCAAGAAATGTTTATGCAAATTTGGGCTAACTACCGGAAACGGAACTGACAACTTTAATGGATATCGGTAAACAAAATGTTCTGCAACATCGATGTCAAAAGTGACACTCCCTCGGTCATTCGCTATGGTAACTAAATTTTACACATGAAATCCCGTGACTTAAGCCATCGGGAGAAAAACGGTTTTGAACCGAACCGACAGGGCGCTAAACACCAATGAGGTGTTTGTCCATAAAAGTTTGGCCGAACAAGAGTGAATGTTTGCACGCAGGCGCAGGAAAAACTTTTTAGTGCCGACTTTCCTCATGCAGAGGGTTGAGATCACAGGTACGGGGGAGTGAAAGGATGCAGCAAGTACTATCTTACTTAAAACCGTATCGAAAATGGATGATCGTTGCATGGTCGCTCATGCTGATTGAGCTGTTAGTAGAATTATGGCAGCCGTTGTTGATGGAGAAAATTATTGACGACGGAGTAATGGCAAAAAACCTTTCTGTCGTCTGGACGTGGGGAGCGGTCATGCTCGGCGCTTCGCTTTTGTCATTTGCTGCTGGGATTGCCAATTCTTTTGCTGCTAGCTACGTGGGCCAAGAGTACGGATTTGCGATTCGAAAACATTTATTTGAAAAAATTCAATCGTTTTCGTTTGCGAATTTGGAACGCTTTCCAACTGCTTCGCTGATCACGAGAATGACGAACGATGTGACGCAAATACAAAATATGGTGTTTATGAGTTTGCGAATTGCCTTAAGGGCGCCGCTTCTTGTCGTATTTGGGGTAGTCATGTCTTTTGCCGTTCACGTTCAGCTGGCGTTTGTGCTCGCTGTTGCCGTTCCAATATTAGTGATATTCCTTTTATACAATTTCCGGAGCTCCATTATTTGCAGGAATGTTTTCTACATTTTAGATATAAGAACTAAACGCTTATGAGCGTCGTGAATGACGTGAATGCTATATGTATGTTTATTCGTTCATCCGTTGAAGCGGGGATTTGTGATTCGCTTTGTTGCTTTGGTATAATAAAGTAAAATATGGATTTGGAAAGGGTGTGGATGTATGCCAGCAGTTGAATCGAACATGTTCCCGTTAGGCAAAAAAGCGCCGTCGTTTGAACTAGTGAATGCGGTGGATGGAAAAACAGTACGTTTAGAAGATGTCAAATCGGATGTCGCAACAGTTATTATGTTCATTTGCAACCATTGCCCGTATGTAAAACATGTACAGCATGAACTTGTCCGTCTTGCTAATGATTATCAGCCAAAAGGAGTTACGTTTGTCGCCATTAATTCCAACGATGTCGAAAAATATCCAGAAGACTCGCCGGAAAATATGAAAAAAGTGGCGGAAGAATTAGGATATCCGTTCCCATATTTATTTGATGAAACACAAGAGGTGGCGAAAGCGTACCAAGCGGCATGCACGCCGGATTTTTATGTGTTTGACCGCGATTTAAAATGTGTTTACCGCGGACAGCTGGATGATTCAAGGCCAAATAACGGCATCCCGGTTACCGGTGCGTCGCTTCGTGCTGCTCTAGATGCATTATTAAATAATGAACCGGTGCCGGAAAATCAAAAACCGAGCCTCGGCTGCAGCATTAAATGGAAAGAATAGCAAAAAATCTTGACTTTCTTTTGTTTATAAAGTATTATTAACGAAGCGCCATTTCGTTCGTTATATGGAAGGATCGTAATAAGTCGTGCCTCATTCAAAGAAAGGGCCTTCTTATGTATGCTCCCTTTCTTGCATGAGCGCACGGCTTTTTTCTATCGGTAACGGAACGATGGTCAACTTTTTATTTTGGAGGAATCCCAATGAATAAAGGAAAAGTAAAATGGTTTAATGCGGAAAAAGGGTATGGATTTATTGAGATGGATGGCGGCAATGATGTGTTCGTTCATTTCACGGCGATCCAAGGCGAAGGATTTAAAACATTGGAAGAAGGCCAAACGGTTATGTTTGACATCATAGACGGCAACCGTGGTCCACAAGCGGCAAACGTTCAAAAAGCATAAGTGACGAAACAAAAGTGATATCGCTTTTGGCGATATCACTTTTTTGTGGCGGTCAGCTCCTTTCGAAAAGACAAATTCACACTGGCGCAGCTTCGGAGCTGCAAGGATGGATGAGAGGCAGGGCTTCCATTGTTTTTGTTTTTTCGGTATGGTTAGTAGTAGATATAATTTTCTACTTTACATATAACCGTAATATTATTATGTAAACTTATAAACCTAGAGGGGAGAAAAAATGAGACCGCTACTGTATCGTGTATTTGTATACGGAACACTGCTAGTCGGGGAACAAAATCATCATATTGCGGCACCGTACATTCGCCATATTCAGCCAGGAAGAGTGAAAGGGCGCTTATATGACGTCGGTGCATACCCCGCGCTCGTTATCGAAGAAGAAGGCGAAGTAATCGGCGAATGGTTTACCGTAACAAAAGAAGGGCTGAAAGCGATGGATGAGCTTGAAGAATATGAAGAAGGCAGCCAATATAACGAATACGAGCGGGTTTGGGTGAAAGACATTGAACAGCCAATCGAAGGCTACGTGTATGTGTATCCGAAAAGCAAAGCGGCACACCTTCCTTTCATTCCGTCAGGTTCATGGCGGCATCGGCATATGAACTAGCGGCGTATGGGAAAGAAGGTGTCTTTATTGAATCAAATCAATAATACATCGCTTTTCATCATATGGCTGTTTATTCTTGTGCCGGTATTTATCTCATACCGGCAGTCGTTAAAATTGGAAAAAGAGATTATTTGGTCCGCTTTACGCGGATTTATCCAATTATTAATATTAGGGTTTTGCATTTCCTACCTTTTTTCTTTGGAAAAATGGTATGCCATTACCTTGCGTTTGCCATCATTGCTGCCGCTGGGTTGGACGGAATCGAAAAAGGTTTGCAGGTTCCGGCGCCAATTGATGAAGATATTTTCCATATGACAGAAGAGCGCCGCGCCGAACTTGGCATCGAAAATCTTCCAGCTAGTTTAGGAGCTGCAATTCAAGAATTCGAAAACGGCACAATCGGTCGCAAAACTCTAGGTGATCACGTATTCGGTGAATATGTCGCCATGAAAAAAGCGGAGTGGGACAGCTATCGCACCGCTGTGCATGCTTGGGAAGTTGAACAATATCAAGCCAAATTTTAATATTTTTCCCCAATCCCCCCTCGAAACGAAAGTAAAGGGGGAGATGATCACATGATAAAATTCCGTTGGTTTACACTTGGACAAAACAGGGTTCAGACGATGGGTCTGAACCCTGTTTTGTTTTTTTACAATTCATAGTTGACAACTTTGATTACTTGGTATTAATGTATAAATTAATAGGAATATTTCGATTATTTTAGGTGGAGGGAAAAAATGAAAAAGTTAATCGTGTTTGTGATTGTTGGATTCATCGCTCAGCTCATCGACGGTTCGCTCGGAATGGCGTATGGGGTTACATCAACAACACTGTTGCTTGCGTTCGGGATTGCTCCGGCGGTCGCTTCCGCCTCGGTGCATCTAGCGGAAGTGGTCACAACTGCAGCTTCAGGCGCGTCTCATATTAAATTTGGAAATGTCGACCGTGACATGGTGATCAAATTAATTATTCCCGGCTCGCTTGGCGCGTTTTTCGGTGCCTGCTTTTTAAGCAATCTTCCAGGGGATGTCATTAAACCATATATTTCACTATTTTTGTTGGCGCTTGGGTTTTATATTATGTATCGGTTTTTATTTCTTTCACCTAGACAAGATCAACAACCACCGCGGAAATTTTCGAATAAGCAGCTTGTTCCTCTTGGTTTAGTGGCCGGCTTTCTCGATGCCACTGGCGGAGGAGGATGGGGCCCGATTTCCACCCCTGTTCTTCTTGCGAATAAAGGAATGGAAGCGAGAAAAGTGGTGGGAACAGTTGATACGTCGGAATTTGCCGTTGCTTTATCCGCTACCATTGGATTCGTCATTTCGTTAGGCTGGGAACAAGTCAATTGGTTTTGGGTAGGAACGCTAATGTTAGGGGGAATCGTCGCTGCGCCAATCGCCGCGTGGCTTGTTCGTAAGATGCCATCCCATTTGCTTGGGGTTCTAGTTGGAGGCATCATCATTTTCACAAACATTCGCACCTTGCTTCATGCATGGGAAACTCCTAGAAATTGGCATGCAACGATTTACGCAATCATCATATTTGGCTGGGCTGTTTCGATATGGTGGGCAATCCGCACACATCGGAAAGCGTCTCTATCTAATCATCTTGCGTCATAATGACAGTTGAATAATTTTTTTCGCAAAGGATATTTAGTTCCGCATTGTACTGATCGCTAAATTCTCCTGTTAGCTGCGAATATTATAGACGCTTCTTTACAATGGAACAATTTTCATTGGGCATGAACGATGGATTTCAAAGTTGTCTTTGCTTGAAATCGGTTCATGTCCTTTTCCATTTTTTAAAATAATATAGTTTCTCTATTTATATGTAATTTGGTAGAATATTCAGTAAAGATAAAAAGTAGGAGATGATATGATGAAAAAACCTCGTGATTTAGGGCACAACATTTCGATGATTGATCTGTTTGATTTAGGAGTTGCAGAGCGCACCGGTACATATGTGCTTCACGAAGAAGAGCTTGCTATTATTGAGACAGGTCCAAGCCCTTCTGTTCCGTATTTATTAAAAGGACTAGAAGCGCTTCAAATTGATCCTGCGGATATCCGCTATATTATTGTGACACATATTCATTTGGACCACGCTGGCGGCGCTGGCGTGCTGCTTGAAAAATGTCCGAACGCCCTTGTTGTTGTTCATCCGAAAGGGAAGCGGCATCTAGCAGATCCATCACGGTTAATCCAAGGAGCAAAGGCGGTGTATGGGGAAAAATTTGACCAATTGTTTTCCCCGGTTGTACCGATTCCAGAGGATCGTCTCATCGTGAAAGAAGATGGTGATACGCTTACGCTCGGCAGTGAGCGTACGTTGACGTTTTTGGATACGCCTGGCCATTCCAACCATCATTTTTCGATTTACGATTCGCGCAGCCGCGGCGTTTTTACTGGCGATACGATCGGAGTGTTTTATCCGCAATTGCTAAAAGATGGGCTTGAATATTGTTTGCCGTCCACTTCTCCGAACCAATTCCGGCCAGAGGCGATGCTGCAATCGGCAGAGCGATTGGAGCAGCTTCAACCTGAACGCATTTATTTCGGTCATTTTGGCATGCTAGAAAACCCTCGCGCAGCGTTTGAACAGCTTCGTTTTTGGCTTCCAAAGTTTGTCGAAGCAGGAGAAAAAGCGATTGCCAACATGCCTGGCGCATCGATGCAGGAAAAAGCTGAAGCGGTTTTTCGCAAGCTGTATGAAGAAGTCAGCGCTTTCTTGCAAGAAAGAAATATTTCACCGACATCAGAAGCGTATGACATCATCCGTCTCGATTTACAAGTATGTTCGATGGGAATTGTAGATTATTTGCAAAAACGGTAAGGCACTAGAAATTTGTTTGAACATAATCCAGTAAGAACGGCTTGGTGAAATCACCAAGCTTTTTCATTGTGGCGGCTGTTTTATAACGGCGTGCTTTTTACTATCAAATGCGGAGAGTCTAAAGGTGTAACCTGGATGAAAATATTGTATGATAAGTAACAAAGATAAGAAAGGATGATTGCATGAGACGCGGTATTGTAAGCACCATCACGATTGTATCCGTGCTGGCGGGAATATTATGGCTTGGCGGTTTTGCCATGGGCATTCAAGATCAATTTTTTTCCGCCGCGATGCCGCCAGCAGGCACGACGAAATATACAAAAGAGAAAAAAGCGGACAACCGTGAAATTTACATTGTCGCTCTTGGCGACTCGCTGACAAGGGGAACGGGAGACGAAAGCGGAAAAGGGTATATTGGCTATATGGTCGATTCTCTCCGTAAAAAAACAACGAAACCGATTCGTGTAACAAACTTGGCTATTAAAGGACAGCGATCTGACGGACTCCTTAAGCAATTAGGACAAGCTGAGATAAAGAGGCAGCTAAAAATGGCTGACATCATCGTGATGACGATCGGCGGGAATGATTTGTTTCAAGGCGGAGAAGCGCTAAAGCTTGCGCCAAAGCAAATCGAGCAGGCAAAAAACGCGTATTTACACAACTTAGACCGTATTTTTCAAACGATTCGCAGCGTCAATAAAGATGCAGTTGTTTTTTACATCGGGCTTTACAATCCGTTTAGCGACCTCGGTGACGCAAAGAAGACATCCGCGATCGTAAGGCAGTGGAATTTTGCTTCGGCAGAAACGGCAGCTCGCTATCCAAATATCATTGCTGTGCCGATATTCGATTTGTTTGAGCTTCATGTGAATGATTATTTGTACAGCGACCATTTCCATCCGAATAAGGAAGGCTATAAACGCATTGGCGAACGTGTCGCTTCTTTAATTACGTGGACGGAGGAGGACAAACAATGACGACAACACACGCACCGCTTGTCGTAACCGATTTACGCAAAACAATTCGCCGCAAAGAAATTATCAAAGGAATTTCATTTGAACTGAAGGAAGGTGAAGTATTTGGGTTTTTAGGACCGAATGGCGCGGGAAAAACGACCACCATCCGCATGCTTGTCGGGCTTATCAAGCCAACATCGGGACATATTTCTATTTGCGGCTATGACCTAGAGCGTCAGTTTACCAAAGCGATTCGCCATATCGGCTGCATTGTCGAAAATCCAGAATTATATCCGTATTTAAGTGGATGGGAAAATTTGGAGCACTTTGCGCGCATGGTTCCCGATATTCCAAAAGAACGAATCATGGAAGTGGTGGAGTTAGTCGGTTTGCAAAACCGCATTCACGATCGGGTGAACACGTATTCGCTTGGGATGCGACAGCGTCTCGGCATTGCGCAGGCGCTGCTAGGAAAGCCGAAAGTGCTGATTTTGGACGAGCCGACCAATGGGCTTGATCCTGCCGGCATTCGCGAAATGCGCCAATTTATCCGCTTTTTGGCGGAATCAGAAAGATTGAGCGTGCTTGTCTCCTCACATCTGTTAAGCGAAATTCAATTAATGTGCGACCGCGTGGCGATTATGGCAAAAGGGACGCTGCTTCGGGTGGATACGGTGGAACGGCTGCTTAAAGAACAAGCGAGAGTTGTCTGGAAAGCCGCCCCCATCGAAACAGCGAAAGAAATACTAGAGAAAGAAACGTCGCCTGTCGCCATTCAAGGAGATAGGCTGGTGACTCCATATGAAAGAAAGAATTTAGCTATATGGAACAAAAAACTAGTAGAAGCGGGAGTACACGTCCATGAAATTCAGCCGAAACTGCCGACACTGGAGGATTTGTTTATTGAATTAACGGGAGGGGATGCGATTGAGTAACCTCGTGTACAACGAAATGCTGAAAATTGTCCGCAAAAAGCGGTTATCGGTAATTGCGGCGATTGTCGCCGTACTCGTTGTCCTTTTTACATACGCGCAATATAAGCAGGTGCAGGAAATACAGGAACGGCTCGGAACAACAGATTGGCGGACGCAGCTGCAGCAGCAAATTATTGACGCGCAAAACCGTCTGAATTCAAGCAGCATTTCGGAAGAATGGCGCAAATATTTGCACATTCGCCTTCAGCAGCAACAATATTATTTGGAACATGACATTAATCCATCCGCTCCCGGTGCGCCAACGTTTATGCGCATGTTTATTGAAAACGCGATCGATTTGTTTCTTCCGCTTTTAATGATGGTCATCGCGGCGGATTTAGTATCCTCAGAAGCAAGCATAGGAACGATTAAACTGCTGCTTACAAGACCGGTCAAACGTGGAACGATTTTGCTTAGCAAATACATAGCGCTTCTTCTATCGATTTCGTTTATTTTATTGATGGTCGCTCTGCTTTCTTATTTGATTTCGGGGATTGTATTTGGGTATCAAGGATGGCGGCTGCCGTTACTAACTGGTTTTACCATTAACGGTGAAGAACTTAATACGGAAGGGGTACATTTGCTTCCACAATGGAAGTACGTGTTAATCGAACTAGGGCTTGCTTGGTTTGTTTCGATTGTCGTTGGAACATTGACGTTCATGCTTTCTGTATTGATGCGCAGCACCGCCGCAGTGATGGGCATTATGCTTGCGGCATTGATTTCCGGAGCGATTTTATCGAATATGGTGTCTTCGTGGGAATCGGCAAAATATTTGTTTATGGTCAATCTTCGCCTTACGGATTATGTCAATGGGACAGCGCCGCCGATTGAAGGCATGACGCTCGGGTTTTCCATGACGGTGCTGGCAGTGTGGGGACTTGCGGCACTCGTGATTTCATTTATCGTCTTTACGAAGCGGGATGTATATTGAAAATAGAGGGGGACTTTCCTCTGACATAAGAGGAGATTCCCTTTTTCTCTTAAAAAGATGATTGGGATGGGTGGCTTGGTTAGTCGACGATTGATCACGAACATGATAGAGATTGTACATCATATACGTAGAAAAATGCTGGCGAAAACATGTCAGGATGCGTTATTCTTTATTCGAAAAGTTTTTTACTAAAAAAGTATTGACTACCCTATTTTTTTAATATAGAATACTAATTGGCGCTAACGAG
This sequence comes from Geobacillus sp. LYN3, assembly GCF_003064505.1. Classification (NCBI taxonomy): domain Bacteria; kingdom Bacillati; phylum Bacillota; class Bacilli; order Caryophanales; family Anoxybacillaceae; genus Geobacillus; species Geobacillus sp. LYN3. The sequence continues at coordinate 1,990,571 of NZ_QCWL01000001.1, read as the reverse complement.
AGAACAATGGATATGAACGGGAAGTAGCTCAGCTTGGTAGAGCACACGGTTCGGGTCCGTGAGGTCGCAGGTTCAAATCCTGTCTTCCCGATCATTTCGTGATGGGACTTTCGTTCAGCTAGAAGAGCGCCTGCCCCGCACGCAGGAGTCCGATAGGCTCCATCAACGAAGTGGAGGAGTACCCAAGTCTGGCTGAAGGGGTCGGTTTCGAAAACCGATAGGGGTGTCACAGCCCGCGGGGGTTCGAATCCCTCCTCCTCCGCCATATCATTATCTTAACTACATATTATACTAATTTGGAATCATACAGCTTGTCGATTACATCGGCAAGCTTTTTTATTTTAATAGAAAAATCAAAATGACCTGTCCCTTAGTAACTATTCACCCCAGTGCTAGTGTATAAAAAAGCCCAGCACAAATAGGGCATTTCGGTCATAGAAAAT
>NZ_QCWL01000001.1:1981138-1990028 GCF_003064505.1 Geobacillus sp. LYN3 | reverse complement strand
TGTCAACCAGCCGAACGCGGCAGCCAATTAGGCTAGCTGCAAGCCCACGGCTTTAGCTGTTGGGTAGTTGACACTCCTAGCATGATGTTCGATTACCGAAAAGAAATTCCGCTTGATGATGTGCCAAAATATAAAGAGCATGATGATGCGGCAGCAACGAATGAAACAATAAGCGTAAAAAAGCCAATTTCCTATCCGTTTGAGTATAGGAAAGATATACCGTTACCTGATGTCACAAAGTAAATCGTTTGCATTCATTGTTGCGTAGAGTACGATGCAGATAAAGATCATAAGGAGGAAACACATAGATGCCAGCACAGCGTCGCATCCGTCGTGTAAAAACGGTACAAATAGAGACAAATAGCCCGATTCATCGAAGCGGGCCGGTGCTAGAGCCGGGAAATTGGGAAGAATACGATCCGTTTTTGATGCTAATGGAGGATATTTTCCAACGCGGGACGTTTGACTTTCATCCGCATCGCGGCATTGAAACGGTGACGTACGTGATTGACGGTCAGTTGGAACATTTTGATAGCAAAGCCGGCCACGGAACGCTTGGTCCCGGTGATGTGCAGTGGATGACGGCAGGACGAGGGGTGATCCATAAAGAAGATCCGGCGCCAGGCTCGACCGTGCACAGTTTGCAGCTATGGATTAATTTGCCGAGCGCAAAAAAAATGACAGAGCCGCGTTATCAAAATTTAAAAGCAAGCGATATGCCTGTCCGGCGTGAAGAGGGAGCAATCATCCGCGTATTTTCCGGGTCATCAAAAGGAGTAAAAGCCCCGACACTCAACCATGTTCCGGTTACGATGGTGGAAATGGTGCTCGAACCAGGAGCGAGTATCGTGCAAGATTTGCCAGGAAGCTACAACGGCTTTCTGTACATTTTAGAAGGTAGCGGAACATTCGGCGCCGATGCCACGGAAGGAAAAGCGGGGCAAGTATTGTTTTTAAGCCGCGTTAAAAACGAGACAGAAAGCGAAATCACTGTCACCGCCAAAGAAAAACTGCGCCTCCTCCTTTATGCCGGTGAGCCAATTAACGAGCCGGTTGTCGCTTACGGACCGTTTGTGATGAATACGCAGGAAGAAATCCGCCAGGCGATCCGCGATTATCAAGAAGGAAAATTCGTTGAATAACTATAAAAAAGCGTTCCGATATGGAGCGCTTTTTATAGTGGGATTATTTACAAAATTCAGACTAAATAGATACAATTGTTTTTGGGAAACAAAGCGAGTTATTTATTATGAGCGATAAACCAATCCATATCTGCAATTTTCGGATGGAGATGTTTGCGGCGAACAAAAAACAACGGATCATCATAACATCGGTGAGCAAACGTATCACATTTTGTTAGACGGAGACAAATACGGTGTTGTTTCTGAATAATGACAGAAGCGAGGGAAGGATATGAAAATTGAATTTTTAGGAACAGGCGGGGCAGTGACGATTCCGCGTCCGCTTTGCCAATGCCGTGTATGCGTCGAGGCGCGTACGAAAGGAATCCCTTACAGCCGCAGCGGTCCAAGCTTATTTGTGCACGGACCAGACGTCTTAATCGATACGCCGGAAGATATTTATATGCAGATGAATCGTTCTAAAATTAAACAAATCAACGCCGTGTTTTACTCGCATTGGCATCCTGATCATGTAATGGGAAGGCGGGTGCTGGAGTCCATCAATGCTGATTTTCGAAATGATCCTCCCGCTTCCACGACGACGGATGTCTACTTGCCACAGCAGGTCGCCATCGACTTTCAGCACCGTCTCGGCAGCGGCGAACATCTTTCTTTTCTCGAAAAGATGAAATACATCCGCCTTCACACGTTGCAAGACGGGGACAGCGTATCGATGGAAGGAGTGGAGATTCGCCCGTTCCGCTTAGCCGAAGACTATGTGTATGCGTTTTTATTTTCGGACGGGGAAAAGCGGGTGCTGATTGCGATGGATGAATTGAATAATTGGGATCCCCCACGAGAAGTACAGGAAGTAGATGTAGCGGTTTTACCAATCGGTATTTTTGAGTTTCATCCGCTGACGGGGGAGCGGCTACTATCTGAACATCACCCTGTCTTAAAAATAGAAGCAACATTTGCAGAAACGTTGGATATTATTCGCAAATTAAAGGCGAAGAAAACCATATTGACCCATATTGAAGAAATGAACGGGTTAGGCTTTGATGATCTCAAAGAAATAGAAAAACAGTTGCAAAAACAAGGGCTGTCCATCGAAATCGCCTATGATACGATGATAGTAGAAGTATAGTTTTTCGTTGTGGAGAGGACACTAGTGTTCTCTTTTTGTTTTTTTGGTTATTAACAAAAATAAGAATATTTTATATAATTTAATTAAATAATTAGATAATTTCCTAAATAACAAAATAAGCATGGTGAACGTATATGAAAATAAACCTTGTTTATAAAGCACTTGCTGACCCAACACGAAGAGATATTTTAAACTTGTTGAAAAACAGAGATTTAACGGCGGGGGAAATCGCCGATCATTTCCGTATTTCCAAACCAAGCATTTCCCATCATCTTAACTTGTTAAAGCAGGCGGATTTGGTGCACGCCGAAAAAGAAGGGCAGTACATCTATTACTCCATCAACACAACAGTGTTGCAAGATGTATTAGTTTGGCTTTTATCATTACAAGAAGGGGAGAGGAAGAAGGAATGAAAAAGCATTGGTATTTTTTCTTGTTGATCATCATTAGTGCGGGGATTTCCTTATGGGCATATCCGCGGCTACCGGAGGAAGTTCCGATTCATTGGAACTTTTCGGGGGAAGTAGATGGCTATGCATCAAAGCTTTTCGCCGTTTTATTTGGGCCGATTTTCTTGACATGGATTTATGGGATATTGTTTGGGGTGTCGAAAATCGATCCGCGCAAAGAGAATTATGAAAAATTTGCAGGAGCGTATCGTGTTTTTATGAACGCGTCATTAACGTTTTTCGTCGTCATTCACATCGCCGTTATTTTTAGCGGTCTTGGTTATGATGTCAATATGGATTGGATTGTAAATATAGGGTTAGGTCTGCTTTTTATCATTCTCGGAAACTATATGCCAAAAGTTAAAGCGAATTATTTCATAGGCATCCGCACGCCGTGGACGCTGGCGAACGAGACCGTTTGGGCGCGGACGCATCGTTTTGGCGGCAAAGTGTTTTTCATCGGGGGAGGGATGCTCATCGTTTCCGCTTTTATGCCTTCATCGATTCGCGGCTTTCTTCTCATTTCATCCATTGCCTTTATCGCGGTTGTGCCGATTGTGTATTCTTATTTCGCGTATAAAAAAGTAACGCAGATATAGAGACGAGTGTCAATCATTTTTGATTTTGATATGATAGAATACAAAGCTATTCAATCTATTGTATAGGAGGCATTTACTGTGAATTCAGTCATCGAAACAATTTTGCAGCACCGTTCGATTCGGAAATTTGAAGACCGTCCATTAACGGACGAGCAAATTCGCACGATCGTCGAATGTGCGCAAGCGGCGTCGACATCAAGTTACGTACAAGCTTATTCCATCATTGGGGTGAAAGATAAAGGGACGAAACGGAAGCTTGCCCAAATCGCGGGAAACCAGTCTTATGTTGAGAACAATGGCCATTTCTTCGTGTTTTGCGCTGATTTTCATCGTCATGAAGTGATTGGCGAAATGGAACAGAAAGAGGTACTGCCATCGCTCGAGAGCACGGAAAAGTTTATGGTCGCGCTTATTGATGCAGCGCTGGCGGCGCAAAACGCAGCCATCGCCGCAGAATCGCTGGGACTCGGCATTTGCTATATCGGCGGACTGCGCAACAACTTGCCGGAAGTGTGCAAGCTGTTGAAAGTGCCAAAGCGGGTCATTCCGCTCTTCGGGCTTGTCGTCGGCTACCCGGCGCAGCAACCTAATAAAAAACCACGCCTGCCGTTTGAACACGTATACCATGAAGAAACGTATGAACAAGACCGCAGTAAATTCGAAGAGCAGTTGAAACAATATAATGACATCGTTTCCGCGTATTACGAGCAGCGGACAAACGGCAAACGCCGCGATACATGGACTGGGCAAATGGCCAATATGCTCAGCAACCCAGTGCGCATGTATATGAAAGAATTCGTAGAAGGAAAAGGGTTTAATCTACGTTAATCTCGCTTCAAAACGAAACGGGATTTTTTTTGAAAAAAGAAACAATTATTGTCAGTCTATTGGCATGAAACAAATGAATGTTTTTATGCATATTTATCTCGAGGGCTTCGCGCTTTCCTTATTATTTGTCCTTTTGTGATCGCCTTTTTCGGCATCGGGATTAATTAACAGCCGTAGAAAGCAGGAGATAAAGTCAATGCCGGCTTTGTTACATAGTGACGGGAACGATTTTTCTTTATTAAAAAGGAACAGCCATGCAATTGTAATGTATCGCTGATTATCAGGGATCAGCGGTTCATTCTTGCATAATGGCGAAGCAACTAAAGGAGTTTTATGCTAGAAAAAGATTAATGCATTTCAATTGTTATTTATACCCCTTACCGGTATAATGTATATAGAACAATGGAATGAGGTGAAATTCATGAATCATCGTGAAGAGAATCAGCTCAATCCAAAAATGGTTCCGCGGACGGAAGAAGAAATTGAGGGCATTGTCAAGCGCTTAAAGCGCATTGAAGGACAAGTGCGCGGCGTGCAAAAAATGGTTGAAGACAATCGCTATTGCATCGATATTTTAATCCAAATTTCCGCAATTGAAGCAGCGTTGCATAAAGTCGGATTGAATTTGCTAGAGCGACACGTTCGTCATTGCGTCGCCAAGGCGATTCGCGAAGGCAACGGTGACGAATCGATACAAGAATTAATGACCGTTATCCAGCAGTTCTCGAAATAGAGGAGGAAGCACCATGGGTGAGAAAAAGCATGTTACGTTGCATATTACCGGCATGACGTGCGCCGCATGCTCGAGCCGCATCGAGAAAGTGCTCAATAAAATGGACGGAGTCGAGGCGAACGTCAATTTAGCAATGGAAAAAGCAACGATCGAGTATGACCCAACGAAACAAAGCATTCACGATATTCAAGAAAAAATCGAAAAACTTGGGTATGGTGTGGCGACCGAAAAGGTGATGCTGGATATTGAAGGGATGACATGCGCTGCTTGTGCGGCGCGAATTGAAAAAGGTTTGCGGCGCATGGAAGGCGTGGAAAGTGCTACGGTCAACTTAGCAACAAACAGCGCGGTGGTGGAGTATAAGGAAGGCATCACATCGGTCGAAGCGATATTAGAAAAAATAAAAAAACTTGGCTATAAAGGACAAGTGCGGAAGGAAGAAGAGAGCGCGGGCTTCAAAGAAGAACAGTTGAAACAAAAACAGCGGCAGCTTATGATTTCGATTATTTTATCGCTTCCGCTTCTATATACGATGATTGCGCATCTTCCGTTTGATCTTGGTCTGCCGATGCCCGCTTGGCTGATGAATCCGTGGGTGCAGCTTCTGTTAGCGACACCTGTCCAGTTTTATATCGGCGGTCCTTTCTATGTCGGCGCGTATCGCGCGCTAAGGAACAAGAGCGCGAACATGGACGTCCTTGTCGCGCTCGGCACGTCTGCCGCTTACTTTTACAGCTTGGTGGAAGCGGCTAAAACGATTGGAAGCCCTCACTATATGCCAAATTTATATTTTGAAACAAGTGCGGTGCTTATCACGCTTGTGCTTGTCGGCAAATACTTCGAAGCGCGGGCAAAAGGGCGGACGACCGAAGCGATTTCAAAGCTCTTAAGTTTGCAGGCAAAAGAAGCGCTCGTGCTTCGCGACGGAAAAGAAGTCAAAGTTCCGCTCGAACAAGTGGCAGTCGGTGACACGATTATCGTCAAACCAGGCGAAAAAATACCGGTAGACGGTATCGTGATTGCGGGAGCGTCCGCTGTCGATGAGTCGATGATTACAGGGGAATCGATTCCGGTTGATAAAAAAGAAGGCGACCGCGTCATTGGCGCAACGATCAACACGACAGGCACTCTTACGATTCGGGCGGAAAAGGTCGGAAAAGACACAGCTTTAGCGAATATCGTGAAAATCGTCGAAGAAGCTCAAGGTTCGAAAGCGCCGATTCAACGGATGGCCGATGTTATCTCGGGAATTTTTGTGCCGATTGTTGTTGGTATTGCTGTGTTGGCGTTTATTGTCTGGTACTTTTTTGTTGCACCGGGCGATTTGCCAAAAGCGTTGGAAGTGGCGATTAGCGTGCTTGTCATCGCTTGTCCGTGCGCTCTCGGTCTTGCTACGCCGACATCGATCATGGTCGGCACCGGAAAAGGAGCGGAACACGGCATCCTCTTTAAAGGGGGTGAGTACTTAGAAGAAACGCATAAAATCAACGCGGTGCTATTGGATAAAACAGGAACGGTGACAAAAGGAAAGCCACAAGTGACGGATGTCCTTGAATTTCAAGAAGGAATGCTTAATTTTGCGGTGTCGGCGGAAAGCGCTTCGGAACATCCGCTCGCGCAGGCGATTTTCGAATATGGCAAACAGCAACAAATCGCTGTGAAGCCGCTTGAGCACTTCGCGGCGCTTGCGGGCCACGGTATTGAAGCGAAAATCGATGGCAAACGTGTTCTCGTTGGAACGAGAAAACTAATGAAAGAAAACAACATCGACATTTCTCGACATGAAGAAAAAATGATACAATTAGAAATAGAAGGAAAAACAGCGATGTTCGTGGCCATTGATGGACAGCTTGCCGGCATCATCGCCGTCGCTGATGCGATCAAAGAAAATGCCAAAGAGGCGATTCAAGCATTAAAACAAATGGGGCTTGACGTCTACATGGTCACAGGCGACAATGAACGGACGGCAAAAGCGATTGCCAAACAAGCGGGAATCGACCATGTATACGCCGAAGTGCTTCCGGAGGACAAAGCAAACATTGTCGAAACACTGCAGCGTGAAGGCAAACGGGTGGCCATGGTCGGCGACGGCATTAATGACGCTCCGGCGTTGGCAAAAGCCGATATCGGCATGGCAATCGGCACGGGAACGGATGTCGCCATCGAAACGGCCGATGTCACATTAGTTGGCGGCGATTTATCGCATATTCCGAAAGCGATCGAGCTTAGCCGTAAAACGATGACAAATATTCGGCAAAACTTGTTTTGGGCGCTGTTTTACAATACGATCGGCATCCCGGTTGCCGCCGCTGGACTGTTGGAACCTTGGATCGCCGGAGCGGCGATGGCGTTTAGCTCCGTATCGGTAGTAACGAACGCACTTCGCTTGAAGCGAGTGAAACTATAAAAACATAAGGAGGAATACATCATGACAACAACATTACAAGTACAAGGAATGACATGCAACCATTGTAAAATGGCTGTCACAAACGCTCTTCAAGAGTTAGAAGGAGTCAACCGCGTCGAAGTGCATTTGGAAAAAGGCACGGTTGATGTCGATTTCGATGAAACGAAAGTCAGCATTGCCCAATTGAAAGAAGCTGTTGAAGAACAAGGTTATGATGTGGAATAAACGAAGGCCTCCCTTTTTCTAGGGGAGGTCATTATTTTTCTTCCAAAAATTGTTTTCTTATCGAAAGGAGCATATCCAAATAGTTCGAATCCACTTTTTGGTGATCATTTTCTTACAAAAACATCATGAGAAAGGATACCAATATCTCTTTGTCAAAATGCACAAGAATTGCCATCGCATTTTCACTGATTTGACAGGTTACAGCGTTGGTATATGTGAAGAAACATGCAATATGTAGCTGAAGTGGCTTGCTGTATGGTTTTCTTGTGCGCAATCGCGTTGTCCATCAATAATGTAAGGGATAATAGTATTAATTTTTTGCAAGCTGTAGACATAAAAAATAATAACTAAACACATTTATTAGTCTCAAAGTCCTTAAATAAAAAGGAAAGGAATCCACCTTTCCTCTCTTTTTGTGGGTATATTTCCATGATATAGTAAATCTGGTTACCTACTAAAAGTAGGAGTTTTACTAATGTAGGAGGTATAAGCATTTTGTTAAACATCTATAAAAATGTATGAAATCATGTAAATATTTCCTGTTATTGGACGTGGCGAATGTTCTCCATCTTTTTCTATCGTCCCCTGTCTTATCATAAAAAATCATCTCCCCCTTCCTCATGTAAAAAGGAAAGGAAGAAGATTTAGCGAATATATGTTCTTAAGGGTCCAAACAAGGGGGAAGGCAAGGGGATGAAAACGGTTCGGGGGATGAAAATCGTTTCTCATGATGAATTACAACTTCGTTCATTAGATGAGTTGATGCGCGTTTTTGGTTCCGCGAAGCGATACGCGTTCAACCGTTTGCTGGAGGGAAGGAACGCCAAAGACATCATCAAGCACCTTCCACACCAATTTCAGCTCAACAAACGGTACGCCGAAGACGCGGTCTTGCTTGTTCAATCACTGATTTCTTCTCAACGTGAGCTGCTCCCAATGCGCTTGGAGGATGTGCAGGCGAAAATCGAAAAAACCGAAAAGAAAATCGATGAGTATCAACATGGAAGAAAAACACCGAAAAACATTGATCTTCAAACATGTCTACGTGGATTGCACCAGCGGTTAGAAAAGCTCAAAGCGAAAGAAGCCGAGCTAAAGCACCATCTCGACCAAGGAACGATTCCACGTGTGATTTTTGGTGGAAAAGAGAACTTTTATAAGCGCTTGAAAGGAAAAATCACGAACGAAGAATGGAAAGATTTGCGCTCGAATCAGTTATATGAAAAAGTATGGGTTATCCGTTCATGAAAGCGCCGCTTTGGTGATTGGCAGACGGGGGTTAGGGCATCAGGAGCGGTTGCCAAAAGAACTCATTGACATCATAAAAACGAAAGTGAAACGCCATTTGATTGCCGTTTTAGGGTCGATGGAAGAATCCTAT
>NZ_QCWL01000001.1:1966156-1981128 GCF_003064505.1 Geobacillus sp. LYN3 | reverse complement strand
ACGCCAATATATCGCGATGATGTTACGCAAAATCGAGAATTTCAAACAAGAGCATGAATGGTCGTTATGGAACATCTTGCACAAATTCTGCTGGTTGAACCAGTACCAAATTCAACTCAGGGAGGTGTAAACCTGGTTGCTAAAATCATTGTCGTGTACTGACCGATGGAAGGAATGGTGCACGACAGGTGCCGTCGCTAACAGCGAACCACGGGGTGTCTTTCACAGCAGGTGAATGACAAGGGAAATTCCCTTCCTGATGGAACTCGGTGAGAATCCGAGCGGCAAGCGGTGTTTCCTGGTTCCATCGCGATGAATCGATTTTTATAGATTTTAGTAACCAGGGCAATTGCATGACCCTTGCTTACTATTACTCTTTATTGCGCAAGAAGGAAGAAGAATTACAGCGTGTTTACCGTTGTGAAGCAAAGTTGTTGAATTCACAGGCGGAGTTTCAGGCTTATCAGCGTTTTGTAATGGAACCTGAACTATCGTCTAACACGTGGGATGGAAAGAAGGCGGAAAAATTTCAGCAAATAAGGAATGAAGATATGTTGGAATCCTATCAAGATATTATTGAACAACAATTTTCCGTAGTTTTCGATCAGCTTTCATCTAAAGCAAATGACATCAAAGAAGAAATTTATTTGATTAGACAAATGATTGCGCAACTAGAAGCACAACAAGCGGAGCAATAATTATTCATGCTTCTATGTTTGTTTAGAGTGATGAAACGGATTGAAAAAGAGGGGGAGAGTTGTAATTGAGCGGTGAAATCCATATACAATTTGCACAGGTAGAAAAAAAGCTTCGTCAACTGCAAAACTCCACGGAAGCGTTAAGTATTTCCTATCCTTCTTCTGTAGCCGGAGGAAATGAGCTGGGTGTTGTTAGGAAATTGGATGAACTTAATTTAATGGCGAATTACGTCATCTTTTAGAAAAATATAAAACGCTTCTGCTTTCTAATATACAGTCCACCTTTCATTCTCTTGATGCCATGAAGGAAACAGACCAAGCGATAAGTTCCTCAATTATCGGAAAGAGCCAAGGGGGAGAGAGATAAGTGAGAGTCTTAGATGTTTCTGATTTAGAAAATGGCGTCAAGGAATTAAAAGCTATATTAAAAGTGCAAAAGGAACAAATAAATAACATTAAAGATGATATGCAATCATTTACGCATTCTGAATCTTTTTATGCTGGCGAAGGAGCTTAAAGCTATTCGCTTTTTTTATAACGAGTGCCACGTTCCGTTTTTACGGTTTCTCGAAAATTTCATCGATAACTATCAAAGATTTCTCGTTAACTTAGGAAAATCACTGAATGATTTAGAGCCGGCAAATAACGGATTTATTCGCGAAAGTTTTTTGGAATATGAGATTACTTCAGCATTACGGCGAATGAAAAATACCGTCATAGACTTAATCGATGAAGCCAATGGTTATATGAATGAAGTAAACGATATCGTTTGCTTGACAAGATTAGACGATCAGCGTTTTATGCACGGATTAAAAAAAGCGGAAGATTATGTGGCAGAAACGGTGGAGGATTTGCGGAAGTTTGATTCCGAACAGATGAAAGAATTAAGCGGCCTGGAAGCTGATCTTCAAATCATGAAAAATTATACTGCGCTTATCGAGTCGATGTTTTGCCAAGGAGATTTTTCGATTTTATCGTTTAACATGGATAAGCTAAACAGTCATCCAGATTATAGAACGCTGACGGTTAAATTGCGAAATGATGAAATGAAGGAAAGGGTATATCCTTTCACTGATTTTTTCGCCACAATAAACGAAAAATTAAGTACAGGAGATAATATCATTATTGGCACAAGGCTTGTGGCGTTTCTCGCTTCCATGCAAGTAGCGAAAGGTTTGCAAATAAAATATATTCGTCAAGCACCGACCTTATGGCAAAAAATAAAAGGCGACTATCGATTCGCGGTGAAAGCTCACCCTTCATGGACAAGCGAAACAAAACACGAATCGCCCCTAGCCAAATTTATTATTAAACTGACGAGAAAAGAACCGAATAGTTGGTATGAAAAAGTACTGAAAAAAATTTTTTCTGGTTATCGGAGTCCATCAGACTTTATTAAACATATGGCAGGATACCCTAAAAATATTGAAGGCTTATTGACCGGGGAAGAGTTCAGAAATGCATTGATAGACCGGGTATCGGCAGGGGTTAAAGAAACAACTGAAGCTGCAACAAAAACGAAGGGAATGCACAAAACAGCTGGGTATATACCTGGAGTTGGGATTGCCATTACTGCTGTGGCTAATTTAACTGAATATGTAAGTCCGGAAAATCAAAATAAAAGCCCAGCAGAAAGAGTTGGCCGTGTTTTTACTGGAGCATTACTGGATATGTTTGCTATAAACGTAGGCACAAGAGTGGGAATCCTGATTGGCAGTATAGGAGGGCCGCCGGGGATGATTATAGGAGGGGCGGTTGGAGCGTTTGTAGGCGGAACCGTTAGTTCTCTGTTTGGCGATAAAATAAAGGACGCTGGGGGAAAAGTAGTTGACGAGGCGGCGGATGCGATTAAAAAGGTTGATGACAAGGCGGTGGATGTAATAAAAAAGGCAGAAATACCAGCATCAATAAAAAAGTGGTTTAGCTAGCGATAGTTTTAAGGAGGCATATATTGATGACATCAGATTTCAGGTTTCTATTGTCAGACCTATGGTTTCTATTATCGGAACCACATACATGGATTACTCTGCTTGATTATACATTAGGGGCGATTTTTATATTACAGTTTAGCACTGCTGCCGCTGTCTTTTTAGGTGCTAATTTGGTGGTATATTCCTATGACTTAGCCTATGCACAACATCCGGAAGCGATGTGGGAGAAAATAATCATTCTAATACTTAACTTGTGTTTTTGGTTTCCTGTTTATCTGTATAAGAGAGTATCCCCTTATCCATTTTTGATTCGGAAATTGTTGTATGCGGTTTTTACGGTTGTGGGGGCAGCGGTATATGGAATTATATGGATGGCTCTGCACTATTATTAAAATTGCTGTTGTTGGGGCACATATAATCGACGGAACAAAATTTAAAATAAGGTTAACGAAAGGAAAGTGTTCTATGAAGCTGCCAGTTTGCTGCAAATGTCATTATTCATTTCGCTGGAGAAGCGTCATAAAGGTATTGTTTGGATGGAAAAGGTTTATTTGTCCACATTGTAAAACAAAGTTGTATCCGACCGCAGAATCAAGGCAAAAAGCGTCATTCGCAAACTTCCTTTCGTTGCTAGTATTATTGCTTTTGCCATCTTTCGGAGTATCCTTTCTATGGACCTTTATTATATATTTTGTGCTTTTAGCAAGCATCTTGGCGCTATTGCCATTTTTCTACACATTTGTTGATCAAGAAGAGCCGTTTTGGTGATAATGATAGAATGAATAACTTATCCTTGCGTAATGTATAATGATGGTACGTTGATTTTTTAGGAGGATTCCATTTATGAGGCGGAACATCGCAACGAAGCGAACCGGTTGGATACTCATTGTTCTATCCACGATTGTATTTCTCGTTCCTTTTGTGATCCCGTTTTTTCCCGTTTCTACCACAATAAAAGTGGCAATTGGCGGAGCGGCATTGGTAACGGCGGAAGCGTTATTCTGGCTGGGAGCGCTGCTAGTCGGCAAAGAAACAATTCAAAAATATAAGAAGCGGTTGTTCAAGAGAAAAGTAAAAGAATAGATTAAATGCTATGAAGGTAGTGGTCTATGAAAAGTTGTAATAATATTAACTTTTCTTCGGATATTTTGATTATATTTGGTCTATTGCACGAGTGATGTTGTTGTATTCAATAATATTATTATGTAAACTTACTGGGGATAACATGAAAAAATCAGGCTATGAAATGAACCTTTATTGCAATAAGAAGTGCCCCCTTTTTGTTGTACTAACGGCACTAACGGGTCAAGTTTAGTTGAAAAAGGAATAAAAGCGAAACAAGAAGAATAAATAAGAGTATCGATTTACGGAAAGTTACAATGAAAAAAACTTTCTTATTTGTAATTCTTTTGGTTTCAATTTTGGTCGGATGTAATAATAAACAAATTTTTCTTTCTGGGGAAAGTGAGAACTGGAGATTAATATTGTTATGTCCGAAAAAATTGACATCTCAATCATCAATCTAACTAATTTACTTAATTGTGATTTACAGTTGGGAAATTTCTGAGTATATAGTTAAATATCAAAGCCCTTCTCATTCGAGAGGGGCTTATAATTATTTAGTAACACTATCATGTTTTTTCTTAAGTGCCAAAAATAAAATGCCAGCAAGAATGATCAACCCACCTACAATTGACAAGATAATATTCGTTATATTTGGTACAACAGCCTCCATATATATTTTGTTTTTGTCTCCAGGAATTAATTGCCATTCAAGTGTTTGGCCATCATTTTTTACATCTGAGGCATTGTGATTTTTTGCTTTCACTGGAAGGTCGAGTAAGAATTTTAAATCCATTTGATTTAGTACAGCATTATTAATATTTGACATTTCTTCAGTTGAATCCATTGCCATATCACTTAGATCGAGTTGTGTATCCAATACATATCGCGTACTAAAAAAGTCTTTTTCAATTTTTACAGGTTTTTCGTCTTTACTGTTCACCATAGTATAGAAAATAGGAACATCATTTAACTTATCAACATGCTTCTTCGCTCTTATTCCTGTATATCCGTTCTCTTTGTAGTTAGCAACTGTAAATCCTTGTTCTTCAGCTTGTTTACGTATTTCCTCTATCGGATTTTGACCATCTGAACTAGCAAACCCCAATAAAGTACTCTCAAATCCTAGATCATAATTTAAGTCTGCACTTCCATCCTTATTAACTTTTACATGAAATACGCCTTTTACACAGCCACTTAACAACCCTATGGATAAAATTAAAACAAAAAGTGATAGCAATTTTTTCATTACGATTCCCCCTGTTCAAGTATATGAAAATGTTAATTGTACCAATATTTTTATAATATCCTAAATTATAGTAATAATCCATATTTCAAAAGCAGATTACAAAAAATAAAAAAGCCTACTCGCTTTGTAACTGATTCCGTTTTGGGATGCAAAACAGGCATTTGACACACAAAATGGCGTGCGAATTGGCAATCGATTCGGCATGTTATTTGTCTTTATAAGGTTTTTCAAATAAAGTTATTCACTTTTGCAGGGGAAAGTTTGAACTATCTAGAAGATGAGAAAATGAAAAGAATTTATGGGAGTGTCAATTACATACCAATTCAAGTGTCATTTCTAATGCCGATTTCCATGAAACGAGATACCCCATCCATCACAGGATTCCTGTGGTGTTTATATGTGAAGAAGGGATGAGGAAAGATGAAATTGGTGGGAAACAAAATCTATTTGCGATTTTTAAAGAATACAGATGTGGGTCCGTTGACAGAGATGCACCGTAGAAACCGAAAATTTTGGCAACGGTATACGCCAGATAGGACCAAGGAGTTCTATACGGAGGAATATCAGTTAAATCGAATTCGAACCAGCTTGGCGAAGATGGAAAGAGACGAGCAATACACGTTCGGCATTTTCCTCATCGGTACTGATGAACTGATTGGCATCATTGAGTTGACTGAAGTGGTCCGTGGTCCTTTACAGGCATGTTGGCTAGGCTATTATGTAGATCAATCGCACAACGGACATGGCTATACTACTGAAGCTGTGCGCCTAGTCGTTGATTATGCCTTCGAAGTTCTCAAGTTGCACAGAATTGAAGCAGGGGTCATGCCACATAACATCGGATCGATTCGAGTTTTGGAGAAAGCAGGATTCCATAAGGAGGGGCTTTCCAAGAAGAATGTGAAGATTAACGGAAGGTGGGAAGATCATTTACACTTCGCTATCGTGAATCCAAATGATTCAGAATGACCAGAATTACCCAATTTTCCTATTTATCTCTTAGATTTTTTCTAATTATTGAAAAGAACCGTTAATTGAAGAATGGAACCAAATTCCTGTTATATCCGTACTAGTAGTTGCATCAGATCTGGAAAGGCAGGGAATATGGTGAATCGATTAGAGTATCGTCTCTGGCTTGGCGAGGAAAACTACCGCTTGCTTTATTTTTATGAATCGATAGATTTGCCGCAAATCATTGCCCGGCGCGAATGCGAGTTCTTTGTGAAAGATGGAGTGACGTATCGGCAAGTTTCTTCCGCGCTCGAACACGATACGTTTGTCATTTACATCGAGGAGTATGAGCGGGGACCGAAAGAAGCGGAAGTCGACAGCAACGATTTACTGCTGGAAGTTCGCGAACTCGATTCGGAGAATGGGCATCCCGTGATTGCAACGCTGGAGCTTCCTTCCCATCTTGATGTGATGGCGTACATCGGCAATTCGTTTACGTATTTTCACGGGAAAGAATGGCTTCGTGACAGCGCGGAAATCGACGAGGACCGTAAAGTGTATGTTCTTTATGTCACTGCAACAGGATTGGTCATAGAAGAAGGAGAGAATGACCGATGAACAAGACGAAAAAAATGATGGTTGGCGTGCTGACGACATTGATGGCCGCTTCACTTACTGCCTGCAGCGATGAGAGCTTGCCGCCGAAACCTAATGATCAGGATTGTGACGATTGGGAGTGGGATGCATCAACGGGGACGTATGTTTGTGACGATGATGACAGCTCTCATTATCGCCATTATTACTATGGAGGCCATTATTATCCGTCGAAACGCAAGCTGCAACGTTCTGCGGCATATAAAAGTTATCAACAGAGCGCGGAATTTAAGGCAAGGGCGAAATCCGGAATCGGTTCAGGGACAAAAGGCAGCTTTTTTGGAGGGTAACAATGTATTCGATTGAAGAACACCGCCAGCGCCGCGCCCAATTTTACGGGGCAATCCCCAATTTTTGGGCCGACTTATACGGCGCGGAATATGCTTTGTTCGATTACTATACGTTAACAGCTCGGGAAGTCGAGCAAATACGAACGACAACGGACCGCATCGGCCATCTGTATCGAAAAACGGCCAAACTGTTGCGCCAATTGCCTGATGAAACTCTACGGCTGTTAGGGTTTCATCCAGATACGCTTCCGTTTTTGCGCGCTTCCACACTTCCGGCGGAAACGGTGATCGCACGTGCCGATCTCGTATATGTCGACGGAACGTTTAAGTTGATCGAATTGAACGCGGATACACCAACATTTATCCGTGAAACGTTTGATATTAATGAGCAAGTGGCTTCCTTCTTTCGCATGGCTTCACCGAATGAAGGAGCGGCAAAAAACGTAACCAAAGCGGTCCGGCATGCCGTTTGGCAGTCATACCGTTTATTGCATTGCGATGGAGAGCCATATGTTGTGTTTACTTCCCATGAAGATCATATGGAAGACCGCGAGACGGTTCGGTATTTGCAGCGAATAAGCGGAATGGAGGCTGCCTATGTGCCGCTTCATGAGCTCCACGTTGTTGCCGAGGATGTTCCACTAAGTGGCGGCGGTGTGCTGCGGCGCGGATTGTACGATGCGGAAGGAAGACGGATCGATGTGCTATATCGTCAAACATATCCGCTTGAGCATTTAGTCGAAGACCGCTCAGCGGATGGAACGAAAGTAGGAGTACAGCTGCTGGAACTGTGGAAGGAGCGGGAAGTTGCCCTCATCAATCCGCCGTCGGCGTTTTTGCTTCAGTCGAAAGCGGTGCAGGCGCTCATATGGGGACTTTATGAGGAAGGGAGTCCGTTTTTCACGGAAGAGGAGCGTCAATGGATCTACGAACATTTTCTTCCTACATATTTGGACGAAGAATATTTTCTTAACCAGCAAATGATGTATGTGCAAAAACCTGCGTTCGGGCGCGAAGGAGACACGGTAGTCATCAAAAACGGAAACGGTGAACCAATCGCTGTCGACAGCCAGCAAACATATAAGGACGAAACACCTGTTTATCAGCAATATGCTCCATTGCCCGAAACCGTTGTCAAAACGGTAAACGGATATGAAACGGTGAAACGATTACACACGTGTTTTTTAATAAACGGAAAAGCGGTTGGAATCGGTCTGCGTGCAGGAGGAATGATTACAAACAACTTGTCCTATTATTTACCTGTCATGATGAAAGGGTGAAGAAAATGACGTATGTGGTGAATTTTCTGATTTATACCGTTTTAGGGCTTGTGCTGATGGGAGTTGGGATTGGCCTATTCAGCTTAACGACGAAATTTTCCGAGCGGGAACTCATTCGCCAAGGCAATATGGCGGTAGCGCTGAAATTGTGGGGAAAAGCGCTAGGATTGGCGATTGTCATTTACGCCGCCTGGAGCAACAGCGTCAGTTTGCTTGATGCCATTGTGTGGGGCGTGATCGGGATTATCACGCAAATACTCGTGTATTTTGCGCTCGAGTACATTTTCACGCCAAAGACCAACTTAGCAAAAAAAGTCGAGGAAGGCAATCTCGCGGTCGGCTTCAGTTTATTTGCCATTTCCATTATTGTCGGCTTGATTGTCGCGGGAAGTATGTCGTATTAAAGTGAGCCCGTTACGCTTGTTTCGGGTTCTTTTTCTAAATGAGGAGGGAACGGGATGAAAATCATCCAAACCACTAATGCAGACATAATTGCAAAATTAAATCGATCTGTCCATGATTTGCATGTTCAACGGTATCCGCAGTATTTCAAAGAGTACGCTTATGAAGCGGTGAAAGCATTTTTTCAAAGCATTATAAATAAAGACAACTTTATTTTTCTTCTTTTGGAGGATAATGAAGAAGCCATTGGCTATGCTTGGATAGAGATAAGAAAATACCAAGAAACTCCTTTTCGAAAGGCGTATAAATCTATATACGTTCATCAAATCAGTATCGTAGAAACCGAAAGAAAAAAAGGATATGGTTCAAAGTTAATGGAAGAAATTTATCGTATTGCCAGCCATCACAAAATCGATTTAGTCGAATTAGATTATTGGGCGGAAAACGAAGCAGCAAAAGATTTTTATCGGAAGCAAGGATTTTCTACCTATAGAGAAATCGTTTATAAAAGGCTATAGATTTCCAATCATCGTTTTGGAGAAACGGTTTATAATCATCACTTCCAATTCGAAATAATTTGGAAAGGAAAACAATAATGATGAAGGCAGTCATCTTTGATTTGGATGGCACATTGCTAAATCGCGACGTTTCCATACAAAAGTTTATCGAATACCAGTATGAGCGCTTGCAGTTATGGTTAAGCCATATTCCGAAAGAATCGTATATCGCTAGATTCATTGAATTAGATAATCGAGGGTATGTTTGGAAAGATGCTGTATATCAACAAATGGTCAAAGAATTCGAGATTATTGGCATCACGTGGGAAGATTTACTAGAAGATTATATGAATCATTTTCACAAAAGCTGTGCCCCGTTTCCTCACCTTGTATGGATGTTAGAAGAGTTAAAAAGAAAGTCATTGAAATTAGGAATCATCACAAATGGAAAAGGACAATTTCAAATGCATTCGATAAAGGTGTTAGGCATTGAAGGCTATTTTGATACGATTCTTATCTCGGAATGGGAAGGAATTAGTAAACCAGATCCCCGACTATTTCAAAAAGCGATGGATCATTTGAATGTCCTGCCAAATGAAAGCGTATTTGTTGGCGACCATCCAATCAACGACATTCAAGCGGCACGGAATATAGGGATGAAAACCATTTGGAAAAAGGATGTGGCATACGAGTCTGTGGAAGCAGATTTTGTCATAGAAGATTTAAGAGAAATTCTAGGAATCATCGAAACGCTTCAGCAACAATAAAGGGAGAGAAGAAACGAATACAATTTGTTTGGGAGAAAGTAACGTTATTGTTCGAGAAATTTGTATAGCCGATTCTTTGGAATTATATTGAAGAAGCGGAAAAGTAAGGATAATCCAACGATAAGTGCAGGCGGAAAGAAAATAGAAGCGAAAAGGACCAGCGATTTTCGTTGGTCCCTTTACGCGCCTTTTAATTCCACCGATTTGTGATCGAGCGATTTTGGTTTCATGATGAATGGATATAATACCAACCCGGCGACAAATAAGCCGATTCCTAAGAAAAACGTGTACCAGTCAGCCGTTCCGGTTTTAATGACCCAAATCGAGTACACTAGTGCCGCTGTTGTAATGATGCCGTCTCGGATGCGAATGTGTTTCGCGTTTTCATATGTTTCTCCCGTTATAATTAATTTCAGCTGATATAAAGCGGAAACGAGATACGGAACTAAATAGGCGAGCGTCGCGACGACAATCGCGAAATTGTACGCTTCGTTCACCGTTCCCGATACGGTCGAAAATAGAAAAATTTGCGTCATGAAATTCGTAATGAACAAAGAACGAACAGGGCTGCTGTTTCGGTTCGTTTTCGCAAAGAAAGTAGGGAACAATCCTTCTTTTGCCGCTTGATAAGGCACTTCTGAGCTGACGACAATCCAGCCGATCGTTGAGCCGAACAACGAAATGAGCGCCAAAATTGCCATGATGTAGGCGCCGTTGCTGCCGATGACAGCGTATAGCGCATCTACGAGCGGTTTTTGCGATTGCTGGAGCTGTTCTTGTGAAAGAGCCCCCATCGTTAACAGTGTGATTCCCATATAAATAAGCACAGAAATAAGTAATCCAAGCAATGTCGCTTTTTTCACATCTTTTTGCGACTTCGCGCGGTTGGAAAGCATAACGGCCGATTCGATGCCGATAAATGCCCATAGCATCGTAATCGCCGCTCCGTTTATTTGGCCTGGAACGGACACCGCTTGCCCTTTTTCATTCGTGAATGCAAACCCGCCACCAAAATTAGCGGCGTTAAACACCCAAACGGTCGCGATAATATAAAGAAGAAATCCGATGACTTTCGCTCCCGTCGTCAAAATATTAATGCTTCCTGCGCGTTGAAAATCGCGGGTAAGAATCCATTGAATTCCCCATAACACGATCGTGCAAACCGCAAAAGTGAGCGCTTTTCCTGTCTCTAATTGAAACGTTCCGATCGTAAGTAAGACGTGTTTGCTTTGCATAATCGGGAAAAACGTGCTTAAATAGCCGGCAAACGAAATAATGACAGACGCGGTTGCCGCCCAGTTCGCGGCCCAATATCCCCACGCCATGCTGTAGCCTGCTACCGTTCCCGCTTTCGGAGAGGAAAACATTGCTTGCGCGTAGCTTTGTGGTCCTGCTTTCAGTTCTGGCTTTCTTGTCACTAAGCTACCGAACACGAGTGCAATCGTTAAAACTCCCAATCCGGTTGCCATCCAGGCAAGAGCGGATCCCATCGGGCTTGCGACTTGCGCTAGACTTGCCGGAATCATAAATATGCCACCGCCAATCATATTTCCAACGACAAAGGCGGTTAAAATCCATAGTCCCCATTTTTTTGTTGACATCGTATAATCCCCCTTATATGCAAGGTCTGATGTGAATCTATGATTCATCCTAATTTTGTTTACTTATTCATCATATACTATTATTTTAATTTGGTAAAGTGATAATATGGTAAAGTAAAAAAGTTGATAAATTGCGAATAATGCCTACTTTTTTAGGACGATTTATCCAATGAGATTTATTAGATTTTTCGCTTTTTTCATGACTCTAATATTTCTCTTATCGTTTCTATTATTGTTTTCATGAAAAAAAGCATAAAATGAACTCAGAAAAGTCCCCGCTTTTTGGGGGCTTTTTTATTGAGGCACCGACAGAAGAAAATAGTATATTGCTTGTGGAAAGAAAAATCGGGAGTACAATACTTATTGTAAGGCATTGCGTTTTAACCTCTAAACGAAGGGGACAGGAGATGAATCAGGAATTTTTGATTCATAAAAACGAAAGAAAATATGTTTAGAAGACTTCCGATGCAGCATCAAGTAGAAGGCGGCAGCCTTTTCTATGCAGAATCTTCTTCGATGGAGATGGTAAGAAACTCCCATCTCTAAATAAAATGGTGGTGGGAGAGTTTGATTCAGGAAAGGAGAGAGAGCATGGACGCTATCAAAGAGTTCGCACAAATGATCAATAGTGCTGACAAGATTACTGTTTTAACCGGAGCGGGAATGAGCACCGAATCGGGAATTCCAGATTTTCGAAGCGAAAACGGTATTTATGCTCAAGAGGGAAACGTCGAACATTATATTTCTGAATATTATTTTGAAACACATCCTGTCGATTTCTGGCATAAATTTAAACGCATTTTTTCATTAAAGTTAATGGGAAATTTTGCGCCAAATCAAGGCCATCTCTTTTTGAAACATTTAGAAGACATGGGGAAAAAGGTGACGATTTTGACGCAAAATATTGACGGACTGCACAAAAAAGCAGGCAGTTCGCGCGTCATTGAATTACACGGCACGCTGCAAACAGCAACATGCCCGAAATGCCAAACAAAGTATGATTTAGCGTTCGTTAATAGCCATGATGTACCGCGGTGTGAGCAGGAAACATGCAATGAAATTTTAAAACCGGATGTTGTTTTGTTTGGAGGAATGGTTCATCGGTTCGAAGAGGCGCTCGAAGCTGCATATGATAGTGATTTGTTGATTGCGATGGGAACAAGCCTTGAAGTAACACCTGTCAACCAAATCCCGTTTTATGTATCCACAGAATCTCCTCGTGCTCATAAAGTTATCATTAACAAAACACCGACGAGAATGGATTATTTATTTGACATTGTTATTCATGTAGGAATCGGAGAGACAGTTGCCAAAGTGCAGCAATATATCGCGGATGCTCGTTGAACATTGGTTCAACTGCATCTGCTTATTTTATCACCTTCTTGGTAAGAAATTATTTTTTAAATCCAAAATATATTGTATTTTTTAAAAATTTTAGAATATAATAACATTAACATACCAACTGGTTGGTATAATTTCCGGCAATACGTATATGCATGAATATAGAAATTCAGATAAAAATGGAGGGGACAAGATGCATTTGCACCTTAGTGATGAACAACGGATGGTGCAAAAGGCCATTCGCAAATTTGTCGAAAAAGAATTGTCGACCGCGTCCTGCAAATTCACGGCGGCATGGGCTATACGAAAGAAATGCCGATCGAGCTCTGGTACCGCGAGGCTAGACTTTGGCGCATTTATGATGGCACCGATGAAATTCAGCGCATGATTATTGCAAGAAACCTGCTTAAAGGGCATGTCAAATTGGGGCAATTTCTATAAAAGTTGAAAGCGTTATCGAATAAAAGGGGGAAGCAATCATGAGTCAAAGATTTACAGGAAGAGTCGCATTCGTTACAGGAGGAAGCCGCGGAATCGGCAAGGCGATCGTTACGCGTTTTGCCGAGGAAGGAGCGAAAGTGGCGTTCATTGACTTAAATGAAGAAGCATTGCAGGCCACCGCAAGCGAATTGCGCGAAAAAGGCTATGAAGTATATGCAAAAGTCGCAAGCGTCACCGATTGCGAACAAGTCGAGGCGACGGTAAAAGAAATCGTTGGCCAATTTGGCTCGATTGATATTCTCGTTAATAATGCCGGAGTCATTCGCGATAACTTGTTGTTTAAAATGACGGATGAGGACTGGGACACGGTCATGGATGTCCACCTTAAAGGGGCGTTTTACTGCGCGCGCGCCGTCCAAAAATACATGGTTGAAAAACAGTACGGCCGCATTATTAATGTTTCTTCCACTTCCGCGCTTGGCAACCGCGGACAGGCGAACTATGCGGCGGCGAAAGCTGGAATTCAAGGGTTTACAAAAACATTGGCGATTGAATTGGGCAAATTCGGCATTACAACAAACGCTGTCGCTCCTGGATTTATTGAAACGGATATGACAAAAGCAACAGCGGAAAGATTAGGCATTTCGTTTGAACAATTAATTCAAGCTAGCGTTGCAGCCATTCCGGTCGGACGAAGCGGCAAGCCGGAAGACGTGGCGCAGGCAGTGGCGTTCTTCGCCGATGAGAAATCTTCCTTTATTAACGGCCAAGTGCTATATGTAGCCGGAGGTCCAAAATGTTAACGGAATAAGGAGGAAGCGATGCATGTTTGCCGAACATATCGGAAAATGCTCCAATAAAGTAAAAAACGTCGTCGAGCGGGGAGCGGTGAAAAAGTTTGCCGAAGCGATCGGCGATCCGCATCCGATTTACTGGGACGAGGAAATGGGAAAAAAATCGCGATATAAAACAAATATCGCTCCACCGACATTTCCAAGAGTGTTTGACTATGGCGTGATTGAAGAGTTGAAGCTTCCAAGCAAAGGGCTTATTCACGGCGAGCAACGGTTTCATTATGAAAGACCGCTTTATGTTGGCGAGGAATTGTATTGCTATTCAAAAGTGGAAGATTACTATGAAAAGAAAAGCAGCATGGGTGAGCTTGGATTTTTAGTCATCACGAATTACGGGGAAGACCCTTCCGGAAACGTTATTTTCACGTCCACATCGACAATTATTATTACAGAAGCAGTAAGAAAGGCGATGGTTGTATGACGAAAATCAGTGAATTGAAAGTAGGAGAGTCGTTGCCGGAGGTTAAGCTTTCGCCTGTTTCCCGCCTCGATCTCATTAAATATGCCGGTGCTTCCGGCGACTACAACCCGATTCATACGATTGACGAAGAGGCGAAAAAAGCGGGGCTGCCGGGCATTATCGCCCATGGAATGTGGACGATGGGCAATCTTGCCAAACTGTTTACCCCTTATTATGAAGAAGGATTTGTGCAAGACTATTCCGTTCGCTTTAAATCCATGGTGTTTTTAAATGATGTCGTCACGTTAAAAGCGATGGTGAAAGAAAAAGAGGATCACGCTTTGCGCTTTGATGTGGCGGCTATCAATCAAGACGGAAAAGAAGTCGTAAAGGGAGAAGTCGTGTTTTCTATCTATTAATTGGTTGCAACATCCATCCCGGTAACAATAAAACCCTTTTGTTACCGGGATTTTTATAAAAACGGGTAGCGTCAAAAGTTCTATGAAAACTCCACACAGATCATCCCATTGAGCATCGTGGGGCATGCGGAGGGT
>NZ_QCWL01000001.1:1960896-1966056 GCF_003064505.1 Geobacillus sp. LYN3 | reverse complement strand
GGTCGTTACCTCAATGATGGCCGAAAACAACGGGGGTGGCAAGCTTTTTTTCTTCCAACCGTTGAAACTCAATGAAAAACAGTGAGTGTGGAGGATAAACTTTTGACAATACCTAAAAACGAATGGGAGTGGCATACATGAAACGAGATGCGGTCATTGTTTCCGCCGTCCGCACGGCGATCGCCAGACAAGGCGGAGCATTAGCGACCGTGCCAGCGCATATTTTTGGTGCGGAAGTGATAAAAGAAGCGATGAGGCGGGCAAATATCGGCCCGGAAATGGTTGATGATGTCATTATGGGCAATGTGTTAAGCGGCGGCGGGCAAGGAATCGCCACCATTATCGAACGAGAATAAATAATGAAAGGAATCGGCAATATGAAAGAAAAAATCATTGAAACAAGCATTGAACTATTCGACCGCAAAGGGTTTAAAGAAACATCGGTGCAAGAAATTGTCGAAGCAATAGGAGTGACAAAAGGTGCATTCTATTATTACTTCAAAAGCAAAGAAGAGCTGCTAAAAGATATATGCATCTCCTATATAGAAGATCTTTTAGAGCAGCAACAACGCATTTTGCAAGATTCGGAGAAAAGCTGCACGGAAAAACTGTACGAAATCGTCTATATGCTCATTCGCAATATTAAAGCAAGGCGGAAAAGTGCACGCATTTTCTTCCGTGAAATGCGTCATTTGCATGAAGATCATTTGCAAGAAATTAAAGAAAAGCGGCGGGCGTTCCGACAACATTACCAGCAGTTGATCGAAGCGGGAATCGCCCGCGGGGAATTTAAGCCGACGCTGACTCCGGATATGATTACATTTGGCATTTTGGGCATTACAAACTGGAGCTATTACTGGTTTCAGCCGGATGGCGAAATATCGGAAGAAGCGCTGACAGACATTTACGTCGATCTGATTTTAAACGGAATCAAAAATCGCGAATCATTGAAGGAAAAATATTCGACACATATTAATGTGTAAATCATTTTTTTCTTCTTAGTTACTACACAAAACGCCCCACTTGATAAAAGTGGGGCATTCGTGTTGATTAGCAGCAATGAGTAGGGTATCCAGGGTCAACAACTACGTTTCTTGTGATAGGTCTATAAATATGTCTAGGAACATTGACGATATTGTAACGATTAACATGTACAACTGGATGGATATAAGGAACTACACGAGGAATGAAACAGTCGCGCACCACACATCTAGGTGGACATATAACTGGTCTAGGACAAAACATGGAAAATCACCTCCTATAAATATCTATAAACATTAAATGCACTAGTGGAGCTTTTTGAAACGGACAGATGTCACGAGGTATATAAAAAAATAAATGGAGTTGTAAAAGATGAGACAATATTAACTATTCGCCTTATGTCTCTTGGAGGTAAATCGAACCCCATTAGTGAAGTAATAAAATATCGTTGAACGGTAATTTTACTGAACTGTAAACGTCGACTCTTCATCTCCATATCAAAATGTTGAGCTAGTTTTTAGACCTAAAGGTTTTCTTTAGTTTTTTTTCATTGTATGAATCCAAAATCAGAATATATTCGTATGTAGTGATTGAAACGAATTTGAAACAAAAATCAACAGTATAACGTTTGACTGTACAGTTTTTTAAGAATATAATCTAATTAGCATTATGAAAAATATTAGGGAGTGAGTTCATTGGGAAGTTGTTTAAAATTGGTGAACTTGCGGAATTAGCTGGCGTTTCGAAACGAACCATTGATTATTATACACAATTAGGGTTGCTAGAACCTGTCCGCTCCGAAACAAATTATCGCTATTATCCCGAAGAAAGTATCGAACGTTTACGGTTAATCGATGCATTAAAAAAACAGCATTTAACTCTGGAGGAAATCAAAGAGCGATTGCAGATTATCCAAAATCAACCAGATGCTGCGGATGAAATTGTAGATAAAATTGAGCACCTTCAAGAAGAAATGAAACATATTCAAGAAGAACTGTTGGAATTAAAACCATTACTCAAACAATTAAATGAGCAACAGATCAAGTTGATGACAAAACCATTGGCCCAACAAGGTTATACTTTGTTACACACATTAGCGATATTGCTTGGAGGAGATCCTTTTATTAATTAAAAAAATAAATGTTTAAGGAGAGAGATAAAAAGGATGTTTAGAAAATTTTTATCGAAGCTGGGGATTGGTTCTGCGAATATCAATCTTGTGCTGCATCATTCTCAAGTACGGTTAGGAGAGACCATTAGTGGTGAATTTTTCATTGAGGGCGGGACAGTAGAACAGGATATCAACAAAAGTAAGGGGGGAACGTAATGTTATTTCATCCAATGGATATTCTCATCTTTTTAGCATTTGGACTGTCACTTTGGGCACAATTTAAAGTAAAAGGTACATTTAATAAATGGGCGGAAGTCTATGCTAATTCGTCTCTCACTGGGGCTGAGGTAGCACGAAAAATTTTAGATTCCAACGGTTTATATCATGTTCCCGTTGAACTGGTGCCTGGTACATTAACAGACCATTACGATCCATTGTCACGCACCGTTCGATTATCTGAGTCTGTTTATTATGGACGTTCTATCGCTGCTGTATCGGTAGCTGCCCATGAGGTTGGCCATGCAATTCAGCATCAACAATCCTACGGTGCATTAGTTTTGCGGCATCGTATGTTTCCAGTAGTGAATTTCTCTTCTGGAATTGCTCCATTTCTATTGTTAGGCGGGTTTTTGTTGCATCAAGCTTCACTCATTGGGCTTGGCATTATTCTCTTTTCAGCAGCCGTGGCATTCCAAGTAATTACGTTACCGGTAGAATTTAATGCGAGTTCTCGCGCCAAAAAGCTTCTTCTTGCTGAAGGATTTATTCGCAATGATGAAGTACGGGGAGTGAATAAAGTCTTAAATGCTGCTGCATTAACCTATGTAGCTGCGGCATTAATTTCTGTGTTAGAGCTAATCAAGTTTGTTATGATTTTCTTCCAAGGGAATAATGAAGAAGAGTAATGTAATAAATTAAATGTATAGCCAAATTAACAGGAGGTGGATTCTCTAGCTGTTTGCATACAGCTAGAGAGCTTAATTGGAGATAGTTAATTTACTGATGGTTGGTGTTTTAATTGCTTTAACGGCATTCTTTGTTGCATCCGAATTTGCCATTGTTAAAGTACGCAGTACACGTATTGATCAACTGATAGCTGAAGGAAATCGAAACGCTAGGGCTGCAAAACGAGTCATTAGCAATTTAGATGAATATTTATCGGCTTGCCAGCTTGGTATTACTATTACCGCATTGGGGCTTGGTTGGCTTGGTGAACCAACGGTGGAGCATTTGCTTCACCCTGTATTTGAACGAATGAATTTAAGTGAGTCCGTAGCGTCTTTCCTTTCTTTTGCGATTGCATTTGCAACGATTACCTTTTTGCATGTGGTCGTTGGAGAACTGGCTCCGAAAACATTGGCAATTCAAAAAGCAGAAACCATTACGCTGTTATGTTCAAGACCTTTAATCTTTTTCTACAAAATAATGTATCCGTTTATTTGGGCATTAAACGGCTCTGCTCGCGTCATTACCGGATTATTTGGGTTAAAGCCAGCATCCGAACATGAAGTGGCCCATTCAGAGGAAGAATTGCGCTTGATTTTATCTGAAAGTTATAAAAGTGGAGAAATTAATCAGTCGGAATATAAATACGTAAACAATATTTTTGAGTTTGACGATCGGATTGCCAAAGAAATCATGGTACCGCGTACAGAAATTGTCGCACTGGATAAAAACCGTTCCATTGCGGAATATTTTGAAACGATAAAGCAAGAAAAATATACGCGCTATCCTGTTATAGACGGAGATAAAGACCATATCATTGGGATGGTCAACATAAAAGAAATATTAACGGATTGTATTCAAAATCCAAAGGCCACTGAAAAGAAGTTAGGTGATTATATCCGCCCGATCATACAAGTAATCGAATCCATCCCTATTCATGACTTGCTCGTAAAAATGCAGCGTGAACGAGTTCATATGGCGATCTTAGTTGATGAATACGGCGGAACAGCAGGGCTTGTGACGGTTGAGGATATATTAGAGGAAATTGTCGGTGAGATTCAAGATGAGTTTGATATTGACGAAGTTCCGATGATTCGCAAAGTGAACGAACACACCACCATTGTTGATGGAAAAGTATTGATTGAAGATGTAAATGACTTACTTGGAACGGATATCGATGATACGGATGTTGATACGATTGGTGGTTGGATTTTAACAGAAAAATTTGATATTCAACAAGGCGGCATTATTTCCTACGGCGATTATGAATTTAAGGTATTAAAAATGGAAGGGCATCACGTCCAATTAGTTGAAATCACAAAACGCGTGAAGGCTCCTTCTCTTATTGTACAAGAAGCGGCAATAGAATAGCAGCTAAAATAAAATAACGAAAGACGGCAGCTATAAATGGCTGCCGTTTATTTTTTGCGAAAAAGACAAGTTCTTTATATGTAGGACATACATATAGACAAGAAAGAAAGTACAACTGAGGAGAGAAAAAATACAAGAAATCCAAAATTATTTTGAAAATGCTTGGGATATCATTAAAGAAGAAGTTTATACTGCAAACAATGTACATTGGTTAGCCGTTGACCAAAATTCTGCAACTTGTACTTATACATATCATTATGAAGGTTATCACAACGGAAAATTTGTTACGGGTAGTGGTA
This sequence comes from Geobacillus sp. LYN3, assembly GCF_003064505.1. Lineage (NCBI taxonomy): Bacteria > Bacillati > Bacillota > Bacilli > Caryophanales > Anoxybacillaceae > Geobacillus > Geobacillus sp. LYN3. The sequence goes on along the minus strand of NZ_QCWL01000001.1, from coordinate 1,961,349 downwards.
GAGCCACTAATGTGTTCATTAAGAACGAAAAAGGAGAATGGAAATTAATTCATGAGCATTTAAGCAGTCTTTAATATTATAGCGGTTTAACAGAATTTAGAGCGGCAAAGGAAGCCTCTTATCATTCATGTTTAAACTGTAAGAGGCTGTTTTATAGGATAAAATTAATTTATTTAAACTATGTTCTAAATAATCAATCAAAACAAAAAAAGAAAATAATCAACAAAGTAAATGAATGGAAGAAATGATTTTTCATACGAGATAACTCCCACTTCTAATTGGGGCGGGGTGTAAACCAATAGAAGTGGGAAGAGGAATTGCTATATCGTAGAAAATAACGAACATATGTGCTATAATTAGATTATCTTATACAGATTGCTCTGTCAACTACCCAACGGCTAAAGCCGTGGGCTTGCAACTAGCCTAATTGGCTGCCGCGTTCGGCTGGTTGAC
>NZ_QCWL01000001.1:1956979-1960796 GCF_003064505.1 Geobacillus sp. LYN3 | reverse complement strand
ATATTGAAAATATAAACCCCGCCTTCCTCCCACAGCTAAAGCAGTGGGCTTCCGGCGGATGTTCTCGTGAAAGTGGGAGCAGTTTAAAAAAGGGGAAAAATAACATGGAGGCAACGTACCAAAAGCGAAGTCGCGTAATTTTCCATGTCGACTGTAATTCGTTTTTCGCCAGCTGCGAAATCGCTCGAGACCCCTCATTAAAAGGAAAAGCGGTTGTTGTAGCGGGAGATCCGAAAGAACGAAAAGGAGTTGTGTTAGCGGCGAACTATATCGCGAAACAGCGTTTTGGTATTTATACGACAATGCCATTATGGGAAGCGAAGAAAAGGTGCCCGCAACTTGTTGTTCTAAAACCCGATTTTCATTTATACCGCGAGATAAGTGAGAAAGTATTTCAATTTTTAGCAACGTTTACACCCGTTTTAGAGCGCGCTTCGATAGACGAAGGATACTTGGATATCACCGATTGTTATTCGCTTGGTTCACCATTGGATATCGCGGAGCAAATTCAAAAAGAGTTGTTACAGACGCTACATATTCCTGTAAGCATTGGCATTGCACCGAATAAGTTTTTAGCCAAAATGGCAAGCAACATGAAAAAACCATTAGGCATCACGGTGCTGCGCAAACGCGATGTGCCGAAAGTACTTTGGCCTCTCCCTGTTCAGGAGATGCACGGCATCGGTGACAAAACGGCAAAAAAATTAAATAGTATCGGCATTTTTACGATTGGCGAATTGGCGAAGGCGGAAAAAGTTACATTGCAAAATTTACTTGGCATCACCGGGGTTCGATTAAAAGAGTGGGCTAATGGGATTGATCCCCGTCCTGTTGATCCAGAATCGGGAGAAAAGTGGAAATCCATCGGAAGCTCCACAACGCTTCCCCGCAATGTGACAGAAGAACGGATTCTTCTTGAAGTGCTGCGCGATTTGGCGCAATCCGTCAGCAATCGCATGAAACAAAAAGGCGTCGTCTCTTCCACGGTTCAAATTATGATCCGCTACAGCAATTTTCAAACGATCACCCGCAGTAAAACATGGGAAAATCCGTTCCAGGAGGCGGAAGAAATTTTTCAGCGCGCCGTCTACTTATTAAAACGCCATTGGAATGGCAATCCGGTAAGACTGTTAGGAATTACCGCCGTAGACGTATTTGATAAAAAAGAGGCGGTGAAACAATTAGACTTGTTTCACTTTGAAGAAGAGGCCAAAAAAGAATCGTTATGGAATACGATTGAGCGGCTGCAACAAAAATTCGGTAATAGTATTATTCAAAGAGGATCTGAACTTTTCAGAGACAAAAGCGGTGATAATGGAAAATCGTTATAACGATAGAAGTGATAGCGTTAGTCATCCTTGTTCTTGCCTTGTTTCAAAGACGAAAAGTTTATGTATCGCTAATTATAGAGAACTCGTTTCAGAAAGATATGTTGATGTTTTTTCAACAACAATGGTAATATTGATACATATACATCAACAAAAAGAGGGATGTTATGAAACCAACACCAGCTATCTGTTTTGCTGCGGATGTCAAAAAGTCCAGACAGATGGAAAAGGGACGTTTACTAAGTATCTTGAACGAATATCAACTATTCATTTCATCTCTCTATTTTTCTATTGCTTGGACAAGTCATTTTGCTTATTTCTATTTGTCATTATCTCATGGACTACGGCAAAATCAAATGGAACGATAGGTTGAAAGGAACAGGAAGCCAAGCATTTTTATTTCTTATTGACCAAATACTTCATTTTTTAACCATTTGGATCGTTTTTCATGATATGGCCATTCCAGCACGGTTATTAGAAAACGGCATACCATCTTTTTTGGAAGGATGGGACACGGATGAAAATTGCTAGGAATAATTGCTTCAAAGATTTGGTGAATCCACTCTTGCGGCTATGAAACGATCATTTATCACATCTTTAATAAACGCATCCCATCATTCCTGATTATTGAGAAAATGAAGGGGATGTTGTAAGGAAAGAACCGTACCGACTGTGATAGCAGTGGTAGAGAAACTAGCGGCCTAAATTCGTCTAATGTAAGAAAAAGCGGCAGGTAACCCCTTGCCGCTTTATATTTATACTAATTTATCCAGATGGGCCCGCCGGTTTACCGCGTACATAATTGGTGCGCCAACCGCCATGACGACAAATTCGCCTGCGGCGGTCGTCAGCCACGTGAAAAGGAATGGCAGGTCAAACGCCAGCTTTAACTCCCACGCAATCAAAAACATCGTAAACGTAAATACCAGCGTATTGACGGCCATCCGCGCCCATACATTTTTCACATACCGCATCGAAAAAATCGTGATCAGAAGGGCGATAACCGACTGCCCGACCCCGAAAATGAGATCGTACGCCACCATCGGCGAGAAAAACAGATTGGCAAAAAAGACGCCTAACACAATGCCAAAGAAATACTTTTTATTAAACACGACAAGATGATTCAGCATTTCCGACATGCGAAACTGCACATTAGTAAATCCAAACGGCTGAATCAGCATCGTTACCGCGATGTACACAGCTGCTAAAATGCCGTTGACGACGATCGTTCTAATGTTCATATGCTTCTCCCCTTACATCGTTAAGGTATATACAAAAAAGCACCATCGGTATACATGGTGTGGCAAGAAAAGCAACATTTATTATTTTAGCAAGAAAAGAAGGAAATGCAATGATTGTTTTCTTTTTCGTGATAAATGAGGATAATACCATTCTAATCATGTTATTATAAAAGAAAAGTGTGACAAAATGCATAGGGAGACGACTTGTTGTTTGTTATTTCCTATTTATCCTGAAATCGTTGGAGGTTCGTATGCCGTATTATGTTTGGATAATCATTAATGTGTTATTCATCATTGGTTCTGTACTGTATATATGGGGCGCTCATTCGTATGATTCCACTGTCATTTTATTAGGAAAACTGCTCGCCCAGCTAGCTATATTATTGTTTCTCATTAACGTTAACATGTACTTTATATAAAAGAAATTTTCCGCCGTGTAGCAGCAGATGGACAAAATCATGCAGTCTGGTTCCTATACTATTTTATAAAGAATAAAAGAGCTGAACTGTAACGAATTCAGCTCTTTTATTATATGAAAAAAGATGTATTTAACCATCTTTTTAGCCCTGACGTTATTTTAAAAAATGGGCAGACCGAATGAAAGACTTGTTAGTAACCAACAGTACCTTCAGGGAAAGCAGGAGTTATTCCTGTAGCCGCAACTTGCATTTGTTGGACTTGTAATACTTTTACAGTAAGATCCATGACGATTTTTTCGCGCAATGAGCTAAACTCTCCCTCAGGGCTTACATGAGTTGGCGAAAAATCAAGTTCGTAGAAATTCGCGCCTATTAACTCGCCGTATGGTTGTTCATTATATTTGACGAGATTTTGGAAGAAATATTTATCTAAGCGAGGAGTTAAGTCGTTTTTCTCGTTAAGGAATAAAGCTTTGCTGTTTTCTGAAATACCGATAATTGGGAAAGTGAGGAAATCGCCTTCTAGAAGTTCTGCAAAACCAGAAAATGGAAGATCGGCAATTCTATCCTGAAGTGCTCCATTACATGCATTGGAAGCATATTCAATATCTTTGCGAATGAAACCTGACACAAATAATTTGGCTCTTGTAACTCTAAAGAAGTCCGTGTCGTCAATACGCGCAAATCTAACAGGCACCAATTTCACTTGTTCTAAAAATACATTCTTTGTCACTCTCTTAATTTCAGTTGCAGCCGGAGATGATGTATAAAATTTTGTGTAAAGCATTTTGCTAGACCAAAAGAAAAAAGGTAGGGTATTCTCTGATTG
>NZ_QCWL01000001.1:1956671-1956912 GCF_003064505.1 Geobacillus sp. LYN3 | reverse complement strand
ACAGGCCGGAACATCAAATATGAGAAACGGCTACTATCAACGAAATCTAGATACGCAATATGGCCGGATTGAGGGTCTTTTGGTTCCAAGAGACCGAAACGGGGAATTTCAAACACAGTTGTTTGCCCCTTACCAACGGCACACCGGCTGGCTGGAGGAAGCCATCATCAGGATGTATCAAAGTGGCATGAGTACACGGGAAATTGGCAAGTTTATTGAACGAATTCTAGGAAATGCTTAT
>NZ_QCWL01000001.1:1956326-1956585 GCF_003064505.1 Geobacillus sp. LYN3 | reverse complement strand
ACAGCTCTACAAAAGAGGCGTCAAGGAAGTGCTTCTGGGCGTATTCGATGGACTACCGGGGCTGGAGGAAGCCTTTAAGGCGGTGTATCCGAAAGCCGATGTGCAGCGCTGTGTCGTTCACAAAGTCCGCAACACCCTCAGCCGTGTTCGGAAAAAAGACCAATTCGAAGTGGCCGAGGATCTCAAGCTGATTTATCGCGCGCCGAATAAGGAGATGGCGTTACAAATGTTTCAACAGTTTGAGTCGAAATGGTCCAGC
>NZ_QCWL01000001.1:1954196-1956253 GCF_003064505.1 Geobacillus sp. LYN3 | reverse complement strand
TGATTTACACGACGAATGCCATCGAACGAACGATCAAGGAGATTCGGAAACGCCTAAAACCGATGAACAGGTACCGTCAAGAATTTTGTGTAATGAAAGATAGATAGGGTATCTCTGAATGGATTTGGAATAGATAAGGAGTCGGTTTCCTCCGCACAGGAGACAGAATATTCTGTCTCCTGTGCGGAAAGGGAGAATCCCCTTACTTTGTTATTTACAGTATTTGGTTAATTGTAACGTTCTTCAAACATTCGCTGGAGGGCTTCCTGTGCTTCGGCAAATCCTCTTAACTTTCGCCCTGCCCATTTCTCATTAAAATCTTGAATGGTCAAATACACGATTTTTTCAGCGGCTTCTAAACTGCTCAAACTGTTCATCGGCACCGTCAAGAATTTTGTGTAATGTAAGATAGATAGGGTATCTCTGAAATGGATTTAGAATAGAGGGGGGATATTTCCTCCACACAAGAGACTGAATATTCAGTCTCTTAGTTTGCGTGCCTGTCACGCCCCGAAGTATGTCGAAGATGATTAGATTATCAGAAAAAGAGAGTCCGTAATTCCAAAAAATCACTCGGCTCTCTTCTTGTTTTTATTCAGAAAATTCTGTTTGAATTCTTGGTTTTTCCTCTTTCATTCCGCTTTAATAAAATCGTATCTATATCTGTATCCTCTCAAAAATTTCCTCAATGACAAAAGATACTTCGATTTGAAAATGGATTTTATGTTTAAGCAATTGTTCGGCCAGCCAAACCAAAAGCGAATTACGATCGCGTTTTTGAACGGGATTTTAAATCGCACGGGCCGCGAGCGTATTGTTGATGTGCAATATGAAAACACCGAGCTTCCAAAAGAGACGGTATTGATTTGTACATTAATTATACGGGAAACAAAAAGGGAAAATCATGAATAAGATTGACAACATTGTCGGCATTTATTCGTGTGATGTGCTGTCTTTCGATTCGCTGAATGAGGCAATTCAACGGCAAATTGAGCGCGATGGAATAATGATTTATGAGAAGTCTCTATCTTGAATTATGTCTTTGCTTAAATAACATGCTCGGACGGCGCGTATCTGCACCGCCCGCTTTACTGCTCATAAAAAAGAATCGCTTTCGTGAACTCGGTAAAGTCGGTTAGATGGTGATCAAGTATTTTTTGCAAAATTGTCAAATTAATTTCCTGGTAGTCGTGAACGGCGATGTTTCTAAATCCGACCATCGCTTTCATTTTTTGTGAAACAAAAGGAGTGATGATGCCGTGCTGTTCTAAAAGAGAAAAAGCGTCTCGACTGTTTTGGGGGAGGCCTAGCTTTTTCTGTGCGACCATGTGCATCGCTAGGTCGATGCTTGCTTCACATGCTCGTTGGAGATTTAAGATAATGGAGTCTTGCTTCGTGTAGTTTTCTAAATTTTTCGGGTTGTTCTCATATTCTTCGTGAATGCGCTTTATGCACCGCTCGATCACGCTAATTTTATTTAAAATGACATCATTTTTCATAAACCGACCCGCTTTCATTAATGTTTCGCAAGATTTCCGCGCGTTCTTCATTCAATTTTGCATACATCTTCAAGGCTCTCCATTCATATTCGGCTTTTTTCTGTTCATTTGTACAATAGATGACTTTGCCGTTACTGACCACTTGCGCCTGAAACACGGTGCTTGCTTGTTTGAGGTCCACAAGATCGACATCCCGGTGCAGCCTGGATGCCAATTCTTGCGCAACCATAAATCGTTCATAATGATCCAATTGTTTTTGGTCGCTGAGAAAAGCGATATCAATGTCGCTGTCTTGATGGATATGTCCTGCAACCGTTGATCCAAACAAATAAATCAAATATGGGGACACCGTTTCGGTCAACACTTCAATAATGATTGGCTCGATCTGTTCAGTCAACACTGCCCCTCCTTTTCTTCGCCCCAATCCGGGCCATTTTCTTTCATTATATTACTTTTTATTTCCTGCCTCAAACTTTGCGTAAAACTATCAGCTATGAAGAGTAAATTTCAAAGTTTTTCGTCAAAATAGGGATTTTCAAATTATCCACAGTTGGTAAA
>NZ_QCWL01000001.1:1950960-1954096 GCF_003064505.1 Geobacillus sp. LYN3 | reverse complement strand
ACAGCTCTACAAAAGAGGCGTCAAGGAAGTGCTTCTGGGCGTATTCGATGGACTACCGGGGCTGGAGGAAGCTTTAAGGCGGTGTATCCGAAAGCAGATGTGCAGCGTTGTGTCGTTCACAAAGTCCGTAACACACTCCGTCGTGTTCGGAAAAAAGACCAATTCGAAATGGCGGAAGATTTGAAACTCATTTATCGATCTCCGAATAAAAAAATTGCACTGGAGATGTTTCAACAGTTTGAGTCGAAATGGTCTGGTAAGTACCCGAGAGAAGTTCAATCTTGGGCCAACGAGTTGGATGTCCTCCTCACATTTATGAGTTATCCGATTAGCATACGTAGTATGATTTACACCACAAATGCGATTGAACGAACGATCAAGGAGATTTGGAAACGTCTAAAGCCGATGAACAGTTTGAGCAGTTTAGAAGCCGCTGAAAAAGTCGTGTATTTGACCATTCAAGATTTTAATGAGAAATGGGCAGGACGAAAGTTACGAGGATTTGCCGAAGCACATGAAGCTCTTCAACGAATGTTTGAAGAATGTTATAATTAACCAAATAATGTAAATATCAAACCAATAAGATAAGGGGATTCTCCCTTTCTGCAAAGGAGACTGAATATTCAGTCTCCTTTGCAGGGGAAACTAGTCCCCTATCCATTCCAGAGATACCCTATCTATCTTGCATTACACAAAATTCTTGACGATACCTATTCTTCACGACCAAATTATACCAAATATTTATTATTTCTGTCCATATTTTTCGTTAAATTTAGATATAACGCAAATCTTTATAGCCCGATATAATCTCCCTGCTCTTTTTGTAGAGTGACAGAATTCCATCATAAACATTATGATAAATGTGTAGTCTACAATATTACCTTTAATTGTATCGAGAGCGTAAAAGACTTTTCTAAAAGCAACAATCTTAGAAAAGAATCTATAAAAAAGGAACCGATAAAGGCTCCTTTTAACTTAATTCCTATTGTTGAAGTTAAGCTAACAGCTTAACATAACGCGTTCCCTTGAGTGGTCTCTTCAAAAGGTTTATAAAAACACCTTTTTTCTATTGGTCCATTTTTGTTTCCTGCATATAATGAATCGGTTCATACAGTTGTCTTATACATAGTAAACCAACAATTATAAATGTTAATAAACCAAGTAAAATAACGGTCCAATGAAACCCTATCCAATCAAGCAATACTCCTGTACACAATACAGAAACCTGTTGAACAAAACTTTCCAGCATCCTTCTCAAAGAGAAAAACCTTCCTAGATATTCGTCTGGAATTAATTCCTGGCATACCGTATTGGATAAGGGCATGAAAATACCAACAACATAACCGAATAGAGCAAAAGAAACAACAGGAAGCCATCTCCATTCTGCTAAGAATAAAGACATTTGAGCAACACCAATGAGGAGGCACGATATCAATAATAATGGGACGGAATTTTTACCTTTCTTGAGCCGACTCGCAGTTAAACCAGCAATAAAAATGGATAAACCTTCTGCTCCGTACAACAATCCTTTAATCAAAGATGAATCTTGCAATTGACTTATATTGATCACCATCAGATTAAATCCGCCAATAAAAATAAATGGGAAAACCGTTAAGATAAGAATCATCTTAATTACTGGAAGACGATTAATTACCGACAATATTTCATGAAATGATCGATGACCTTTTATATTGCGACCTGTTTGTTCTGATGAATGACGACTGGTTATGGAAGGTTCCTCTATACGTAAAAATAATGTAGACATTAGTAAGAGGAAATAGGTAATAATCGCGATTATAAACAAAGTAGTCACAGAAACATATACAAGCAAAACACCGGCTAGAACAGCCCCAAATATTCTTGCTAATGTGACAAGGTTAAAGTTTAGTGCATTTGCCTTTACTAAGTGTTCTGGTTGTGTAACTTTTGGAATCGAAGATTGAACAGCGGGAAAATAAAAGGCTGCCGCTCCCCCAATAAATATACTGTACATAAAAACCCACATAAAATTTTCTTGCCAAATTGCAATAAACATTGCACATACCGCGATAATCCGCATAATAGATACCCAAAATATAACAGTTTTTTTGGATGTTTGGTCGACCACTTTTCCGGCAAAAGGGCCAATAACTATGCTGAACAAAATTCCGGAAACCAAAATTACCGATTGAAGAAAAAACGAATGAACATGTTGTTGTAAAAACTCCAGCGTTCCGATAACGCCAAACCAGATACCAAGTTCAGCAATAAATAACCCTCCAAGAAGAATAAGTAAATTTTGATTTTTCCACACAAGGAATCATCTCCTAACAATTATAGTTTTATTGGATAAATGTCTGTTAAGAAAATATTAATGCAAGAAAAAGGGAACGCATTTATTTTCCTAACTATAATTTTTCATGTTTTACCAATGAGGACTAATTAAATGAGGGTTAATTATATGTAAACTATACTTGCCTCAGTTATATTTCATAGGTTTACTTACCATTCACACAGATTCGAATAAATGAATTGGTTCTCGTACAATAATCCAAGGCGATGACCATGGGTGTCTTCCATATTGAACTGGTCCAACCCACTCTCCAATTTTACATAATTCCCATAGTGAAGGTATTTTAGCTCTTATAGTTATATGTTTTCCTGTGTTCTTATATAAAGGATTCAAGAATGATATAAAGCAAGCTTGGGTATCGGAATAACTAAAAGGATGCACTCCAGCAATAACTAAAAAACCTTCGTCTATCCATTGTTTTTTCCACTGATTGATATGTGAAATATCATATTTATATTCTTTTGGCCCAACATAAAGGTCCCAAATTGTTCTTCCGTTTAACCCCGCATGACCTGTACTTGGAACATTAGTCAGACTTGCACTAAACAAATTATGTGCCTGTGTAATGAGACATCCATTTTCTATGAAGGTTACACGTTTTCGGGGGGTACCTTCAAAGTCAAAATTCAATCCTTTTCCTCTATCCATCACCAATAAGTTGCTAGGTATTTCTGTAATTGTTTTACATTCAGTCGTCAGTAATTTCAACAAATCATTCAGATATAAAGTTGATAAAACGTATGGACTTAATAACCATGAGGATTTCCACAAATTTTCCTGACTTAGAAAAAGAGATGAATTATC
>NZ_QCWL01000001.1:1950171-1950950 GCF_003064505.1 Geobacillus sp. LYN3 | reverse complement strand
GCATCTTGTTGGCTTATTCCTTGGTCACACTAGGGCTGGTTGAGCGCTGACACTCAACTAGCACCACGGGTTAACTAAGTCAGAGTTAGCGTTACTTGTCGGTGTAGTTTCTTGGCTAACAGCGACTTCTTCTTTACCAAAAATATGAGGAAACAATTGTTGTTTAAGTTTTATTTGGTCTTCAGGTGAGAAAGATGCAAGATATGGGTTTAAAGTTTTGGTTCATCACCAAATTTTGTGATTTAGTGACAAAAAAGAGAAAGCACTAACGAGATCCTGGCAATAATGTTAGCGACGAAACAAACATTAAGGAGGTCTCGTAAGTGCTTTCTATATCACTAGGATTGCCAGAATTTAAAGTGATTAAACAAGAACTTCTTTCCTATGGTTATGCGATTCATGTAGAGAAAACAGAGACACAGGAACGTTGCCCTCATTGTGGGTTTGCCACTTCCTCTGTCCACGACAGACGGACAAGAAAAGTACGGGATTTGGCGATTTTCCATCAACCGGTGTACTTGTTCGTGAAGGTGAAGCGCTATCGATGCTGGAATTGTTCCCAAGTGTTTTCCGCCTCTTTGGAATCGATTCAACCAAATCAACACTATACCAATCGATTTTGTGAGTACTTGTATGAACTTTGTGAAGGCTCCACCATTCAAGAGGTTAGCCGAAAGCACTGCATCTCATATACGACATTGGAACGCATTTATTACTCCATCGCGTCGAAAAAAGCAAAAGAACGCCAAGCAGCAACGGAGGCATCTTTTCAGGAAGGA
>NZ_QCWL01000001.1:1949001-1949993 GCF_003064505.1 Geobacillus sp. LYN3 | reverse complement strand
AGGAATTTTCTCCATTGAAAAAGGCTCGATATCTTCTCTTAAAAGGCTGTGAAAAGCTTCGTAAGGACCAACTGTAAATTATCACTTTATTTCGGAACAAAAGAGCCATTTTTTTGCACATTCCTTCAGAAAGCCCTCTCCCCTTTTCTGAAAGAATGTGCTAAATTTTTTATGAATTATTTCGGAAGAGAAAATCCATCGATTCAGAGGAGGGGGAGGAGGACGTGATTCAATTTCATGACTTTGGCATTGACGTCCAAACGTATGCAGAGCGTGGAAAAGAAAACGACTTCCCTCTTCTGACACAGTGTCCGCATTGCCGGGCCAAGCGCCCGTTGCACCGCCACGGTTACTATGAGCGAAACGCATTGACCCCACATGGTGATTATCGCATTTGGATTGTCCGGTATCGCTGTCGGGAATGCTTGAAGACGGTGAGTGTGCTGCCTTCCTTTCTCCTCCCGTATTTTCAGTATACGTTGTCCGCCATATGGCAAGTCGTGAAAGAGCAGTTGGGATTGACCGAAAGGACGAACCGGGCTCCGTTTCTCCCGACAAAGGACGGCATCATCTTTTATGTCCGGCGGTTCTGCCGAAACCTATCAAACCTTCACAGCTTTTTTGCGAGGCGGTGGAGGATCATAGGCCCTATCGTGAAAAAAGAAAAGGAACGGGCTTCCTGGTGGATCCGGACGTTGGAGGAACACGGTCTCTATTCGGTCATCAGAGAGATGTGGGAGAACGGATTCCGACACCCTTTTGCGAATTAAATGGGATCCTGATTTTACATACATATCCTAAATTGGAAATGATTGAGGTTCCCACAAACCTTTCCTATCGACGGAGAAAAAGCAATTCGGTACGATAAGGGCAGGAGGACCGGAACGGTCCTGATTCCAAGTGAGACAAGGAGGAGATTCGAATGGATGAGTCGATGAGACACGACATTGCCCTGTTTCGGTACGGGCTAATCGCTCCGTTGGTGAATGGGC
>NZ_QCWL01000001.1:1948387-1948996 GCF_003064505.1 Geobacillus sp. LYN3 | reverse complement strand
GTGGAACCGAAGACGTATCTGAAAGAGGTGAGCGAGCGAGTGCACCATGTTCCCCACCAGGGCGACAAGCGAATCGCAGCCAAGACGATCCTCGATTGGTGCACCCGATACAAAAAAGGGGGCTTTGACGCCTTAAAGCCGAAGCGCCGTTCGGACCGCGGCCACTCAAGGCGTCTGTCGCCCGATGATGAGGATCATATTTTAGCCCTAAGAAAAGAACATCCCACCATGCCCGTGACGGTGTTCTACGAACACCTGATCGAGCAGGGGGAAATCCCAGAAAACCATATCTCTTACTTTACTATATACCGATTGTTGAAAAAACACAACCTTGTCGGGAAAGAAATCTTGCCCATGCCGGAGCGAAAGCGCTTTGCGTATGACCAGATCAATGAGCTTTGGCAAGGGGACTTATCCCATGGACCAACGATTCGAGTCAATGGGAAAGCCCAGAAAACGTTTTTGATCGCCTATATCGATGACTGCTCGCGGTTTGTGCCGTACGCGCAGTTTTTCCCTTCGGAGAAGTTTGACGGGCTGCGGATCGTCACGAAGGAAGCGGTGCTTCGTTGCGGGAAGCCGAAGCGCATTTACTCGGACAACGGGAAA
>NZ_QCWL01000001.1:1931264-1948369 GCF_003064505.1 Geobacillus sp. LYN3 | reverse complement strand
CTGCGGATCGTCACGAAGGAAGCGGTGCTTCGTTGCGGGAAGCCGAAGCGCATTTACTCGGACAACGGGAAAATTTATCGATCCGAGGTGCTGCAGTATGCGTGCGCCGAGATGGGAATTACGCTCATCCACACCCAGCCGTATGACCCGCAAAGCAAAGGGAAAATCGAACGGTTCTTCCGCACCGTACAGACGCGGTTTTATCCGCTGCTGGAGTTGGATCCCCCGAAGTCGCTCGAAGAGCTGAACGAGCGCTTTTGGAGGTGGCTTGAAGAGGAGTATCATCGAAAACCGCACGCCTCGCTGGACGGAAAAACGCCGCATGAGGTGTTTCAATCGCAAGTGCATCTCGTGTCGTTCATCGAAGATGGCGATTGGCTGGATGCGATTTTTCTGAAGCGGGAGCACCGCAAGGTCAAAGCCGATGGAACGATCACCTTGAACAAGCAGCTGTATGAAGTGCCGCCCCGGTTCATTGGGCAATCGATTGAACTCCGCTATGACGAACGGGGCGTCTATGTGTACGAAGATGGAAGGAAGGTGGCGGAGGCCGTTCGGGTTCGTTTGGAGGACAACGCCTATGTAAAACGCCATCGGTCCCCGTTTGCGGCGATTCCGGCGAAGGAGGGAGAACACGGTGTATAAATCGTTTTACTCCCTTTCGCGGGAGCCGTTTGCGAAAGAAACAGACCCGTCCGAGGCGTATCAAGGGGCGCCGTTTCAGGAAGCGTTGCGGGCGCTGGAGTACGTGAAACGAACCCGGGGGATCGGGCTGTTGATCGGAGAGCCGGGGGCGGGCAAGACGTTCGCCCTTCGGGCGCTGAAAGAATCATTGAATCCATCATTGTATCATGTCGTCTACTTTCCGTTATCCACCGGAGGCGTGATGGATTTTTACCGTGGTTTGGCCTTGGGATTAGGAGAGGAACCGAAGTACCGCAAGGTAGACCTCTTCCGCCAAATCCAGCAGGCGATCNCTGGCCTTGGGATTAGGAGAGGAACCGAAGTACCGCAAGGTAGATCTCTTCCGCCAAATCCAGCAGGCGATTGAGCGATTGTATCATGAACGGCGGATCACGCCGGTGTTCATTTTGGACGAGATGCATTTAGCGAAGGATGCATTTTTACAGGACATCGCGATCTTGTTCAACTTTGAGATGGATTCGACCAACCCATTTGTCTTGATTTTGGCCGGGCTGCCCCATTTACAGGGGAAGCTGCGGCTCAATCAGCACCGCCCTCTCGACCAGCGGATCATCATGCGATACCGGATGGGGCCGCTGGAGAAGGAAGAGGTGGCGGGCTACATCGAACATCGGATGAAACAGGCCGGGGCGAAGCATCCGATCTTCACCCCATCGGCGTTAGAGGCGATTGCCCTGCAGTCGCGGGGATGGCCTCGGGTGATCAACACGTTGGCCACGACGTGCCTGTTATACGGGTATCAGCTGAAAAAGGACGCCATTGACGAAGAAGTGGTGCGCATGGCCGCAGAGGAAATGGGGTATTAGCATGAAAGGGGCCGAATCGGCCTCTTTTGTGCTTTTTCTTTTCCATCGGTCCATCAGGCGCGCTGGAAATCTTCATCTGAAAGAGCGTGCAAACGTTCCGAAAGAATGTGCAAAATCCGGAACAATCCGCAAAAATTTTGCACATTATTTCCGAATCCGCCTGAAATAATTTGAAAAAGGGATTCTGAAATAATGTGCTAATTTACACTTGGCACCAAAAGCCCTTCAATCCGGCCATATTGTGTATCTAGATTTCGTTGATAGTAGCCGTTTCTCATATTGGATGTGTCCGCCTGTTCGATTTCGAGGAAATGTTTGATTTCTTCCCGCATAATCAGCTCTAATTTTTCCTTCACAAACTGACGAATGACACTTTCCAGTTGATTTGTCCAGTCTACATTCGGTATACTTTTAGACATAGGTAGGGTTCTCCTTTCTCTGGAATGTTTGGGTTCAATCAGAGAATACCCTACCTTTTTTCTTTTGATCTAGTAAAATGCTTTACACAAAATTTTATACATCATCGGTTACAAAAGTAAAAATTCTATATAATAAACATAAATTTGAATTAACTTTCTAGAACTAATTTACCATTTTCGTATAAAATAGAATTATAATTTATTTTTGTGCGGAGTTATAGGAGTGTATGACAAATGAACAAGGCTAAATATTCCGTGCTAATATTTTCTCCTGACATTCAACAAGCAGTAACGGAAGAACTTTATCAATATATTCAAAATGGACAAAAGGTGTATTTTCTTACCTTTGATGATCCGGAAGAACTACTTGAAGATCCCGTTTTACAGGAAGCGAGTAAGAAAGAATTATTGAATGTCTCCGTTGTCCGTTATTTGCCGGAATGGGAACATACATTTATCCTCATTGAGGATGGCAAAGTAAATGATTCTCAATTATTAGATTATCTTGATCAAAATAGTACTTTTAACAAAGAGCAATATCAACTCGAGCATAGATATGACGAAGGACATTGCATTGTGAAAGCAGGAGCGGGTACGGGAAAAACAACTACGATGATTAATCGGATTATGTTTCTAAAGCATATGGAACCTAATCTCGATTTGCGTTCGGTTGTTATGATAACGTTTACAAATGAAGCGGCAGCAAATATGCGCTCAAAGCTATTGCAAAAACTCAAAAACTATTACGATTTGACAAAAGACAAAAAGTATTTAGAGTGGATGGAAGAAGTGGGAAATATGTTTATCGGAACCATTCACTCGTTTGCTAAAGAGTTTCTAGCAACCGAAGGGCGAACATTGGGATTTTCACGTTCCATGCAAGTAAGAAGTTACAAACATGAACGGAGGAAATTAATCGAAAAACATATTGATCAATTTTCTGTTGAGTGTCCGGAGATATACGAACGTTTTCGGAAAATCCCTCACTATCAAATCATTCGATCCTTTACCGATATGATTGAACAGTTACACAATAAATCGATCCCGGTTGAAAGTATTCAACGGCTCGATTTTGGAATAGATATACATGGATTTCATGAATTCGCAAATTATGTGATTAAGCATGTCATTCAAGAGCTTGATGAACAGAAAAAGGTGGAAGAGACATTAGAAATAAGTGATTTAATAAGCCGCCTCATATTGCTAAAGAATCTTTCCTCTGATCAATTAAGGCTTTCGATCCGTTATTTGTTTGTCGACGAATTTCAAGACACTGATGAGTCACAAGTAGCGTTTGTTAGTTGGCTAGTAGAGAAGTATCGTTGTCAGTTGTTTGCGGTCGGGGATATTAAGCAAAGCATTTATCGTTTCCGAGGAGCAGATTATACGGCGTTTCGTCAATTACAGCAGCAACTAAAAACAGCGAATCAAGTTTATAAGGAGTATTCCCTACGAAAGAACTATCGCTCCACACCAACATTATTAAAGCAATTTAACGTCTTATTTCAAAAATGGACAAAAGTCGTTGAAAAGTTTCAGTTTGACGATACGGACAAGCTTATTCCCGTGCAAGAGGAAAGTTGCGAAGAAGGGTTAGTTACCCTAGATATGGACGATACAACTTTAAAATATTTACTTCGCCGTTTGCATAATGAGAATGTTGCAGTGTTAGTTCGCTCTAACCGTGAAGTGTTGGAAATGGTGAAGAGGATCGAGAATCTGGGATTCTTTTGTGAAGCAACTTTGTCAGGCTCTTTTTACCGTTCGTTGCCAGTGAGGGAATTTTATTTGTTGATTCGAAGACTTACACATCCAAATGTTCCGAAAGATCGTTATTTATTTCACCAAAGCTCTTACGGGGAGAATGAACTGACTATTGCTAAAATTTTATCTGCTTATACGCCAGAAAAGCCTTTCGTTCTTGATTTATTAGAGATATTTGATAGATTAGATCATCCGGAATATGAGTGGAATACTTCATCAGCGATTGCTCTGCTTCAAAAAATTATTGATACGGTTCAACCGCATGAAGTATTTCGGCTTCGCTACTACAATCAGTTAAGAACCTGGTTTCCTGATGGAGATATTGAAATGCAAAAAAAGGAAGCCGTTGCAAAAATGAAAGAATACAAAATGAACTTAGATCGTCTCATTTATCTAATAAAAAAAGAATTTGGCGATTTCCAGGCCTCCTTATATGATCTTGAAAAATTTTTATTTATTAAAATGGCAACAGATGCAACAGAAAACGAACTAAAACTAGAGAGCAATGTAAATCATCGAATTAAGGTAATGACTGTTCATACAGCAAAAGGTTTGGAGTTTGACTATGTATTAATGCCATTAACACAAAGTGCCTTTATTAAGCAGGGGAAAACGGATTTAATCTTAGTTTCAGATAGGCCGCAATGGAAAATGGGATATAGGGTTCATTGGAATGGTTTCGAGTTTGAGAATAACTACTACAATGAATATGTCGGTTCAGAAAAGATGGAAACGATTGCTGAAGAAGCTAGGTTGTTATACGTAGCCTTAACGCGTGCGAGAAAAGCAGTTTATGCGAACAGTTCCTCACAAATGAATCCATACCAGACTCAGTGTTGGAGCGACTTGCTAGAAAGCGGGGAGATGTTGGTTGTTTAAAGTGAAGTACTACCAGCATACAAAAAAGTTTTACGAAAACTTTAAGATTCATCAAGGTGAAATACATCTTACCCAAAGTGCGGCTTTTGCTGAATATTTACGGAACTTGAACGAGTCTTCTAACCAAGTTTTTGGTTATAAATCTTTCATAGAGAGACTGTTTTCGGATTGGCATCATCCTCATACCGAGGTATATTTGCTATCCACGATCCGTGAATATATTTACAGAAATGCTCCAACGGAAAAAGTGACCTACTTTGAGAAAAGAATCCGCGACTTTTATTTATCTATCCGTTTTTTAATAGAGATGGGTCTAATAAGATTGTTTCATTTTCCGGAGATACAGTTAAATGAGGAACAAAAATTTCTCATTACGATGTTGGACGAATTAAGAAACGATCCTGTCATATTAAGCTATTTGCAAGAACGAGCAAATCTTACGAAGGGAAAAATAGCTGAGAAATTGAACATAGACACTGACATTCATACAGTTTGTGTTCATCATTTTGATTACATTGATACTTTAAGGATGATGATGTTTTATTTGTTTCAACAAATTGGGTTAAATGTTGTATTTTATATTCCATTCAACCCCAATGCGCCAGATGTTTATAAAACATGGCGTGAAATTTATGAGCGCGTTAGTGGATGTGATTATAGCCGTTGGGAATGTGTTGAAAGCTCTCAACCTAATCGAGGCACAAAATTTGCACAATATTTGGATAAATGTTTTCCACATCAAGAAGATCAATTAGATAACATTCGTTTTTTGTCTTTTAACCATCCAACTGAATTTAAAGAGTATCTCCAAAAAAATCCAATTGTAAATAATCAAAATGAAGTAATTGCAAGTTATGAAAAAGATTTAAACATTTATACGGATTGCACGAAAAGTGATCATTTTTATGCAAGTCGTTATGGGAAGTTTTTTCTTTCTCTACAAAACTGCAAAAAAACTGAAGATGGCATTTTCTTAACATATGATGATTATGTAAACATGATGACATCCGGATGGGTGCAGTACGGGAGCATAAACGGCACACAAGCATTGACACTGTTAGTTGATTTGCGTGATTATATGGACGGTGTTGAAAGTTTCCAAAATATAATGGAACGTCTACAGTCGTTAGTTTATCTTCAAGAGGTAAGTCAGGTATTTGATGAAGTGGCAAAAGAACAGGCAGGGCGCCATCGGTTAAAGTGTTATTTGAGCAATCCGTTTCGTTGTTTTCCATATGTACATCAGTCCAGGTATCAAATTACGGTGAAACAGCTAATCGAATGTACAAAAGATTTAGCTCGAAAAGTGAATCGGCTTCTATTAGCTGAAAGAGAAAAGAAAAATGTCCAATTATATTTAAGAGAACTATATAAAATTTACTTAACTGTTAAAGATAAGTGGGAGCCAAGCGCTAAGCAAAAAATTGAAAAGCTGTTTTCCATCCATATCCCTGATCATTGGGAGTTTGCTAAAGAAGAGCTATACCAGTTGCTTACTTTTTATTTAGGTTCCACTGAAGAACAAGAAAATAAGATTTTGAACTTTGATCAGTTAATCGGCAAGACTTTGAGTGCAGAAAACATTCATGTAACGGGGCTATCGTTTAAAACATTCCCTTGGAAAACTCCCGAGTTGCCAAGCCTCTTAACTCATACTTGGTTAAAAGAATGCATTCGTTGCTCATTTATTGCTACCAACCAAAATATTAGGATTAATGCCCTCTTAGTCGATTATTATTCGCGGAATGTAACAAGAAGTACTGCGCTATATTCGATATATCATCTTCTTGCGTATGGGAATGGACAAATTACTTTTAGTTATATAAAAGATTTGCAGGAAAATGATGGTCCAAGTATTTATTTCATGATATTAGAAGAATTATATAATAAAGAGAAAGTGAATTTGGAAGAGCAAACAGAAGAATTTAGTTGGGAAGAAACTGTAACCACGCAAGAGGAAATACCAAAAGAGCCATTGCGAAATATCCCTGATTTGTTGTGGTTGGACAGTGATTTTTGCCAGCGGAAATTCTTTTTGAATGCTTTTGTCGAACACCATCCTGTTTATGAAAACGACTTCCATCAACAGCAAGCATTTTCAATCATTGGCAAACTACTTGCTGAACAAGGAGAAGGAGAAGAGTTATTTAGAGAAACGATGTTTCCTTTATTTCCGCAATGGACAAATGCGCATAAACAAAATTTGTTGGATACATCGTATAGTTCAGGTTTAAGAACCTATAAATCATATCAGAATATTTATTATCCAAAAGCAATGAAACGGCTCCAACGTTTAGGAAGTAAATATATTGTAACGAAAAATTGGAAAGCAAAACACCAATATGATCATGACACATTTCGAATAGATGAGCATATAAAAGAATTTCTTGCGAGTGTGAGAATCAAGGAAATAGAAGCTAGAAGCGGACAACATTGCCGCATGTGTCCATTCCTGCATGTTTGTAAGGATGGTGAGTATGTCATCGATGCAAATGACAGCTGATCTCCATAAAAAACGTTTAGACTTTGCCAAAAAATCTGCGAGAGCATGGCAAAATTATTTTGATGCACATGGACTATTGCCAAATATTACGTTAAGTCCTGAACAAATTTCTGTTGTACAACAGGAAGAAGATCAAATGTTAATTAATGGTTCGGCTGGAACCGGAAAAAGTCTGACTCTAATTTATAAACTATTAAAAGTAATGGAGCAGGAAAATGAACCGAAGCGAATTTTATATTGTTCATTTAATACGACTTTAATTGAAGATGCGAGAAAAAGAATAGAGCAATCGCATAAATTTCATGAGATAAAAGACAAACATACTCTTCATATGAAAACTTTCCATAATATGGCAACAGGAATTTTACGAGAAATCGGCTTTAAAAATACGGAGTTTTTACGAGTAAATCTCGAAAATTTGCGGCGTTATGAGGATACCATTACACGCCGCACCATTGCTCTTGTCGATTCTTTTATGGAAAGTGAAGAATATAAAAGGCTGCCGCCAGAACAAAAACTTTATAAAACACATACGGGTACGTTCTTAATGGATGAAATCCTTTGGATGAAGGCAAATGGTTTTATTACGGAAGAATCTTATTATAATTGTGAACGTGTGGGGAGAGGAAATATTCCGCGATTAACAAAAGAGCAGCGTCGGACCATTTTCTATTTATACAAGAAATATCAGGAGTTATTAAAAAAACAGTTTCATGATCATTTGGATTTAGAAGATTATGCTTTGTTGTTGCTCAAACATTTTGAAGATATCCCGGAATCATTGAAGTATGACTATATTTTTGTAGATGAGGTACAGGATTTGCAGGCAATGCAGTTGAAGGCGCTAGTAGGACTCACTAAAAAATCGATTGTCGTTTCCGGAGATCCTAAGCAGCGCATTTATAAACGAAGCCCATTTTCTTATCGGGATTTAGGTTTGTATATCGAGGGAAGAAAAACCCGAAATTTGCGAACAAACTATCGATCAACGAAACAAATTATGAAACTAGCCAGCAGTTTGCAGTTTCTTGATGAAGAAAATGACCGTTTGGATGATCAACGTTTTGTTAGAGAAGGAAAAAAACCATCTATATATTATTTCCGACATTCAAAAGAATTAACTACACATCTAGTAGACCAAATTAGAGCGATTCAGAAACATGATTCGGATGCGACTATTGCTGTCGTCCACCGTCATGATGCGGATAAATATGGTGTCTATCAATGTCCTGTCTTTAATGAATTAAATCGAAATTTTGATGTCATTACCACATCGCAATATGCAAGAAGATTTGAACTAAATAAGCAGAAAAAGCCAATCTTTTTTACAGATGCATTTAGCGTGAAGGGTCTTGAATTTGATTATGTATTTTTAATTCATTTTGACCGCGATCATTATCCAAATAAAAAGAGGATAGAAGAATTAGATCAAAGAGCCGGTGACAATAAGGATAGCGACAGCTACAATGCTGACCTCGACACTATATTAAATGATGAAAAGAAAGTTCTTTACGTGGCAATTACTCGGGCGAAAAAAGAAGTACAGCTGATGTATACTGGTAAAAACTTTAGAAGTATTTCACCTTTTGTAAGAGATTTTTATAAAGAAGATTATGATGCATTTGGCTTTGATTCGAGCATTTATTCAAATAGGGGGTAGTCTTTTGTCAACGATTCAATTTGAAATCAAAAAACAAATAGCAACATTATCTAGCTCATCCAAAGGGTGGAGTAAGGAATTAAACCTTATTAGTTGGAACGGTTATCCTCCAAAGTATGATATAAGAGATTGGAATGCTTCACATACGAAAATGGGAAAAGGCGTTACCCTTTCAGAGTCAGAGTTAAAAGAGCTATACTACGCATTAAAACAGTTGTTTGAGGGAAGTCAATCTGAAGAACTTAACCCGCAAAGATATAACTGGCAAGAACAAGTCAATGGGTGGTTAGAACATTCTCCATTATTTATTCAGCAAATCAAGAATGTTCTTATGTTCATGAAAGAAAAAGGGTACTCTGTCGAGAAACAAAGAGAATTACTAATTGGGGCGCAATCAGCAGCATCTGAAGAAGCGTTGCAATATGAAATGGAAAGCATTAGCAGCATCTATAGCCCATTATATAGCGAGTTTATCGATTTAGTTCAAAAGTTAGAATTAGAAACATTGGAGCAATTTTTTAATATGATCGAAAATATGTAATCTTGCAATCTGTTTTGAAGAGAGATTTTTTTGAAAGAGTATGTTCGGTCACTGTATGGTTTCTAAGATGGGGATTTTCTGCATTCATTTATGCATACTTATGAGTTTTAGGACATGTTCTAAACTTTTGTACATGTTCGGAGGGAATTGTATTGAAACACTTACAGCAAAAAATCATTAAATTTCGTGATGTGCGCAACTTGGAAACAGTTTCATACTCTAAAAGATTTAGCGATTTCTTTGACTTTAGAAGCAGGGGAGTTGCTGGAAAATTTCCAATGGAAAACAAGCGAAGAAGCAGTTCAAGATAATTTTGAAAATATTAAGGATGAACTAGCTGATATAGTTATTTATGCACTTTTGTTGTCACATGAATTAGGCATCGACTTAGAAGAAGCAATCATCAATAAAATGGAAAAAATGAAAAAAAGTATCCGGTGGAAAAGCGTTTGGTTCAAAGAAAAAATATGATGAACTAAAATGACCGGAAAACAACTTGAAAAGTGGTGTTTGTATCGATAAAAGAGAAATATATGTACGTTAATATAGGATAGATAAGAGAAAAAGACGAAATCATTTTTCCTATTGTAAGAATCCGTAGTGTGGAATGATAAGGTACACTCACAGATTTTTAAACGTTTTTTAGGTTTGTTCATAAAAGCTATTCATTTTACTTTACTTAAAATGAGGTGCTTTCGATGAAAAATCATCTAGAACTAATTCAACACTCTTTTTCAACGATATTATTGGATGCAATACAATTTTTTCCGCAAAATAAAAAGAGAGTAAACACAGAATCATTTGGTCTATTATTTGGATTAAAAAAAGAAACGGGCTATGAATGTGATTTTGCTTTTCCTGTTGGAAGTGTCTCGAAGCGAACAGAGGATTTAGTGCAACCAGATCAAAAGATAAATGAAGCGATTCAAAGCGCTAAATGTTTATTCTCAACTTCTAAATGGATAGGTACATACCATAGTCATCCACACGAGGAATACTTTGAACACTGGGCAGATCCGAGTAATGCAGATGTTGAATTTGCACAGTATTTAAAATTGCCATATATGGTCATTATCGCATTAACGCGGAACGGAAAAGAGAACAAACCACTCTCATTAGATTTTAGTGTCGGACCAGCAGGGGAGTATTTTTATAACAAAAATAAACATCCACAAGACTATCCGGACGCTAAGCTGTTAAATGAAGAAGTGAATTTTATTCAAGGGGAGTTTCAAAAATATTTTTTCACTATACGTGCGTATCATTTTAATGGTAATTCTTTAAGGGATGTTGATTTATTTTCGACAGAGGCAGAATTATTACAGATGTTAAGTGAAGAAAATATAAATGTTAGCGCTCTCACAACTGCCCAGACATATCATTTACGTAAAATCGAATATAATTTACGCAACGGTGGAAGCAAACGAAGCGAATATAATACGGAGTATCATTTGAACCGGATTAAGAAGATGTTAGAAAAATAAATGAAAGGCACGGGTGTTATAGAATCGGATCACTAGCTAGGAGATGAGCCGTGTATATATTAAGAATGATAAGCCCGATGATATGTTGTTTGAATTCTATGACAGAAAGGAAGAAAAAATTTTATCATGTTACCAAATGAGATTTATCCATTAAAACATTTATCCGTTCGCGTCCCATGGCATGATCAAGGATGGAATGGGACGATTTGTAGCAATCCTGCGAAGAATACCAGCTGTTTAAAATTAAGAAGGATTGAAGAATTGAAAGATGAGAAATTGGAAAGCAAATATGCTGGAATGTCTATTGAAGAGCTATCACAAGATGTGTGGCCTTGTTGTGTGGCAGAACGGGGCATGTTTATGGCACCTTTTGACTATGTGAAAGTAGTTGACCATCCATATAAAGAAAGTTCAAAAGAAACGCATGGACATTTTAAGGCAACTCCTCTACGATTTCCGGCTTATTCAGCGGCGGTTATTCCATTTCGGTGGATGCTTAAATCGTCCATTAATGAGTTGAAAAAATATTATCCATTGGATGTAGATGAATCGAGAGAACCGAAGCTACCTTTTCCTAGCAACTGGTGGCAGGAGAAGACGAATCAAGAGACGTTATTAAATAGTTTCATGAATCATATACAAGTAGGCTCTTTAATTTTCTTTTATGCTAAACAAATTCCATTTGTTGAAGAAACGCGTAGAGTGCTTATTGGAGTGGCAAGAGTAAAACATATTGGAGAACTTACTGAATATCAATATGCCACTAAATCTCCATCTTTACGAGCAATGCTTTGGGAACGAATGGTTCAGCATACCCTTCGCCCTAATTTTCGTGATGGATTTTTGTTACCATATCAAGAATTGTTTACATATGCCGAAAAACATTCAGAAATAAATGTTGCAGAATGCATTGCTTTTGCTCCGGAAGAACGAATGGCTGAGTTTTCGTATGCGAGCGAACATGTATCGAATGACAGTGCCATTGAATGTTTAATTGAGTTAGCTAAATCACTAGAAAAAATGAAAAAATATATTCGTGGTCCATGGGACGAATGCCTGAAATGGATTGATGACCGTTTGTCTGAAATATGGAAATTGCGTGGACCATATCCGGGACTCGGAGCTTGCTTTACAGCGATGGGGATTTCACTAGGAACTTTTGTTGCACGCGCTTTAGAACAGCACTTTACAGAGAATGCAGATATTTGGCCACTGGTAGATGCAATGTTTGAGAGTCCCAAAGATTATTTGCCATCTTATTTAGCAAAGCAAGTAACACCAGAGTTATCTCGTATGTGGAAGCAAATGACAAGTGAACGAAAAGAATTAGTTAAACTGTTAAGTCGAATGGAATTGTCAAACGAACAAGCAACAGTTGTGTTTGTACAATCGGAGCGAAAGAAAAAAGAGATTCATGCTGCAGATAATGATATTTTAAAAAATCCGTATATACTTTATGAGCAAACACGCCTTCAGCTCGAACCTATACCGATTTGGACAATTGATAAAGCAATGTTTCCAAATGAAGCATTACTTGAAACTTATCCTTTTCTTCGAGAAGGTTCGTTGGATTCCAAATATGATATCAGACGGGTACGTGCATTAGTGGTATATGTATTAGAACAAGCTGCAAGCAACGGAGATACTTTATTGCCATTTGAGGAAATTGTTCGTCAAATTAGAAACTTACCAATCGTTCCGGATTGTGAACTTCATGAAGATCTTTTAACATCAATAGAAACGGATTTACAGCAGGAAATAATCATTGTTGAAATGGCAGACGGTTCTAAAGCGTATCAGCTTAAACGTCTTTACGAAATGGGACAATTAATTCGTGAAAAAGTAGAAAAGCGTTTGAAAGGTGCAAGGATTTCGATTTCTGCGGATTGGCGAGCTTTACTAGATGAAAAGCTTGGTGGACCCATCCAAATTGCTGATCCATATGAAGCAGAAAAAGAAGAGATGGCTCGTACAGAAAAAGCAGCTATTTTAAAGGAATTGGCGGAATCGAGAATTTCTGTTTTAATAGGACCTGCCGGAACAGGAAAAACGACTCTTTTGTCAACATTAATAAGTCATCCTGAGATTCAACAAGGGGATGTATTGTTGTTAGCACCGACGGGAAAAGCACGTGTAAGAATGGAGGAAGTATCAAAAACGTTAAAGATAAAAGCGTATACTCTTGCCCAGTTTTTAGGTAGAACAAATCGATATGATTATCAAAACTTTCGATATCAGCTTATAAACGCAAAAGGAGAAAAACATGCACAAACAGTAATTGTAGATGAAGCTTCAATGTTGACAGAAGAAATGATGGCAGCGTTATTTGAAGCATTAGAAGGAGTCCAACGATTTATTTTTGTAGGTGATCCAAGACAACTGCCGCCAATCGGTGCAGGCAGACCGTTTGTTGATTTAGTAAACTATTTAACCCCAGATAATGTAGAAAGTATGTTTCCGAAAGTAGGAAAAGGTTATGGGCAATTAACGATTCCAAGACGCCAGTCAAGTGAAACTGGTGGGGAGCGAGATGACCTTCGTTTGGCACAATGGTTCAGCCGCAGCAGTGTTCACCCTGCAGATGATGAATACTTTGATGAAACTAATTTTTCAGTTAGTTAAAGTACTTTACGTTTTGTTCAGTGGAATCGGGAAGAGGAACTACTTCCGACACTAAAACGAGTATTAATGGAAGAATTGGAACTTGAGAATGAGAGTGACGTTGAGGGATTTGAGCGTACATTAGGTGGAGTAAAGAATGAAAAAGGCTATATAAACTTTGTGAGTCATCCAAGCGGTAAAAACAATTCAGTTCATAAAGTGGAAAGTTGGCAAATTTTATCACCAGTGAAAAATGCTTTGTATGGCGTGAAAGCGATTAATCGTGAAATTCACACGACGTTTAAGCAAGAGCGGATACGCTCATCACAAAGAACATTTAATCGTTATTTTCCAAAACCGATGGGACCAGAGCAAATTGTCTATGGAGATAAGGTTATTAATACTTTTAACCATAAACGAAATTATGTATGGCCAAAAGAAGGGGCACAATGCTATGTTGCGAATGGTGAAATTGGACTTGTAATAGGGCAATATGCACAAAATGCAACACACTTTAATGTGGAATTTTCTTCTCAGCCGGGATATCGCTATGAGTACTTCACTTCGGATTTTCGTGAAGAGGGAGAACCGGCATTAGAGCTTGCTTATGCCCTCACCGTTCATAAGTCACAAGGAAGCGAATTCGGAAAAGTGTTTGTGATTATTCCCGAATCATGTGCTTTATTATCACCTGAGTTGTTGTATACGGCGCTAACAAGACAAAAAGAGAAAGTGATTATTTTACATCAAGGGACGCGCTCAAATTTATGGCGTTATGCATCGGACCGCTATTCCGAAACAGCAAGACGCTATACAAATTTATTTGAAAAACCAAATATGATTGAAATAGATGATGGGGTGTTCTTGGAAAAACGATTAATACATCGCACGACAAGAGGGGAGCTAGTACGCTCTAAATCAGAAGTGATAATTGCAGATCTATTACATGCTAACGGAATTAATTATTTATATGAAGAACCTCTTAAATTTGGAGGGACTATCCGTTATCCAGATTTTACAATTGAAGATGATGATTTAGGAATTACTTACTATTGGGAACACTGTGGAATGTTGTCTAACCCAGAATATCGTAAACGCTGGGAAGCAAAACTTGAATGGTATCGTAGTCACAATATTCTTCCTATAGAAGAGGGAGGAAACCTCATTGTCACAATGGAGACGGAAAATGGGGGAATCGATTCGAAAAAGATTCAACAATTAATTTCTTCACTTTTTTAAAAAAAGTTCCTAGATCAAGTGACTCGGAAGCATGTCGATAGATTGGTAGAATAAAAGAGAAGAAAGTCCCTGTGCCCAGCGGCGGTAAGAAAAGTTGGCAGGACATTTCGTTTAATCAGAAGGAATCAAAGTTGAAGCCGGAAGAACAAGTAAAAACCAATTTTGCACGCAAACATTTTGAATTAATTGGGACGTATGATCACTTACGACAGAAGCCATTTTCGCTTCTGTTTATTTGTTTTTATGACATGATTCAATAAAATTTTTCACCAAAATAATGTACAGTGTTGATGAGTGGACAAACAACTTGTGAAAAGGGTATTGATTTGACCATGAGAGAAGGTATAAGACTATTAGTAGGGGGAAGATGATATGGCTCTGTCCTTCGAAGAAGCTCTAAATTTGTTTCGATCATTTGCTGAACTAAAAGAGAAAAAGGTAAAACCAGATAAAATCAATTTTGTGTTTGAAGGGAGCAGAACAAGAAGGAAAACGGTAATTAGAGAATTAAGGCATACAGGAAACGGTTATATTTATGCTGGCTACTTGCCTGAATGTAAAGAAAAGGTCGATAAAAACGGCATGATTAATATTAAGCAATTTAATACCAAAACTGAGAGCGTTTGTTGAAAAAGTCATTCCGTCTTTTAAAACAACATCGATCGGATAACAAAGAAGCGGTACCGTCAAGAATTTTGTGTAATGTAAGATAGATAGGGTATCTCTGAAATGGATTTAGAATAGAGGGGGGGATATTTCCCATAGCCATCAAGTTAAGAATTTGATCTTTTTTCAGCGCCAAAAACATGGTATCCTTTCTAACGAAAATCATCGTTGGAAAGGATTGTTTTTTGATGGCAAAAAAGATGAAGGCATGGATAAAAACGATTCGTCAACTCTTCTCCTCTGAAGAACTGACCCGTCTGGCCCGGAAAGTCGGATTCATTCAGCGGCAGCGTTCATTAACAGCGGAAGCCTTTCTGACGCTATGTGCCTGGGGAGACGGATCGCTCGCTTGTCAGTCGCTTCAGCGGTTGTGTGCCGATTTGGCGCTCTGGCATGATTGCTCTCTCTCGAATGAAGGAATGAATCAGCGGTTTACGCCTCGTGCCGTGGCGTTTTTGTATGTGCGGAAAAAGGAAAAAAAGAAAGGGAAGGCGCTGTCACGCCAAACCCTTGAACAAAAGAAATATCACATCTTACTGACCAATTTACCACAAGAATCGTTTGATGCGCAACAAGTTTATGAGCTGTATTCGCTGCGCTGGCAAGTGGAGCTGTTATTTAAGGGCTGGAAATCCTTATTTGACCTTGACCGTGTCAAAAAGATGAAGAAGGAACGATTCGAATGCCACTTATATGGGACATTGATTGCCATTTTAGTCACGCAGACTCTTCTGTTCCAAGCCCGAAGGTATTGGCATCAACGGGAGGGAATCGAGATCAGTGAATGGAAAGCGCTTAATATCCTCCAATCGTATTGGCATCGGTTTCTTTTGCATCCCCAAGCGATGGAAACCGCCCTTCCATCTCTCCTGTCTCTGTTAAGGAAACACGCGAGGAAAGACCGAAGGAAAGGAGAGGAAACGGTATCGGATCTTTTAAAGAAATTGGGGATATGGTAGTGTGGGTTATGGATATAAATGCCAAATAACCCTCTTCTTGAGGGTTATTTGGCATGCCCAGCATTTGGTTTTCTCTTCATCCTTTGATTGATTTTTCGAACATGCGTATCATCCTAAAAAATTTTATACCGCTAACTTGACGGGTATGGGATATTTCCTCCACACAGGAGACTGAATATTCAGTCTCCTGTGTGGAAAGGGAGAATCCCCATATTTTGTTTATTTACAGTATTTGGTTAATGATAACGTTCTTCAAACATTCGCTCGAGGGCTTCATGCGCTTCGGCAAATCCTCGCAACTTTCGCCCTGCCCATTTCTCGTTAAAGTCCTGTATCGTCAAATATACGACTTTTTCAGTGGCTTCTAAGCTACTCAAGCTGTTCATGGGTTTGAGACGTTTCCGAATTTCCTTGATCGTTCGATGGCATTGGTCGTGTAAATCACACTTCGAATACTGCTTGGGTCATCCATAAATGTTAGGAGGACATCCAACTCATTGGCCCGAGATTGAACTTCTCTTGGATATTTGCTGGACCATTTCGACTCAAACTGTTGAAACATTTGTAACGCCATCTCCTTATTCGGCGCGCGATAAATCAGCTTGAGATCCTCCGCCATTTCGAATTGGTCTTTTTTCCGAACACGATGGAGCGTGTTGCGGACTTTGTGAACGACACAACGTTGCACATCCGCTTTCGGATAAACCGCCTTAAAGGCTTCCTCCAACCCCGGTAGTCCATCGAATACGCCCAGAAGCACTTCCTTTACGCCCCTGTTGTATAGTTGTTGAAGAATTTCCTGCCATACATAGGCGCTTTCTTGTCCTCCCACGAAGAAATCCAGAATTTCGCGATACCCTTCTTCATTCACTCCTAACA
>NZ_QCWL01000001.1:1930557-1931221 GCF_003064505.1 Geobacillus sp. LYN3 | reverse complement strand
ACCATTTCTCGATCTCTTCTTTCACGACATCGGTAATACGGCTGATCGTCGCTGGAGAATAAGCATTTCCTAGAATTCGTTCGATAAACTTGCCAATTTCCCGTGTACTCATGCCACTTTGATACATCCTGATGATGGCTTCCTCCAGCCAGCCTGTGTGGCGTTGATAAGGGGCAAACAACTGTGTTTGAAATTCTCCGTTTCGGTCTCTTGGCACCAAAAGCCCTTCAATTCGGCCATATTGCGTATCTAGATTTCGTTGATAGCAGCCGTTTCTCATATTCGGCGTTCCAGCCTGTTCGATTTCGAGGAAATTCTTGATTTCTTCCCGCATAATCAGCTCTAATTTTTCCTTCACAAACTGACGAATGACACTTTCCAGTTGATTTGCCCAGTCGACATTTGGTATACTTTTAGACATGGGTAGGGTTCTCCCTCTATAAATGTTGATATATCAACGGTTGTAGCCGTTTCAGGGGTGTCAAAAAAATATTTTTCGACAAAGTTTCTAACATTATTTCTTAAATATGTGTATATCTTACATTGATGGGGTACGCTTCGCGGCCACTACTGGTTAAATTTGGTTGTAGTGGGGGGAAGCGTATGGGATGCACCGTGGATCTCTGCATCGCTGATGATGACGAACCCTCCCATGTCTCTTGGC
>NZ_QCWL01000001.1:1925643-1930492 GCF_003064505.1 Geobacillus sp. LYN3 | reverse complement strand
TATAGGCATCAAGCAGCCGTTTCGAGGCCAAAGATGTCCTGCATCATTCGCTTCGCATCGAACGCTTGGTGCTTCGTACATACAGCGTGCAATACCTTCAATAATTTTCCGCTTTAAATTAATCAACAGTATTGATTAACGGAGCCTATGATAAAATGAATGGCAAACATACCAACAGAAAATTCACCAATGTTGTTTATTTGGACTACCCAACAATCGAGGAAGCACACAAAGTAATGAAAGATGAAATGCTTGTGATCTACCGTGACCTGTTTCGGGATTCCGGAATTTGGCAATATCCTGGGCTACAAAGATAAACGAAAATCACGAACATTATATTCACATCATTCATCTTAAAGGAAGTTCCCATAAACAGACCCCCTTGGCACCCAAGGGGGTTCAACTAAGCCACTGAAGAAGGATGGTTATTATACTGTCTACTTGACAGGGATATGTTCAAATTTTTCTTTTTTCTTCAATCCAAAACTTTCTCCACATTCACCCTCCCCGAAAAGAAAGTCGCTCCATTGCCCATATCGGCAACTCGGTCAGGAGTAAGAGAATTTACCAGATGTTTCGTACCTGGGGCATCGGCCCAGAGACCTTGAGTGACAACGACACCTGGAAGCACGTTTTCTCCAACAGAAACTTTCAATATACATTCTCCTCGATTGTTCCACACTCGGACTTGATCCCCATCCTTGATCCCCTTCGATAAAGCATCTTTGATATTCATATGCAAACGTGGTTCTTTTTCAAAAGAAATGTGTTTTTCATTATTAGAAAAGGTTGTGTTTAAAAAATTATGGTTAGGACCAGGCACAAACAAAAACGGGAAGTCTCCATCGTTAACAAGTGGTGTATAGGTTGGCAAAGGAGGGTAGCCATCTTGTTCCATCTTCCTTGAATAAAGTTCAATTTTTCCGCTAGGTGTTGGCAGTTTTCCTGGCAACAATGGTTTTACATTTGCTTTTACATACTGCTTTTTAACCAATGTTTCATAATCGATTCCTTCAAGGTAAGGATTGTTTGGGTTATCTAGGGCTTGCGAAATCATTTCAGCTTCTGTCTCATATAAACATGGATCCTTGAATCCCATTTTTTTCGCAAGCAATTGGAACACTTCGACATTCGATTTGGACTCCCCATATCGTTCAATAACTGGCTGCTGAATTTGAACATAATGGTGCCAGTATGATGTATAAAGATCCGTATTTTCGAATGAAGATGTTGCAGGAAGTACAATATCTGCGTATTTTGCTGTTTCTGTCAAAAATAAGTCATGCACAACGACAAAGAGATCTTCCCTTGCCAGACCTTTTCTTACTTTATTGCTATTTGGTGCAACAACCGCAGGGTTTGTCCCGTACACAAATAATGATTTTATCGGTGGGTCTAATTCCAATAATGCTTGACCGAGCAGATTCATGTTTATGATTCGTGTATGTTTATTTTGCAACAAATCCGGGCGTTGCAAGCTCCTTGTATTAAGGGCCAAATAACCACTATTTGATTTGATGGCACCGCCGCCTTTTACAAGCCATTGTCCTGTCAGGGCAGGAAGACAAGCAATGGTACGAATACACATGCCCCCATTGTCATGATGCTGAAGACCATTGCCGATTCGAATAAAGGAAGGTGTGATTTGGCCATACATTCTGGCTAGTTTATAAATATCTTCAACGGGAACACCTGTTATTCCAGAAACAGTGATGGGATCGTACTGGACAACATGCTCACGCAATTCTTCATGTCCGACTGTATACTTCTTCAAGAAATCGTTGTCTACCATGTTTTCGGCAAATAAAATATGCATCATGCCCAGTGCAAGAGCAGCATCGGTACCCGGCAATATTGGAATGAACCAATCTGCGAATTGGCCGGTTTGATTTTTATGTACATCAATGGCAATAATCTTTGCTCCATTCTTTCTAGCTTTTTGCGCAAGCACAACTTGATGCATGTTTGTGCTTACAGCATTGATTCCCCAGAAGATGATTAATTTTGAATGAATAGTATCTTCAGGGTCTATTCCAAAGCCGCCTCCCATTGTATATTTAAGGCCTTCCGAGCCAGCTGACGAACAAATTGACCGATCGAGCAGGGAGGCGCCCAACCGATGAAAAAACCGCCGGTCCATTCCTTCAGCGCTGAGCATTCCCATGTTGCCATAAAAGCTATACGGAAGAATGCTTTCAGGCCCATCTGTTTCAATCAGCTCTTTCCATTTGGAAGTAATTGTCTCAATCGCTTCGTCCCAGCTTATCCGTTCAAATTTCCCTTCTCCTTTAGCTCCTGTACGTTTCATTGGATATTTTAAGCGCTTTGGATCGTAGATTCGTTCAGTCATATTCCGTACTTTATTGCATATATTTCCCTTTGTCACAGGATGATTCGGATCTCCCTGTATTTTTACAATTTTTCCATCTTGTTTATGTACCAGTAACCCACATTGATCAGGGCAATCCAGAGGACAAACCGATGGAAATACACCTGTTGGCTGCTTTACAAATGAATGCATATATAGGCTCCTTTCATAATCTGGTTATATCTATCATAATACTATTTTGTTCATTTAAAAACTCTTGTCTCCATAAAGACAAACACCTCCATCAATCGAATGAAGTTATACTTCGATTCAGGAGGTGTTTTTTCCTTGTCCCATTTTACTAAGGCTTACTATTCAATCTGAGTTTTTTAATGCTAATAACAAGATATTGCCATAAATAATAACTAGGAATGGCTGTGTTTTTTAGAAATACAACCCAAGAGACCTATAATGTCCAAATTTTAGAGATTTTGCACCAGACTCTTTTTTCCTTTATATTCACAGTTTTTTTCTCTTCCGTTTCTGTTCAAAAAAGAAAATGTGGCAAGCAGTACTAATATGATAAGGCAAACGGTAGAACCGATGATATTATCTTTATTAAATAGAAAAGAGATGAAAATGATCAATAAAGATACGATTGCTAAAATAGTTGTGTATGGGAACCATTTTACTTGAAAGAACGGTTTCTCTTTATAATGGGAGCGGAGCTTTAGTTGTGCCAAGCAAATGCTCATCCATACTAAAAGAACCGTAAAACCAGGTATCGTCATTAGATAGCTGATGACTTGATCTGGAGTCATATAAGCGAAAAATACCCCAATCAATATACATATGGTGACGATAGAAATACCGTTTATCGGTATTCCTTGTTTGGAAATCTTTAATAACCTTTTTGGAGCTTCACCGTTTTGAGCCATGGAATATAACATTCTCGAAGTTGCATAGATCCCCGTGTTTGCTGCTGATAAAACGGCTGTTAAGAGAACAAAATTCATGATATGTGCTGCTCCAGGCAGCCCTGTGATGCTCAATACTTGAACAAATGGACTGTCTTCCCCCGAAACGTTGTTCCATGGCATTAAACCACATATAATAAGAATAGGAAGAATATAAAAAAGAATGACTCTCCATACGGTTCCCTTGATTACTTTTGGCAATACCTTCTCTGCGTCTTTTGTTTCTGTAACAGTAACACCAATCAATTCTGCCCCGCCATATGAAAAGATGACGACTAAAAAGGCGCTCAACATTCCTTCGATTCCATGTGGAAAGAACCCACCGTGTTCCGTATAGTTAGACAAAGGATTGTCAATAGCACTTGGAATGATTCCTACTAAAATACAAAAACCTAAAATAATAAAAGCGGTTAATGCGATAATTTTGATTCCTGCGAACCAAAACTCAATCTCCCCATAGTACTTTACATGAAACAAGTTAATTCCGACGATCAAGACGGTACAAAGGAAACTTAAAAGCCATAAAGGTACGGATGGAAACCAATATTTTAGGAAGCTTCCTGCCGCTAAAATTTCGACAATGGTGACAATCGTCCAGTTGATCCAATAAAGCCATCCTACGATAAAGGATATATGAAATCCAAACGCTTTATATACAAGATGCTGAACGTTTAAGTTGGGGTAGACAATGGCCATCTCCGCCAATGCCGCCATCACAATAAATAATAATAAACCTCCTAATAAGTAAGCAAAAACGACACTTGGCCCCGCTATATTTAACGTATCTGAACTTCCTTTAAAAATACCCGTTCCAATCATGCCTGCTAGAGCAATAAACTGGACGTGCCTAGGTAATAAACCTTTCTTTAAATCTTGGTGGTTTTTTTCCATGTTGTTCCTGCCTTCCTGTCGTAATATTAATAGAGTTATAAAACTAAAATAAACTTACTAGCGAGAAAAGCTAAAATAATGACCAAAGATGGTTAAGATGAAAGCGGCTTTTTTATTTTAATAAATTTCCTTTTGAAACTTTTCTGCTTAAACGCTTTTAAGCTTTTGTGCTTTTACGCTTTTGTGTAGTTGAGTATTAAAATACGTTTTTAAAATATAATGATTTTCTTCTGTTTGTCAATAGCGTGTCGCAAAACTTATTGTTATACAAAAATTGTGCATAAAAAAGTCCGTTTCCTTACACCCTATGATAGACTCGACTCAACCATAAAAAAGGCAGATGGGCTATTTTATATGTTTCCACATTTTATAGGTACTCATTCACCTACTCATGCGTTAATAAGAGGTTGATAGCTTGGGAATCATGGGGATAAGGATGTTAAATAAAAATGTAGAGAGAAAATAAACTGGTGTTGTCTGACTATGTTTAATTTTTTGATTTTTACTCAAATATTGACATAAAATTATAATAATTCTGTTTATATAAGCAATTTTTATCATTTTTATAATGGGAATATGATAAATTGTAATTAATCACTTAGGTAGCGTCAAAAGTTTTATGAAAACTCCACATCCGCCATCCCATGGAGCATCGTAAGGCATCCTTGGAGCC
>NZ_QCWL01000001.1:1916252-1925543 GCF_003064505.1 Geobacillus sp. LYN3 | reverse complement strand
GCATATTTATCAAAATTTGGGGGCTAGAAGTTCAATTTATCTCGAAGAATTTTTACTCCTCAGAGCTGGAATTTATGTATGGAAAGTAAAGGAGTTTACTTTAAATATGCACTACTTAATCTATTTTGATGAGAGCAATAAACTCGACCAGTTTAACGCTAACTATTCTTACTATGGGGCTTACGGAGGAACCGATGCCGCAATGGCAAGGGTTGTTAAGCAAGTTCGAAACATCTTTAAACAGTGTAATTCTTTTAGTGAACTTCATTTTCGAGAGTATACGAAAGACAACCTTGTCAAGAAATATTTTCAAACTCTTCATACGGTTATTAATGAGAATGTACAGATTAATATTCTAACCGTTAATAATAGGGATGCTTTGTATGCGGCACAGAAAATCGGATTAACGGCGACTGAACTAAGAAACTTATTCTATATCAAAATACCGGAAAGATTATTTTATGGAATGACTCGGGATTTATCAAGTCAAGAATCTGGAACGATTAAGGTGAAGATTAAGGTAGACCAGAATGATGAGTATGATAAGCTTTTTCTTGAAACGAAAATCATTGAACAGATGAACGCACATTCGGCTTATCGCAATAAAAATTACCGCGTTGTTAATGTTCTTTCTCAAAACTCTGTTAAATCAATACCTTTGCAAATAGTGGATACATTTATGGGGATGGTTATATTTTTGTTGGAACAAAATTATCTTGAATCGTCCAATACTGCCAAGATAAAAAGTGATTTAATATACCGGTTCCTTATTGAAGGAAATAACTTAATGAAGTTTCAACAGCAAATCAAACTATATAAATGGACGGGACACGAAGAACTCACCTTTGTCAATATCAGCGACTATGTATCACCTTTTATGGCTTATAAAGCAGCATATGATTCACAAGAAATAATACGAATTCAAAAGATCATGGTTGAGAATCCAGCGATGCCTCTAAAAGAGCTTAGACTCAAGACAGGCTATCCGAATACCATGAAGAACACACTGATCGGATACAAGGATCAGATTGAAGGGCGGGGTAGGAATTATTCTATTTTATGATTCTCTTAGTTAGTTTTTTTATCAATAAATATGAATCTTTGACACACAAAGAAAAGAAGGAGTTTTCCCATCATGGACGTTCGAATTCGGGCCATTTATGAAACCCGAGTTCGGCAGTCATGGCCGGCTGCATCTGTAAAATAGATCTGGAAAGGAGCGCCCGATGAGGATACGCAAATGTGCTAGAGCAGTGATCATCAATGAGCGAAACGAAATTCTTCTTCAGCAATTTGAATTTCGGGATGTAGTAGGGAACAAAGTGTTATGGGTTACTCCAGGAGGGGGCATTGAAGAAAACGAGACCCCAGCTGAAGCTTTAAAAAGGGAATTATACGAAGAACTAGGCATAGTGGTTGATCTTCTCGGTGGCCCCATATTCCAACTGGATGTATGGATTGAAGGAAAACAAGGTTCTTTTATTAGCCGGGAAATTTATTATCACGTTACGATCCAATCCGATACGGTGTTGTCTATCGAACATATGACAAAGAACGAAAAAGACACACTGAAAGGACTCAAATGGTGGAGCAAAGACGAATTGCAGAAAATCGACAACTTTGCGCCTCGTGAAATATTGAACTACATATAGTTTTCTGCTTTTCACTGCGCTGCGGTTGCAGCGAGTCGAGGGGGGAGTAGAGGGAATCGTGACGTTCCTTTCTCTACCCGTGGTGCTAGATAAACTCAAGCAAGCATAAAAATAGCCCTTGCCTGCGGATCTCCTTAAAATGAAAGTGCGACCTACCATTCGAAAGGAGAATCCCCATGCAAGAGCACTTTCATTTTACTACAGATCGGGCCAAGATTCAAAAGCAATATGCCGCCATTTTCTTTTTTGTTTCTGCCCAACTTTCATGCATTCAGGTGCATCTTCATCGTCGAAATCGCCATTTGGTCAAGCAAGAGGACGCTGTCATCATCGCCATTCATCTTTTAGGAAAGCTGCTCGGTTTTACTTCTGAACGGGCGTGGCATCGCTTTGTTATCGGGAACTTGTTCCCAAAGGGGCAGTTTCTGGAACGTTCCCGGTATCATCGTCGTTGTCGATCACTGCGTTTTGCGATCAAATGGATTCGCCATGAATTGGCGAAACGCGGGCAGCACCATGCCTACGCTGTGGTGGATAGCTTGCCAATCGAGTTATGTCATGCCGTGAGAATGGATCGGGTCAAACGGTTTCAAGGAATCGCCGATATCGGGTATTAGTTATTATCAACAAAAAGGTGGGGGTAATAGTGTTAGACAAGAAAAAAGTAGGAAATATATTAGGTGTCACGTCTTTGTTTCCTGTAATCATAAGTATCATTATTTTCTATGTTGAAAGAGGTCCAGATGCTGATGTTTATTTCGTGATCACAATTTATGGCATCTTATCAATTATTGGTATTTTATTCGCTGTGTTCTCGTGGTTGATGACGAAACGTTTCTTTCTGCCAATTATCAGCTTGATAGGAAATGGAGCGGTTTTGGCCATTGCTTTTCTTTTGCTATTGGCAATGGGGATTAGTGAACCATAAAAAATATTCTTATTCAAAGATTCTGCCCGTAGTTGCAATCTTTCTTTTTCTCCTGTAAATACACAAAAGTAGGTGGCATATAAAAATGGAAATGAGTAAGTTTATACTTCTTGGCGATATATTGATTATGAAAGTAAAGATTGATGGCGTTGATTATACAAATAAGTTTAGATTGAAAAACAGACATAAGTAAGCTTAAAACTCTGCAAAACATGCTTACTCCCTCGAATACGCTCCTCTTTTCATACGAATCAAAATCCTCTTCATTTGATCGCTTCACTAATAAAAAATAAACTTATCCAGTGTTCAAGAAGGGCTATCATAAAAGTCTAGCGATAACCGCTTTATATAGTAATTAAAGTATGTATAGATGCTGTTTCAACATGATGTCCGATGATTTTTCCAATTCATGCATATGTTTCATAAAAAAATTTGGAAAAACAGAAACATTTTTGTTTTTTATGCGTCTTTTATAGCGGAAGGAGGGTGGAAACCATTGCCAATAAATTTGAATTGGATATACTTATGCGCTTGTATTCAAAATCCCTTTTTCGCTATCTGTACAGATTAACCAATGATTATCATTTGGCAGAGGATCTTCTGCAGGAAACATTTTATAAGGCTTATTTACATGTAAGCGGCATAAGCGACATAGCACAAATAAAGTCATGGCTTTACCGGATCGCTTATCATACCTTCATCGACCACTGCAGAAAGCAAAAAAGATACAGGTTGTACAAGTGGATGATTTCTTTGCGTCGTTAAAGCTAGATCCATTATTAGAAACGGAAAATGCGTTTTTGCAAAAATATGAGCTGGAGTTGATTTATAAACATTTGTCCACCATGAAAGAACTGCAACAAAAAGCCATTATGCTCGTCGATTTAAAAGGATTTAGCTATAAAGAAGCGGCGGAGCTGTTAAACGTAAAACTCCCTTATTTAAAAAGCCTTGTGTTTCGGGGCAGGCGGGAATTAGAAAAACGATTACGCAATGAGGTGAAGGGATGAGAAAAGACGAGTTAAAACCATTATTGCAGAAATATCAAAATGGCACACTAAGCAAAGAGGAAGAACAAAAAATAGAGGAGCTTCTAGAAAGTTTTGACGTATACCATGAATTTCTCCATGAAACCCTTCATGATGAAGGGATGAAGGAAGCCGATCTCGCAAAAATGATGAAAAAGGCCTAACAAAAATTCTTTTTTAGAAATACGCTGCTTGTTGTATCGTTTATACTCACGATTGTTCCCTTATTGACTATGTTTACTTTTGTTTATTACGGCTGGGGGCGGGATCATAACCGAGGGAACGAATTGATTGAAACCATTCGAACGGTGAGTGAAATGATGTCTCCAAATGTGTATGTAGATTACGATACGGTGGATGTTGAGATCAAGCCCTTTACCATGACTGTCACGACCGACAAATATAAATGGATGGATGATAAAAGAAGTTATCTAGGCAAGGATACTTACAAACTATTTTTCAATGATGTGTTTGCTAAAGAATCGAATTATCGAGCGATTGGGTATTCGATTCATCACATTGGGATCAACTTTATTCATCCGAAAGCCAAATACTTTTTACCTGACGAACGAAGAAAAATTGAATCTCTCCCGAGCGATTGGTCGGTTGAAATCTATATTTCCCTGAATCGGTCCTATTCCTTAAAAGAAATCAATGAAAAATTCAAGGGATATCATATGACATGGCTTGCGTTGGACACAGGTGTAGAGGAACAGATGAGGAATGATTTAGATTTCATCCAAACACCAGCAATTGGCTTTCCGTACAAAAAAGTGCATGTAGATTCTGTATTCCATCGCTCGTTTACTGATTACGAAGAAGTAGTCAAAGGGCTCGAGCTATTGAGCAAAAACGAAAAATGGGCAACACAACTAACGGAATACAAAGACTTAAAGATGGCCGAGCGGCTAAAATGGATAAAAAAACATAAGGAATTGAAGATTTATGGAATCGCTATGACAGGAACCGCCAAAGATGTTTTGTCTCTAGAAAAGATGAAGGAAGTCAACGTGATTCGATTAGGTCAGATCCATTTGCCATAGAAAAGGGGGAATAGTCGAAAATGAGAATGGTAAGAATCAATATGCTAAATACATTGGTGGCTATATTTTTGCTTATTTTGTTAAATGTACAAATTATAGCGGAGATCCCTGTTTTTGATATCGGTTACATTTGGATTTCATTGTTCGGAATGCTTATATGCTTGCTTGGCCTCCTAAAAGAAGATCGATTCTACTCATATTTAGGCGGCATCCTTCACTTCATCCTAATCGTTTCTTGTATGGGAATGATTTGGTTTGGTATAGGCATTAACTACAAGCCGTAACTTTACTGCAGCAAAAGCGAAAAGGACAGTCCAAATAAGGCTGTCCTTTTTCAATATAGGAACGTGTTGCAAAAGACATAGATGCATACCTGTAAAACCAATACCAAATATCCCAAATTTATCTTGATATATTTTATTAGAACATTTAGATTATTCTATATATACAAAAATGAAATTTTCTAAAAAGCAAGTAACATATATGGTTTCGAAGGTAGAGGTTTATGGAAACACAATATAGCTGCTCTTTCTAATATGCTGGTTATATATTCATTTTTTATAATTGGTTTTAACAACCATAAAAGTGATTCTTTTTAATTCGTTAATCGAGCGAAAGCAACCGTGTTGATATTCATAATGGGGAAAGGTGCTTGAAATGACAAGTTTAAATGAAATGGTTGTAGTTTTGAAAGGGTTTATTTTACACGAAGGAAAAGTATTAATTGTACAACGCGCTAATGATGACGAAGTGGGCGGCGGAACGTGGGAGTTAGTCGGAGGGCAAATACACTTTGGAGAAGATTTAGAAGCGGCGCTGTTGCGAGAAATCCAAGAAGAAGTTGGATTGGATGTGACGGTGGAGCGGATTTTATATGCGACAACGTTTCAAACGCACGCAACGCGGCAAGTCGTCATTCTTACATACTTATGCAAAAGCGATCATCATGAAGTTGTTCTTTCGGAAGAGCATATCGATTATTGCTGGTCGACTAAAGAGAGAGTGCGTGAACTGCTGCCTCCGGCCATTCTTCACGACTTTGAAAGAAATGACGTGTTTTCGTTGGAAGAATGGGTATAGAGTAGAGATGGAAGATAGCTAAATGAGTTCAGTTCATGCCGAGTAAGATCCGCGGACCGCGCTATCCAAACAAGATGGTTTGACGGATTGATAAAAGATCAGGTGCTTTTTATGGGGTCACAATCTCAACTTCCAACACACAAACCATATCTACCAATTGCTTAATAAAATATTAATCGGGAGCTGATTCAGATGAGGGCATCACAGGAATTTATAAAGAAATTAGAAGAATTGTATCAAATCTATGAGAATGAGGTAAAAGAAAAATGGAAAGAAGGTCTGTTAGCTGATAACACAGCAAAAACATATCTGTGTCATTCGAGAAACTTTGTAAAATGGTGCCGAAATGAATTTGTTCCAGGTGGAAGAAACGAAAAGAAATAGTTGCAGTCACCATTGAAGTTGAAAAAGATTTCATTGCATCTGATGATGAACAATTTGATGAATATGTAAAATGGGAAGCTTCAGTTAATACAAGCTAAATTAGTATCTGCATATATCTCTATAAAATTTAGGTGAATCGTAATCTGATGTTGGATAACGAATATACGTTTCTGTAATATCGTTGAGCTGTACAGAGTAACCATGTTGAATTTAAGAAGTTCTCCAAACGGCGGAAAAGCCTCATTATCGGGATCGGGATTAAACTTGAGCAACTGTTACCCAGCCTGATTCTGCCTGCTGCATGGCTGAGCTACCGAATCGAACCCTAGGAAACAGATCGGGAGAAAGAGTGGCAAGCCATTCTGGAGCATAAGGAATAAAGCGGCGTGATGAGACAGTACTTGCACTTTACTGTCTCTTTTTTTGTTTTGCGATTTATTTCCATTCATTAATTAAAGTGGGGAAGGGATTATTACGAATACCCGTGGTGCTAGTTGAGCGTTAAGACTCAACTAGCACCACGGGTTTATTTCTACTTTTTTCTTTTTTTATCATATCCAAAATCCCCTCTTTTTGTAAATTTATATATTGGATAATAGATCTTTATATGGTAATATAATACATGGAATAAAATACTATACCCGTGGTGCTAGATAAAATCTCAAGACATAAAAACAGCCCTTGCATGAGGATCTCCTTTAAAATGAAAGTGCGAACAAACATCCAAAAGGAGAAGTCCCATGCAAGAGCACTTTCATTTTACAATAGACCAAGCAAAAATTCAAAAGCAATATGCCGCGATCTTATTCTTTGTATCAGAACAATTGCCTTGTATCCAGATGTATTTACAACGTCGAAATTGTCATTTGTTGAAGCAAGAGGATGAGGTCATCATCGCCATTCACATTCTTGGAAAATTGCTGGGGTTTACTTCGGAACGGGCTTGGCATCGATTTGTCATTGGAAACCTGTTCACAAAGGAAATGTTCCCAGAGCGCTCTCGATACAACCGTCGATGCCGGTCGTTGCGTTGGGCGATCAAATGGATTCGTCACCAACTCGCCAAACGTGGACAACATCACGCTTATGCGGTGGTGGATAGCTTACCCATTGAACTCTGCCACCACGCACGAATGTATCGCGTCAAACGATTTCAAGGAATCGCAGATATTGGGTATTGTGCATCCAAAAAGATGGCTTACTATGGACTTAAGCTTCATCTTCAGATTACCGACCAAGCGCTTCCGATGGGATATGTCCTGACCGAAGCATCCTGCCACGACCGGACAGCTGCGGAAACCGTGATGGCCCAACTTCCTCATCCGTATACACTTGGCGACAAAGGATATGTGAGCCAAGCCTTGCAAAAGAAACTATACGATGAATACAAAATCGCTTTTTGGACGCCTGCTCGGAAAAATCAACAAGTTGCGCAATCAAAAAAATGGAAACAATGGATGAAGCAAAAACGCAAAATCGTTGAAACTGCGTTCTCGGTTTTAGTGGATTCATTTCGGATTACGGAAATTCGTGCCAATTCGGTTTCTGGATTTGAAACAGCGCTTGATGGCATTTTATTGGCCCATTCTCTCGTTGTTCTTGGGCTAGTGGAGCGTTGACGCTCAACTAGCACCACGGGTAAATACTATAAATTTGGGGAGGTTTCAATATGAAAAATAAAACTTTAAATAATGGGTGTAGATGTATAAAATTTTGTGTAACACATTTTGCTAGACCAAAAAGAAAAAGGTAGGGTATTCTCTGATTGGATGAAAAACATTCTAAAGAAAGCCTTGATATATCAACATTTCTAGAGGGAGGATATATAAATTCATGAAGGGGCTGGTTACGTAATGAAACGATTTATACCTTATCTCGCTGCTCTTTGTTTCTCTTCTTTGCTCCTCCTACAACCTTATTCAGTTCATATTCCACATAGTTTGGCTAAGTCGTCTAATCAACAGAATGAAAATTGTACATCATGCCAAAAAGTACGGGAAGTTTCAAATTTCAAAACGGATAAAGTAAAAGATATCTACTTGATCAACGATGTAAAACATACTTTAAGTCAATTTTACAATGCTAAGCTTAGCAAATTTAAAAATAATGATTTTGAGTGGCGTGAATCCATAAAAGTAGATTATCAGAATGGAATTTCTGTTGTTATGATTCCATCTAAAGATAATCCAAAGTATAATGATCAAAAGGCATATTTAGTCGTAGGTGTAGATGGAAAACAGGGTCAATTGACAGATCCCACCTATATTGAACTGAAAAAAATCAATGATAAGTTTATGTTATATACGATCAAAACTTTGGATGATGTTAAAATCGTAACAGCAACCATTAACATGGCGGATGGGATGGTTACAAATGTTGAATTTTACGAAGAAAATCATTTGATTCAATCAAATGAGGTTAAGGCTGGATATTGGGATCGAGTGCAAGAATGTATCAAAAACAACTGGAGGACATTCCCTTCTTGGGCGAAGTTTGCGTGTGAATCCGCTTGCGGAGGTTGTTTGTTTGCCAGTCCTTATGCGTGTGGTGCTTGTCTAGGATGCTTAGGGGGATATGCGATAGGCTGTGCTCTTGCCTCTATATAAAGGCAAATTTTTTTCAAGGAGATGGTGCCAGTGCCGTTATCATTCAGGCAAAGAGGGGCATTGTGGAATGTCATCATGATTGTTGTATTATCGATCATGGCTATTTTTACTTATCCCT
The DNA here is from genome assembly GCF_003064505.1 of Geobacillus sp. LYN3. Classification (NCBI taxonomy): domain Bacteria; kingdom Bacillati; phylum Bacillota; class Bacilli; order Caryophanales; family Anoxybacillaceae; genus Geobacillus; species Geobacillus sp. LYN3. The sequence continues at coordinate 1,916,704 of NZ_QCWL01000001.1, read as the reverse complement.
CCGAATGGTCTCACTTTTTCATTGTTGTTGCTGGCATTGGAGTGTTTATTACCCTAGATAAGATGTCCAAAAATAAAAGCAGGAAATGGAGAATCACTATTGCGGCGATTTTCTTTCTCGTTGCTTTCTCTATGTCTGCATACTATGTATTAAAATAGCGATGTTTTCACCATGTTTTGAGCATTTAACATCTTTCCGAAAGAAGTCTCCCACTTCTAAACGAAGTGAAAGTGGGAGATGAATTTCGGTTAGGTATAGGTGTGAGTAAAATGTTTGTGGGAGAAATTCTTAGAATTCCCCGATGAGGGGGGGTGGGAACGTAGGTTCGCAATCCCCCCTCATCGGGGCCACCAAGCGAAGCGCGGTAGGATCCCAAGCAAGAAACATGAAAAAAGGACTCTCTCCCTGGTAAGATGTTCATTGACCACACTACAAACAGGAGGAGAGAGTCC
>NZ_QCWL01000001.1:1872356-1916152 GCF_003064505.1 Geobacillus sp. LYN3 | reverse complement strand
AATATTCACATCATAGACAGGAAATACAAAAAATATTCAGCTCACTTGATCATGTGGCTGAATAGTTACCATAGGAGAAGAAACCGATCCGGATCTTCATCCATTTTTAGCCGAATTGCAGAATTTTATATTGGTAGAACCAATCAGCTGTGTACTACCTATTCAATTCAAGGGAATAAGTTTGGAACAAGACTTGGGATATAGTTTTCACACTTACGGTAACGCAGCGGGAGGCTCTTTTTCGGGATATTATCGGGGATTCGTTGTAAAAACTCTTGATGGAAATGAAGCTATTTATCGTATTGGAATGTTTGGAACTGCTAAGTTAATCAACGATCCCATATTTGGAAATAGAAAAAGTTATACTGTCCTAAATGTAGCTACTGAAGATATGTTAGGTTACCATAATTCTTTAGAACTCAACATTGACAATTCAATCTCAAAAAGAAAAACGGAATATCGATTTTTCCACAACGGAAGATTAACCGCTGGTAAAAAAGGCTCTGTAAAAATAGAAAAAGTAAAAAATTATGTTTCAAAATATGCTCCTGATTTATTAGTAGAAGATAAAATTTACTTAGGTTCTCTTCCAAACAACATGAGTATCAGTTGGGATCAAGGACAACAATTTATTATGAATTTACTTTTGTACGCTAATATACGCGATAAACTTAGAAACGATATTAAAAAAAGATAAGCTGTTACCCGTGGTGCTAGATAAACTTGAGCAAGCATAAAAATAGCCCTTGCCTGGCGGATCTCCTGTAGAATGAAAGTGCGAACTACCATTCGAAAGGAGAATCCCCATGCAAGAGCACTTTCATTTTACTACAGATCGTGCCAAGATTCAAAAGCAATATGCAGCCATTTTCTTTTTTGTTTCTGCCCAACTTTCATACATTCAGGTGCATCTTCATCGTCGAAATCGCCATTTGGTAAAGCAAGAGGACTCTGTCATCATCGCCATTCATCTTTTAGGAAAGCTGCTCGGTTTTACTTCTGAACGGGCGTGGCATCGCTTTGTTATCGGGAACTTGTTCCCAAAGGGGCAGTTTCTGGAACGTTCCCGGTATCATCGTCGTTGTCGATCACTGCGTTTTGCGATCAAATGGATTCGCCATGAATTGGCGAAACGCGGGCAGCACCATGCCTACGCTGTGGTGGATAGCTTGCCAATCGAGTTATGTCATGCCGTGAGAATGGACCGGGTCAAACGGTTTCAAGGAATCGCCGATATCGGGTATTGTGCTTTGAAAAAGCAATGGTACGTGACTAAACTTTCATGACCGAGTAGTTCTTGTACGGTACGCAAATCAACATTTTCTTTATTTTCTTGTATCAACAAGGTAGCAAACGTATGCCGCAAATGATGGAGTGAGAAGCGTTGAGGTGACAGACCTGCTTTCTGTGAGATTTCCTTAAATATCTTATGTAAACCACACGGATTCAGTTTTTTGCCGTTTTTATTTAAAAATACCGGTCGGGAAGGGTGGAGCTGATATTCCTCTAAACTTCCCATATAGCTTTTCATTAAAGGGACAACCATGGGATGAAGGGGTAGTAAGCGCTCTTTTTTTCCTTTCCCATAAATACGCATCGTGTTGTTAGATAAATCAATTGTTTTTGTTGAGATTAAGAATTATGAAAGAAGGATTGCGGAATCTGCTCTTGTTTCATACAGGACGATGCCTCCACTCAATTTATCAGTAATTGTGAAAAGCAGCCCGGAGCATAAGGAATAAAGCGGTGTGATGAGACAGTACTTGCACTTTACTGTCTCTTTTTTGTTTTGTGATTTATTTCCATTCATTAATTAAAGTGGGGAAGAGATTATTACGAATATTTTAATTTATATAGACAATAAGAACATTTGTTCTTATAATATATTTTAAATAAATATGGAAGGGGTTTTAAAGATGACAAGAAAAAATATAAAACGAACGTTGGAAATAGACGAAATTATAAAACTTTATCTTGAAGGTGCTAGTACCACCGAAATTGCAAAGCTTTCCAATGTGTCCCCAAGATATATAAGAATGATTTTGTCTGATCATAATATTGAAAAAAGGCCGTTTTTGGTAGTTGGAAGCGTAAGTATAAGTTAAATGAAGATTATTTCAAGACTTGGTCTAAAAATATGGCTTATATCTTAGGTTTTTTTATAGCGGACGGTTTTGTCCCCAATGATTTTCAGACGATCGGATTCGCGCAAAAAGAAAAATATATTTTAGAACAAATCAGAGACGAATTAGGGTCTAATCAACCACTTTATCAAAATAAGCAAACCGGTGTTTATATGTTATATCTCAATAGCAAAGTTATGAAAAACGATTTAATGGAGATACATGGTATCACACCAAATAAATCATTGGATATAAAATTTCCGTATGTTCCAGAAGTGTATTTAAATCATTTTATAAGAGGCTATTTTGACGGTGATGGAAATATTTATTCTCGTGGCTATTTAGTCAGTTTTGTTGGCGGTTCTCTCGATTTCATGACGGTATTAGAACATCATCTAAAAGCGCGAGGATTTGACGTGTACTTAACCAAAACATATTCGTTTATATATGAGCGGCAGAAAAACGATTAAGGAATTTTATGACTGGATTTATCACGATAAAGGATTATATTTAAAACGCAAATTTGAAGCGTTCCCAGATAAAAATATGGATGCAGAAACATTGCAAAATGCGAAATTTAAAAAGACAAAACAAGCTGTTGCAGCAAGAAAAAAAGCTTTTATCGATGAATATCGAAAAAGTTATTGCGTTCATCAAGCATGTGAAACAGTTGGAATTACATTAGGAACGTATTATACATGGTTGAAGCGTGACAAATCATTTAGCGAAGAATTTTATAAAATTAAAGAAAGGGAAGTTAAGTAACTAATAACTGCTTTATATTTTTTAAATTTCGGTTGACATAATATAAATTATAGGCAGTTATAAAACGATTTGTTTCAAATTCAAGTAAACTTGTTATATTGAGACGAAACAAAAAATAATGGTTCGACCTAAACATTCTAAACATTTTACGTCATACACATTCATTACCATAACCATAACCATATAAAAAAACCATATATAAAAAATATAAAAATTGTCAAACAAACAGAAGATACGCCCGTATTTAATTACGAGAAGTCTGGTACCGGAAAATCAAGAAACACCGATTCACTTTTTCACTTTTGAAGATCGGTAATTTTTTTCGCCGCAACCATTTTCCATATCCATCTTCAGCCCATCAGCCCCTAATGATCGGTGGCTTGGTATAATCTTCCTTTTTTCTTTCTCTTGATCAGCTAAAAAGAATGCCTTTAACAACGTTGATTGTCCCTTTGGAATGTGCTGGAAATCAACGGGCGAAGTTTACCCCTCCTACCTTCGGCGAACAGTGGGAATCGGGGGCGATAAGTCAAGGAAAATGGAGACTGGAATTCCGCTAAAAGACATATTAACATTAGCGAAAATCCACAGGAAGGCAAAGGAAGTAATATTTATCGGGGCAGATGCCGGAACAAGGGATGATATGAACGGTCTTTTTTACTATGCAAGAAGCTTGCCGCTTCATAAAGCAATGCACCCAGATACGATCATCGCTTATGAGTATAATGGCTCCCCCCTTCCTTTAAAACGCGGATTCCCGTTTCGCCTCATTGTTCCGCAATGGTATGCGATGGCATCGGTAAAATGGCTAAAATACATCATCGTAACGGATTAACCTTTTACAGGGCCATTTCAATCCATTGATTATGTTTATTATCCCCATCCAAACAATGATGAAGGAAAAATGCCTATAACAACAATGAACGTAAACTCATTGATTCAATTTCCGCTTCCATACTCTCTCCATCGGGTTGGAACGATTTCGGTTACGGGGATCGCCTGGACTGGAGAAGGTGTGATCCAAAAAGTAGAAGTCAGTGTAGATAACGGATAAACATGGAACAGAGCGACGTTAAAACGTTTAAAGGAGCGATATGCATGGGTGCAATGGGAGTGGAGATGGAAAGTTCACAAGAAAGGAGAATATACGATTTTAGCAAAAGCGACGGATTCTAGCGGCCGTACACAGCCTTTCACACCGATGTGGAACCGCAAAGGATATGGGTATAATGCGATCCAAAAGGTGCACATAAAAATCGAATAAATAAAACATGCAGCGGTTACTTTTTGATTGATTAATGATTAATGACCGCTGCATGTTACCCCTTACCATATTTGGAGAAAGACATGGTACCATCCTTCCATGTTAGTTACGTCAGTTATGCGATATCGATGTGGCGATAGCGTACGCCTTTGTATTGAACACGGATCGGTACTCCTTTTTCTCTCTTATATTTCTCCATTAACATTTTCACTTTTGAAAAGGCTTCCATCATCCCGGACGCCAAAATCGTTTCTTCCCACACAACTGGTTTTGCCTGTTCCGTATGATCTGTATAAAAAGAAAAGATGTACTGTTTCATACTTTTCACCTCCCTGATTATAAATTATAATCAAAATCTGTCCTAGTTAAACATTTAAACTGTTACAATTATGTTAACATTTTATAAAGATTACGAAAGCATTTTTCCCAAAGGTGATTGCGGATCAACGAGTTTTTCTACATCGTATACGGAAATCGGAAAATATGGGAACCCGAATGCGTAAGCCGTTAATTCATACAATTGATAAAATAGCACAAGCGCTTTATCAGCAATGTAGAAATCTTGTTCCGGTGAGATGCTTTTGAAAGAAGGATTTAAAAGAAGAATGCCTCTCTCTTTAATTTGAGTCGACACCATCGTAGACAGTACTTTCACGTAATCGCTGTTGTCTAAAAATAATTCAGAAAGCGAATATTTTTTTCCTGTCATAATATTAAATGTTAATCCTTTCATAAGTGTAAGTCCATGGGCACCGCCGGAATAAGCGTAATTGATAATGGTTAAGCTTAAAACGCCTTTTTCATTTGTTTTCAGCTCAAAGTGTCCCGTAATTTCAGTCAGCGGATTTTCGTAAAACCCTTGTGTCATAAGAAGCTGTTGAACAGCCGATCGTATCTCATAGTTTATTTTTCTCTCTGCTTCTTTATTTGACAATCCGTATATAACCGGATAATAAAGTTTAAGTCGTTTTTGCTTTATATATTCCGTATGAATGTTAACCGGAAGTTTGATCATATTTTTCTTCCTCCCTTCCCCTTTACGATATTCGCTCATGGTTAAAACGTGCATTTTGGTTAAGGGAGGAAACAAAAATAAGTAGCATAAAAAACCGATACCGTTATTTGGTACCGGCTTTTTGTTTGTATTGTTGCAGGGCATTGATATACTCATCTATACATAGCTGTTGCTGCAAAAAGTCAATCACCGCTTGATCGTCCGCCAGTCCCGCTGCGAATTGACGTTTTATAAACCGTTCCGCCTCTTCTTGGCTCGAAAACGATTGTACTTCCTGTTCTTGATGATAAACGCCCCATTTGTCATCGCTTGGATGAAAGAAAAACCATTGTCCTTGATGATTGGTAAAAAAGAACCCTTCTGTTTGATCTTTTGTATTGAGCTGGTTTTGTTCCACATCATGATATACCGGCGGAAGCGAGAACACATCGACGACAAAAAGCGGGAATGTTGTTTCATTAACAAAGCATCCGGATGCTTTCGGATGGCCTCCTCCTCCAAACTGTTTCGCAAACTCCGCAACATTCACGTTGTCGTGAATCGTTCGAAACCCAATATGTTTCGTGCCGAGATTAACCATGGCGATTAAATCTAAATGAGGACAACGTTTGGATAATGCATTACCTAGTTCAGACATATGTTGTTCGGCAAAAACAATACCGACACAATAATCATCAAACCAGCGCTGGACAAGTTGTTTTTGTTTCATTCGGATGTAGCGCTGAATTTTCTTTTCTTCCATATCCAAAATAAGTTCTTCCGTTTCGGTTAAAGCAAATGGACCTCCTTCTGTTAACCGTTCACTCATGCGATCCCAAAATTCGTCCAGGCCTAAAATCGTCAGCAAATCATTTAGCCGCTTTGCCCGCGTGTTGTCTGTTTCTTCCCATTCCCATGTATCGTATTGGCGGACAAGCTCTACAAATTCATCGAGCGTTTCGTTTCGTTCCAGTTTTTGTTCACGGATTAAATATTCATAAAATAGCGAGGTTGCGCACGTTTTTTTGCCTTGTTCATCCGTTGGCTGCACCCACCCCCACGGATACTTATTAAAATGGAGGGCAGTGACATGGTGGTCGACAACTTGAACGTGTTTTCCTGCTTCAAATCGTTCCTCCAGTTTTTTCTCCACCTCTTCACTGACCGCCAGATCGGTAATAAATACACTTGCTTCGTTATGCTGTTCATTTTCAATAAATTGTTTCACTCGTTCATCTAAGTTACGGTAGGAACAAAATGATATGTTTACTTCTTTAAACGCAATTTTCGCCAACAGTCCGCACCCAATTCCGTCTAAATCGCTGTCCGTAAACAATTTGATCATCGCCAATCCATCCTTTTCTTTATAAACTTTTATACAATAGTTTCTTCAATAGCGGGAATAAGAAATCTGGAAGTTGCTCCACGTTTGGAACAACAATGCTATGTTTTCCATAAATATTTCGAATCGTCTCTCTCTGTCCTTCGTCAATTTCACCATTGGCCAAAAAGACGTTAATCACTTCGATATGATGTTTGCGCGCTTCTAATACCGCTTCATGCGTATCGATAATACCGTTTTGTTCATAACCAAACGCCGCTGGTTCTCCGTCGGAAAACACCAATAGAAATTTTTGTTTTTCCGGCCGCTTTAAAAGTTGTTCCGTTATGATGCGAATCGCAAATCCGTCGCGATTATCTTCCTGGGCCTCTAGCTGCATAATCGCAGGGCCGCTTTCTTTTTTGTGTGATTGTGCAAATGAAATTACCGTTTGAAAATAGTTTGGCTGCTTCGTTTCCGTCGCCTCATTTGGATCTTCCCAAAATCCAACGATCTGATGGGGCACAAGCAACGATTTTAATGCTTCATGGAACAAAATAATACCGCGTTTCGTTTCTTCCATTTTGTCATACATCGACGCTGAACAATCGACTAGCAGCGTAAAAACGGCATCAATACGAGAAGATGGATGATGTTTTTTATAAAACAAGCGCGGCTGTTCGTCTGTCCATAGACGAAGCAGTTTTTTATGCAGCCGGCCAAAATGTAAATCGGTGCGTGGAAGTGTCTTTTTATGTTCTAATGTTTTTTCCATCATTTGTTTTAATTTTTTTTGATATGGTAAAATATCGATTTTCTTTTGTTCATATTGTGCTATTTGTTCAGACGAAGGAGAAGTTGGAAAAAGAAAAATTGCTTCAGCATACCGGTTATCTTTCCCGTAGCGATCCCCTTTACCTGCTTGTTTGCTTTCCCGTTTCTGTTCATAGGCATTTAGCTTCCTATAATCGTTTCGATTCGATTTTCGCGCAGATCCTTGCACCATCGCAAGTGCCTGATCCCCGTCTTCGCCTTCACGCGCTCCATCTCCTAATAAATCGGTTCGCGAGCCTTGTTCAAGTTCAAAACGCAAGAAACTTTTCGTCATGTCACTCGTTTCACGGTGCCACGTTGGCAGTTCTTGATCATGGACATCTTCGTCCCCACATTTTTCTTTATCCAAGATGTCACAGTTATTGAGCGGGTCGATCCGTTTTAAGTCTTCTAGCGTCAGTCCCATCTCTTCATTATAACTTTGTTCTGGTAAATAAAAATACGTGTTTAACATATCATTTTCCAATACGTCATCGAATGCTTCTGTAATCATCCACGTGATACGGGCCACTTCTTTCGTCGAAGCAGCGTCAAAAAATTGGGGAAGCGTCTGGCGAAGCCAAGGCATCATTCGGTCAATTGGCTCATGAATAACTGGAACGTCCTCTAGCGGCGAATCGGATGTTAATAACAAATAGATAACAGAAAATAATGCATCCGTATATACGCTTCTTGTCAAATTGGCGTTCGTTTGACTGTAAAAATAACGGCGGTACACATCGCGGCGGATGCGAAACCATTTTTTCGTGCCAGGACGCTCTTTTTTACAAATTTCCTCAAGACGCAAATCTTCTGCTAGTGTAAATAGTTGCTTTGCAAAACTAGGGATCGATATGTTTTTCGTTTTGTTAAGAAATGCGGTGACTTCAGAAAAATCAGTATGAAAAAGCGTTCCAACGGCTCGTAAACAGACATCGCTTTTTAATCCGTTTTCTTTTTCTTCTTTCGGCCGATTGTCCCAAAAATGACTGACATATAATTTTCGGTTTGGAGAGTCAACATAAGACTGAAAGCCGAACTCTACTTCCCAATCGCTATGTTTCGCTAACGTTTTCGCTAAATCGGACAGCTGCATAAACAAAAAGGAATCAATCTTTTTATCGTTAAATTGGATAAACCGCTCCATATTGGATCCCTCATTCTTCGAACAACGTTTCCGCGATGTTGCGCACCGCTGCTTTTTCACGGTCATCTTCGAGTTTTTCCACAATGCCGCGTTCAATGGCCCGAAGCGGCGGCAAATATACAGCTAAATCACAAGTATCGATCAGCGCCCGAATCGAAGCAGCTTCTTCGGAAATTTGCCCATTTTTTACTTGTGCAATTAAATCAGCGGATAACGTGACGAAGCGGTCGATGAGTGTTTCGTCTGTTAATGTAGTTTGTGCCAACAATACGGATTTTAATGTATCTCCTTGAATATACGGAACATCGATGACAACAAAACGGTTTTTTAACGCTTCGTTGAGCGGGACGGTGCCAACATATCCCTCGTTAATCGCAGCGATCACGCCAAATGTTTCTTTCGCTTTAACGACTTCTCCGGTAAACGGATTAGTAATCATTTTTCGATAGTCTAAGACACCGTTTAAAATCGGCAGTGTTTCTGGTTTAGCCATATTAATTTCGTCAATATATAATAAATGTCCTTTTGTCATCGCCTGAATAACAGGACCTGGGATAAACTCGATTTCTGCTTTTCCATCGCGATTTTGAATCGTTTTAAAGCCAAGCAGCGCTTCGGCATCTAAGTCAACAGAACAGTTCACACTATGCATCGGCTGTCCGAATATGGATGATAACGTTTCCGCCAGCTTCGTTTTTCCGGATCCCGTCGGTCCTTTCAATAAGACGTTTTTCCCAAGCGCAAGTGCAATGATAGCATCATATAGAATCGACTCATCGGAAGCGGTGTAACCGCCTTTTCCAATGAGATAGGCGTCTTCATCATTCGAAAATAGTTGGTTGCGATATTGAATAATTTCTTCAACTTTCTCTGGAAGTTTCACTATTTGTCGTCCTTTCTTTCTTTATTTTGCATTACGATTACTATTCTACTGAATGTCCTGTTTTCACGCAAAAAAGAGGCATTTGTAACTATAAAAATATTATGTAAATTAAAAAATGCAAAGAAAAATGGAGAGCCACCATCCTTTTATAATTATGATGCTCCCCGTCAGCTAAAATTATCTTCAATCGCCTTGCGAATGAGCGCTTGGCAGCGATCTAATTCCGCTTTTAATTGCCGTTTGTACAGCTTTGCTTTTTCATATCCGCCATCCGCAAACCGATAATAGACAACTTCTTGATATTTCATTCCTTCTTTTTTCTGTTTCACTTGTTTTAGAATTCCGTCTTCAATAAGGTCATGTAACGCTTTATATACTTCTGAGTGATTCGGTCTGTAGCCATATGGCTTAAACTCCTGGCGTAGCAAGTCTAATATTTTTAATCCGTATAAACGTTCTTGTTCAGTTAATGTGATTAAATATAGTTTTAAAAACGCACGCTGTTTTAACAGAAAACCGCTTGGTGTTCTTTTTTCCCCCATGTTTCTCCCTTCTTTCTTCTTTTTCATTATTATAACAATTCCACTTATTGTATGGAAATCCTTTTTATTTTCGATTTTTTATTTAGAACATAGATTTATTAGTTTATTTAATGGAAAAGGAGGCGTTCCTGCCTCCTCTTTTTTTGATCATACCTACTTAATAAAAGACAATCGTTTTGTTTCCATGAATGATGACACGATCTTCCAAATGCCATTTTAATGCTCTGGCAAGCACGGTTTTTTCAATAATTCTTCCCATTCGTTTTAAATCATCAGGATGGTGGCGATGGTCAACACGGGCAACGTCTTGTTCGATGATCGGACCTTCATCTAAATCATCGGTTACGTAATGCGAAGTTGCGCCAATTAGTTTCACGCCTCGCTCATACGCCCGTTCGTACGGTCTTGCTCCGATGAACGCTGGTAAAAAGGAATGATGAATGTTAATAATTCTTCCCGGAAATTCAGCGACAAATGCTGGGGATAAAATTTGCATATAACGGGCGAGCACAATCGTATCCACTTCATATTTTTTTAGCAGCTCGATTTGCTTTTGCTCGGCTTCCGCTTTCGTTTCTTTCGTAACAGGAATATGGAAATATGGAATGCCAACCGATTCTACTGTGCTTCTGAGATGTTCATGATTGCTTATCACAAGCGCAATATCGGCAATTAATTCACCAGCTTGCCACTGCCATAATAACTCTAGTAAACAATGTTCTGCCTTGGAAACAAATATAGCAATTCGTTTGACATCATTATGTAAGCGAAGGCGCCAATCCATATGAAATGACTCGGCGATCGGCTGAAAAGCGGATTCAATTTCTTGCTTTCGCAACGCGATATTCGGACAATCAAATTCGATTCTTAAGAAAAAGGTGCCACCTTCCGGATCGGTGGAATATTGACTAGATTCGACAATATTTGCGCCTTGTTCGTACAAAAACGATGTTACAGACGCGACGATACCTGGTTTATCCGGACATGAAATTAACAAACGAGCACGATTTTCATAGTTTTGTAGAAATGATTGCCATCGATGTTCGCGAAATGTATGCATGTGACTATCTTCCCCCTATAATATTCATTTAACCTTCATCATATAAAAAAACGGTCGGAATGCCAACCGTTTTTTTATTTATTTTCCTTATCGTCCGCTTCAAATAAGGATAAATATTCCCCATATCCTTCTTTTTCTAAATCTTCTTTTGGAATAAAGCGTAATGCGGCAGAATTAATACAATAACGAAGACCGGTTGGCTCCGGACCGTCGTTAAAGACATGGCCCAGGTGAGAATCGGCTTTACGGCTTCGCACTTCCGTTCGAATCATCCCATGACTTAAATCGAGCTCCGTTTTAATATTTTCTGGATGAAGTGGCTTTGTAAAGCTTGGCCAGCCACATCCTGCGTCAAATTGATCTTTCGTGCTAAAAAGCGGTTCCCCCGAAACAATATCTACATATATTCCTTCCCGTTTGTTATTCCAATATGGATTGTCAAACGGCGGTTCCGTCCCGTTTCGCTGCGTCACTTCAAATTGAAGAGGAGTCAGCTTTTTTCGCAACATTTCCTCTCGTTCTTTATCCCGCCAGTGTTCTTTCAAAAACGCATCGCGTCCTGAAGCGATATAATACATTTTATAGTGAAGAGGTCTTTTCTTATGATAGTTTTGATGATATTCTTCAGCCGGGTAAAATGTCGATGCAGGCAATATTTTTGTGACAATCGGTTTGGAGAAACGTCCGCTTTCTTCTAATTCCCGTTTTGATTTTTCAGCGAGTAGGCGCTGTTTTTCGTTATGATAAAAAATCGCTGTCCGATACGATTCGCCACGGTCATGAAACTGTCCGCCGTCATCGGTCGGATCGATTTGGCGCCAGTAAATATCTAAAAGTTTTTCATATGGAAATACGTCAGGGTCAAACGTAATTTGTACTGCTTCGTAATGCCCTGTTGTTTGTGAACATACTTCCTCATACGTTGGGTTTTCTTTATGGCCGCCTGTGTACCCGGATATGATGCTGATAATTCCAGGCTGTTCTTCAAATGGCGAAACCATGCACCAAAAACAGCCGCCCGCGAATGTTGCTAATTCATATCCCATCCGTTACTTTCCCTCCTTTTTATTTATCATATCAAAAAAGACACCTTCCTCCAAACGGAAAGGTGTCTACTGCGTATTCAATCATTATTTCGTTAAATCGCCGGCTGGGCCAAAAAATTCATAATGAATATTTTCGTCGGAAACGCCCCATTCTTTTAACGCATGATAGACCGTTTTCATAAATGGAATCGGCCCACAGAAATAAAAATCTGCTTCTTTATTCGAGACAACGGATTGTATCCAAGATAAATCAATGAATCCTTCTTTTCCGAAATAAGGATGTTTTCGGTCTTCTTCTGAAGGAGACTGATAGCAAACATGATACGAAAATGCTGGATGTTCCGCTAAGCGGCGCAAATCTTGATCGAACGCATGGACGTTTCCATTGATCGCCGCGTGAATAAACGTTACTTGGCGATTAGGTTGACGCGAAACTGCCGTACTTGCCATGCTCATCAGTGGCGTAATTCCGACACCGCCGCTAATGAGTACAATCGGTGTTTCTTTGGCCATATCGAGCGTGAAAACACCAAATGGAGCGCTTAACTCAAGCACATCGCCTTCTTGAATATGATCATGCAAGTAATTCGAAACGATGCCGGCTGGTTTGTCTGCTGTTGCCGCTTCTCTTTTCACACTAATGCGATAGTAGCCTTTTCCTGGCGCATCGGATAAGCTGTATTGGCGAATGTGGGTATATTGATCCCCTGGAATAGAGACTCTGACACTGACATATTGTCCTGGCAAATACTCGCTAATTTCTCCTCCATCTTCAGGGACGAAATAAAACGATGTAATGACATCGCTTTCTTTTACTTTTTTCTGTACGATAAAGCGGCGGAAATCTTTCCATCCTCCACGTTTGGATGCGGCTTCTTCATACAATTGCGCTTCTACTTTGATAAATACATCTGCGATTATCTCATATGCTTCGGCCCATGCATTGATAATTTCGTCTGTCGCCGCCTCTTTAAGCACCTCTTTAATCGCAAGCAGCAAATGTTTTCCAACAATCGGATAATGCTCTGGTTTGATCCCTAAGCTGCAATGTTTATGAGCGATTTGTTGGACAAGCGGCATAATCGCTTCCAGATGTTCGATATGCTTTGCTGCTTCGTAAATGGCCTGTGCAAGCGCCCGTTGTTGTCGTCCTTGTTTTTGGTTAGCATGGTTAAAAATATTGAGCAGCTCTGGATGATTTGAGAACATGGTTTTATAAAACCACTTCGTAATTTGCTCCCCATGTTGTTCAAGTACTGGAACCGTTGATTTGATAATTTCAATCGTTTTTTGGCTTAATGATTTCGTTGTCGCATTCATTTCTCATATCCCCCAAAAAAGATGTATTTTAAATACATGTTTATTGAATCATAGTTGTTTTTTTAAAGCAATATTTCAAATACATTTTTAACAAATTGTTCACAATTTTTTTTGAGGGATGGATTATGATAGAATAGTACTAAAGAAGCTAATTTTAAAGGTGTGAAACAAATGCAGCTGACAAACTATACCGAATATGCTTTGCGTGTTCTTCTCTTTTTAGGAACGCTCGATCCTGAAGAAAAAACCAATATTAAAGAAATTTCCAAGACATTTTCTATTTCAGAAAACCATTTAAGTAAGATCGTATATGAACTTGGAAAATTAGGCTATATTGAAACGATACGCGGACGAAACGGTGGAATTCGGCTAGCCAGAAAACCAGAAGAGATTCGAATTGGATCAGTCGTCCGCAACACGGAAGAAAATTTGTCGCTCGTCGAATGTTTTGCTGGACATGGCAATCATTGCGTCCTTACCCCTGTTTGCCAGTTAAAGCGTGTGCTTCACGAAGCACTAGGATCGTTTTTACAAGTGCTAGATTCATACACATTAGCGGATTTGCTCAGCAATAAACAACACTTACAGATGATTTTCCGCAAAGAAAAACAATAAAGGAGCTGTCCCTCAAACAAAGAACAGCTCCATTCATATTTTTTTAAAACAAAGACATACTAGAATCAAAAATGATTTGTTTGTCACATTTCGTAAAATATATTAATATTAGAAAGGCATGAGAAAAACAAACAAGAATTAAAAGGAGGCCAAAATGAAACGCGTACAAAATGTATTACCACCTTATGTAAAAGTCCAAAACGGTGAGCTCTGGTTAACAGAAGATGACCGCGAAAATTTAAAAATTAGCTATCGCATTAAAGACATTATTTTCTCCGAACGATCTGATTTCCAACATGTCATGATTTTAGATTCTTACGATTTCGGACGTATGCTTGTACTCGATGGAGTCGTGCAAACGACATCGATTGACGGCCACATTTATAACGAAATGATTTCTCACGTACCGCTTCAATTCCATCCATCGGCAAAAAAAGTGCTTATTATTGGCGGCGGAGACTGCGGTGCGGCTAGAGAAGTAGCGAAATATAAACATGTCGAAGAAATTCATATGGTTGAAATTGATGAAAAAGTAGTGCAATCTTGCAAAGCGCATTTACAAGAAGTTTCCGGAAACTTATCCGATCCGCGAGTACAGTTTATTTATGATGATGGGGTTGCTTTTGTAAAAGAACGTGAAAGTGAATATGATGTGATTATTATCGACTCGTCTGACCCTGTCGGTCCGGCTGAAGCGCTCTTTTCACGCGACTTTTATGCCAATGTCCGCCGTGCTTTAAAAGATGATGGATTAATGGTTTGCCAAAGTCAATCGCCAATTTTCCATTTAGATATTTTACGCCAAACGTATGCAAATATTTGCGAATTATTCCCGCATGTCCAAGTATACACAGCGACTGTTCCTACATATCCAGGCGGATTGTGGAGCTTTACCATCGGTTCAACGAAACCTCTTTCACTTCCGGAAAATACAACCATTCCATCAGATACGAAATATGTTAACGAAGGAATATTAAAACAATGCTTCCAACTTCCTCAATTCTTGAAAAAGGCGCTTGAAAAGTAAGGAAAGAGCAGTCGCTAGACTGCTCTTTATTGTAAAGCGCGCCCTGACACGATCGAAACCGTAATATCATCGGCGGGCGGATTATGTAATCCGGCGCGGACATCCCGGTAATGCCGCTGCAATGGATTCTCAGCAAATAAACTTTTTCCTCCGACGATGCGCATGGCCAAATCAACGACATCGACAGCGGTATTGGTTGCAATATATTTTACGGCTGCTAATTCTTCTTTCATTTGTGCCCGCTTCTCTGGATAACGGTCCCATTGATCGGCAATGGAATACATAAAATGCCGTGCTGCCATCAAATGGATATCCATTTGCGCGATTTTTCTCTGCACTTCCGGTACTTCCGCAATCGGGTGAGAAAGACTATTTGGCTGATACGTTTTTGCGAATGCGATCGCCTCATTGCGCGCGGCGATAGCGATTCCTAAATAACACGCAGGAATGTGTAAAAGCCACCCTTGAGCATGACTTTTTGCTTTTGGCAAACTAAGCATTTCGACAAGTGCTTCTTCTTCCACTTCCACATTTTCTAAAATAACATCATCGCTTCGTGTCGCTCTCATGCCGAGCGTATCCCACGTTTTTTCAATTTTTAACCCCGCCGCTGTTTTCGGAATCAGAAAGTTTCCGACTTCTCCTGTTTCTTGAATAGTTGCGGATACGATAAAGTAATCAAGCGCCGGAGCTAGCGAAGTGAACGTTTTTCGGCCGGAAATCACCCAGCGGCCGCTGCGGTGTTCCGCGGTTGTTTCCGGTTTTCCGCCGCGCGCTGGACTTCCGGTCGCTTCTTCGGAATGAGCGCTATTTAGTAAAATTTGCTTTTCCACGACTTCTCGGCAAATTCGTTCAAAAACAGATAGCGGCCATTTTTTCGTCTCTGCAAGGTTCATGATAATGCCTAAATGCCAGCCGAGCGATAGCGCCGTCGCGCCGTCCCCTTGGGCGATCGTTTCCTGAATGAGTAAAAATTCGTAAAGGGAAATTTCTTCCCCGCCATATGATTTAGGAACAGTAAGAGAAAGAAAGCGCGCCTCTTTTAAGTCATCGAAATTTTCAAACGGAAATTCGGCATGTTCATCATGCCATCTAGCGCGCTTTTGGAATCGCTCAGCAAGATTCCGTGCCCGTTCGTACAAGTTTCGCTCCCGCTCTGTGCGAAGAAATAAATGATATAGTTCGTTCATAAGTCTCCCCTTCTTTTTCCATTATGGTTTTATTGTACACGTTATAAAGCGGGGATGGAAACAATATGCAATTAAAGAATGAATAAGTGACGAACATCACGGTCATCATGACGGTGGTAAAATTCATTTTTCGCATGGTCATATATATACTCTTGCTTCCACTTGTCTTCGTGACGCACAATATGGCGGATCGCCCGGATGATATGGTATATATCTTCATTTGTCATGATTGGATGAACTGAAATACGAACCCATCCTGGCTTGATTAGTAAGTTTCCCTGTTCGACTTGCATCAAAATGTTTTTCGACTGCTCTTTGTCAATTCCAAGCAAATAATGGCCGTATGGACCAGCGCATGAACAGCCGCCGCGCACTTGAATGCCAAAGCGGTCGTTCAAAAGCTTTACGACTAAATTATAATGCATTCCTTCAATAATAAATGATACGATGCCAAGCCGGTCTTCCCGGTGCCCTTCTAAAATATGAACGCGCGGTATTTGCTTTAAATGGGACAAAAGAAGTGTTGTTAATTCTTTTTCCCGCTTCAAGATGCGTTCAACACCCATTTTTTCTTTTAATTTAACGGCCAGCGCTGCTTTTATCGTTTGTAAAATCGGCGGTGTTCCCCCGTCTTCCCGGGTTTCAATGTCTTTGATATATTTATAGTTCCCCCACGGATCGGTCCATATGACTGTCCCTCCTCCAGGATGATCAGGGATGCGGTTTTGATACAACCGCGCATCAAAAATAAGTACGCCAGCGCTTCCTGGTCCTCCTAAAAACTTATGCGGTGAAAAATAAATACCGTCTAATTTTTCTAGCGGGTCATCAGGATGCATGTTGATGGTGACGTATGGAGCGGAGGCAGCAAAATCAACAAAGCAAATTCCTTCATGTTCGTGTATCATTTTTGCTAACTGATGATACGGCGTTTGAATACCTGTTACATTGGAACATGCGGTAAAAGCGCCGATTTTCAGCTGGCGATGCGCGTATGTTTGCAATAATTGCTGGAAATGCTCCAAATCCACATCCCCGTTTGCAGTCGGGCGAATCATAACCACTTCTCCAATGGTTTCTGCCCATGATAATAAATTAGAATGATGTTCCATATGTGTGACGAAAATAACCGGACGCTTCTCATCAGGAAGCTTAAGATGGGGCTTCCACTGTTCCGGCACCCTTAAGCCAAGCAGCCGCTGTAGTTTATTTACCGCGCTAGTCATCCCCGCTCCTTCCATAATAATGACATCATGTTCATCCGCATGGACATGGCGTTTAATCAATTCTTTTGCATATTGGTATGCCAACGTCATTTTTGTGCTCGTCACGTTTGATTCGGTATGCGTATTGGCAACAAATGGGCCAAGTTCTTCTGTTATTTTTCGTTCAATCGGCGCATACAAACGGCCGCTTGCTGTCCAATCAGCATAAATCATTTTCTGTTGTCCAAACGGAGTGGAAAATGTCACATTTGTCCCAATCGTTGCTTCACGAAACGGTTGAAAATACGTTTCCAACTCTCCGCGGCATGTAAATGTCATCTCGCCGATGGTTGCTTTAATTTCCACGAACACACCCTCCTTTCCTCTAATATATTCATACAGTATGTAGCCGCGAAAAATTGGTCAATAAAAAAGCTGCCTAGTCTTGCTAGACAGCCTCATTGGTTATTCCTTTTTCGCTGCTTGTTTCGATTCGGGAATTGTGTATTGTTCCAGCTGCTTTCTTAAATCATCTGGGATCGGCTCACTTTTTTGCGTTTCAAAGTTAAAGTAAACAACCGTTGATTCACCTAGCGCAATTAACGTTCCTGTTTTTTCGTCTAAAATACGATGAACGAGTTGGAAACTTTTATTTCCGATTTTTGAAACGTTTGTTTCGATTTTTAATCGTTGGCCGAAAAACGCTTGATTGATGAAATCGCATTTTGTCGAAGCAAGGATAAACCGCCATCCTTTTAAATCGCTGCCAGATCCTAATTCTTCAAACATGCGAATGCGCGCTTCTTCGAGATAAATAAAATAGCTTGTATTGCTGACGTGCCCAAGCGCATCCGTTTCACAAAAACGAATGTTTACGGTCGTTGTATGAGTTGCCATAAAACTCCCCCCTAATTTCTATTGACTAGTCAGTATGTTGTTTTTATCATAGCTATATTTTTTGGTCGATTCAACTATTTTTTTGTTTTGATTGATTATTTAGCACATAGTTTTATTTATTAATAATAGGCAGCGATAGTCGAATATGCTGAAATGCTTTTAATAAAAAACGAAACGACATCGATGGAAACGTCGATCGATGTCGTTACGAGAAAAAGATCGGTGCAATTAGATAGGCAATCACCGATAATATTCCACACAATAGTGAAATACGTAATTTATATTTCGCATAACTCATTAAATCTAAATCCATAACCGACGCGGTTGTAATAGTTGTATCGCCTAACGGAGATGCGAAAGCACCAAACGTTCCGCTTGCAAATACCGCTCCGATCGTCATCGCTAGCGGCGCTCCTGTCGCTGCCGCTAACGTTACGCCAAGCGGCATAAAAATCCCCCACGTTCCCCATGATGTGCCGATAAAATAAGAAACAAACGAACCGATGACAAATACAGCAGCGGGAACGACTTCTTTCGGAAGCCATGTCCCAAATGTCGATGAAATGTAAGTGGCAAACCCTAATTCATCTGCGGTCAGCGATACTGCCCAAACGAGAAGAAGCATTCCAATCGGTGCCATTAATTGATTGCCGCCGTCAAAAAAATGATAAATCAGTTCATATAACGGCTGACGCCTGATAAGATAAAATACGGCCGTTGCAATGATCGTCACAAACAATGCCATTAACATCGCCAGCGTCGCATCGGCTCGTGAAAACGCATCAAAAAAAGTAGCAGCCCCATTTTTTGTCCCACTGTACCAAAAGAAAAAAAACGTCAGCACAAGCACAAGAAAAAGCGGAAAAAACAAATGAAGCGGTTCCCCTGTTACTAACGCCAACTCTTTCCGCAGCCCCAATTGGTGAAACTGATTTGTTTTTTCTTTTTCTCTCTTTTTCTCATTTCTTCCAATCCTCACATTCATAAATGTGGTCATCAATCCAACAAAAAGCGCAATAATGGCGAAAAAGTTGTACGGTAAGCTTGCTAAAAAAAGATGATAGGCTGATTTATGGATTCCATTTTGCTCGAGCGCCCCCGCTACTACCGACATCATAAACCCTACAAACGCCGTCGCGGCGGGAAGAAGAACGATAATTGGTTCTGTTGACACATCAATCATATACGCCATTCTCCGTCGGTCAATACGAAATTTCCCAAGGATGGATTTCATCACAGGACTGAGCAACATAATACGAAACATCGGCGTAAAAAAAGTAAACGGTACGGTAAGCCATATAAATAACAGTAGCCTTCGCTTCGAATGAAGCTTTTCGCTAATCCATTGCACAAATCCTTTAATTCCGCCTGTAATTTGAATCATGCCAATTAATGAACCAAATAAATATAAAAACGCAACTACTTTCATGTGCTCTAAATCACTGATCGCTTTTAAAAGCGTGGCTACCGCTCGCTCGATTGTGGGAAGCACACTTCTTTCCAAACAAAACGCACCAATGATTAATCCAATGACAAGCCCAGGAAGAATCTCTTTGAGCCAAATTGCAAGCGGAATGATAACTAGAAACGGCAATAAAGACAACCACGTTCCTTCCATCCAATTCACCACCTTCGTCGTTACAAGGATAGCCATAATGATGAAAAATTATTATCGTTTAATGTTGATTATTTAGCACATAGTTTTATTAGATATAAATATAAAAAAGAAACGAACACTTGCGAGATGGCAAGTGTTCGTTTACTTCCGCCTTGCAAAATCGACGAAACGGAATTTATCGAGACGGTGGCGCGACTCTGTATATTGAAATAACGTAGCGTCATCTAAATAGACGAAATTTTTTACAACAACAACATGGTCATAGCCATTTAAATCTAAATATTTTCGATCCTCTTCATTGACTTTATCGACAAACATTTCTTTTTTCGCAAAGCTGATTTTCAGTTTTAACTGTTTCTCCAAATATTCATAAATCGAATCTTCACATATTTCCCGCGTCAATGTCGGAACATATTTTTTATGAAAAAAATCTTTATCTAATATGATTCGTTCTCCCTCAATTTCACGGGAACGAATGACTTTCCATATTTCGTCTTTGCTTGTCGCGTGCAAATGCCGCTTTAAATATGGATCCGGTTTAATTACTTCCAACTCGTTTACGATCGTTTTTACAGGCTGTTTCATGTTTTGGGCCAATTCTTTAAAACTCACTAGCCCAGATACCGGAAAATCGTATTTGCCAACATCCAAAACGATGGAGCCTTTTCCTTTCATTTTTTGGATATAACCATGTTCGGATAGTAAATTGAGCGCTTTGCGAATCGTCTCTCTCGATGTGTTATATCGTTCGGAAAGTTCGTTTTCCGACGGCAGTTTGTCATACGGTTTCCAATGTCCTTGACGAATTTTTTCCACAAGATCGTGATAAATGGATAAATATTTATTTTCATACATTTCGCTCACCGACATGTATTGTATCACGATTTGGTCAAGTAATAAACAATCGATTCGTACGGGCGTAGCGATATTGTCCGAAAATCGCTCGGTGAATCATCATAGTTAGAAAGCAATATTTCGCTCGAATAGCCGCTTACATCGACGTCATCCGGCAATACGAACGTCGTTTCTCTTCCGTAAAAATTATTCACAACAAGCAGTTTTTCATTTTCTCCATTTCGCAAATAAGCGAAAATATCTGGATGATCTTCAAGCAACAGCTGATAATCTCCAGTTGTAATAATGTCATATTGCTTGCGAAGTTGAATAAGCCGTTGATAATGATAGAAAACTGATGTCGGATCTTCCAGCGCTTTTTTCACGTTAATTTGTTTATAGTTCGGGGCAACGCGAATCCAAGGCGTGCCTGTCGTAAATCCGGCATGTTCGCTGTCGTCCCATTGCATCGGCGTCCGCGAATTGTCGCGCGATTTCCGTTTTAAAATTTCAAGCACTTCTTGTTCACTTTTTCCTTGTTCTTGCAAAATGCGGTACATATTGAGCGACTCAACATCGCGGTAATCATCAATCCGCTCGAATTTCGGGTCGGTCATGCCAATTTCTTCTCCTTGGTAAATATATGGCGTCCCTTGCATCATATGAATGACCGTTGCCAGCATTTTCGCTGATTCTTTATGATATTTTCCATCATCGCCGTACCGCGATACAATCCGCGGCTGGTCATGGTTGCACCAAAAGAGCGCATTCCAGCCGCCGCCTTTATGCATCTTGACTTGCCATTCCGATAAAATTCGCTTTAGTGCAAGAAAATCAAAATCGGCGACCGCCCATTTTTCCCCGTTCGGATAGTCGACCTTTAAATGATGGAAATTAAACGTCATATTTAACTCACGGCGATTAGGATTTGTATATTTGATGCAATGGTCAATCGTTGTGGATGACATTTCCCCGACCGTCATAATATCGTATTTCGAAAATACTTCCCGGTTCATCTCTTGCAAAAATTCATGAATGCGCGGTCCGTCGGTGTAAAACTTGCGGTCGTCGCCCGGCGGCACCGAACCGTCATCGTCAAAAAATCGTTGATCTTTCGATAGCAAGTTAATGACATCTAAACGGAACCCGTCCACTCCTTTTTGGAACCAAAAATGCATCATGTCATAAATACGGCGGCGCATCTCTTCGTTTTCCCAGTTTAAATCCGCTTGTGTCACGTCAAATAAATGCAAATAATATTGCCCTGTTTTCTCATCGTACTCCCATGCCGAACCGCCAAACTTCGACTGCCAGTTCGTTGGAGCACTTCCGTCTGGTTTTGGATCCCGCCAAATGTAAAAATCACGATACGGATTATCTTTCGATGTACGTGCCTGCTTAAACCATTCATGCTCCGTAGACGTATGATTGACAACCATATCCATGATCAACTTCATGCCGCGCCGATGTACTTCTTCTAACAATCGATCAAAATCTTCCATCGTGCCATATTCATCATGAATTTGAAAATAGTCACTAATATCATAGCCATTGTCACGCTGCGGTGACTTGTAAATCGGCGTCAGCCAAATCACATCCACACCAAGCAGTTTCAAATAATCGAGCTTTTCGATAATTCCTTGCAAATCACCGATTCCATCACCGTTTGTATCCTTAAAGCTTTTTGGATAAATTTGATATACGACTGCTTTTTTCCACCATGGCTGTTTTGTCATTGTTGTCATCACCTCATTCTATTATGGATAAAAACGATACCATTGGTGAGTGTTCACCAATGGTACGTTGAATTGATTATTTAGAACATAGTTTTATAAGTTAAATTCACATTTTCGTTAGCGATTCTCTTTGCGGAACTTGCTGAATACAAACGTTAAGGCAAACGGTACGATAATGGCGATTGCCATTCCGATAAAGAATGGTGCCCACTTTTGCGGTACGATCGATAAAAACCCTGGCAAACCGCCAACGCCAATCGATGGAGCGATGACTTTATTTAGTGTAATAAACATTCCGGCAATCGCCGCACCCGTCATCGCCGAAATGAACGGATAACGGAAACGCAAGTTTACCCCAAACATCGCCGGTTCGGTAATGCCAAGATAAGCAGATACTGCGGAAGTGAAAGAAAGACCTTTTAACTTTTCATCCTTTGCAGCAAACATCATTGCTAATGCCGCAGAACCTTGGGCAACGTTTGACATGACAAGGATCGGCCATAAGAACGTACCACCTGTGCTTGCAATCAACTGCAAATCGACCGGTAAAAACGTATGATGCATTCCCGTAACAACGAGCGGTGCGTATAATGCCCCATACAAAAAGCCGCCAATCGCTGGAACGTTATCAAAAATGCTGACAAATACATTTGTAATCGCATTTCCGATCGCAAACGTAATCGGTCCAATTGCAATAAATGCTAAAAAGCCCGTAATTAATAACGCAAGCGGTGCAACAAGCAACAATTGAAATGCATCCGGTATACGTTTACGTAAAAATTGCTCGATTTTCGCAAGTACATAAGACGCTACAAGCACCGGCAGCACTTGGCCTTGATATCCGACTTTTTGCACTTCAAATCCGAATAAATTCCAAATAGGAATTTCCCCTTTTTCTTTCGCTGCTCCCCATCCCCATGCATTTAACAAATCAGGATGGACAAGCATCAAACCGAGGACAATTCCCAAAAGCGGGCTTCCGCCAAACTTTGTCACTGCCGACCATCCGATTAAGCCAGGCAAGAAGACGAACGCCGTATTTGCAATAAGGTTAATCATGCTAGCAAGATCTGCCCATTCTTTGTGCACTTCGACAAACGATTTGCCTTCATAAAAAATACCCGGACCTGTTAAGATGTTGTTAATCCCCATCAACAAACCAGCTGTCACAATCGCCGGCAAAATCGGGATAAAAATATCTGCTAATGTTTTAATGGCGCGTTGCAGCGGATTTAACTTCGCTTCTGCCGCATCTTTAATCTCTTGTTTTGTCGCTCTTCCAATGCCGGTCATTTCCACCATTTCGTTATATACTTTATCGACAAGCCCTTGTCCGATAACTACTTGAAATTGACCGTTCGCAGAAAATGAACCTTTTACAATATCAATGCTTTCTAATGCCTCTTTATCGACTTTCCCCTCATCTTTCAACGCAAAACGCAAACGCGTGACACAATGGGTGGCGGCAACAATATTTTCTTTTCCACCAATTGCTTCGACAATTTTAGCAACCGATTGTTCATATCCCCCCATAAGGAAACCTCCCCGATCTTTTTTCTAAAAAACGAAATTCATTTAACCGTTTTCAGGAATCGCTTTCAAAAAACTTGTATATACAAGTCGATTTTATTCTAACCTGTATATACAAGTTCGTCAACATTTATTTTCGACATTTTTTGTTACTTTTTCTCTAACTATCACTTCTTTTGTAATATTTTGTAAATTAGCAGGAAAATAAATGATTGATTTGGAAATAAATATATAGCGATTTTGATAGAGAAAGGATGAACAAAACAAGATGAAATCATACACACTAAAGGAAGCGGCAAAAAAAGTGAAAGTCGCTCCGCGAATCTTAAAAGAATGGGAAAAAGAGTTTGCACAATACATTACAATTCCGCGGACAAAACAGGGGGCACGCATTTATAATGATGCATTACTGGAGCAATTTGCAAAAATTAAACAATGGTTTGCTGAGGAAAAAACGAAACAAGAGATCATTCAATATTTACAGGCAGAACAACAGAAACAAAACGTTGGATTGGAAACAACGGTAATGGAAGGAGAGGTGATTGATATTCCGCGCCCTTTACGCCATGATACTTATTACATAGCCGAACAAGTGGCGAGGACAATGAAAGAGGAAATCGTTGGCGAGCTCAAAAAAGAAACGACGGAAGTGTTAGAGCAAGCAATGAAAGAAATGAAGTTATACGTGGACGAAATTCGTGAAAACTCCGTATCTACCAAACAAGAAATCCATGACTCACTAACGCAATATACAAAAACATTGCAGCAAGAAACGGAAGAAATTCATGAGCATCTTGAAAATGTCGTTACATTTTTACAGGAAGAAAAAGCGAAGCGGGAACAAGAACGAAAGCTCTATGAAGAACAAATCATAGAGCGCGAAAAAGCGTTTCGCGAGCTCGTTGTTTCCTTCCGCCAAGCAGCGGCTAACACTGACACGAAGCGTTCGAATAAGTGGTGGAAATTTTGGTAAAACAAAACTCGGCATATTTGCCGAGTTGTTTTTTGACTTATTCCATCTCCTCTTTTCCTAACATGTTAGATGGTTGTTTCCATATATCCATGATGGCCCCCGCTTCATCACTATCGATGATAAAGGAACCATTGCTGTAACGATCTGCAGTGCGCAGCGAAGCGGTGGAAACCGTCTCGGTTACGCCCGTCTCGGTGCGAATAAACAATACATCATCATCCCCTTCCGTTAAAATAGAAGCGACGATGCGGTGCGGATTTGTTTTTAACTCACGAAGCATGACAACTCCACGTTTAGCGCGCGATGTTTTTTCAAATTCACTTAACGGCATTTTTTTCACGGCTCCCCGTTGTGTCGCGATCACTAAATACATGTGTTCTTCTTTCCCGATTGGATGAGCGGAAACAACATAATCTCCTTCTTTTAAATTAATTCCTTTCACACCAGCAGCGCGCACGCCAACCGTGCTTATTTCCGCTTCATCAAACCATAATCCGTATCCTTGATTCGTTACAAGCAATAGGCTTTGTTGTCCATCCGTCACATAGACGTGTATGACTTCATCATCTTCTTTTACATTCATCGCGACAAGCGGGCGCGTATACCGCTGGACTTTATATTGCGCCAGCTCCGTTCGTTTCACCATGCCTCGTTTGGTGACAAAAATAAGGCTTAATGAGTCATCAAACTGTTTGACAGGAACAGCGGCAATAATTTCATCATTCCGATCGAGCGGGATCAAATTGGAAATATGCTGACCGACATCTTTCCAACGAATATCTGGCAGTTCATAAACAGGACAGTACAAGTAATTTCCTTGGCGAGTAAACAACAACAACACATCGGTCGTGTTCATTTCCATTTGCGAAAGCAGCCGGTCAGATTCTTTCATGCCGAAGTCCTGACCGTTCGAAGCACTGTATGAACGGTAGCTCGTTCGTTTCACATATCCTTCTTTCGTCACCGTGACAATCACGTCTTCTGCTGGAATCATCACTTCCAAATTAATTTTAATTTCTTCAATTTCATCTTCAATTACCGTTCTTCGTTCATCGGCATATTGCTTCTTCATCGCTTTTAATTCTTTTTTAATCACCGCAAGCAATTTCTTTTCATCATTTAAAATAGCGGTCAGTTCTTGAATCGTTTTTTCCAACTGTTCCGCTTCTTGTTTTAATGCGGTAATATCTGTGTTCGTTAATCGATATAGTTGCAGCGATACAATCGCTTCCGCTTGTGCTTCGGTGAACTCATATTTCGCCATTAAGTTGTCTTTGGCGTCGCGCTTATCACGGGAAGCACGAATGGTCGCGATCACTTCATCTAAAATCGATAAAGCTTTCATTAAGCCTTCGACAATATGCTGGCGCTCATGCGCTTTTTTCAACTCATATTGCGAGCGGTTCGTCACGACCTCTTTTCGATGCTCAATGTATGCGTCCAACAGTTCTGGAAGGCTTAGCAGTTTCGGATGACGTTTATGAATGGCGACCATATTAAAATTGTACGGTACTTGCAAATCGGTATTTTTATATAAATAATTTAAAATTCCCTCCGCATCGGCATCTTTTTTTAGTTCAATCACAATGCGTAGTCCGGTGCGGTCCGTTTCATCGCGAACATCGGAAATGCCGTCTAGCTTTTTATCGAAACGAAGCTCATCTATTTTTTTAACAAGATTCGCTTTATTTACTTCATACGGAAGCTCCGTGATGATAATTTGCTTTTTCCCGCCTTTTGCTTGTTCAATCACCGCTTTTCCGCGAATAATAATTTTTCCTTTTCCCGTTTCATACGCTTTTTTAATGCCGTCTTTCCCTTGAATAATGCCGCCGGTTGGGAAATCAGGGCCATGCAGCACCGTCATCAGCTCATCAACGGTGCAGTTCGGCTTGTCGATGCGCATAATCACCGCATCAATCACTTCACCTAAATGGTGCGGTGGAATTTCGGTTGCATATCCCGCCGAAATGCCGGTAGAGCCGTTGACTAATAAATTCGGAAACATCGCCGGCAGCACGACCGGTTCTTTCGTCGTATCATCAAAGTTCGGGACAAAATCGACGGTCTGTTTTTCAATATCACGTAGCAATTCCGAGGCAATCGCCGACAAGCGCGCTTCGGTATACCGCATCGCTGCCGGCGGATCGCCGTCAATGCTTCCGTTATTTCCATGCATTTCAATTAATACATTGCGCAGCTTCCAATCTTGGCTCATCCGCACCATCGCATCATAGACGGACGAATCTCCGTGCGGATGAAAATTTCCGATGACGTTCCCGACCGTTTTTGCCGCTTTGCGAAACGGTTTGTCCGCCGTATTTCCATCGATGTACATCGCATATAAAATGCGGCGCTGCACCGGCTTTAACCCATCCCGAACATCGGGAAGCGCGCGCTCTTGAATAATATATTTACTATAGCGGCCAAAGCGGTCGCCAAGCACATCCTCAAGCGCCAAATCTAGCAACCTTTCTGCCATCAATAATCCCCTCCTGCAACAAATACATGCTCATTGTCTAAAATATTTGGGTCGTCTTCTAATCCGAATGCGACGTTTGCTTCAATCCATTTTCTGCGCGGTTCGACTTTATCGCCCATCAATGTTGTTACGCGGCGCTCCGCCCGGGCCGCATCTTCAATCCGCACGCGAATAAGCGTGCGTGTTTCTGGATTCATGGTCGTTTCCCATAATTGATCGGCGTTCATTTCGCCAAGCCCTTTATAGCGCTGTATGGTATAACCTTTGCCGAACTTTTTCACGATTTCTTTTAATTGTTCATCCGTCCACGCGTATTCGATGATTTCTTTTTTTCCTGTACCTTTGCTAATTTTATATAGCGGCGGCAGGGCAATATATACTTTTCCCGCTTCGATGAGCGGCCGCATGTACCGATAAAAAAACGTTAAAAGCAACACTTGAATGTGCGCGCCGTCCGTGTCCGCGTCCGTCATAATAATCACTTTGTCATAGTTAATGTCATCAAGCGAAAAATCCGGTCCGACTCCCCCGCCGATCGCGTGGATAATCGTATTGATTTCTTCGTTTTTCAAAATGTCGGCAAGCTTCGCTTTTTCTGTGTTAATCACTTTTCCGCGCAGCGGCAATACCGCCTGAAAACGGCGGTCGCGCCCTTGTTTCGCCGAACCGCCTGCCGAATCCCCTTCGACTAAATATAATTCGTTTTTCTTCGGATTGCGCGATTGCGCCGGCGTCAATTTTCCGCTTAATACCGTTTCCTTTCCTTTTCGCTTCTTCCCGCTTCTCGCTTCCTCGCGCGCTTTTCGAGCCGCTTCCCGCGCTTGATATGCCCGAATGGCTTTTTTGATCAGCATCGTGCTAATATCAGGGTTTTCTTGCAAAAAGTATGTTAAATGTTCCGATACGACCGCATCAACGGCTGAACGGGCTTCGCTTGTTCCTAGTTTTCCTTTCGTCTGCCCTTCAAACTGCAACAGGTGTTCCGGAATTCTTACCGATATGATGGCGGACAACCCTTCGCGAATATCCGATCCTTCCAAGTTTTTATCTTTTTCTTTTAACAGCCCCATCTTACGCGCATATTCATTAAACACGCGCGTCATCGCCGTTTTTGCGCCCGCTTCATGCGTACCGCCGTCTTTGGTGCGCACGTTGTTCACGAACGAAAGCACGTTTTCCGAATAGCCGTCGTTAAATTGGAAAGCAAATTCGACTTCAATGCCGTTTTGCTCCCCTTCAAAATAAACGACAGGATGGAGAACATCTTTGTCTTCATTTAAATATTCAACAAACGCCTCAATCCCGTTTTCATAATAAAACACATCGCGCATGCCGGTCCGCTCATCAATGAGCTCGATCTTTAGCCCTTTTAACAAAAACGCAGATTCGCGCAAACGTTCGCTTAACGTTTCGTAGTTAAACGTTGTCGTGCTGAAAATGGTCGGATCTGGCTTAAATTGAATGATTGTACCTGTTTTGTTGGTTGTCCCGATTTTTTCTAGTGTTGTAACCGGTTTTCCTCCGTGTTCGAAACGTTGTTGATAGATAAAACCGTCACGATGGATCGTCACCACAAGCCATTCCGACAAAGCGTTGACGACCGATGCACCGACTCCGTGCAAGCCGCCGCTCGTCTTATACCCGCCTTGCCCGAATTTGCCGCCAGCATGTAAAACCGTTAAAATCACTTCCGGCGTCGGCTTGCCAAGCTTATGCATTCCCGTCGGCATGCCTCGCCCTTCGTCAAGTACGGTAATGCTGTTATCTTTATGTATTTTTACGAGAATATAATTTCCGTACCCCGCTAACGCTTCATCAACGGAATTGTCGACAATTTCATAGACAAGATGATGCAGACCGCGGCTGTCGGTGCTGCCAATATACATTCCCGGCCGCCTCCGCACCGCTTCGAGTCCTTCTAATACTTGAATCGCATCATCGTTATATTCATATACGGATTGTTTTGTCACATGCATTCCCCTTTCAACAAAAACAAGAACATTTGTTTCTGTTTTATTGTAACATAAAATTCGTCAGCGTCTACGCTTATTTTACCGTTTCCGACAAAATTCCCTCTAAAAATGGAAATGACCATCTAAAAAGATGGTCGATTCCGTTTAATGTTGTTTCGTTAGCGCGTGTTCTACTTTAATGCAGCGATCCATCACGACCGTATATCCTTTTTCTTTTAAAAATTCATAAGCTTCTTCATTGACGACGCCAAGCTGCGCCCAAAATACATCGGCATCAATTTGCACAAATTCGCGGGCGATTTCCGGTAAATGCTCGGAACGGCGAAATACATTGACAATATCGACATGCCCGTCAATATCGGTTAATTTCTTTACTGCTTTAATGCCTTCCCATTCCTCGATCATCGGGTTGACGGGAATAATTTCATAGCCGGCATCTTTCATCGCTTTCGCCACCATGTATGACTCCCGTTCCGGATTGTTTGATAATCCAACAACGGCGATGCGTTTTGCTTTTTGCAAAATTTCTCGGATTTCTTCTCGACTTGGATTTGTAATTGGCATAAGCACTCTCCTTTGTTTAATCTTTGTCGTACTATTTCTTCATGAATAAACAGAATCCTGCTAGCGGTTACAAAAAGATCATTCAAACAACTGCTCGGCAACGGATTCCACATCCGTCGTCGGTTGTTGGCAGGCAAAATTTTCGCACACGTACACGGTCGTTTCCTCCCCAAGCGGTTCATACTCTGCCGCAAACGGAGCGATGTCTGCCACATCGGCCGGGTGTTCCGCCGCCAACAGAAAAACGTCCGGCGCAAATGTGTGCTGCCATTGCTGAATCAAATACTCTCGTTTTTCGTCACCTTGTTTTCCAAACAAAACAACTTCGACGGTTTGAGCCTCAAGAAGCGACAATCCTTGCAAGAAAAACGTATGACCGCTTTCGTACGTTTCGACTTGACGCTGGAAGACTTTATACATCGTTTCTGCTTTTTCCAATAGCGCAAAATCACCTGTCAGCTTTGCTAGACGAATCAGTTGCACCGCGGCAACACTATTTCCCGATGGCAACGCACCATCGTAAATTTCTTTTTCCCGAACGATAAGCGCCTCCGCGTCGCTTCCGGTCATAAAAAACGCGCCGTACTCTTTATCCCAAAACAAGTCGATCATTTGCTCCGTACATGTTTTCG
This sequence comes from Geobacillus sp. LYN3, assembly GCF_003064505.1. Classification (NCBI taxonomy): domain Bacteria; kingdom Bacillati; phylum Bacillota; class Bacilli; order Caryophanales; family Anoxybacillaceae; genus Geobacillus; species Geobacillus sp. LYN3. Next base: position 1,885,598 of record NZ_QCWL01000001.1, on the reverse strand, counting down.
CTTTTTGTAAATATGACAACTCCAGCGTCGCCTCATACATTTCGATATACGCCCAAATAAGATAAGCATAGTCGTCGATAATGCCAAGATGCTTCGCTTCCCCATCGCGATAGCGCACCATCAGCCGACCGTCTTGAAAAAGATTGGTTTGGATAAATGAAAGCGCCTGCTTTGCCATCTGTAAATAGTCGCGGCGTTCATATACTTTTGCCGCTTTCGCCAGCGCGGCAATCATTAACGCATTCCAAGCTGTTAATATTTTATCATCCACATGCGGATAAACACGCAGCGAACGCTCGGCAAACAGCTTCTGTCTCGCTTCTTTGAGTTTTTCGCAGAGCTCTTCTTCCGTCAGACGATATCGTCTTGCGATGCGGTCCATTCTCGTATGAATGAGATTTGGCACGTTTTTTCCTTCAAAATTTCCTTCTTCAGTAATATCATACACATCACAATACAATTCGCCAAGTTCAGTGCCGAGCACGTTCATCACTTCATCGGGTGTCCATACGTAATATTTTCCTTCCACCCCTTCCGAATCGGCGTCAATTGCTGAATAGAAAGCACCGTCATCAGAAGTCATTTCCCGCTTGACAAATTCAATGATTTGTTCCGCAATTTCCTTATATCGTTCATTTTTCGTTAATTGATACGCTTCCGTATATGCGATGACTAAAAGCGCGTTATCATACAACATTTTCTCAAAGTGCGGCACAAGCCACATCGCATCGGTCGAATAGCGGACAAACCCGTAGCCGATATGGTCATAAATGCCGCCGTTGGCCATGCCGTTTAACGTTTTTTCCACCATCATCAGCGCGCGCTCATCCCGCTTCCATTGATAATAACGCATTAAAAACATGAGCATGTGCGGAATTGGAAATTTTGGCGCACCGCCAAAACCTCCATATACTGCATCAAAACTATTCGAAAGCTGCCGATATGCCTTTTCGATCGACTCGAGAGACAGCCGCTCCGTTCCCGAAGCGTGCGCGGACTGTTCGAGCTCTTTTGTTATTTGTTCGGCAACCCTCGTAATTTCACTTGGATTTTCCTTATATTTGTCATATAGCTGTGTCAATACGTCAATAAAACCAGGACGGCCGTACCGGCTGTGTTTTGGAAAATACGTTCCCGCGTAAAACGGCTTCCCCTCCGGCGTCAAAAACACGCTAAGCGGCCAGCCGCCATGCCCCGTTAGCATTTGGCAGACGCGCATATAAATGGAATCAATATCCGGACGTTCCTCGCGATCCACTTTAATGGATATGTATTTTTCGTTTAAGATCGCGGCAACTTCTTCATCTTCAAAGCTCTCATGCGCCATTACATGGCACCAGTGGCAAGTTGAATAGCCAATCGATAAAAAGATCGGCTTGTTTTCTTTTTTTGCTTTCGCAAACGCCTCCTCCCCCCACGGATACCAATTGACGGGATTATAAGCGTGTTGGAGTAAATATGGAGACTTTTCAGCGATTAATCTATTGGGTTTCTGATTTGTTTTCATGAGACCACCACTTTTCTTTGGAAAAAAATATTTATCATTATAACTAATATACCCTAAAAAGAAGAAAGACACCAACTTCCTTCGTCAGTGTCTTCTAACGATATTCAATTCAAAAAAGTTATACGCTCCGAATTTGGGCTACTCCATCACGCGGAGTATGAGAAAATGTAAGTGTCATTGGGACGGGGCGGTATAGCGGCTTCGATTACGACAGCCGCGTCTAGTATAATATTTCACAATCCTTAACCTTATATCATCGGAAAGTTCATTCCGGCACATTTAATCGTAACACCTTTACCATCTCGCCCGCATTCATCACGTTCCGGTCTCGGGGAATGACAATCAGGCAATCCGTATCCCGAATAGACGACAAGACGTTCGACTGGTCGATTCCAGCCGATCGGACGTAAATCTTCCCATCTTTTACTTCGCTTTTTCCGCGTACGATGCGATAAAATGAATCCTTTTTTTTGTAGTCCTCGGCGAGAAACGCTGAAAACGAAGGGAGATAAATATCAGGTTTTCCTTGCATCCCCCAAATAACTGGACGAACGAACAGCTCAAACCCGACGAAACACGCTCCAGGGTTTCCGGAAAGTGCGAACAAAAATTTATCCCGCCAAACTCCGACAGTCGTTGGGCTGCCAGGACGCATGGCCACTTTGTTAAACAACATTTTACCGTCCCACTGTTCAAAAATGTCGACCAAAATGTCGTAATCCCCAACGGAAGCCCCACCGGTTGTAATGACGAGATCGACTTTTTCCATTGCATCGAGAATCATTGATTTAGCCAATCCAACATCATCTGGCACCTTCTCGAGGAGAACAGGAATTCCACCGGCATTTAACACCTGGGCGGCGACCATGTAGCTGTTGCTGTTGCGAATTTTACCAGGCTCGAGCGGCTCGCTGACGTCAAGCAGTTCCGAACCTGTGGCAAAAATAGCAACTGTCGGCCGTCGTGAAACAGTGACTGTATCATAACCGAAAGCAGCAAGGAGGGCGGCTTCCCCTGGATTGATCTTGCGTCCTTTTTCGAGGATCAACGTACCTTTTGCCATTTCTAGCCCAATGGGAATGACGTTTTCATCCGGTTTCGTCTCCCTTAAGAATTTATTAGAGCATGATCTGAGGTGATATCATGTTCATGAATTCACAAAATTAAACATTATTAACATGAGTAACATAAAAACTGTACAAAAAACTAGCTACTTTCCGAAGTGACAAAAACAAATCTATTGAACGAGAAACTTACCAATACTATAACAAAAAAACGATCATAAATTCTTTGACAGTTTGACAAATGTGTTACAAAATTACAACGAAATTCGTAAAAGATCTTATACATATATTAAAAATCGCTATAAAAAGCAGAAGTTGGCATCATTGATGGAACAGTCATCCATAAATAGATGATTGACAGGGGGGAAGTACATAATCACATTTGAAAGCGAAACATATAGTACTGGTACCAAAAAAAAAGAAGGAAATATCCTTTTAAAATCTTCCCGATCTAAAAATCGAATATAAAAGCCAGCAAAACATTAAGGTAGCGACGCAAAAGCCAATCTCGATCGCCGGAATTTTCCACAATAATGTCGATTGTCTTCCCATCGACGAGCCGATAATAATGCCAACCATAATGATGCTGAAGGAAAGCAAAACAATGCTAAACGATAAACGATTACTGATTTGGTCTAATTTTCTCAATAGAAAATCCAGGTCAGGGATGCCGATCTCCAGGCGTACTTTCCCTTGATTCATCAGTCTCGTTAATTCTTTTATATTTTTCGGCAAATCCACAAGCAGTTCCCCATAATCGGAAAAGCGTTTCCATGCCATTTCCGCCACATTTTTCGGCCGCATCCGCTCCTTTAGCAGCTGGCGGCCAAACGGTTCGGCAAAGTCGATAATACTAAAGTCGGGATCCAATTTTTCCACGATCCCTTCCACCGTCAATAGCGCCTTCCCTAACAACGTTAAATCGCTTGGGATGCGGATCGAGTGGCGAAATGCAACATGAAGCAAATCCTGAACCGCCTCGCCGAGACTGACTTTGCTCAACGGAATATGATAATATTTTTCTCTCAATTGCTCGATATCTTCACGCAGCTGGCTTACATTTACCTCATCCGGCACCAAGCCCATATCTCCGATCGTTTTCATGACTCCATCGGTGCTTTGGCGCATCAAAGCGATAATTAAGGAAGATAAATGATATTTCATTTCTGGAGTGATTCTCCCTACCATGCCGAAATCAATGAACGCAATCACGTCTCCCGACAAAGCTAACACATTTCCCGGATGGGGATCTCCATGAAAAAAGCCTTCCATAAAAATTTGCTGGAACATTCCCTTCGCCAGCCGCTCCGCTAGAATTTTTAAGTTATAGCCGTGTTGTTTCAGCCGCTCAAGTTCCCCGAGTTTGATACCTTCTACATATTCCATCGTCAGTACTTTTTTTGTTGAATAGTCCCAAAACACTTTTGGCACATAAATAGTTGGATCGCTTTGAAACTGTTTGGAAAATTTCTCGGCATTGCGCGCCTCTACGGTGTAATCGAGCTCTAGACGAAGCGATTTCGATAGCTCGTCCAATATATCACGTATCTGATATTGCTCCGCCCACTCCAAGCGGCGTTCCGCAAGAGCGGTCAAATCTTGAAGAATTTCCAAATCTGTTTCTATGACCGATGCGATATGCGGCCGCTGAATTTTCACCGCTACCCTTTCACCGGAATGAAGGACCGCTCGATGAACTTGCCCGATCGAGGCAGCGGCAAGCGGAACTTCCTCAAAAGAACGAAAAATATGGTCCAGCTCTTCCCCCAACTCCTCCTCGATAATGCGGCGAACATCGGCAAACGAAAAAGGCGGGACTTGATCTTGCAATTTTTCCAGTTCACGAATAATGTGTTCTGGAATTAAATCGGGGCGCGTGCTAGCCAGCTGACCTAATTTCACGAAGGTCGGGCCTAGTTCCTCGAGCACAAGGCGGATGCGCTCGCCAATCGTTTTTTCATCCTTCTTTTTGCCTACACGCAGCCGTTGCGGAAGGGAAAGAAACTGGGAAAAGCCGATTTCCTCAACCACCATTTCAAAGCCATGGCGGAGCAATGCAACAGCGATATCGCGATAACGGCTTATATGGCGCATTCTTTTTCCAATCAATCCGTCCAGCCCCCTTAATGGACATGGGCCCCCGTGGGACCCCTGTTCGATTACTAATCTTCTTTTTCTTCTAATTTTTCTTCTAAGCGGCGGATTCGTTGTTCTAATTGTTGCAGTTCGTCTTTCGTCACCAAATCGAATTTATCGATCACTTGTTTGATCTGTTCGCGCACGATGCGCTGCAATTCTGCTTTTCTTTCGTCTGTTTGCTGCTTCCACTGTTCAATAATATCCTTCGATTCTTCAAGCGACAATTCTCCTTTTTTCACCAACTCATCAATTAATTTTTCCACTTGCTCCTTGCTCGCTAACGCCAATCCGAGTCCAAACGCCAGTCCTTTTTTAAGAATGCTCATATGCTTGCAGCCTCCTTTAAGTTTTTACATCATGATATCACTTTCACAACGTTGTGTCGAGCGCTCCTATTCTCCGTGAAAGCGCCCCTCCCATTGACCAATAAAACATTTCCCCTCTTTTTATAGATTTCCTCCCAAGATGTCTTTTTTGTTAATTTTCCTTTTAGACTGTCTTTTTATGAATCAATATTTGTCTTCTGTTTCAATAAGAAAAACGCACCTATTTATATAAAAAAGCACCGACTTTTTTGCAAAGTCAGTGCCTTCATCAACAAATCCATCATCTCCAAGCTTTCCACTCACCACTGTCCGGGTCGATAGAAACAAGGCGAAGCCAGCCGTTTTTCACTTTTCTGCGGAAATGAGGATCGTCTTCGAACAAACGCTCGATATTTTGCTGTGGTGCTTCGATAATGACGAGCAACCGAAGCGGAGAATGGAATATTTCTTCGTCAGACGCCATGACCGACTGCCACGGAAGCCCGGCGAGCAAATCGCTTGCGTTTCCTTGCATGACGCCGATCCCAGCCGTGACCGTTTGCGTCGTTTTGTTTCCGCTTCCGTAATAATGCGGGGCGACAGTCGATGCGTAATATTGCAAATTAATCCATTGCGCCACTGTCACCGGCCCGGTGATGATGTTGGCGAGCGCCTCGCCGGATGGATCTTTGCGCCAGTCATAGCTATGAAGAAATACTCTCCCTTCTAAATTACAATGCTTTGTTAACTCGCGGCGGCCAATGATCAACGCCGCGTTGCCGGCAAGCCCCCATTCCGGACGGATTTCGCTCCAGTCTTCCGCACGGCGATGTGCTTCGGCAAGCGGATCTTTCTTCTTGCCCTCTAAGCCCGGCAGCTTCGACAATCGCTCGTTATTCGCATTGCGGCTCACTTCTTCTAGCTTGCCTTGCAGCATATCGAACGCTTTTTGTGCTGCTTCCGAAAGCGGTGGCACATAAAGCCAGCGAAGTTCATCGACCGTTGTCATATGCTCAGCAGCAACAAAAACAGTATCTTTTGGAATAACGATGCCCTGTTTGGCAAGACCTTCCCGCACTTCGTTAAGGTTGCAAAGCGCAGCAAACACACGTGCGTTAAATCCTCCAGCCGCCCCGCCGCATGCCCCGCAATCAAGCGAAGAGGCATAAGGATTGTTCGTTGTTGTGCTTTCATGTCCGCAGACAACAACAAGCGGCGCAAATCGAGACGTCAATCCCATCCCTTTTAGTAGATTACTAACATATCTCACTTTTTCTTCCGCAGAAAACCCTACTGGCAGATCCGTTGTTTTCAAGGAATCATCACGGTGCAATGAAAGTTCCGTCATCGGCTTATGTTCTAATGTTTCTTGAACGTGGCGGAAGAAGCGGCCCGCTCCGCTTGGCGCTATACTTCGGGCGAGTGTATGCAAACCGAGCCACGGTCCGCTCACTTCTGGAAGCAACATGCTTGCAAGCAGATGTTGTTTCATTTTTTTAAACGTATGTCTGACCGAAAGCAGCACGTTTCGCCGTTTGCGGTATTCCTTTACGTTTGCTGCTGATGCATATTCGCGAACTTCATGCTGCGGCTTTACAATCACCGGGCAAGAAGCGTGTGCATGGCTGCTGTCTAGTTCACGCGTTTTGATGGGAAGACCGAAAAACCCAGCGCACCCGTATGTTTCAAATGGTCCTGCCTGCTCTAAATGACGACGGAAAGGCTCAGAACGAACATCCATACAAAAGATAAGCTGCGCGACCGCTTGCTTTGGCTCGTTGTTTTGGGAATGGGATGCAATCCTCTTCTTTAGTTGCGCCTCTTGCGTATCTTCCCATGCTTCCAGCCAAAGTTTGCCGCGAACGATTTTGTCAAAGCGATAAGCAAGCGATAAACGCGCTTGCTGCTCCGCTTGCGGCAATTGCAGCCATTTTTCCGGCGTCCATCCCCCCCAATGCATCCAAGCCGCAAGAAGCGGAAGAAGAAACGCTTCATCGTCATCTTTTTGTTTCGCAAATGGTAAATGCGGCGCGATCAATGCCCATTCAAGCGAAAGGCGGATCGCTAAATAATCAACAAGCAACAAATGCGCTTGGCCCGATTGCTGCGAGCGCCACAACAACATCCCTGCCCAGCCAGGCAAAGAAAGAAGATGCGCTTCCAAGTAGCCTTTCATCTCTCCATGCGGTATTCCGAGCAACATCAACGCTTGTCGCAATGCTTCTTCAGGATCATGCGGCAAATCTTTCAATCGTTCGCGCTGCTGTTTGTTTAATGATGGATCGTTGATCACAAGCTTCCGCCATGCGTAGTAAAATCCTTTTTCTCGATATGGCATTGCCCATAAAGCTTGCGATTCATCTAAAAATAATTTGCACCATTTGATCATTTGATGGTCAAGCATACGCGCCCATTTCTCTTTGCCTTGCTCTTCAAGGAGAAGGCTTAGCGGCCGGGTCAGTAAATGGTTGGAATCGTATCGTAATCGCATGTCTTTCACTTTCGCGGTCAAACTTTTTAATTGCGGTGATGTCAACACCTCGTTAGGGATTTCTTCGCATTGAAGCGCAGCGCGGCAAAAACGTTCCGCTTCCTCACGCGGTATCATTAGTGGCTGCTCATCAAGCCAGCGTTGCAGCCGCATTTCCAAAAACTCCGGATTCAGTTCCCCTTTCCGTTGCGCCGCACGCAGCATGGACATGCTTGGATAAAGGTCAATATTTCGCAATAATTTGAAGCGGTGCGCAACTTGCTCAAACGAAAGATGTTCCAGTCCCATCCACGGATGACGCGCGACAAACGCGGCGATCGGCCAAAGCGGGGCGATTGCCTTGCTGGCGTTTTTGACAAGCGCGTTTACATTTATATCTGTTGCGACATTTTCTCTCCGTCGCTCATGCACATTAGGACGTTCGAGTGATACGGTTGTCGTATTCATCCCCTAAATCCTCTCCTTTTTTAAATAATCTGCAAGATAATGCGGATGGCTTTCCACCGACTCGGAACGCGGTTCGCCAATATGGACGAGCCACATATACAATCGCACAAATGAATCTGATGAACGATGTGTGGAAAACCATATGCCTGCCAATCCGCCAGTGATTAAGATAAAGACAGCTGCCATTTCTGTGATGATAGATGTCCTAAATAACGGCACCGACGTATGCAATAGCTTCATGAAACTAACGTGCACCGCTCCAGATGCTAAGGCTAATCCTGCCAATACGATTAATCCGATCGTTCGTCCATTTTCGAAAACGGCGATCCTCCCCCAGACAAACGCAAGCGACCATCCAAGAATAAGGGCGCTTAACAATTTTGCGTTTTCTTCTGGTGACGTAAGCCAAAACATTACTCCTACGGCAAGACCAGCTGCCGCTCCGGTAAATAGCCATGTTTTGGACAAGTTTCGTGATCGATGGATGGTTTTATTCGGATTCGGCACGACCGAACCAGATTGTAAAAATAATGTCGCTTTAAACAAACCGTGCAACACTAAATGAATGACTGCCGCAACATAAGCGCCTAACGCGCATTGAATGAGCATCAATCCCATTTGCGCCATCGTGGAGGCAACTAATTGCCGTTTATAGTCGACTTGAACAAAACTAATTCCTGTGCCGATGAGCACCGAAATGGAGGCGAGAACCAGCAGCAACATTTGCGATATATCACCGCTAAACAATGGAGAAAATCTTGTCAACAAAAGACCGCCCGCATTGATCAAACCAGCATGCATTACTGCTGAAATCGGGGTTGGTGTAACCGCCGACTCTAACAGCCAGCGCTGAAATGGCCATTGTCCGGCTGGAATAATCGCTGCCAATATAAGTAGCACATTCACCCCTGTTTTTTCCCACCATTCGAGATGGCGGATGCTTTCTGAGGACAAGGCAAGCGACAGCTGCCAATGTCCGGTTGCACTCCATAACCACAAACCAGCAGCAAACAAAGCAAGCCAGCTTAGTGAAAATACCATAGCCATACGCACCGCCGCTGTTCGTGCCGGACGCCATTCCCTTTTTAATCGTGTCAGCTGCACAAGCCCCAATAGCGGCAAGCCCCAAAAGAGAACAAGCAAACGAATATCATTGTTCATCCAGGTCAGCGCCGCGGCACTGACCGTAAAAGTAAGCAGGGAAAAATACTTACGATACGCACGGTCGCCATGCAAATAACGGAGGCAAAAACGCGCTATCATCCAGCCGAGCGTCAAAATAAACAGCGCCATAAACCAGGCGAGAATATCAGAACGCCATAATCCGGCCGCGGCATGATGATCAGCGAAAATCAGCCCCGCTAACGCCGCAGCAATCGGCAACACCATCACTCCCACATGCACCTGCACATAATATAGCGGCATGCGCCGATCTAGAAGCAATAAAGAACTGATGAGAGCCATTCCAACCGTTGCGAATAACAAGATGAACCAAACCAACCGAATCCCCCTCTCTCTTTTCCGCAACAAAAAAACCGGCTATGTCGTCCTCTATCCACCGTGTTTTCCCTTTTCCATCAAAAGGGTACACGAATGGCATCGAGTACACATAGCCGGTTTATCTTCAACGAGCCTATGAAGGCTTTTTGAAGATCTACCAAATGCACGTATTACTGTTCTTCGGTTTACTTTCAACCACTCCGCTCTAAACGGACTGTTTGAAAGTCTACCGAATGCGGAACATTCAGATTTTATTATTATGTTATTTAATCTATACAGAAACGTAAAGTTTGTCAATACCATATTTACTTTATATTACAAGTACAATCGGAGAAAGCCCATGCAGGGTGTAGCCCGTCTTTAGACATGGGATGAACCGATTGCTTTGACGTAGTCAAAGATGGTATACTACTCTTATAGAGAAGAAAAATCCAACGTCTTGAATCGGGCGCACAGGGCGATAAGCACCAGTGAGGTGTTTGCCCATGAAAGTCTTGTGGAATTAGAGTCAGTATCCATGCGAAGGTATGGAAGAAGCTCTATAGTACACAAGAACCCCGTGGCTTTAGCCATCGGGAGGTTCAGTATTGTCCCATGTTCGGTGAATCTTTTTTACATCAAAACAAAAGCGGATGCCATCACCGCTAATTCATCGAAAAAGCTCTTCAGCAGCCGTTCGCTGAGCACACCTGCCGCATAGTCGACGAAAAGAAGTGGAATAGTATCATTGACATTCGATGGAACGCCGCCCGCGAATCGGTAAGAAAACTGGCGGCATTGCAGCCAGAAACGGCTATTACAGGACATGGAGCGCCAGTATCAGGTGAAAAACTGCGGGAAGGATTAGCGAAGTTAGCGCGCGAGTTTGACCAAATCGCCATGCCGGATTATGGAAAATATGTTCAATAACGAATTCGCCTCCTGTAAACAGCGGGAGGCGCCACTTTTACTGGTGATACGCGTAATTGAATAGCACATACGCCGCAACAAGCAATCGTTCCCATTCTTCATAGCCTTCGTTCACCCGAAACGTATAACGCCAGCGCAACAGCCGCGAACGTTTCCCTTCGGCGATCATTTTTCCATCTAACCAGACTTCCGTGCGGGAAACCATTTCCGGCGACTGAAAAAACAGCGTTTTTCCCTGTATCTCTACGATCATGCGCTCGCGCAGCTTCAACTTGTTTTTCCATGAATAATCCGTACGCGCCACTGCGACAACCGCTCCATTTTGCACAATATGCCACGTATCATTCACACGAAACAGTTTTTCCCGCTGCTCTATGATTTGTACCGAAGTTCCGTCCGCAAATGCAAAAGACAAATTTAAATACCACTGATTTTGATCGGACAAAATACTATTGACAATGCGCTGCCATGGAAGCGGAAAGAAGCGCCAAAACTCCCCCATCTTTTTCGTTCCCTTAAACAAGCGCTTTTTTCCAGTCCAAAATCGTTCCGCCATATGCGTATGCCAAACATCTTCGTCTTCCGCCCCTTCATAAGAGGCATCACGCCAAGCCTGCCAGCGTTCGATTCCCCAAATCAATAGCACCCCTGCTAGAAATCCCGAGACAATAAGCAGCTGTCCCCATTCAAATTTTCCTAAAACCAAAAAACGCAATGCCATCCCAATCGATGCAACAACGAAAAATAACCATAATCTCCCCAAAATTTCTCTCTCCTCTCCAAATAGCAGTAGACGAAAGAGGAGTGGAAAAAGTTACAATTGGATTTGCTTCGTTTTATCCTGTTTATGTTTTTGCGATCATAGCGTACCATCGTTGGAATGACATTGTAAAATTCGGACAACTTATCCCCGCTTTTTGCAGCACCGTTTGCACCACGGTTGCGTCATAAACAGCGATGCAACTCAAAAATTAATCAAACGTCTCTTTTTCCGTACCGAGCCGCTTTCTTATCACCAGAAAAAAACAATAATACAAAGATAATTTTCTTGTCATGTCATCCACTGTATGCGTATAATAAAGTTAAACAACATAAGATAAAAACAGGACATTGGCGGCAACCAATGTCCCATCGATACACAGCTTACTGCAAGAAGTGCAGTGGCCCGGAAAGCGGATAGTAACCTACCCTCACTTAGGCCGAGCAGGGTGGGTTACTTTTTGTCTTTGGATACAGCGATGACGGCTACGATCAGCGATGCAAACGTAATCATTAACGTCAGCGCATCGGCAACGGTCATCATCAGCGGCACCTCCCTTCTTTAAGGGAGTAGCCACTGCCCACCCTGCATGTAGCTGTGCATGTTTATTATACCATAAATCCCCAAAAATACGAATATATATTCGTATGTTAAAATAAAAATAGGAATCTTTCACTAAAAGCGAAAAAATGATTAGAACATTAGAATAAAGGAGAGGTAATTTGAAGCTATACGGAGAGTTTACGAAACATGATTGGCTACAAGCCTTTCGCATTGATGAAAAGGACGTGCCGTCTGCCATGATTGTCCATGGAGCTTACCATAACTGTTTAAAAATCATAGGCGGCAAGAAGTTTCTTGCTGCTTATGCACATCTTATAACAAAAAAAAACACTGATCAAAACTTTTCTCTTTCGATAATCAACCGTAGCGTTTTTTCATTTAATCCGTTTTGGCAAAACTGAAATGAAGTTCCCGTCATTCTCTTCGCCCTATCGACAATTTGTCCTAAATGGTAGCTCGTATGTTCGACCAAGTGAAAGAGGCTATGCATATCGATGGCTGTGTAATTGTTCTCGTTGATCATATTTGTAATCTGATGTTTCCATTTATCAAAAGTTTCCTGAACGATGATAGACAGCACATCCGGTGTGAAATCTAACTGAGGAAAATATTCTTCAATTCCTTGATCGAACTTGATGTTACGCTGCAAATAGCTGAGCGTATTCCTTTTCACGTGTTCACAAATATGCAAAACGACACCGCCAACAGAGTTTAAACCTGGCGCATTACATTCCCACAATTGTTCCATATTCAATGTCTGAATCGAATGAAGCAATTTAGGCAGATAATGGTCATACATTCGATGCATAGCGATTTTAACAAATAGCTTCATTTCTTCCATTTCTAATCCTCCAGACGATGCTAAATAAAAAAGCATTTGAAAACGAAGCACCTTGTTCTCGTATTAGACGTTTTTTGTCATCGTGATGAATTCGATCCCCTTATCGTTGTAAAATGAATGTTTTTTTATCGAAACCAAATGGAATGACTCTTTTTGACGCTTCCATCATTAACCCTTTTTCCCCAATAATCCCCCGACAAAATAAAAAACCATTTCCGCTCGGTAATAATCAGGGGGACAAATCAGTTATTGATTATTGAAATGTATATAGTTTTTAAACAAAGTATAGGCGAACACCGTAAACAAGTGGTTGATCTTGTTTTCTTGGATCATCTTTTCGAACTCTGCAATCGGAAGCACGAATAACTCGATATTTTCCGTCAAATCCAGCTTTTGTTCACTGACCTTATAGCACTCCTTAATGAAATATGTTGTAATCGTGTTAGTGGAAATAGCGGGATTGGTGTAAAAGCTTCCTAGTTTCAAAGGAGCAGCATCCGATGTATACCCTGTTTCTTCAAGCAATTCCCACATCACAGCTGATTCCAAATCTTCCTGTTCATCTACTTTCCCTGCAGGAACCTCAATGAAAAAGTCCTTTCCTCCATGTCTATACTGCTTCACCAATATGATTCATTATTTTGGGTCAACTACCCAACGGCTAAAGCCGTGGGCTTGCAGCTAGCCTAATTGGCTGCCGCGTTCGGCTGGTTGA
>NZ_QCWL01000001.1:1852835-1872256 GCF_003064505.1 Geobacillus sp. LYN3 | reverse complement strand
TAAGGCGATTCATCTCCCACTTACTCCGCTTCGCTTCGTTGAAGTGGGAGTCTTCTCGCCTAATTAAGATAATAATAGTTAAGGCGATTCATCTCCCACTTACTCCGCTTCGCTTCGTTGAAGTGGGAGTCTTCTCGCCTAATTAAGATAATAAAACGCACTACTTGCTGATGTGTTGCAGAAAGCGCCTCTTCCCATTTTTTCAACGCTTCGACATAAGCCGGCTCTAAACCGCTAACAAGCTCCCGAATAACGACCGTATGCTCCTCTTCTTGATGTTTCCAAAATTCCGCTTCGTCTAAAATACGCAGCGGCATTTGCTGGCCATAGTAAAATTGCATGAACATCCCCCCCATATTGCATGATATGGGGGAAAATGAAAAAGTATGAATATACAAACAAGCGTTCCTCTGAACCTCCCGATGGCTAAAGCCACGGGGTTCTTGTGTACTATAGAGCTTCTTCCATACCTTCGCATGGATACTGACTCTAATTCCACAAGACTTTCATGGGCAAACACCTCACTGGTGCTTATCGCCCTGTGCGCCCGATTCAAGACGTTGGATTTTTCTTCTCTATAAGAGTAGTATACCATCTTTGACTACGTCAAAGCAATCGGTTCATCCCATGTCTAAAGACGGGCTACACCCTGCATGGGCTTTCTCCGATTGTACTTGTAATTCACCATAAAAAAACGGGCATCTCCTTCTTAGACACCCGTTCTTTATGATCAATATCCAATTATGCTGGTTTCTCTGTCGTCACATACGTTCCGGCAATAAAATCATGAATCGAACGTTTATCTTCGCGCGCCGCCACCATAATGGCGCTAATAATTAGCGCAATGCCCAGCGTCACAGCATAAACAAGCCCGCCGACAAAGGACCGTAAAAACATCGTGCCGATTCCGACTTTTCCGCCATTTACTTTCGCAATGCGGATGCCTAACAACTTTTTCCCTACAGTATATCCAGACCAAACCGCCGGCACAACTAAAGCGTAAACGAGGTTTGCTGCCGTAGTGAACCAATTCTCCTCCCAGCTTCCCGTAATAAGGTAGCCAATAAACACTAGCGGCAAACCGACAATAAGACCGTCTAATAAACCAGCCGCTAACCGTTTCCAAAATCCCGCTGGATTCCTCACCATGATACAATCCCCTTTCTTTCCCTTCGTCACTACAATGTATTCATCACCATTGCATCCGATTCATGGAAGATTATTATTTATCATACCGATTATTATTTATCATACCGGTTTATCTCTTTATTGACAATGCATGACATTATTTTTTCATTATCGAACTTTGAAAAACAGTTCAATTTAATGCAATTTCGCCACAACGACAGAAATATCATCGAGAAACGGATACTCTTCCTTAAACATTTTATTTATATGTACTATCATATTTTTGTTGTCTAAATGAATATATGGTTTTAGTTTTTCCCGGAACATTTCGATATTGGTTCTAACAGAACCATGGGCCCCTTCGACTACTCCATCCGAGTACAGCACTAACGTTGCTCCTGGAGCGTAATTTAGTTTTCCCGTTTCCACATGGAGATACGATAACAACCCGATCGGGGCACATCCTTGGTCCAGCTCCTCGACTAAACCGTTTGGATGAAATAAAAAGCCAGGAGGATGACCTGCCGAAGCATATTCAATGAACTTTTCTTTTGTGTTTACCATCGCATAAACGGCAGTAAAATAATACGTATTCATTGGCCCATCTTCATGGTACAACAACTGCATATGTTTATTTAACTCATGAAATACTTCTTGCGGATAAATGCATTTTCGAATAACCCCATTTAATAATGAACGAACGGACATACAAATGAGTGAAGCAGCTACTCCGTTCCCCATCACATCCATCAAAAAGATTCCGTATCGGTCGCTATCAATCCGATACCATGCATACATATCTCCCCCTAATTCTCCTGAAGGGACGTACATACCATATATATCAATCGCTTCCGTTTTAAGCGGCTTGCTCAATACACGTTTTTGCACTTCCTGCGCTAATTTTAAATCATCTTTTAAGCTTGTTGCGGTCTTTTCGTTTTTGATCATATCTGAAAATAGAAAAAGATAAAAAATCAGATGCCCTTCTTTATCATGAATCGCTGTAATCATCGTCTGTTGAGCATACACTTCCCCATTTTTCCGGCGCCCACGCAGACTCCCTCTCCACTGTCCTTTTTCAGCGACAGTTTTCTTAATGGTTTGATAAAAATGTTCATTGTAGTAACCAGAATACAAAAAGTCTAATGACAAACCGATTGCTTCTGACCCGTACCCTGTAATTTCTGTAAAAGCGGGATTAATAAATTGAATAACTCCATTTTCATCTGTGATCAATATGCCCTGCTGTACATGTTCGCACACTTTTTCCGCTAGTAAAAGCTTTTCATTCATTTTTTTTATCTCCGTAATATCCGTAATCACTCCACTTAACATTACTAGCTTTCCATTTTCATCAAATGCGGGAAACGTTTGATCCAAAACCCAGCGAACCGTCCCATCCTGTTGATGAATAATGCGATATTCATGTTCAAGACAGCTTCCCTTCCAAAGAGCAGATTGCTTTTTCTCTACCTTTTCTCGATCTTCCGGGTGAATAACTTTTTTCCATAGCTCTACATCTTGATAAAAGGCTTCAGGCTGTATTCCGTAAATCTTCTCGCAAGCCGGAGAAACAAAAATAACCCGCCTTTCCGCTAAGTTAGCTAGCCAATAAACTTGGTCCGCTTTATTATAGAGTGTGTTCCATTCGTCAAGAAGTTCCAATAATTCTTTTAACGAAACATTTTTGTCTTTCCTGATTTTTTGCAAATGCTTATGAATCATATCCCATTCTCCATAAAAAAATTAATCGCATCTTTTTCCGTATCGAAAAGTTTAATAAACGAAGCAAACTTAACAATATGGAAAATTTCTTGAAGCGAATCTCGAACCCCTGCGATCACCAGCTCTTTTTGCTGCTTTCTTGCCGTCATGACACTATTGGCAATAATGCCAAGACCAGCGCTATTAATATATTTCACTTGTTCCATATTTAATATGAGATACTCAGCTGGATTTTGAATAAACTTAGCCATCGCTTTTCGAAATTGTTCGGTATTGTTCAAAGTAATATCTTCATTCCATACGAAAACATCAATTAGTTCATGCTGTGCACCCATATTCCGTTCCTCCAACAGTCGTCAATGAGCTTTATATTTACACATATAAAACAATACGTTATTCCCTTTTTGTTCAATATAAACATCGTCTACAATATGAGTGATAAGCTGCAACCCCCTACCACGTAAGCCTTTGTTGACCTCATCCTTTCTTGTAATGTCAAATTTCTTTCCATGTTGCTTTACACCAATAATCAAATTCTCTTTTCCACATTTCCAAAATACTTCAAAAGGCAGCTGGTTTGTTTTTTGACAATATTCATACGCGTTCGTACACGCTTCCTCCGTTGCTAATCGAAGAAAGAGACAATCACGTGGCAAAAATCCCATTTCACTTGCGATTTGCTCGGTTATATCCATCGCTTTCATAATATCAGAATCTTCCATTACTGTGATATTTCTCCTTATACTTATACTTTCCATCAATATTCCCCCTATTTCTTCTATAATATGTGTGCTAAATAGTACTTTTGTAAGTACGATAACACTTTCTATTCATAGGGGATGAGCATCTTTATAACAACACAGCAACATCGCACTATGTTCGCTTCTATATGTTTATTATAACTAAATACCTAGTTCTTATATACTATTAATGATTATAATACAAATTTATTTTGCTTCCTATTTCCTATATACCAAAACATTTCCATGTTAAACAAGCAGAAAATAAAAAAGGAACATCATCGATCCATAATTTTGTCTAATGATGTTCCTCATTGATAACTTTACGATTGTTTAACTGATATACAAGAGCAATTAGCTGAGAACGGTCGTTTACCCCTATTTTTTGAAAAATATTTGTAATATGGTTTTTCACCGTATGAATGCTAATAAATAATCGATCCGCAATTTCGCGGTTGCTGCATCCTTGGACTAATAAGTTTAACACATCCATCTCCCGGGTCGTTAAGCGTTCCGATAGCATATCGATATTCAATTCTTGCTTTGACGTCTGATAAGTATTTTGCTTCATGACCATTGTGCCGATCCCTATTAATGCCGCAACATATACTTCCGCTTCTTTTGCAGCCTCGATATCTTTCAAATGAACAGCCATCACGCCGTGCACATGTTCATGAACCGAAAATGAAATTTCCATTACAGTCCCAAACTTTGTTTCACGCAGCTTCGGTATATTTTCTAGCAGTCTTTTTTCAGTAGAAAAGTAGCGTTGGCAAACATCTTCATAATATTCTGTTACTTGTTGTTCTGAAATGGCGCCACAATGAACCTTTACTTTCCTTTTATGATCGGCTAACACTGTAAATGCGAAATCACCGTACGCCAGTTCCGCAACAAAATCTGTCATCATCCGTATAATTTCATCGGTATCTTTTACAACATTCATTGCCCGGCCAATTTCTATTAACATCGATAATCTCATGAAATGTCGATCCATTTTTATGTAAGCTAATTCATATTTGGAATGTAATTGCCAATATTTCATGAGAATAGCGCCGATTTGGACTGCCTCTTTCGGTAATGAACGTTTTGTTTGACTGCCGATCACAATCCAGCCTTCTACTTCATCGTTGTGCAAAATCGGATATATCACAACAGTACTCGGTTTTATTCCATTTTTCACGAAAAAAGCAAAACGTGGGTCAAGCGCGGCATTTTCAACACAAACAACATTGTGCGAATGAAATAGGGAGTTTGATAGTGGAGGAAAAGCGGTCTTTATCTGCTGATTCCAAAGCTGTTCTGCCTTTTCTCCCACAGCGTGTGCAACAACCCATTCGCGATTTTGCCGTTTTATATACAATGAAAAATCTATATCAGAGTCTATCTTTTGAAACATATGTAAAAAATCGTCCATATGCAAAGAAAACTGTTGCGCACGATCCACTGCCGTATCTAATAAATAGAAGTACTGTTCGTAATGTTGTTTTTGTCTATTATTGCTAATAAACTCGCCACATATTGTTGCCATTTTTTCAATATCATTTAACTTTTTTTCCACCGCCGATATCGTTTGCTCTTTTGTTTGTTCAATGGCTTGAAGCCATATTTGTGAGTCAGGGAAACGAAAACACTGCTCCTTGATCATCGGTTTTGTCTCTTCTTCAATAAACGCACCTGCCCAAATCCAATACTCGACTTTTTGTTCCACTAGTACAGGTGCGACAATTGCCTTTACTCCCCAATACCCTGTCTGAACAACCATCGGACGTTGCCATTCGGTATAGTCATTCGGAAAACATGAAGGAGGAAACGGCTTATCTGGAGAAAAAAGTACAAGCTCCGCTAATTCCGTTATATTTGAGACTTTTGTAACAGGTTGATGCTGTAAATCAAGCATAATAATGCTTAACTCCGTGAGTGCTGCATATGCATCTTGAACATGCTGCAAAAAATCTTTAATATTCAATTCCTCCTCAACTCACTTACTTGTAATATTGTCATCCTTATCTATTATTTACGTATAAGTAAAGCGAAGTCAAGTTTAGGAAAATAAGGATAGATAATTCAACTATATAGTCCTATTTTCATATGTTCAATATCATAAGTCGATCTGTTAATAATTTTTTAGTCTTGAAATGCCGATTGATCAAAACCATCAGTTAACAGGCAAACAACCTCTACCATTTTCCATCTATTGTTTACGATTCTATTAATTCAATCTTTCATAACATATAAAAGGCCCGGCACGTTCGTATCATGCCAGGCTTCTGTATTCGTTACTCATGGCTCCATTGTTTTTCGGTCTGCCACCTCTTTATCAATGTTCCAATTTGATATTTGATGCTCTATTTTCTTTTTTATGATCCCGCATGTATACAAGGAATAATGAACTTGCAAACCATGTAATCAACCCAAAGATAAAACTTCCCCACCAATTTTGTGTAAATTGTAGAGAAAATAAAACCGTTAACACACAAATGAAACCACCAATCATCCCATAAACAGACCCTTGCGCAGTTTTCGCTGCTTCTTTAGAACCTTTCTTCATGCCAACCATCATCACAGCAACAACCATAACGGCTGGAAATGCGGCAAAAATTCCCCCGATAACTTTCCATGGTAATAGTTTTGCCGTTACATAACTTAACACAACGGCTGATCCGCCGAATAAAAAACGGAAAAATAAATCACGTCTATCCATACAATCACCTTTAATTAAAAATATCCTGAAATGACAG
This sequence comes from Geobacillus sp. LYN3, assembly GCF_003064505.1. Taxonomy (NCBI): domain Bacteria; kingdom Bacillati; phylum Bacillota; class Bacilli; order Caryophanales; family Anoxybacillaceae; genus Geobacillus; species Geobacillus sp. LYN3. The sequence goes on along the minus strand of NZ_QCWL01000001.1, from coordinate 1,865,922 downwards.
CAAAAAGGATGGAAACGAGAAACCACCCAGCTATTGATTGTGTAAGCCCACGTTTCCAACCTTGCTTAGTACAAAAGTAAACGGCCCCTATTGCACACATAATATTGATGAACATCCCAACAACGGCTCCTTGAGATAGAACAATCGACTTTTCCACTAATTCACTGCCCTTTGCATCGAGCCGAAGTGTCAGTAATGCTGCTAAAAATACAGCGGGAAAGGCAGCAAAAATTCCTCCTATTTTCGGCCCTAATTTTCTCGAGATAATGGTAGAAGCGACGACCGCGCCTCCCCCTAATAAAAATCGAATAACTATTCCACTAATTGATAATGACTCCAAGATAGATTCATCCTTTCTTTGGTGACCAATCTAGTGAGGTAAATATTATTTTTATATATTTATTTGTGATTATTTTCACGTATATATTGTAAACGACGATAGAACAAACGCTTGTGAACTTTTATTTAATTTTTTTCTTGTAACGCTTACACTTCCAAATTTGTGACAAATGTTTGAATAAAACTTATTTTTTCTTACTCCCAACCATGGCGGCAAATATTTTTATAGTAAATCGATTTAATCATCATATGAACAACGTAAATGCAAACATTCAAAAACAGCATGGCTAGCTGGAACATCAATGAACATTCTGAACTGAAAAAATCTACAAGAGAAAGAGGGAATGCCTCCTTTTGGCTATCTCATCTCCGAATATTCAATAGCCTAATTTTGGAAATACAAACACTTAACCTACAACTTGTCTAATCAAACTTATTATCCTGCTCATATATTAATATCGAATCTTAATTAAAAGAGGTGAAACATATGTCAAAAGATTGGGAAGAAAAATGTAAAGATCACCATAAGCCAAAGATAAGATGTGGTTGTATTAATGGGCAAGTAGTGACAGTGAATGGACCTGCAACGCAAGGACCTCCGGGACCTCCGGGACCTCCAGGACCTCCAGGACCTCCAGGACCTCCAGGGGCTGGTGCTATTATTCCGTATGCATCTGGACTAACTCCTGTTGCACTGTCTACAACTGATGTTTTAGGTGTAGTAGTTAGTACTGGATCTATCCTTGGATTCGGAAGTTCTGCGCCAACTGTTGACCTTAGTGCAGGAACACTAAATCTAGGCACCGCCGCCATAAACATTCCTGACTTCGCATTTGTGGTTCCTCGTGCCGGAACAGTCACTTTTTATGGTCAATAAGTGACACGACATAACTGCAAAAAAGGAAAACGGCACCGTCCCGAACAGTCTACGCTGTTCGGGACAGCGCCGATAATCGGTGATCCGATTTCAATCGTGCTCCACATCACCATGGAATAGTCAAGTTAAGCGGCGGCTTGCTGAGTACGTCAGCCAGCTGCTGTTTGATATCGGCCAATGTCTCCGGCGACTTGGCTTCGGCGCGCAGAACAAGGATAGGCTGCGTATTCGACGGACGCACCAATCCCCAACCGTCTTTGAACTGGATGCGGGCGCCGTCCACGTCTACGACCTTATGACTGCTTGCAAACCGCTGTTTGACCGCGGCGATGGCTTCCGCCTTCTGCTCTTCCGGACAAGGCACGCGCGTCTCCGGAGTGGCATGATACCGTGGGACGTCGGCAAATAGCTGCGACAGCTTGCGGTCATCATTGGAGAGTATACGCAACAACCGCCCCGCCGCGTACAAGGCGTCATCATAGCCGTAGAACTCGTCATTGAAGAACAGATGTCCGGACATTTCTCCTGCAAACGGAATCTCTGGCCGGCTGCGCAGTGTCGCCTTAATATGTGAATGGCCAGTGCGATGGAAGAACGGTTTGCCGCCAAGCCGTTCGATTTCCTCGACCAACGCCTGCGAACACTTGACCTCAACCGGCGCTTCGGCCCCTGGATAGCGACGGAGAATCTCACGCCAGAATAAAATCATCAATTGGTCGCCCCAGAGGATGTTTCCTGCCTCGTCGACGACTCCCAATCGGTCACCGTCGCCATCGAATGCCACACCGAGATCCGCCTTTTCCCGTCGCACCACGTCAATTAAATCCTTCAGATTCTCCGGTACCACCGGATCTGGATGGTGATTAGGGAATGTCGGATCGGATTCGCAATACAAAGGTATGACCTCGCAGCCCCATGCCTCCAAGGCTTTCGGCGCAATCGCCGAAGGGGTCCCGTTGCCGCAATCGACCACTACCTTGAGCTTGCGCGATCCCAGCTGGATCTTGTCTTGCAGCATTTTCAGATAGGCCGGTTCGATGTCAAGCGTCTCCACATATCCTTCCTTCCACGTGTCGATGCGGCTGATCCCTTGTGAGTGGAGAATCCGCTCCATCGTCCGCCGCAATTCCTGAATGCGCTCGCCATAAATGGTAGTCTTATTCATTGCAATCTTAAAACCGTTTTCGTCGCCTGGATTGTGGCTTGCGGTGATGATCATGCCGCACGGCACATTAGTGTACTCGAGGCTGTAGTAGAACATCGGGGTCGTCACCTGACCGATGTCAATCACCCGACACGACGCCTGGCTAAGCCCCGCAATCAGCGCACGGTGTAATGCAGGTGAAGAGATGCGGTTGTCGTGGCCAACCACCACTTTCTCCTCACCGGCTTGCCGTACCATTTCCGCAAACGCCAATCCTAACAAATAGGCAAAATTCTCGTCGAGCTCCTCTCCTGCGCGTCCGCGAATATCGTACTCTTTAAACACGTGCTTCGGTAGAACGGATCGTTGTTCCATCGAAAGACTCATTGAAAGCCACCTCCAATTGCAAGGAATTTGCCATAGCTTCCGTCAATAAATAGGAAAGTGTCGACTCAGCCCCTCGATTCGGATTCGGCCCATCCGAATTTAGGCCGTCACAGCAGCTCCCATCGCTCAGATCGGCGAGGGGAACACCAAGGTCGTTATCGCCATAAAACCAATCGCGGCAGCGACGAACGACTTCTCGGTACGTGTCGTCTCCCAATACCCGATAGGCCTCGCGGGCGGCCAAGGCCAGTTTCATCACATCAACGGGTTGCTGATCCCAGTCAGCGCGTCCGTTGCGGCTGCACCAACCGCGATTGCCGATAGGACGGATGACGCCTCCCTGGCCGCTCATCTTATCCAGCAGGAAGTCGAGGCTTTCTTTAGCTACCTGCAGCGTCTCAACGCGGCCGCGATACCGATAGGCCACAAACAACGCCCACGGCAACAGCCCATTGGCGTAGGTGATTTGCGGCTCATACCAACGCCAGTCATCCGTTCTGTTCATGTGGTAAGCGTCGAGCAAACTCCGCTCAAATACGTCCGCCAGATTGATGAGATCAGCCTCGGTCACACCAGAAGGCAAATCCAAACCGTCTCTCCGCTTAGACAATAGCAGGCAACAAGTCGCAAGAGCCCATGCCTGACCGCGCAAAAACCGCAACCCGCGGCTGGCCGAAAGCGCCCGGCCCAGGATCTCGGCGGCCACACATCTCCGGGCCTCATCATCGAGATTTACGTACGCCACTGCCGCAGCCCAGAGTGATCGGCCTAGGCAGTCGTCTGAGCGTGATTCTGATTCCGGCGTCCGGTCAAAATGAAAGTTATTCTGGAACCAGCCGTCCTCCCTCTGCGCCCAGAGCAAGAAGGCCAAGTATCGATCCAACAGCCGATATAGCCTGTTTTGCTCCTTGGACTCATCGTCTCCAAATAAATCAAGCCACTCCATGCACACCCAGATGGCACGCGCATTGTCATCGGTTGAGTATCCCTCGCGTCGGCGCGGAATGCGCCCCAAGCTATGCTCAAGCAGCCCCGTGTCGTCAGTCATGCGTTCTAAATGATCGAACTTAACGACTGACAGAGGCAACGGGATTCACCTCTCCTTCCAATCGCTCTTTGGCTTTTTCATCACCGTCCGTTTCACTGCAGAGCTTTGCAAACAGTTGCAGGTGTTGCTCGCCTACACGAGGCCAGTGCGTCGTTTCACCAATCTTCCGAATCCGCTCTTCCCACTGCCGCAAAGCCGCATCATCGGCCAACAGCCGCCGCAACTGCCGCTCCCAGGCTTCAGTGTCGCCGTACGGCAGCAACAGTTCCTCGCATCCGCGCAACAGGTCGCGGGCATGTTCATATGGCGTCGAGAGAACCGGACGGCCCACGCCAACCGCATAGGCCAAGGTGCCGCTGGTAATTTGCTGCATCCCCGGATACGGAGTGACGTAAAGATCACACGCCGTCAAATAGGCGATGAGTTCCTCCTCGCTAAAATAGCGGTCGATCATTCGTACGTTCTCCTCCAGTCCGAGGCGACGGATCATCTCCTGAAGCTCCTCGCGGTACGCTTCTCCTTCGCGTTTTTTCACTTCAGGGTGTGTCTGTCCGGCGATGACATATAGCGTCTCCGGCACTTCGCGAACGACTCCCGGCAAGGCGGAGATCACTGACTCGATGCCCTTGCCGCGATTGAGCAATCCAAAAGTGAACATAACCTTGCGTCCTTCGAAGCCCAAGCGGCGGCGAAGGCGATCCCGTTCCTCACTGAGCGGCTTTGGTGAACCGTGCGGAATGTAGAAGATTTTACTCTCCGGCAAGTTAAACGCTCGTGTCAGGTACGAAATCGCCTGACGATTCATAACCACGATAGCGTCGCTCGCATCGGCAATTTCTTGCTGAATACGGCGATAAGGCGGTTGAGGATCAGCAAAGATGGTATGAAACGTCGTGACAAGCGGCTTTTTCAGGGCTCGGACGAAGTCCAGTATGTATTCACCCGCTTCGCCTCCGAAAATACCGAACTCGTGCTGCAAGACCACTACTGAGACATCGCTAAGATTAACCCGTTCCGCCATTCGCGTGTAAGCCGCTCGGTCCTGTGCTGCCAGCGGCCAAAACTTCGGATTGTTCCGGTACACTGAATCGTCATCGCTTTCGTTATAGAGCACAATCACCGGATCGACATCTCGTCGTTTGCCGGCGGCGCTCACGCTCTCAAGAAGATGCTCGGTGAACGTGGCAATGCCGCAACGACGCGGTGGATATGTGCTGACGTATGCGATCCGCTTCATGCCTGCATCACCTCTTGAGGTTGGTTGATAATAGAATTCTCGAACTCCTCGCCGGCAGGCGCCACGGTCCGATACCCGAAAATGCTGTTGCTGAGACGGCTACCATCGCGTACGACTGAACGATCCCAAAGGATGGAGTTCGAACAATGCACGCGAGCACCGATGTAGCAGTTATCACCAATCACCGCGTATGGACCAATCACCGCTTGGTCGCCTACTTTCACATTATTTCCAATTAATACTGGTGGCACCAAGAGGACGCCGGAACCTAATTCGACGCCTTCCCCTGTCCAAACACCTGGCTGAACCTGACGCCCTTGCATGGAAAGAGGAAAACGTCGGTCGAGCGCATCCCAATGAACTTGGCGATAACGTGCCGGAGTTCCCATGTCGCGCCAGTAGCCACTGCTTACCATACCGTAGACTCCAGCGTTTTCCTGAATCAAACGCGGGAACGTTTCGCGTTCAATCGAGACCTCGCGTTGCGCCGGAATATAACGCATAACCTCCGGTTCGAGGATGTACAAGCCGGCGTTGATTCGATTTGACGGTGCCTCTTCAGGGCGCGGTTTCTCAATAAAACGCAAGATCCGTCCGGTATCATCCTGTTCAACTACTCCGTATGAAGAAGGATCATCTACTTCTGTCAGTGCAATGGTGGCAATTCCACCGTGCTGGCGGTGAAACTCAAGAAGAGGAATCAACTGTGGCAAGTGGACGATGTCGGCGTTGAAAACCAAGAACCGCTCATCGAGTAGTCGCTCCGCGTTTTTGATGGCTCCTGCCGTCCCCATCGGAAACGGTTCGAGAGCATACTCAATCTTCACTCCCCAGCGCCGTCCGTCGCCGAAGTAACGACGAATCACATCTGAGCAGTGGTGAGCGGCTATGACAAACTGATCGACGCCTTGTTCACGCAGATGAGTGATGAGGTGTTCCAACCATGGGCGATTTGCAATGGGTGCCATTGGTTTCGGTAGGTTTTCAGTTAGTGGACGTAGACGTGTGCCCAAACCTCCAGCTAGCAGCAATGCTTTCATTTTGCCATCCCTCCATTAGTTTCGAAATTCATAGGGTTTACTAAATTACTATGAAGACCGAAACAGATGGATGAATGAAAAAATGAAAGATGAGAGGTTGATTGTTAGCACTCAATATCACCGGTTGCTAATAATTAGTATACATAATATCCCCTGTGATGGCAAGTAAAACGCTCGTACTTTTGGTTGGACCACATTGAGTTTGCTCAGCGATCTCCATGCTGCTAAAGAGAAAGCCTGAGGATTTGGGACTTTGCGTCCCTCTGTGCTAAGAAGGACGCAAAACAGGAGCGCCAAAAGCTGTCTTTTCGGTATAATACAATTGTTGACATAATATAAGATAATAAGGATTCATACGAGATGAAGGAGGTAAAGATGCCATGCCTTATCCGCTCCCACCATATCGCGTAGGAATTGCCGGCGCAGGCGCTTTTGCTGAGTTCTTGGCCGGCGCTCTCGCTCCGTTGCCGGAATTTCAGTTGACAGCCGTTGCTGGCCGTACTGACGAAAAGCGCCAGCGCGTGCTGGACGCCTATCGCCACCATCGATCCGATGCCGCTCCCCCGCGCGAATATCGGGAAGCGTCCGAACTTATCCACGATCCGGACATCGACGTGGTGATCCTGACAACACCGCCTCACCTCCACGCACCGCTCGGCGAACTTGCGTTGACGAAAGGAAAGCATCTGTTGCTGGAAAAACCAGGGGCGCTGACTTCAGCGGCGCTGAAAAGCAATGCCCAGCTCGCAGCGAAACAACGGCGAGCGTTCGCCGTCAATCTGGTCTTGCGCTACAACCCGTTGGTGGAAGCGGTCGAATGGATGCTCCGTCACCATCTATTGGGTCGTGCGCACCACGCCAGTCTCCACAACGCCGCACACCGCGTCACATCTGGGCATTGGTTCTGGAACCGCGAATTGAGTGGAGGCATCTTCATCGAACATGGGGTTCACTTCTTCGAAGTCGGTCGCCACTGGTTTGGCGAACCTGTGGATGCGCGCGGTTTTGCCGCAACCGAAGCAAACGGCGAGCAGTCGCGCGTGTGGGCGAGTGTGATTCACCGCAGCTGCACACGTCAGGGCCATGTACAGAAAGCGCAATTGCCGACAAAAGAGGCAGGCGCCGAATCTCCGAACGAGTACGTACCGGTTCAGTACTACCACGGATTCACAATGGAGGCGGACGCTCCCGAATCGACACAATGGGAAGTCCACTGTGCCCAAGGGCGGATTGTGCTTGAAGGCTGGATTCCTCAACGTCTGTACGTCGAGGGCGTGCTCACAGCAGAACAGGCAGAACTAATCGACGCTCTTCTCGACACCATACCTACGCAACCTGCGGCAAACGCTGGCGAACAGGTACGGACATGGGCCGCATCGCGGTTCCCGTCGTCCGATCGTACATCCTCTTCTTCTGTTTCCCGCCTACCGTATCGGCGGACGTTATCATTAGTTGATCGACAAGGATGGTATGAGGCGATGGTCCAAGCCCGCTTCCTAGACTTTTGCCGGATGATCCAAGACCCGAACTGGAGCGGACTGGTAACGCCTGACGACGCCGCATCCGACCTAGCCCTCGCCGAAGCTTGCACGGTTTCGGAAGCTTGGCAGGAAGGCTTGAGTCGGGACTTTTCATCCAATCAGACGAGACCGCTTTCACCTTGATTCGCACCCAACCATCTCCTTTCTGGACATCATTAAATAATTCCATCTGTTGGGCGTACGAAAAAAAAACCGCCAACCAGGGAAACGCCTGGTTGACGGTTTCAAATTTTTATAGTTCTGTCGTTGGAAATCAAAACTACCCTATCGTCGTGAACCTTTCTCACCTATGCCACTGAGCCGAATATCATATTTGACCAATGATGCACAACAGGGATTAAGAGTAACCATTCTTCCAAAAATAACAACTGCCCGCTAATTTATCCGGCATCCACGTCGCCTCCCTTTCGCCAATACAATACAGAAAACTAAGACAGGCACAAATCGAAAGAAAAGATCCCTTCATCCATCTTAATAGAAAATAGATAACAAATAATAACATTAACAAACTTAATTTGCTAAAATAATAGAAAAAAAAATAAATTTTCAGGTGAGCAACTTGGAAAAGAAAGGTTTCTTTGAAGAACTATATCTCGCAAATAAAACATATCCCGAATCAAATATCATTCAACGTCTTTCTCCAAAAGAATATATAGAAGTCCTTATTCTTCATGCAGCAAAGCAGCTTGGAGATAAATTTAAGCGCCTTGCCGACGAAAATCGTTTTGATGAGATTATCCAGCTGACAGAACACATTTCCAATTTAGCATCCGATCATCAACAAAAACTTTCTTTACCGCTTTCGATGATTACATATAACTATTCCAACAGGGAATTACCTGTTATTAAAGATTTGTTTTTATCAAGATTGAACTTGTTGCATAATGACAAACACTCAATGAAAAACTTTTTTAAAACTCTTAAATATGAAATGTTGACGGCCGACTCTGTTGATTTTATGGTCAGTTTTATTCGTATGTCGGGATTACAGCTCATCATCCGGCCGCTATTAGAGCTTGAAATCGGGAAGAGCTTTTAGATAATGCGATTAAGACATTTCAGCAAGTGATCCCGAAGAAAGAAATTTTCGGAAAAATTACTGGAACGGTCAAAGAATTTGATAAACCTTATCTGTTCAGCACGGTCCAATCCCTGCATAAAGACGAGATTTTAAAACGATTTAAGCGAGACGAATTTGACTATATAATTATCGATGAATTTCATCATGCCGAAGCACCGACGTATCGAAAAGTGATCGACTATTTTCAACCGAAGTTTTTACTAGGCTTGACCGCTACGCCGGAACGAATGGATGGACGAGATGTTTTAGCGCTTTGTGACCATAACATTGTCTACGAAATTCGCTTGAGAGAAGCACTAGAGGCCAATTTACTAGCACCGTTTCACTATTTCGGTGTATCAGACCATACCGTTGACTACAGTAAAATCCCTCTTAAAAACGGCTTCTTTGATGAAGATGCTCTTGTAAAAGCATTAAAAACCAATGAACGGACAGATTTTATTATCGAAATGATTAAGACCTACGGCTACCACGGTGACCGGATGATCGGGCTAGGATTTTGCACAAACATTGAACACGCGAAATATATGAGTGAGGAATTTAACAAACGTGGGTATCATACAACCTACTTGACCGGTGAGCACAGCATCGATTATCGAGAAAAAGTCATTAAACAGCTAGAAGATGAAAACCACCCTTTAGAGTTGATTTTTACTGTCAATATTTTTAACGAGGGAATCGATATTCCAAAGTGTAACTATTCAGCCACATGATCAAGTGAGCTGAATATTTTTTGTATTTCCTGTCTATGATGTGAATATTGATAGACAAGGAGGTGAATCGCATGTTGACGGTACAACAAGCTGTATTTACAGTTGAGAGCTTCATCGGCAAAGTCCAACAACAAAAACAGCTAATTGCCCATCAACAACAAGTTATCGACCAGATTTTTACAGAAAACAAACAACTACGCAAAGAAAATGAACAACTCAAGTATCGCGTTCAAGGACTAGAAGCACGCACGAAAAAAACAGCTCCAATAGCCATTTGCCCGATCTTCTGACCCTGACCGTTTTGTCCATACCCATTCCTCTCGTAAGCCATCTGGCAACAAGCTAGGCGGACAAGGCGGAGCGCAGAGAGTTTTTAACAACTTTTTCCTAATTGTACAGAGTGATAAAACCACACGCCATAGATTACGATATATGTAATCGGGCGTGTGGTTTTTTCGTGTAAATATCTATGCCTTGTTGTTTCGTTTGTTTTGCTGATACAGTTGTACGATTTGTTCCTCCTGTTCGCGAATGGTGACTTTTGGAACAGGGGTCGGTTTTTTGTTTTGATCGATGGCGACCATTGTTAAAAAGCATGTCGTTGTTAAGTGATGTTCACCTGTAAATAAATCCTCTGTTTCGACTTTGACGAATACTTTCATGGATGTGCGACCGGTCGAGTAGACGAATGCTTCAAGCTTTAAAATATCGCCAACTTTTGCGGACGAAATGAAATCAACTTTGTCAATCGAAACGGTGACGACTGCTTTTCGTGCATGACGCATGGCGGATATTGCCGCAATTTCATCAATGTAAGCTAAAACGGTACCGCCAAAAATCGTGCCGAGATGGTTTGTATCAGAAGGTAATACGAGACGCGTTTGAATCGTTTTTGACTGCTCGACGCTTACTTCCATGATTTCATCCCTCCGTACGCTAAAAGACGCTCGCGGTATTCGCGTGCTGCCTCTACCATCACTTGAAGTGCGGCAATCGTTTCTTCTTCTTTTCGAGTTTTTAATCCGCAATCAGGATTGACCCAAAATTGTTCTGGACGAAGAACGCGAAGTGCCCGTTCGATTTGTTCGCTTAGTTCTTCTTTTGTCGGAATGCGTGGGCTATGAATGTCATACACCCCTAATCCGATTCCCTTCTCATACTCATATGTTTCAAATACAGAAACAAGTTCACCGTGGCTTCGCGACGATTCAATAGAAATGACATCCGCATCAAGCTCATCAATGATATGCATCATATGTTCAAATTGTGAATAGCACATATGCGTATGAATTTGCGTTTCCTCTTCCACCGATGAGGTAGCGAGGCGAAACGCCATAACGGCATCTTCCCAATATGATGCATGTTTCTCTTTTTTGAGCGGCAATCCTTCCCGTAACGCTGGCTCATCGACTTGAATGATGCGTATTCCTTCTTTTTCTAACTGCAATACTTCCTCACGAATGGCGAGGGCGAGCTGCACCAGCACATGTTTTCGTGGAATATCGTCGCGAACGAACGACCAGTTTAAAATAGTTACTGGTCCTGTTAACATTCCTTTCACAGGTTTAGTCGTTAATGATTGGGCATATACTGTTTCTTCTATGGTCATCGGTTGTTGATAGGCAATATCGCTAAAAATAATAGGTGGGCGCACACAACGTGATCCATATGATTGCACCCAGCCGTTTGTTGTGCATGCCATGCCTTGCAGTTTTTCACCGAAAAACTCCACCATATCTGTACGTTCAAATTCGCCATGGACAAGCACATCGAGCTGAAGTTGCTCTTGAATGTCGATCCATTTTGCGATTTCTTTCTTTATAAACGACTTGTATTGCTTGTCGTTCCATTCGCCTTTTTTCCACTTCATTCGAGCTTGGCGCACGTCGCTCGTTTGTGGGAAGCTTCCAATCGTCGTTGTTGGCAACAGCGGAAGTTGTAAATGTGCTTGTTGTACTTTTCGTCGTTCGTTGTAAGGTGTTCGGCTTACCGGAACGGTTTCGGCTGTTTGTTCTTGTTCGTGGTGAAGTTTGGCGAAATAAACGTTTGTTTGTTCATCGTATTTGATTAGCTCGTCGATCGTTACGTTTCCGTTCATATACTCTGTCAACATACGTATTTCATCTAATTTTTCATCGGCAAATGATAAAGCCCCAGCAAGCTCCGTCGGCAATGCATGTTCATGTTTTGTCGTGACAGGAACATGCAGTAAGCTGCAAGACGGTTGAATGATCAGTTGTTCGGCAACGTTTGCTAAATGATGAAGGAGCGTTGCTTTTTGGGCAAGCGAGCTTTTCCATACATTGCGACCGTCTACAATCCCAGCAACTAATATTTTATCTTTCGGAAATCCGTACGTGTTTATGTTTTTCATGTTCTCGCCATCGTCATGCACGAAATCAAGCCCAATGCCTGCGACAGGTAAAGCAACGATTTCACGATAATGCGGTACGCTATCAAAATATGTTTGTAAAATAAGGTTTATATTTGATACATCGCGATGAAAAACTTCATATACATCACGAAATGCATCGACTATGTCATCGTCTATATCTTGAACGAGAATCGGTTCATCGATTTGGACGAATGACACGCCCGCTTCGCTTAGTTGTTTGAATAATTCCACATAAAGAGGAACTAATTGTGCGAGATGTTTGCGCCACTCGTGTCGCGCGTATTGCTTAGAAAGCAAAAGAAACGTAATCGGTCCAAGTAATACAGGTTTTGTTTCTAAATTGAATGTTTCTTTTACAAGCTTGTATTCTTTCAATAGGCGATTATCCACTAATTTCGGCTTCGTTTGCCCGATTTCAGGCACAATGTAGTGATAATTTGTATTAAACCATTTCGTCATTTCAAGCGCATGTTGCCCATTTGTCCCACGTGCCATTGCAAAATATTGCTCAAGCGTATCGTTTATTTGTTGAAATCGTTCTGGAATATACCCAAACATAAATGCGGTATCTAGCACGTGATCGTATAAAGAAAAATCTCCGATCGGAATGAGATCAATTCCTTTCTCAAGTTGTTTACGAATGGAATCGAGTCGAATCGTTTCCATTGTTTTTGTGAATTGATCTTTGTCTATTTGCCCATTCCAAAAAGATTCTAATGTTTTTTTCCATTCTCTTTTTTCACCAATGCGCGGATACCCTACATTTGAACTACGAATGAACAAGTTAAGCACCTCCAGTCATTTTATCCCAATCAAGCAAAAAAACCCTCTTCCAAACAGAAGGAGGGCATAGCTAACTCGTATTGAGATACGTGAAGTGCCTCAATATCATATGTCCTCACTCCTCCCTATGACGCGTAGGTCGTAAGTGCATACAACAGGCAGGTCTCCTGACTTAGCTTCATCGCCGTCTATCTCCTTCCCATTTCAAATGAAACAGTGGATGATGATAAACAGCTCTGCATCACAGTGGCGCGACCGTGTTGGATTTTCACCAAACTTCCCTTTTAAGATTCACAGCATGTATAAAATTCAGAATAAACGAACTTTTTGTTTTTTTCAACTGAAATGTTTTTTTGGGTTTTGAGAGATGTAACGCCGTAGTTAATGGTTATATTTTTCTTTTAAGTTAATATTAATATTTTATTGATAATTTGTAACTATTCAGCCACATCATAAAGTGAGCTGAATATTTTCTTCTTTCCTTGTCTATGATGTGAATATT
>NZ_QCWL01000001.1:1834658-1852735 GCF_003064505.1 Geobacillus sp. LYN3 | reverse complement strand
TATATACTAAAAATATAAACCCCGCCTTCCTCCACAGCTAAAGCAGTGGGCTTCCGGCGGATGTTCTCGTGACCATTAGGAAGGACCACTTTATTACTTCGCAAATTCCCAAATGGTGTTTGATAAATATATTCGCTTTTTATCACTTGCCACTTTTTCATCATAACATCTCCTTACAACCGCTGAAACTCCGGCGTTTCCATCAGGCGCGCGAAAAACCGTTGTTTCGCTTCCCGGTACGCTTCCATACTTTTTCCTTCGTATGCCTTTTTCAATTCGTCATATTCCGCTCTGTATGTGTCATTCGCCAACAACACTTCACGGAATTTCCAAAAGATGTCTAATTCAGAACCGATAACGGTTAGTTGGACACCTAATGGCGGATCGGTCGTATCATCTTGAAATGCGCGGAAATAGTCCGTTTGCACGCTTCCCTCATTGATTGCATATAAAGCGGACAGTTTCTCTACAGCAACAGTAAATATTTCCGCAGGAACCCGCACTTGAATATCAAGATCCCCTTTGGTGAGGCTATTGGGAATCGCCGTGCTTCCAACGTGCTGAATATCCGCTTCCGGCAACAGACGCAAAATTTTTTCCTTCTGTTCCAAAAATGTTTTTTCTGCTTGTTCGTGAAAATGGCTTTGCTCTAAAAAATGAACAAGTTCCATTTTGTTTCCTCCGATCACTATAATAGTTTTGCCATATAATATTCATCGATGTACTGTCCATGAATAAGAAGAGAATGCCGTTTGATCCCTTCTTGTTCAAACCCCATTTTGCGATATAACGATACCGCGCGTTGATTGTTGACGACTACCGTTAATTCCAACCGATGAATGCCTTTCGTGCGAGCCCAACGCTCCAATTCGGCAAATAGCATCGTACCGATTCCTTTTCCTCTATACGAAGCCAGCACGCCAATGACGATATATACCGTATGCTTATTTCGTCTCGCGCTCCCTCCTCTTGCCACTAGATACCCAACTAGCTTTCCGTCCGCCTCTGCCACCAGTATCGTGGAGTTTTCCTCATTCTGCATCGCTTCGATTTGGCTTCTCTGCAGATCTGGAGTGAGCGTTCGTTCCCCTGCCTCAAACATCATAAACTCCGCTTCTTTTTCTACCCGCAAAATAAGATGAGCCAACGGTTCCGCATCGTCTACCGTCGCATGCCTTACGTTCATCTTATCTATCCTCCTCCAAATATTCCCGCGCCAAATCAAAATTTCGATATCGCGCCATAGCGGTTTTCAGTTTTTTCAACCCTGCTTTTTGATAAAACTTCTCTTTTCCGGTAGTGGCAATTAAATGCACGCAAGAAACGTGCTTAAGCTGGTCAAGCAAATCTTCGACGATTGCTTTTCCGATGCCACGCCCTTGAAAATCGCGATGAACAACGATATCATAAATCGCCGCATTAAACACGCCATCGGAAAGCGCACGGCCAAACCCAACGATTCGTCCGTTATAGACCGCAAGCGAAACCACGTTGCTTGCTTCAAATACCTGTTGGATGATTTCCTCGGAATGTTTCGTCCATCCGGCTGATTCGTATACATCTTTCATCTCTTGCCAATTCGCTTTGGATAAATCTCTATATATGTGAATGTTCACCTCGATCCCCCTTGCTTTTCTCGAAATCGTTTCTTTTTCAAGCGCATTTGCGATTCAATCTTGCTTTCGATTGATACGTTGCAACGATCCGATTGCGGATAATACAAAATATGTCTAAAACATTGATATATCAGCATTTCTTTAAAAACTAAAAATAACATCATGGTATTGTCTTTCATTCGTATCCGAGAAAGCTTCCTCCCTATTAGAAGGGATATCCATATATTCAATAGCTTCCGGGAATTGGGATTCTGTTAAATCATAACGCTGACCATTTATTTTATTGTAAAAATGCCAACCTTCAGGAGTCGTTGTTTTTATTATTTCTCCACCAAATAGATCGTTTACCACTAACGCAGTTACTCCACATTGTCCTTTTGCTGGATTCTGACGAGTCCATTTCGAGCTTGATTCGATTGACCAGGCTTTCATTAAAACATTTTTGAGTTCAAATATTTTCTCTTCCAAGACTATGCATTGGTTAACCCCCTTCTTTCTGAACCAAAAATGACTCTAAATAAAAATTTAACCCATGTGCATATAAAGTACAAAAAATTTCTACAGATTTTAATTCTTTCAAAAATCATCCCCCTCATGATTTCGCTGATTATTGAACATCCATGGTTGGTTCAATAACCAAAATAAAAATCGACCATATCTGGTACAGTCAAGAAGTTTGTGCAATGCATGATAGAGTAGATCAACCTTTAAGAAAATGGACAAACATGTACGCATATCTTTTTATATATAACACTAAAAAAGGAGGTCATCAGGTAATGACACCAATTGAACTTTTCGCATGGACATTATCAGCTATTTTAGGGATTAGCTTTATTATTTCTTTAGCGGCAGTAGCAAGAAAACCGAGATACATTACTAAAACAGAACATAAAAGAACTGACCTTCCTGAATAAATAAATGATTTAAAAACCATGATAAAGGAAATACAATACGCTAGCTGTGTACGAATCACTTTTCTTTCTCTCCACTGAAACTTTAGTTATTCTTTTGTTTCTTCCTAATTGTTGTTATCCTTTCTGGCATTTTCTTAAGTTTTCGATTATATTTTTTATGAAAAAATGTAACAAAAGATGCCACGTGCGCCATTTTATATCCCCCTAGTATAAACTTATTCGTCTATTCTATCTCTATCCGATTATTTCCTGCCTATATAGTTGCGAACGCCGCTTTCTCAACGTATCATTTTATTTATATAAACAATACATAGAAAGGGTGCACGCCGATGGCAAAACAACTGCCGCCAGGCCAATTTGAAACGGAAAAATGGCCGATTCTCCATGAGGGGGATGTATACCAGTTCGATGAAGAAACATGGGATTTTCGTTTGTTTGGAGATGTAAAAGAGGAAGTTTCGCTATCTTACCGGCAGGTGATGGAGCTGCCGAAAACGATATCGACGATTGATATGCATTGTGTGACGACATGGTCAAAGTTTGATACGACATTTGAGGGGATTGCCTTCCGCGAGTTTTTGCGCTTTGTCGAATTGGAGCCGGATGTAAAGTACGTCAAAATTTACGGCTATTTAAACGGAGACCGCTTCGGATATTCGGCGAACTTGCCGCTCGAGGCGCTTATGGGCGATGACGCGCTGTTTGTGTATCGCTGGAAAGACAAACATCATGACTGGCAAGATATTTCTCCAAAACACGGCTATCCGCTTCGCTTTATTCCACCCGCAACGTTTTATTTATGGAAAGGAGCGAAATGGGCATCCGGAATTCAGTTTATGAAAAAAGACGAACCGGGATATTGGGAGCTGCGCGGCTATTCGATGACGGCCAATCCGTTTAAAGAAGAGCGCTTTGCCGATCCAAACGATATGTAAAACTTTTTTGGAAAGTTCATTGTATTCACCCCTAAAAAACGAGAGCTTCTTTTTTAGAGTTCCTCTCAGCTTGCCGACAAAGTCGACAAGCTGAGAAAGAGTCTTTTCTAAGACAATCTCTTTTTATTTTTTGCACTCTTCATACACGGAAGAAACGAGCACACAATGATTTTCTTTTACTGCCATGTTGCCCATTCTCAACCTTTACATTGTCCTTTTTATACGCTCTATCCAGTTTTTCATTATTGTCTTGGCATCATTCGAGGTTTTTACTTTTTTGCATTTAGCATATATTTTCATTAGAAAACCTATTTTTTAATGTATTGGCTGTTTAAAGGTGGTTCTTGCATTCCTTTGGTTGAAAATTCAGGTAATTGGGATAAGAAGTCGAAAAATTCTAATTTTCCCCTTTCTTGATATTTGCGAATATTAAGAAGCAGAAAAAATAACTTTAGCATGGTTATTTAATAAGAGGCTGCCTCAAGAGGTCGATTCAACGGCCTTTTGAGGCAGCCTCGCTGCATATATGCACTATGCATGATTCGTTGCCGCTTGTTTTTGCATCCACTGGTGCAAACGGACAAACAAGAGCATAAATACAATCGTGATCATCGCGCCTTTTACTGCGTTAAACGGCAAGATAGCCGAAACAACCAATGCCCTTGTTTCCGGCGCGCTCATCGCCGGGGCTCCTAGAAAGATCGTATACGCCGGCAGAAACACGTAGTAGTTCAATACGCTCATCATCAGCGCCATAACGGCGGTGCCAATGACTAAACCAGCCAGCATTCCTTTTTTTGATTTTGTTTTATGATATACGTAATATGTCGGCAAAATAAACGTAATCCCGGCCATAAAGTTGGCGATATGACCGACCGGAACGCCGGTAGGACTGCCGACCATGAAATAATTCAACACATTTTTCAGCAATTCAACGGACACTCCCGCCAGCGGTCCGTACAGAATCGCGGCGATCAATGCAGGAATATCGCTGAAATCCACCAATAGAAAGTTTGGAAATGGCGGAAGCGGAAAGTTTAACAGCATCAGTAAATACGAGATGGCGCTAAACACTCCAATTAAGACAAGCGCGCGAATATTCATTTTTCTCATGTCGATTCTCCTCTCCTTCTCGTGATCCATCCTCACAAGAAGAAGGCTGCCGTATGGTGCGCAAAATGAAAAAACCCTTAAGTGTTCACACTTAAGGGAGAAAAAGGGCATGCGCAAATAGACGTTCGAATAGGCTATTTTTTCGAACGCCGGCAAACCTTCATCTTCTCCCATCCAGACTATACTGTCGGCTCCGGATTTGCACCGGATCCTGCCTTGCGGCTCGCGGGCTGAGAAGCGCATTGGCTTCATCACCGCCGGTCGGGAATTTCACCCTGCCCCGAAGATGAATCGTATGTTTTTTATATGCGGTTTTGTATTTAGTATACAATTTTCATATAGATTCTGTCTAATAATTTTCATGCAACAAAATAAAACTTTAATAAATTCTGCAATGTGAGAAGAATTATTCCTAGCAAGTACATATAGAGCGCTAAAGCATATGAACTTTATCTGCCATTTGCATGTAACAAAGTTTTTTCTTCGTATGATCGTTTTGTGATAAAATAAGAACGGAAAAAGATAGCAAACAGTAAGGAGATGAACTAGATGAAACAAGAAATCATCGAACGCTTCACGAAATACGTTAAAGTCAACACGCAATCCGACCCGAACAGCGACACTTGCCCTTCCACTCCTGGCCAGCTGGAGCTTGGGAAGATGTTGGTGGAAGAATTAAAAGCAATCGGCATGGAAGAAGTGACAATGAATGAAAACGGATACATAATGGCAACGCTGCCGGCAAATACCGAGAAAGACGTGCCGACAATCGGCTTTTTAGCCCATATGGATACCGCACCGGAGTTCACTGGGGCTAATGTCCATCCGCAAATCGTTGAAAATTACGACGGCGGCGATATCGTCTTAAACGAATCGTTAAACATTGTCCTGTCGCCAAAAGATTTCCCGGAGCTTGCAAACTACAAAGGCCATACGCTCATCACCACCGACGGCACGACACTGCTTGGCGCGGACAATAAGGCGGGAATTGCGGAAATTATGACGGCGATGGCCTACTTAATCCAGCATCCGGAAATTAAACACGGCAAAGTGCGCGTCGCGTTTACGCCAGACGAAGAAATCGGCAGAGGGCCGCATAAATTTGACGTCGCCGCTTTCGGAGCGAAATATGCCTATACCGTTGACGGCGGTCCGCTTGGCGAATTAGAGTATGAAAGCTTTAACGCAGCGGAGGCAAAAATCACGATCAAAGGGAAAAACGTCCATCCAGGCACTGCCAAAGGAAAAATGATTAACTCGATCAAAATCGCGATGGAATTTCATGGACAGCTTCCGGCAAACGAAGCGCCGGAACATACGGAAGGCTACGAAGGATTTTATCATTTGCTTTCCTTCCAAGGAAATGTCGAGGAAACGATGCTTCATTACATTATCCGCGACTTTGACCGCAAACAATTTGAAGCGCGCAAAGCAAAAATGCAGGAAATTGCGGCAAAATTGCAAGAAAAGTACGGAAAAGAGCGCATCGCGATCGAAATAAAAGACCAATACTATAACATGAAAGAAAAGATCGAACCGGTCCGCGAAGTCGTCGATATCGCCTATGAAGCGATGAAAAACTTAAATATCGAACCGAAAATTTCGCCGATCCGCGGCGGCACGGACGGGTCGCAGCTTTCGTACATGGGGCTACCGACTCCAAATATTTTCACGGGCGGCGAAAACTTCCACGGCCGCTATGAATACATTTCCGTCGACAACATGATCAAAGCAACAAACGTCATTATTGAAATTATTAAGCTGTTCGAGCAAAAAGCGTAACAGAAAAGCTGGTTCCAACAGCGTTTTGGAACCAGCTTTTTCATATTTAGCGAAGCTGTTGAATGCGCCCTTCGATTCGGGCATCAAATGGGTAATCTTTGGATCAGGTTTGATGCTATCTTGATAGGTAGTCACAATTTCTGCTTTTTTCGCAACAACGTCTTTTGTCCGCCGATCAATGGTTAAATCCACATCCGAAAAAGCAGTTCCATAAGAATATGATTGAACAAGCAGTTTGCCGTCCACTTCGGCGTTTAAATACGCATGATTATGACCAGCAAAAATAACGTCGACTTCATCATCCACTGTTTTCGCGATGTCTACAATTTCTCCACTCGCGTTGGAACCATCTTTATTAGAAACCCCTGGATTATGTGCAAGGACAACGATTGCACGCACTCCCCGCCGTTTTAGTTGTTTCACCGCCTCGTTAATCGCTTCCGCTTCATCCTTGAATGCAACCCCAGCCACACCGCTTGGAATGACGATGCTTGGTGTATCCGATAAAGTTACTCCGATAAAACCAATCGGTATTCCTTTCACTTTTTTAATAACATAAGGCGGAAGAATCGGTTTGCCTGTCTTTTTATCGATTACATTCGCGCTTACGTATGGAAAATCCGCGCCACGAAAATAGCCGGTTTTTTTTGATTGAACGCCAACGGCTTTAGCGTTTTACAAATTTTCTTTCCCTTCTACACCGTTAATGGAGTAGCTTGCCGTAATTTTGGCATTTAAGGAATGGTATACAGAGCAGTACTTCTCTACTGACAATTGAATGGCGCGGACGACTTTGTCCTCTGGCAAATCCCCTTCTAACACATAGCGAAGGTGAATATCCGTAAACCGTTTTGGATGATCGTCCGCACGGGTTCCTTCCACTTCTATATAAAATGAACGAACCTCAAGCCGCATTTTTGTCAAGATCGATATAATATCAATTCCCGTACATCCGGCAAGCCCGTGTAAAATTAATTCCATCGGTCTCGCCCCGGAATCTTGTCCCCCTGCTTCTTTGGAAGCATCAATCGGAATTTGCACTCCTGATGCGCTCATCCCTGTAAACGACATTTGCCCGTTCCACGTTACTTTCGTTTTCATTTCTTTTCTTCCTCCTCTTTCAGTTCCAGCGATAAAATAACCATGTTATCATCTAGTTTACTTTGCCAAAAAAATAAATGCAAAAAAAATACCTTCCGTTGATATGTTCTATTTTCCTTCTAGCGTTTTTTTTCATGCATGGTAAAATAAAAACATGCACAAATTTGATAAGTAAAGGGTGTAGAGAGGTTGATGGAAAAAGCACTCATTTTGATCACAGCTTACCTTCTCGGATCGATTCCGTTTGCGCTCCTTGTCGGAAAAATAGGATACGGAATCGATATTCGCGAGCATGGCAGCGGAAATCTAGGAGGGACAAATACATTTCGCGTCCTTGGCGTAAAAGCAGGAATGATCGTCACATGCGGAGATATGCTAAAAGGGACGCTGGCGGCAAGCCTGCCTGTATTGTTCTCCGTGCACATACATCCGCTGTTAGCAGGAGTGTGCGCTGTCATCGGACATACATATCCGATTTTTGCCAAATTCCGCGGCGGGAAAGCGGTCGCAACATCGGCAGGTGTGATGCTGTTTTATTCACCGTTTTTGTTCGTTTCGCTTCTTACTGTCTTTTTCATTGTTTTATATATTTCCAAGTATGTTTCGTTATCTTCGATGTTAGCCGGGGTATATGCCGTTATTTATACCATCTTTTTTACTGATGACATTCCACTAATGATCGCAGTATCGTTATTAACGGCGTTTATCTTTTACCGCCACCGCGCGAATATAAAACGCATTGTCAACAAAACGGAACCAAAAATCAAGTGGCTGGGCAGAAAATAAACGATCTTATTATTTTGAGCAGCAAGAAAGGAGTTGGATCATTGAAATTACCAAGCGAATTCATCGAAAAAATGGAGAGGCTTTTGGAAGACGAAGCTTCTCGTTTTTTTTCCACCTATCATGAAGAAAAAGCAAACGGTTTGCGGTTCAATCCATTGAAAATCGACCGCGAGACGTTTTTAACGCTCGTCCCGTTTGCACTTTCCCCTGTGCCGTTTTGCCCAACTGGCTTTTATTATGACGCACACGAACAACCTGGAAAGCATCCATATCATGCGGCAGGGCTCTATTATATCCAAGAGCCGAGTGCGATGTTTGTAGCGGAAGTGTTAAAGCCAAATCCAGGGGAGTTTGTTCTTGACCTTTGTGCCGCACCTGGCGGAAAAACGACTCAGCTTGCGGCAATGATGAAAAATCAAGGGCTGATTATCGCCAATGAAATTCATCCGAAACGCGTCAAAGCACTATCGGAAAATATCGAGCGGTTTGGCATTACGAATGCGCTTGTTACGAATGAAACACCGGAAAAGCTCGCAAAATATTTCCCTGGTTTTTTTGACAAAATTTTAGTAGACGCTCCGTGTTCGGGGGAAGGCATGTTTCGAAAAGACGAAGAAGCCGTGCAATTTTGGAGCCAAGCGCACGTCGAACAATGCGCCATCAAACAGCGGCATATTTTAGATTGTGCATACGAGATGTTAAAAGAAGGCGGCATTCTCGTCTATTCCACTTGCACGTTTTCTCCTGAAGAAAACGAACAGACCATAGAAGCTTTTTTACAAACCTATGATGATCTTGAATTGCTGTCGATTGAAAAAGTTCATGGCATTCAGCCGGGAAGACGGGAATGGACGAACACGAACTTCGAGGAAATGGAGAGAACGGCTCGGCTATGGCCGCATTCGTTAAAAGGGGAAGGCCATTTTGTCGCGAAAATAAAAAAAACAGGCCCGTCCCCTTCATGGAATGGACGCTATGCCAAGCCAAACGCCTCCAAACAAATGGTTCGCGAGTATCGGCAGTTTGAACAAGAAGTATTGCAAACAGAAATCGAAAAACCGATGTATGCCTTTCAACACCATCTATTCGCCCTACCTGACCACTGCCCGAATTTCGATGGCCTGAAAGTCGTGCGGGCAGGTCTTCACTTAGGAGAAGCGAAAAAGCAGCGGTTTGAGCCGAACCATGCACTTGCCTTATCACTAAAGCCGCAAGACGTTCGTTACTCCCTTGACTTGTCAAGCGACAGCGTAGAATGTCTAAAATATTTGCGCGGAGAAACGATTCAGACGGGAGAAGACCGCGGCTGGCTGCTTGTGACCGTTGATGGTTATCCGCTCGGGTGGGGAAAAGAAGTAAAAGGTATGGTGAAAAACTTTTATCCGAAAGGACTGCGAATCAACTAATAAATAGGGGCGCGCTCACAAGCGGCCCTTATTGTTTTGCCGATGTCGGAATCGTCAGCGTAAATACAATTTCATCCTTTGCCAAATCAATTTTCCGAGCGGAAACTTGATAACCGTTGCCGAAACGAATATCAGTAAGCGCCACATACACGCGGTTAACCTTCGGATCAATGATCACTTCATCTGGCAATGGCGCGTGTTTTCGTAAATATCTTAACACGTACGTGACCGGAAGCTCCCAATCGCCCAGCGATATTTCCGGACTTTCTAGCACTACATTTCCGCCTTTAACCACTTTCGGAATAAAGGAAACGACAAGGTCCATCTCCCGGCCAAATACAGGGAGCTTGCTTGCCACATACACTCGATCATCAAGCCAAACTCGATATTGCACGGGATGGTCTTTTGCTTTTTTACGAATATAATCATTGATCACCGTATTCAAATGTTCTTTGTTCGAATATACCGTAAACGTGGCTCCTTTTACTTTTTTCGGAGACGGCACCGATATCGGTTTAGCCGGCTGAAACAACCAAACAGCAAAAAGCATCACAACAGCAATATCCAATACCACCAATGTCCAAAACCATTTTTTCCAATTCATTGTTCCAAACTCCCTAACCACATTTCTTCGTGTTGCTGCAATTGTTCATACACACGTCTTGCGATTAATTCATACCCTACTTCATTTGGATGAAACTGGTCGCTATATAACACATCATCCCGGCCATCAAACAAATCTTTCACATTGACAAAAATCGTCCGATCATAGCGCGCCAACACCGCTTTGCTCCCGTTATTCCATTGCTTGATAACATCGTTGATTTCTGGAATATTTGGAAGCAAGTTAGAAAATGGATTGTATAAGCCGACAAGAACAATAGTAGCATGTTGGTTATATGTGCGAATCATTGCCAAAAGATGATCCAACCGCTTGGCAAATCGTTTTTGTTCCTTCTCAAACAAAGTGTACGATAAATCAAAAAAATGGGAGCGAACAATTTTCATCATGTCATTACCGCCGATGGTGATGAAAATAAGATCCGCCTGTCGGACTTCGTTTGCGTGCTCATGGACAACATCATCAAGCTTGGAAATCCGTAACCCTCGCTTTCCAAAATTGATGACCGAGAGCGTTCGCACCCCTTTATGCTGTAATAATTGTTGGCGCAACCGAGAAACATATCCGCCTTTTTGTTCATGATCCCCTACTCCCTCTGTTAGCGAATCGCCAAGAGCGAGCACGCGAATATCTTTTGGAAAAAAATCATTAGCAACCGTACGCGGTGTCAGCTTTATTTGCCGTTCAGGCAAGCTGGCAGCGTTGATTGCCTGCTCGGAAGAACAGCCCGCGCAATAGAGCAACAATAAAAAAATCAATCCCCATTTTTTCATTATTCTACACCTGCCTTACCTTGTAAACACACATGAAGAAAACACGAAAAGGCAAAAATGTATCTACATTTTTGCCTTTTATGACGATTGCAAAATCTCAATATGCTCTAAAATTTTTTCATACGGAACATCTTGCACCCCACTATAAGTTTGGACAATCGTACCGTTTTGGTCAACAAGATAAAACTCTGTTCCATGGATCACTTGATCCTCGTTTTTCGGTTTTTTTACAATCGTTTTAAAGTTTTTCTCGGCAAATTTCTCAATTTCTTGCTGGCTGTATCCTGTAAGCAAATGCCAATTTGATAAATCACCGTTAAACTTTTTCACATACTCTTTTAACTTTTCCGGTGTATCTACTTCCGGATCAACACTAAATGAGACAAATTCAACATCAAGCCCTTTTTCTTTCGCCTTTTTTTGCAACTTAGCCATATTGGCAGTCATTGGCGGACAAACAGTCTCACAATTGGTAAAAATAAAGTCGGCAACCCATACTTTTCCTTTTAAATCTTTTAAACCGAATGGCTTTCCATTTTGATCCGTATACGTAAAATCATCAACCGGCCAATTTTTTGCATCAGGAATGGTTTTTCCGCATGCAGCAAGAAGTACGATGACAAGTAGAACGACGAATCGCTTCATCTTTCCTTTCACCTTTCTCTTCACCTGTTTTCTTCTATTCTGCATAATACATGAGGCCAATGGCGCCCGGTCCGGTATGGATCGAAATCACCGGCGTTGTTGCGACAATATCGATGGAATGATATCCAGTCGCTTCCATGATCGATTGTTTCAGCCGTTCTGCTAATGCGAGCGCATCGGCATGGACGATCCCAACAGCCCGAATCGTTTTATTCGATATATCTTCTTTAAATTGATTTGTCAAATATTTGATGATTTGTGAATAACTGCGCGCTTTCGCAATCGGTGTATACATTCCATCGACAAGCGCTGCAATCGGTTTAATGTTTAAAAGCGAACCGACCAATGCTCTTCCACGGCCAATACGACCGCCTTTTACGAGGTTGTCTAATGTATCGACTGTGACGTACAATCGCGTACAGCGACGGACGTCGCGCAGACGGTTTACAATTTCCTCCACACTTTTCCCCAGTCTTGCCTGTTGCGCTGCTTCCAACACTTGAAATCCCAGGGCAAGCGAAATAAACTCCGAATCTACCACTGTCACATTTGCTTCCGCTAATGTCGCGGCATACTGCGCGGAGCGAACAGTGCCGCTTAGCTCACCAGCCATATGGATCGAGATAATATCGCTTCCATCTTCACCAAGGCGGTTATAGATTTCGAGAAACTCGCCGACAGAAGGTTGAGAGCTTTTTGGCAATTCCTCTGCTTCTTTCATTTTTTCCATAAACTCATCCGGGGTGATCGTTACGCGGTCGATAAACGCTTCCTCACCAATCGTAAAGCTGAGTGGGACTACCTCAATCCCATGCTCTTGCAACACCTCTTTCGGCAAATCGACCGTTGAATCTGTTACAACTTTCACGTTCTTCATGAATTCACTCCCAATATTTAAGCTATATGTACAATTATACAATGAAAAGAGGAAAATTCCTATAAAAATCTAGAATGTCCTGAAGAAAAGTGTGAACTGCATAAAAAGAGATAAAACCAAAAAAGCGATGGAATTTTCCACGTCTATTCATTTTATTATCATATCAACAATATGTGTGGAAAGTTTGAAAAAATATCGAAAGACATATGAACTTATGTGCGACAGTCACAAAATGGCAATGACTAAATAAAAAGTTGTTTTGCCGAAGCAAAACAACTTTTTTAGGTTTAAGCATTGTTTTTTAAAACATCGACCTTAAAAATTTGCTCATAAACAGGCCATTTTAATACTTTTTTCAAATATTCCCGAAACGAGTAAACAGAACAAGCATTACGGGATCGATATACTTTGGCAATAAACGTTTCTAAGCGCAATTGAATCATAAATCGGTACGTGTTATCTTCCTCCAATACAGGAATTTCGATAATCTTCACCTTCTGCCCATAAGCATTTTTGAACTCTAGGCTTTTGAATAGCAAAATATCAATCCTCTTTTTCACCGATTTACTTTTATTATACACCAAATCGGTAAAAAAGCATGTCAGAAATGTGCGAAATATTTACGACTTTTTTCGTGTTTTTTCACTAAATGAGTAAATGGAATAAGTTTGGATTTTTATTCACTTCTTGAAACGGAAACCCTTTTTTCTTCATGCGCTCAATGAGCGGCTCGTAATCTTCGCGGCGTTTTAATTCAATGCCGACCAACGCCGGACCGTTTTCTTTGTTATTTTTCTTTGTGTATTCAAAACGAGTAATATCATCGGTAGGCCCTAATACTTCATCTAAAAATTCGCGAAGTGCGCCGGCACGCTGTGGAAAATTGACGATAAAATAATGCTGCAGTCCTTCGTAAATCATCGAACGCTCTTTAATTTCCTGCATTCGATCAATGTCATTGTTTCCTCCGCTGACAATACAGACAACCGTTTTCCCACGGATTTTGTCTTTGTAAAAATCAAGTGCTGCAATCGGAAGCGCCCCCGCCGGTTCAACGACAATTGCATTTTCGTTATATAGCTCTAAGATCGTTGTGCATACTTTTCCTTCCGGTACGACAACAATATCGTCAATGATTTCTTTACAAAGCGCATACGTTTTTTCGCCAACCGTTTTGACTGCCGCTCCATCCACAAATTTATCAATCTCTTCTAATGTCACAACATGCCCTTGCTCGAGGGCAGCTTTCATCGATGGTGCACCCTCTGGTTCCACGCCAATAATTTTTGTAGCTGGAGAAATGCTTTTCACATATGTACCAATCCCCGACATCAATCCGCCACCGCCGATGCTTGCAAACACAAAATCAATCGGCTCTTCACAGTCGTTCAACACTTCTACACCGATCGTTCCTTGTCCGGCAATGACATATTCATCATCAAACGGATGAATAAATGTGCGTCCTTCTTTTTTGGCACACTCTATTGCTTCGTTAAATGAATCATCAAACGTATCGCCTACTAAAACAATGTCGACCATATCTTTTCCGAACAGCTGTACTTGCGATACTTTTTGTCTCGGCGTTGTCGCCGGCATGTACACCTTTCCATGCACGCCTAGCGCCCGACATGAATACGCTACTCCTTGCGCATGGTTGCCTGCACTAGCGCAGACAATGCCGTTTTTCCGTTCTTCTTCGCTTAAATGTTTCATCCGGTTGTATGCGCCACGAATTTTGAATGAGCGTACGACTTGTAAATCTTCGCGCTTCAAATACACGTTACATTCGTAACGTTCCGATAATAACGGATTTTTTTGCAGCGGAGTATGGTGTACAACATCTTTTAACGTATGATAAGCGATTAAAATATCTTCAACATAAACGGTCCCTTGTTTTCGTTTAAGTTGTTGTTCCATGTTTTCGTTCCCTTTCTTTCTAAGTTGTCTTTTTAATTTGTAAATTATAGCACAAATTTTTAAAAAGGAAAGGGAATTTTCAAAAAGTTTACAAAAAATATTTCTCCCCATTTTTTTCTTGTTTATGATTATGCCATTTGAGTAGAATAAAATTAATTTTTGGCGTGCTTTTTTACGTATAACAATAAAAGACGACCCTCTTACGTGCGGTCGTCTTTCTCCTGATCATATTCCTTGGCAAACTCCGTCGCCCACCTTCCTTCGTCATACCACCGATACGCTTGTTCTTTTCTTTCCTCATCAAGCACACGGTTTTCCATAAACAGATGAAAAAACGCTTCGATCGCACCGATTGCCAGCGCGCAATAAAACGAAGCGTACACCATATTGACAGTCGGTTCAATCAGTGCGTAGCTAGTGAGCCAAATAAGCAAAAACGCAAGCGGAACATCAGCAATTGCTGCTGCCAAATTGCCAAAGCGCGGCAGAATAAATAGATCACCGATGAGATAAGAAACTACAGCGGTTCCTGCCGCCATGAACAAAACCAGCAGCGGCGGGGCGTTAAAAATCGCAAAAATAGAAAGCAGCACTACACTCCACCCAATAAATTTAATCGCCAATGGAACGATATGCTTCATCGTATTCCTCCATTTCCATCATCTTTTACTGTTATCGTTCCTTTTTTATGCTGCTTCTATTCGATTGAAAAGAAAAACGTGTTCCGCCGAAAAGCGAAACACGTTAACGTTTGCGTTCATAAACGATAAACGCATAATCATATGGATTTTTTTCATCTTTTATTCCTTTCGTATAGGAAACGAGCCGCCACTCTGACTCTTCAAAATCCGGATAAAACGTATCACCCGGAAAATTCGCCTCAATTTTCGTTATGTAGAGACGGTCGGCAAACGGCAATGTCGCTTGAAACAATTCCGCACCGCCAATGACAAACACTTCATCATCGCGCTTAGCGGCAAACTGACGAATCGCTTCGATCGAATGGATCACCGTACATCCTTCTGCCTGAAACGACCGATTCCGCGTCACAATGACATTTTCTCTTCCCGGAAGCGGCCGCCCGATGGATTCAAACGTTTTGCGCCCCATAATAATGGCATGGCCCATCGTTACTTTTTTAAAATACGCTAAATCAGCAGGCAAATGCCATGGCAGGCGGTTGTCTTTGCCAATGACACGGTTTTGATCCATGGCGACAATATGTGAAATCATTCTATCTCTCCTTTATACGGCAACCGGCGCTTTAATATGCGGATGAGGATCATAGTCGACAATTTCAAAATCCTCGAATTCATATTCAAAAATCGAAGCAGGCTTCCGCTTGATCACCAGCTTCGGAAGCGGTCGCGGTTCTCTCGTCAGTTGTAGTTTGGCTTGCTCAAGATGATTTTTATACAAATGTACATCGCCGCCGCTAAAAATCAATTCGCCGACATCTAAATCGCACTGCTGGGCGATCATATGCGTCAACAGCGCATAGCTGGCGATGTTAAACGGCAAACCTAAAAACGTATCAACGGAACGTTGCTGCCACATGCAAGAAAGCTTCCCGTCTGCCACATAAAATTGAAACGCATAATGGCAAGGCGGCAGTTTCATTTTATCTAGCTCTGCCACATTCCACGCGCTTACTAATAAGCGGCGGGAATTTGGGTTTCGTTTAATTTCTTCAATAACCCAGCTGATTTGATCCACCGTTTTGCCATCGGCCCCTTTCCATGAACGCCACTGCGCGCCGTATATCGGGCCTAAATCACCGTTTTCATCCGCCCACTCATCCCAGATCGTCACGCCGTTTTCCTGCAAATAACGAACATTCGTATCTCCTTTTAAAAACCATAATAATTCGTAAATGATCGAACGGATATGTAATTTTTTAGTTGTTAAGAGTGGGAATCCTTCCTGCAAATTAAAACGCAGCTGACGACCAAACACGGATAACGTCCCGACCCCAGTACGGTCGTCTTTTTCTACTCCGTTTTCGAGAATATCTTCTAGTAATTGTAAGTATTGACGCAATGTTATCACCTCACGTTCTATCATAGCATAAAGGAATCTCATTCAGAAACAAAAAAAGAGCTCACAAACGAGCTCTTTCAGCCAAATGGCGAATAAACTGATACGTTTTTGGGGCAGCAATTTGCAAATGCCTGCGTGTCTCATCGCTATAGTAATAGTACGCAAACGATTCGGCAAAATACTCTTCCGGATACGTAAGGAAATAATAGTGATCTGGAAACAGTTTCGCTGCTTCTTCCTGCCAAATCGAACGGAAAGCCGCCGTCTCATGAATATGATCGAACACGATGTAATCGATGGAATGTGCAAACTCATGCAATTCCAAATTGACCGAACCGTGCCCTTTTCCCTTCTCGCTGTGGCCGATTTTAACGAGCACTAAATGTGAGCCGCCAAGCCCTGGAACATCGTCCCATGTTGTCGAAGAGGACAAATATCCGCGCGGCGTTTCCCCCTGTAAGTGTCTCGCCGACGGTTCATCGGTAATCTTTCCAGTCAACAGCTGAATATAAATATGATGATCCGCCGCTTTTTGCAATATGGATGGGTCGATATGGGCAAGCGTATCAATCATTTTTTTCGCCTCATGATGGGAAAAGTTCGTTTCCGGAACAATGATCATTTTTCTTAATATATCGTACGGCATGGTATGTTTTATGTCCATATTGCTATCATCAAGCAAAACGCCGTGTGCGGCAGGATACGGGGAAAGCGAAAGAAGCGGAATGATCGCCAACATTGTTATGATCCAAAAAAGAATCCGTTTCATGATCCTTTCCCCCGCCTCTTTTGCTACGAATATGAAAATCTCTTTTTCTATTAAATTGTAACACACAAAAAAACGGGGACAAATGTGTAAAATAAGGAAGCGGGATCAGCGGGAAACGTTCATGGAAACGGAGCAAAAAAACCGTTCACGTCCGCCATTGCGGCGGCGTATTTTTATCCCAATAAATTTTTCCTAGCTCGTAATGGGTTTGGAAATTGTCGTGGTACGTATGGTAATGAAATTGAAACCAATACCCATCTTGCGGCGGGTGCTCGCGCCTGACGTGAAAACGGATAATATCCTCTCCTGTGT
Organism: Geobacillus sp. LYN3; assembly: GCF_003064505.1. NCBI lineage: Bacteria > Bacillati > Bacillota > Bacilli > Caryophanales > Anoxybacillaceae > Geobacillus > Geobacillus sp. LYN3. The sequence goes on along the minus strand of NZ_QCWL01000001.1, from coordinate 1,835,127 downwards.
CGATGCGGTAAATATGAAAAATGCGCTCTCCCATCCCGCCTGATGGGTTTTCCGTCACTGCCAAATACTGCAGCTGTTCTTCCGGGTATTGCTCGGCAAGCGACGCAATCACTTCCTCAATGCGCGGCAAAATCACATCGCGAAACTCGTCTTCAATAACAGGAGCGATTTTGCTGCCAAATTTTTCGTACGATTGCACGACCGCTTTCTCCATCATCTGCTCAATAAATTGCTGTCGAGTCAAAACCGGCGCTTGCATTTCCCGCTGAGCTGTAACGGACGCAATTTGCGATCCGCTATGATTGTTTTGCCAATCAGAAGACGGCGAATCATCTGATGCTGGTTCATCAGCAGCCATTAACGAAGAAGGTGGTGTAACAAGACCAAACGTACATACCGTCAACTACCCAACGGCTAAAGCCGTGGGCTTGCAGCTAGCCTAATTGGCTGCCGCGTTCGGCTGGTTGAC
>NZ_QCWL01000001.1:1803298-1834558 GCF_003064505.1 Geobacillus sp. LYN3 | reverse complement strand
GGATGTATGGATCATATATCCATAGAACTAACACCAAAATCAAAGTTGATTTCCAACCATCACGGATTCAGGTAAGTAGATATTCTTCCGTTCCCTTCCAAAATCAACAGCTGGTCAGCGACTTTATCTAAAAAGTAGCGGTCATGTGATACGGTAACGACAACGCCAGGAAACGACTGCAAATAATCTTCAAGGACAGTCAGCGTTTGCGTATCGAAATCGTTTGTCGGCTCGTCGATCAATAAGACGTTTGGTTCCGTCATCAACAAGCGCAATAAATATAAACGGCGTTTTTCCCCTCCGGACAGTTTGCGAATCGGCGTTCCATGCATTTGCATCGGGAAAAGAAACTGCTCTAACAATTGTGCGGCGGAAATGACGTTTCCATCAACGGTGCGTACCGCATCGCTCACTTCGCGAATATACTCGATGACTCGTTTCTGTTCGTCCATTTCCACATGCTCTTGCGTATAATAGGCAATTTTGACAGTCGGACCGATTTCCACCTCTCCTTCTTCCGGCTGCAGCCGTCCGGCGATGATATTAAGCAAAGTGGATTTGCCGCTGCCGTTCGGCCCGACGATGCCGATTCGGTCGCCTGGTTTGATTAACAAGTCAAACTGATGAAAAAGCCGCTTTCCGCCAAACGATTGACTTACGTGCTTTAGCTCAATGACTTTTTTGCCAAGCCGGCTACCGCCTAGCGCGATATCAAGCTGGCCGCTTTTTTCTGTAACGAGCGACGATTCTAACTGCTCAAACCGCTTTAAGCGCGCCTTTTGTTTCGTTGTCCGCGCTTTTGCTCCGCGTTTTACCCATTCGAGCTCACGGAGGTATAAATTACGCTGTTTTTCCGCAGCAGTACGTTCTTGTTCTTCACGCAGTGCTTTTGCCTCTAAAAATGCAGCATAATTCCCGACATACGTGTATAACTTGCCGCGATCAAGCTCAAAAATGCGGTTGGTGACGCGGTCTAAGAAATAACGATCGTGCGTCACAAACAGTACCGCACCTTGATAACGTGATAAATATTCTTCTAACCAGCGTATCGCTTCATAATCAAGATGATTCGTCGGCTCATCAAGAATCAGTAAATCCGGTGCTTCAATAAGCGCCTGTGCCAACGCTACGCGCCGTTTTTGCCCTCCGGACAGCTCTCCGATTCGTTTCGTCATATCCGAAATGCCTAGCTTTGTCAAAATCGCTTTTGCATTCGCATTCGCTTCCCATGCGTTCAATGCGTCCATTTGCTGCTGGCAGGCATACAAGCGCGCTTGCCGCTTTTCATCAAGGGGATGTTCCTCGAGCTCAGCAAGCGCCAGCTCATATTCCCGCAAAAGGCGGATAAGCGGCGTATCGCGATGGAATACTTGTTCTAACACGGTAAAATCATGACGAAACTCCGGCTCCTGCGGCAAATAACCGATCGTGAAATCTTTTGAATAAGTAATTTGTCCTTCATCAGGCGCATCCGCCCCGGCAATGATGCGCAATAATGTTGATTTTCCAGCGCCATTGACGCCGATAATGCCGATGCGCTCCCCTTCTTTAATCGTAAAAGACAGTTGTTGAAATAACACCTTTTCTCCGTAGCTTTTTGCGATATTTTCCACCGTTAACATTTTCATGGCAACCATCCCACTCTCGTTTGAGCTTCTCGCCGACGAAAGTCAGCAGTTAGGCACCCGCACCTGCGTGCATTTCGTTCCGTTAAGTATCAGCGGCAAATGACCTATTGTTTCTTAGAACTCCATCCGGCTAAGACATATTAGAATGTTGACAGAAATTTGCATGCTTTATAAACCTATAAAACAACTATATCTATCGGCAAAAAGCCGTCTTTCTCATCGGAAATACATTTTTTCCTTTATTACAACAGTTCTTCAATTTCGTTTTTTAACTCGCTCGGCTTTGTTTGTGAAGCAAAACGGGCAACGACGTTTCCGTTGCGATCGACTAAAAACTTCGTAAAATTCCACTTAATCGCCTTTGTTCCAAGCACACCTGGGGCTTTTTCCTTTAAATACTGAAAAAGCGGATGGGCGTTTTCGCCGTTGACATTGACTTTGGCAAACATTGGAAAAGTTACGCCGTAATTGACTTGGCAAAACTGTTCAATTTCTTCTTCCGTTCCCGGTTCTTGATTTCCAAATTGATTGCACGGAAAACCAAGAACGACGAATCCACGGTCGCGATATTGTTCATACAGCTCCTGCAATTCTTTATATTGAGGGGTAAAACCGCATTTGCTTGCGGTGTTCACAATAAGAAGCACTTTTCCTTTGTAATCAGCTAACGACTGTTCTTCCCCACGAATCGTTTTTACTCGAAAATCATAAATACTCATCGTTTTTCACCTCTCTTTCATCATATTGAATTTTCCGGCGCTTTTCCACTTCTAGGACTTGTAAAATGGTTGCAGCTGTTCAAGCGAATCAAGCATATACGGGATCATCGCCTGCAAATCATCGACATTGTCTTCATAAATAAGGCGGCCGAATTCGATCGTTACTTCGTTATGATACACAGACTCTTCATTAGGAAAATCATGACTTAACGTTTGTCGAATGATTCGCTTGTCTCCCCAAATGCGAAGCAACGTGCCCTCAATAAGAGAGCACGTTGTATGCCGACGGATCGGCAAAGAGAACGTAATCATCAGCTTGCATCCTGGGCGAACTGCGCGCTGAAGCAGTTCTTGCGCAATTTGTTCTAAGTCCATTTCCAATCGAATCGTACATGATATATTTTGTTTATGATCAGATGATAAACAAAACGTAATCGTATATGCACGCGAAAAGTGAGCCAAATCGACCATATCGTGACGATCGATTACAACGATTTCTCCCGCTAAATCAAGGTCATATACCGCTCCTTCGAGCACTGTTTTCAAATTATCAAATACAGTTGGATCAAACATCCAATCTCCCCTTTAAAATAAAGCGACAGCATTCCGTTTTCATCGACGTTCATGCGAAGCGCCGCTGGCTGTTTCGGCAAGCCTGGCATCGTCATCACATTTTCAACTCCACGCCAGTCGACGTCTTAAATCCACATACGTAATGAATGTAAACATATACATTTTACCACTTGTACAAATGGAAAAAAATTCGTTGAATAAAATTTGTAATGTTTTTATAATTAAGTTATTTAAAACAAAGAATGGAGGGTGAGACTGTTGCCAATCAATATTCCAAAAGATTTACCGGCAAAAGAAATACTAGAACAAGAAAATATTTTTGTAATGGATGAAGAACGGGCGTATTCTCAAGACATTCGTCCGTTAAATATAGTCATTTTAAATTTAATGCCGGAAAAAGAAAAAGCGGAAACACAGTTATTGCGTCTTCTTGGCAATTCGCCGCTTCAAGTGAATGTGACATTTTTACGCCCGGCAACACACGAATCAAAGACGACAAGCAAGCATCATCTCGAGCAATTTTATACCATCTTTCCACATATCCGCCATCGGAAGTTTGATGGAATGATTATTACCGGTGCTCCGGTCGAACAAATGCCGTTTGAAAAAGTAACATATTGGAGCGAACTCACAGAAATTATGGAATGGACGAAAACAAATGTGACATCAACGCTACATATTTGCTGGGGAGCGCAAGCGGGGCTTTATTACCATTACGGCATTCCGAAATATCCGCTTCCACAAAAATGCTTCGGTATTTTCGAACATTCGCTTGAAGTAAAAAATGTCAAGCTATTGCGCGGATTTGACGATGTGTTTCGGATGCCGCATTCACGCCATACCGATGTAAAACGTGAAGATATTGAGAAAATCCCAGAACTGACGATTTTATCTGTTTCGGAGAAAGCAGGCGTATGTTTAGTCGCATCCAACGATGGCAAGCAAATCTTTTTAACTGGCCATCCGGAATACGATGCTACGACATTAAAAGAGGAATATGAACGCGATTTAGCCAAGGGGCTTCCAATTCACATTCCAGAATCGTATTTTCCAAACGACGATCCAACGAAACAGCCGCTTAACACTTGGCGCTCTCATGCGAATTTATTGTTTGTCAACTGGCTGAACTATTACGTTTATCAAGAAACGCCATATGAGTGGGAATAAGTATATTCTTTTGAATAAAATTCACGATTGTCCCATGCATTTTCATACAATACGGCAGCTTTTGATAAGAAATGTACGGAAAATAGGTTGCAACGGCATTAGTAACGGCTTTGCGTGAATGGTTGTGTTGTTTATCTTTTTTGCCGAGAAGCTCCCCACCTCTAAACGAAGCATAGGTGGGGGATGAATCGGCATTTTTTGTTTTTTTAGTTCTTACGCAACATAAATAACCACATAAACGTCAGTGCTTGTCTTAGTTCGATGGATAACTGCTGGACCAGCTTTTCGGGAACTCCCCGTTTATAAACACCTTGTCCATCGACAACATCCCAGCCGTTTTCCCTCGCTAATTGTTCAAACTCCCACGGCATCATTGTATTGCAAATAACCGGCTTTCCGTATAAACGAGGATAGCTGTTGACGCGCGGCGCAGCGGTCGGCCCGAGAATGCCGACACAAAAACAGCCGCCTCGCTTTAACACCCGTTTTGCTTCTTTTAGCGCTTCAAGCGGCCGTTCCGTCCACTCCAACGAATTGATTGCCATCGCTCCAGAAAACGTTTCATCAGCAAACGGCAATTTCATTAAGTCGCCTTGAATAAAGCGCAGCCTTTCGTTCTCTCTCCGCGCTTTCGCTTTTTCCACCATTTCGCTCGACAAATCGATGCCGATAACATCGTATCCTGTTTGATGCAGCTTCCACGCTCCATAACCATCCCCACACCCTAAATCAATGACATTGCTTCCTTTTGGAATATATGATGAAAGGAACGGAATAATCGTTTTCCGGCTTCCCCGCTCCCACATCTCTTCACTGCTTTGATGCCAAAAATCCGCTCTTTCGTCCCACTGTTTTTCCGCTTCTTTATGCCAGTCAAAAATGACCATCGTAACACCTCGTTCGAATAAAAATTGTCCTTTTACAAAAAATAATAATGCTGAAAGAAGGAGTGATTGTTCATGAACGGACAAGAAACATTTGTCGCTGTCCAAAAAAATCATCAAGGAGACATCATTGGATTTAAAACATCCAAAGGGAGCGTATTATCGTATCGCAAAGCATTAATGGAAGTGGAAAACGGTGCGATTACCGGTGTCCATATCGTTACCGAACACGATGGGGAACAATATATACGCTCCAATCCCGACGGAGATGCCTCCAACAATCTTGATCAACTTCCTACGTTTTCCTAATACTTATTTGTGGAAAGGACGTGCTAGCACATGACAAAAAGACCGAATAAAGGAAGCAAAAATCAGAACGCCCCTACACAAGATGCCATGTCGCTCCTAAATGGACCGATCTCGGGCGACAACAGCAAAGGAAATAAACGTAATAAATCGCAAAACGACAAAACAGATCTTTATGAATGAATCAGAGAAGGGATGAGCTAAAGCTCAATCCCTTTCATTGCCGTAACGCCTTTCTCATAATCGTGTTTGATCAGTTTCATCTCCGTAACAATGTCAGCTGCCTCGATTAATTTCCTATTCGCCGAACGGCCGGTAATTACTAAATGAAGATCAGGTGGACGCTTTTCCATCAATCGAAGTACGTCTTGAACGGAGACGATATCATCGACCGGAAACCGGTCAATCGCAAGCGCATTGTTCAGTTCATCTAAAACAATCAAGTCGTACATACCCGATAACACTTTTTCTTTCGTAAATTCCCATGCCGCTTTCAATGCCTGACGATGCACTTCGGGCGTTTTCGTCCACGTAAACCCGGCGCCCATTTGATACATTTCAATCCCGAGTTTTTGAAATATAAGATGCTCTCCATACGTTCGTTCCGGTGACTTAATAAACTGAATGACGGCGACTTTTTTCCCTCTTCCCACCGCTCGTATCGCCAATCCGAGAGCGGCGGTCGTTTTTCCTTTTCCATCCCCCGTGTAAACGATGATGCGCCCTTTCTTTTTATATGGTGGCAACCGTCTCACCCCGGTCCATCTCAGCGAACCATTGAATCGTTTCACGAAGCCGAACGACCTCTCCGACAAGAATAATCGCTGGGTGGGAAAGATTCGCTTTCTTGACGATATCGGCAATCGTCTGCAGCGTGCCGACAGCCGTTCGCTGTCTCCGTGTCGTTCCCCATTCGATCACCGCCACAGGAGTATTCGACGGCTTTCCATGTTCGATTAGTTTTTGGCAAATATACGGCAAATTGCCGACACCCATATAAAAGGCAATCGTATCGCTTCCTTTCGCCAACCCTTCCCAATGAAGACGGTCATCTCCCTTTTCTTGACGGCCGTGGCCGGTAACAATGGTAAACGAAGCAGCATATTCCCGGTGTGTAACCGGTATGCCGGCATAAGCGGCAGCTGCGATTCCCGCCGTCACGCCAGGAACGATTTCAAACGGAATGCTGTGCTGCGCAAGCACCTCTGCTTCTTCCCCAGCCCGTCCAAAGACGCAAGGATCGCCTCCTTTTAGACGAGTGACGATTTTTCCTTGTTTTGCTTTTTCGACTAACAGCTCGTGAATCCGCTCTTGAATGAGCGCGTGCTTTCCCGGCTCTTTTCCGCAGTAAATTAACTCAGCGCCGATTTTGGCGTATTTCAGTAATTTTTTATTAATCAACCGGTCGTAAATAATGACGTCAGCTTGTTGAATACATTCCAATCCATAGACAGTGATTAGTTTTTCATCACCGGGACCGGCACCAACGATATATACTTTTCCATTTGTCATGATTGTTTTCCTGCTCCTTCTACAGAATTTGAAATATGGGCAGAAGCAAATGTCGCCATTTCTTTTATCATCGCTGCCGCAAATGCCAGCAGCGGAAATGCAACAGCCGCACCGCTGCCTTCACCAAGTCGCATGCTTAAATCGATAAGCGGCTCTTTCCCTAATAATTCAAGAGCAATTTGATGGCCAATTTCTTGAGAACGATGACCGGCAATCATATAATCGGCAACATTCGGAGCAAAAAGCTTAGCTACAAGTGCAGCAACGGTACAAATAAATCCGTCCAATAAAATCGGAACGCGCCGCTCCGCTGCCGCTAGCATCGCCCCCACCATCGCGGCGATTTCCAAGCCACCGATTTTGGATAATAAATCAATCGGTTTAGACGGATCAGGCTGATGAAGTGACAACGCGCGGCGAATGACATCGGCTTTATGCGCAATCTTCTCTTCCGAAATGCCTGTTCCTCTTCCGACAAGTTGTTCAATTGGCTTGCCGCTCACCGCCGCTAAAATCGCACTCGCGGTAGTCGTATTGCCGATGCCCATTTCACCGACAATGAGAGTACGCGCTCCTTGGTCGATTATTTCCTTTGCTTGTTCGTAACCAACTATTAGCGCTTGTTCCGCTTCCGCATTGCTCATCGCTTCCATTTTGCAAAAATTGTTTGTCCCGTACCGCACTTTCTTGGAAACTACTGCTTCATGTTCAATTGGTGAAGCGACCCCAACATCAATAACGGCAAATATTGCGCCAATTTGCCGGCTGAATACGTTAATCGCCGCACCGCCTTGAACAAAATTCCACACCATTTGTGCCGTCACTTCTGGCGGAAACGCTGACACCCCTTCTTTTGCAACACCATGATCAGCCGCAAACACAAAGATACCCGGCGGAGAAACATCAGGAAATTTGTTCCCTGTCATTTCCGCCAGCTCCACCGCTAACTGTTCCAAACGACCAAGGCTGCCAACCGGTTTTGTCAATTGGTCGACGTAAGCGCGTACCTCTTTTCCTATTTCTTTATTAAGCTTTGGAATCGAAAATAACATTACACATCACCCTTTCGAAACACATGCATTTTCTCTTCAATTTCTTCGATACGAACATGCCGCTTCACATGATCGGCAAGGCGGTCAAAAGCTTGTTCTCTTATAGTACGGAATGACTGGCGCCCGTAAATAGGCGCTAATCCTTTCTCGCGGCGAATTTTGTTCAATAACGCCTCACGAAACGCATCATTATGAAAAAGATCGTGAAAATAGGTACCTATCACTCGTTCATCTTTGCTTTTAGCTCCTTCCGCTCGCCCTTGGACATGGATGAAAGGGATATTTCCATCAAGCGGCTGCGAACGCCCCATATGTATCTCGTATCCTTTCACGAAAAAACGCTCACCCGCAAATGTCAATATTCCTTCCGAAAGAACGGTTGTTTTTTTACGCTCAAGCGTCGTTTCAATCGGAAGGAGATTCAATCCAGAAATTTCTCTTAGCGGTGTTTCCACACCAAATGGATCACGGATACGAGCCCCTAACATTTGATAGCCGCCGCATATCCCTACGATCGTCACACGGTGATGTTTGTTGAGCTGTGCAATTTGTTCCGCAATGCCGTTTTTCTTCATATATAATAAGTCTTCTATCGTATTTTTGCTTCCCGGCAAAATAAGCAAATCTGGCTGGCCAAGCTGGGCGGCTGTTGCCACAAAACGGACGTGGCAGTCCGGTTCGGTCAAAAATGGATCCACATCTGTGAAATTAGATATTTTCGGATATCGAATAACAGCAATATCAATGTCTTTATCCGGATTTACGGCTGTGGACATTTGTTCTAAACTAACGGAGTCTTCCGCGTCAATATGTAAATCTTCTAAATATGGAACGACGCCTAACACCGGAACGCCGGTATATTGTTCGAACCAATCGAGCCCCGGCTTCAATAGTGCCAAGTCGCCACGAAACTTATTAATGATCACGCCGATGATCCGCTTGCGATCTTCTTTGTCAAGCAGCTGCAATGTTCCTACTAAACTGGCAAACACTCCGCCGCGTTCAATATCGCCAATCAGCACGACCGGTGCGTTTGCCATCCGAGCGATGCGCATGTTGACAAGTTCGCGGTCGTTTAAATTAATTTCTGCCGGACTTCCCGCTCCTTCGATTACAAGCCGGTCGTATTCATTCATTAAAACATCGAGCGACTCGCGGATAATCGCCAGCCCCTTTTCAAAAAATTCGCCGCGGTACGCGAACGCCTGCATATTTTTATACGGCTTTCCATGCACAACGATTTGCGATTCATGCTCGCGGCTCGGTTTAATTAAAATCGGATTCATATCCGTCGTCGCGACAACGCCGGCCGCTTCCGCCTGTATCCCTTGCGCCCGCCCGATTTCTTTTCCATCAACCGTCACATACGAGTTAAGAGACATGTTTTGCGATTTAAACGGCGCCGTTTTCCAGCCGTTTTGCGCGAAAATGCGGCAAAACGCCGTGGCAATAATGCTTTTTCCCGCGTCGGAATGCGTTCCTTGAAACATAATCGGCAACGCTTTAGCCATGGTCTTTCACCTTCTTGCATTTCGTTAGCCAATTTTCGACCATTTGCGGACAAGACGCAAAATGAAAATGGACATATCCTGCAATTAAGTTTTGATGCTGATAGCCATCTTTTTTCGTACCACGAAGCCCCGTTGTTTCATAGGCAAACGGAATCTCGCCGCGCGCTTCGTACGTGGAATAATGAAACTCATGCCCCCGCGCCCGCAATCCTTCCGGAAGCAAAAAGTTTCCTGGTTCTCCTTTCACCTCACGATATCCAAGCGCGACAAGCTTCGGCTGCATGACGATCCGTCCCGGAATGACGCCAACCATGTCATAATGCGCACCGTCCGTCGTTTCAATGCCTTCGGTTAAAAACATAAACCCCCCGCATTCCGCCAATGTCGGAAGCCCGCTTTCGATCGCAGTTTTGATCGACTGTTTGACATTTTGTTGCTCGGACAGCTGTTTTGCGAACTCTTCAGGAAACCCGCCGCCAATATATAACCCATGCACCCCATCTGGCAGCGGCTCACCGGCAAGCGGGGAGAAAAAGACTAACTCGGCGCCATATGCTTGTAACAGCTCTAAATTTTCCGGATAGTAGAAATGAAACGCCGCGTCTTTCGCGACCGCAATCCGTACATCATACGATTTACTTATATCGAAATACGATTGTGGAACATTTAATGCTGGGGCTTCCGCCAGCTTAAGCAACGCATCAAGGTCTACCGTCTCGGCAACGCGCTTGCCTAATTCCGCAAAAAAGTGATCTAATTCCCCACGCTCAATCGATGGAATGAGGCCTAAATGCCGTTCCGGAATGTGAAGTACATCATCTTTTTGTAAATAACCGATCACCGGGATGCCGCATTCTTGTTCAATCGCCGTTTTTACAAGGCGAAAATGCCCTTCGCTGCCGACGCGGTTGGCAATCACTCCCGCAATGCGCACGCGTTCATCAAACGTTTGAAAGCCGCGGACAACCGCCGCCGCGCTCCGTGCCATGCCGGCGCAGTCAACAACCAATAGCACCGGGCTATTCGTTAATACGCTGATTTCCGCCGTCGTTCCTTCGTTTGTCGTCGGCCGCTTCCCATCAAACATCCCCATGACTCCTTCGATAATGGCGATGTCAGCCCCTTCACAGCCTTTTGCGCAAATGGCTTGAACCGCTTCGTGTCCAACCATCCAGCTGTCCAAATTGCGCGACGGTCTGCCCGTGACAGCAGTATGATAGGTTGGGTCAATATAATCTGGGCCGCATTTAAACCCCTGTACAATGTAGCCTTTTTGTTTTAACGCCGCCATCAATCCAATCGTTATGGTCGTCTTGCCAACGCCGCTTCCCGTCCCGGCGATTACGATTCTTCTCATGTTGTTTTCCCCCTTAATGGTGCAAAAGTGCCACGGAAATCGTGACATTACCTGCTTTTTTCTTCACTAATTCCAATTTCTCTGCACCGCTATAAAGCTTCGCTGCTGGCTCGCTCACACCATAAGCTCCTGTATAGCGGTACACGGTTTCGGAAGGCTGTTCGATGTTTACTTGATTCAGTTGTTCAGGGGTATAATAGATGAATTCCCATCCGTATTTTCGCACCACTTCAAGCAACCCTGGCTCGTCTTTTTTTAATTCGATCGTACATACCGCTTTCACACTTTTCATTGAAAAGCGCAGCTCCTCTAATGTATCGCGAATGACGGCGTCAATTTCTTCCGCCGTTGTCCCGCGGTTGCAGCCGATACCGAGCACGATTACTTTTGGACGATACAAAACGCCGTTTTGCAAAATCGCTTCTTCCTCTTTCGTTAATAAACGATGGGTAACGACAAGCGCGGCGTCCGGTTTCGCCGCTAGCGCTTCATCAATCGAATCATAAATACGGATATTGTTTGGCAGCGGGGTATCATAGTTCCACCATTCTCGCTCCCCTGATTCCTGTACAATGGCAACATGTTGCTCATTGACGACGGCGGCGCTGACGGGAGTCAGCTTTTCGTCAGATTCCCACTCCCAGCCGAAGGAACGGCCAAATAAATCAACGGCAATCGTTTTTTGTACGTCAGACGCAGTCGTAATGACGGGATGGGCATGTAAAATCTCCGCGACTTGCCGCGTCAGTTCGTTCGCTCCGCCAAGATGTCCGGAAAGAACGCTAATGACATGTTCCCCTTTATCATCAATAACGACAACCGCCGGATCGGTTTTTTTATCTTTTAATAGCGGTGCAATCATCCGCACGACCGCACCAAGCGAAATAATGAGAATAAGCCCGCGGTATGTTTGAAAAAGCGATGGCAATAATAACCGCACGTTCCCTTCAAACAAACGAATGCCTTTTTCGTCTTCGTCTCCTCTCGCAAACTTATTCGTATAATACACACGGGCGTTTGGAAGCTCCTCGCCGACGCGGCGGGCAATATCAACACCATGCTTCGTAATCGCAACAATCGCATACAACTCCTCACACCCCCTGTCGATATCCGTGTGTGAACGTTTTATCATACAGCTTCGAGCGATAGTCGCGTTCGATAATTGCAGGGTCTAACGCCCATCCTGCTAAAATGAGGGCGTGTTTTCGGATGCCGTTTGCGCGCATATCCTCGTCCAGCGTGCCGACCGTCGAACGGACAATTTTTTGATCTGGCCATGTCGCTTTATACACAATCACAACAGGGGTATCATCGCTCCATCCCGCATCCCTTAGTGCCTTTGTTACTTTTTTTGTTAATGTAGCGCTTAAAAATAACGCTAATGTGCAACGATGTTTTGCTAAATCTTCCAGTTTTTCTCTATTTGGAACTGGTGTTCGTCCTTCCGCTCGCGTTAAAATAACCGTCTGCGTTAAATCCGGAACGGTTAGCTCCGCTTGAACAGCCGCTGCCGCCGCAAATACCGAACTGACGCCAGGGACGATTTCCACTTCCACCCCTTGCTTTTTGAATAGCGCGATTTGTTCAAGCGTCGCTCCGTAAACAGATGGATCTCCCGTATGAATGCGCACGACTTTTTTTCCTTGCTTAAGCTGTTCTAACATCGCTTCAACCATTTGCTCTAAATGCATTCCTGCCGTATGAAATACTTCCGCTTCCGGCTTTCGATAGCGCTCGATCAGTTCGCCATTGACGAGCGAATCGGTGTAAAAAATTGCGTCCGCTTCCTGAAGCAGTTGCGCGCCTTTCACCGTAATCAAATCCGGAGCCCCCGGGCCCGCGCCAATAATATATAGTTTCACTTTCTCACCACCAATAACGTTAAATATTCCAACTCTACTCCTTCAAGCTGTTCGATATTCCAAATGATTTCTTCCTTTGACGTCACCTTTGTCACCACGGCAGCGTTTTGCAATAAATTTTGTTCTCGAAGAAGACGGATCATCATGCCCATCACTTTCGCCACTTTCAAAAAAACGACACAATCATGGTCTTCAAGCGCTTTTTTCATTGCTTCATAGTCGTCGCGCGCTGGAATAATCGCCACCTGTTCATCCCCGTCAGCAAGCGGGATCTGCAGTCTTGCTGCCGCTGCGTTGACGGAGGAAACTCCCGGAACAATTTCAATCGTGACATTTGGATACCGCTCTTTCATGATTTTCATCAGATGGATGAACGTGCTATATAAAAGTGGATCTCCTTCCGTCACAAACGCGACATCTTTTCCTGCGCTTAGCTGTTCCCAAATCGCTTCTGCCGTCTCATTCCATTTTTCTGTTAACACATCCATATTTTTCGTCATTGGAAAGACGAGACCAATCATCTCTTTTTCCGCTGGAGAAAAATATGCTTCAATAATTTGTTGGGCATAGCTTTTGCTGCCGCGCTGTTTTTTCGGATAGGTAATGACATGCGCTTCTTTCAGGCGGCGAAACGCCTTCACCGTCAACAGCTCCGGGTCGCCCGGACCAACGCCGATGCCATACAATGTTCCGCTCATTCGTCTTCCTCCCTCTTTGCCGTAATGATATAAATCGGATTAAGCGCCGAAAACCGCGTCAGCTCTAAAATCGGCTTACTTCTTGAGATTTGCGCGAGCGTAACGTCTACTTGAAAGCCGCGCTGCTTTAATCCTTCCACCGCCTGCGCCAGCGTTTCAATCGTAACTGCATTCGCAACGATGCGTCCGTTCCGTTTCAAGCGCCGGCAGCAAACATCAAGAAGCGGTCCCATTTCTCCTGATGTTCCGCCAATAAAAATCGCATCCGGATCGGCAAATTTGTCTAAATGCTCAGGTGCTTTGCCGTGTACAAGCGTAATGTCAACGCGGAATTTTTTTAAGTTTTCTTTACAAATTTCGATATCATGGGCATTTTTTTCAATCGCAAACACGGAGCCTTCGCGTGCGATTTTCGCCGCTTCAATCGCGACGGAACCGGTGCATGTGCCGATGTCCCAAACAACGCTCTTAGCATGAAGACGGAGCGCGCTAATGCTTAACACCCGAACCTCCTTTTTCGTAATCAGTCCTTTATCTGGTTTACGCTGCAAAAATTCGTCATCGTCAATTCCTAATGGCCACATCGGACCTTCTTTTGTTTTTTGTAAAATAACCACATTTAATGGAAAAAACTCGGCATCTGCCATCTCTTCTAATTCGAAAAAGCGGCACCGTTCATCTTGACTGCCAAGATTTTCTCCGACAAACGCACGGTATTCGGTCATTCCGTACGAAAGCAAATATTTCGCAATGGCATTAGGAGAATTCGTTTCATCTGTTAATATCGCTACTTTGTCGCATCCGTCAATGCGCTGGGCAAGTCCTTTCATGCTGCGGCCGTGGACGCTGATAAATTTGGCGTCCTGCCATTTTTCTCCCATTTTCGCAAACGCCCATTGAATCGAACTGACTGCTGGATATACTTCGATTGGCAGTTTGCTAGATAAATAGCTACCGATTCCATAAAACATCGGATCACCAGACGCGACAATGACGGTGCGTTTCGTTTCATGGCGAAGCCGCTCGACAAGCTGTGATAGCCCTCCTCGAATCGTGAGCGTTTCGCCTTGATAATCAGGGAAAAAGGCTAAATGACGCTCTCCTCCGACCAATAACTCACTTTCATAAATCCAACGTTCATAAAGGTGCGGGAGGCTCGCTTTCCCATCGGCGCCAATGCCAATTAGTTTAATCGCCTGCATCGTTTCGTACCGCCTTTCCTAATAATTGACCGCCCATTGTGTATAGCGACGTTTCCACGGTCATGCCGCCGCCTACTTCACGTAACGCGGATAAACAACAATGGTCACATAATATTTCAAAAAAGCGCTCATTCCCTGCTTCTTGCATCATCTCGCCAACTTGTGATGCCGTATTGGCTTCGCGAACAGCGGCAACGAGTTCCCGCGAAGCTCCGGCTTGTTCAGCAATGGCTGCTAAAAACGAAAAATCAATGGGGGCGCTTTTCGAATGCACCATCATAATGCCTTGCGCCACTTTAGAAAATTTCCCCATCATCCCAACCATGGAAACGGTTCGGATGCCGAGCCGTTTGCATTGTTTCAGCGTAAAGCCGACAAAATCCCCCATTTCAATAAACGCTTCCTCAGGAAGATGAGGATATTGTCGCATCGCAAATTTTTCGCTTCGTCCTCCCGTCGTGATCACAACATGGTCGCATCCGTTTGCCTTTGCCACTTGAATTGCCTGAATGATGCTTGCGCGGTAGGCGGACGTCGAAAAAGGAATGACAATGCCGCGCGTCCCTAAAATCGAAATGCCGCCGATAATGCCAAGGCGCGCGTTTAACGTTTTTTTGGCGATTTCTTCCCCGTTAGGAACGGAAATAATGACGTTCACTCCACGGGAAATGCCGTATTGTTCCAATACCTCGCGCACTGTTTCGTGAATCATTTTTCGCGGGATTGGATTAATTGCCGCTTCGCCAACCGGCACCGGCAAGCCCGGTTTTGTGACGCGCCCTACCCCTTTTCCGCCATCTAAGTGAATGCCGGGTTGCTCCGCCCATGAGACGGTTGATACAATCGCCGCTCCATGCGTCGCGTCAGGGTCATCCCCGCCATCTTTGATCACCGTTGCTTTCACCGACTCACCATAAATCTCGCACGCTTCGATCGCAAATGTCGCCCATCGTCCGACTGGCAAATAAATGGTTGCCTCCGTTTGTATGATGCCGGTAATAAGCGCCGTTAATGCCGCTTTCGTTGCCGCTGTGGCACACGCCCCTGTCGTATATCCCTCGCGTAACGTTTTTTTCGTTTCCATTCGTTTACCCTCGCTCTGCCAACAGTGAAAGCGCGTTTAGCGCCGCCACTGTAATGGTGCTTCCTCCTTTTCGGCCGATATTTGTAATAAATGGAACATCCAATTTCGCCAATTCCGCTTTTGATTCCGCCGCCGACACAAAACCGACCGGCAGGCCGATCACTAATCCCGGACGTGCTTCTCCTTCTTTAATTAAACGAATTAATTCTAGCAATGCCGTTGGCGCGTTGCCAATGGCAAAAATCCCGCCTTCTGCCTCTTTAGCCGCTTTTCGCATCGCGACAATCGCTCTTGTCGTGTTGAGCCTTTTCGCCTCCGCAATGACATCTTCGTCGGAAATATACACTTTCACTTTGCCGCCAAACTTTTCAATGCGCGCTTTATTTACCCCGACTTGTACCATTTGCACATCAGCGACGACCGTTTTGCCACTGCGTATTGCTTCGATTCCCGCACGGACGGCATCAGGGTGAAACAACAAGCTTTTTCCAAGCTCAAAATCGGCAGAAGCATGAATGACGCGCTGTACAATCGGATATTGTTCTTTCGTAAAATGATGTTCACCAATTTCTTCATCAATGATTTGAAAACTTCTTTCTTCAATTTGTTGCGGTTGGACTGTAATCGGACGAAATTCCGTGCGAAAATCCATGGTAAAACCCCTTTCTTTCATGAATGAATGGATAACGGTACTATTTGTTGTAGTGCCTTAACGACATCGGAAAACTGGGAATACACCGTGCCATACTGAATTGATGGACGGCGGATGACAATCGTCTCAATCCCTAGCTCCTGTGCGGCAGCGATTTTTTCATCGACAAACCCAACTTTTCCGCTTTCTTTCGTAATGAGCAACGTAACGCCAAAATGTTGGAAAAGCGCCTTATCGAGTTCTTTCGTAAACGGACCTTGCATCGCAACGATATTTTCTTGCGGAAACTTGAGCTCCTCACATTTCTCCATATTGTCTTTGCGCGGCAGCATGCGCGCAATCACGCGCGTATTCGGAAGCCCTAACAGCTTTTTTGCGAAAATGGATAACGTTTTGCTTCCGGTCGTTAGCATAATGACGCCTTGTTTTTTCGCAGCGAGCTCAGCTGCTTCTTCATAACTGTCAACAAACGTGACACGCTCATAAGCAACGTGAGCCGCTTGCCGCTCGTAACGGATATACGGAACCCCCGCCTCTGCGGTAGCTTGCATCGCGTTTTTCGATGCTTCTTCGGCAAACGGATGGCTCGCGTCCACCACTGCTTTCGCTTTCTTTACACGGATCAACTCCGCCAATTGTTCCGACGTCAGCCGTCCAAGGTGCACCGCTAAGCCGGAAGCACGCAACTGATCCGCCGCATGTTCTGTAACAACCGTCGCTAACACATCATAGCCCGCTTGTTGGATACAAAGCGCCAGCTTTCGGGCATCGCTCGTTCCCGCTAATACAATAATCATGCATGTTCCTCCTTAATGATGATGGTGATGATGCTCCGCAGCATGAAGCCGGTATTGACACATATCACAGTTCATCATAACCGCCTTGCCAAGCGCTTCTTCTAATCTGTCAAGCACAATCGTTTTTAGCTTCGGATGAAATCCAAAGTAGCCTGCTAGCGCAAAATCGACTTGCGGATACTGAAAACGAAATTGTTTTACTTTTTCTCCAAGACGCTTGATAAGCACGCCGGTAAACAAAAAGTATGGCAAAACCACCACTTTCCGCGCCCCTAGCTTCACGCACCGTTCCACTCCATCTTCTAACGATGGCGTCGTTACTCCCATAAATGCTGGTTCTACAAGGAAATAGTTCGTTTGTTCCCAAAATAAACGGGAAATTTTATATAAATCGCTGTTCGCATCCGGATCGCTTCCCCCGCGACCAAGCAACACTACCGCTGTTTCCGGATCAGGGCTTTCTATATTTTCACCGATTTCTTGTAATCTCGTTTTTAAGATCGAAAACGTTTGCTCATGAATGCCAATTGGTCGGCCATAGATGAAAGCTACATGCGGATAATGCTTCTTTGCTTCATCGATCTCCGCTGGAATATGCAGCTTCGAATGGCCCGCTGCCAGCAAAATAATCGGAATAACGATAATCTCGCGAGCCCCGGCATCGACACAACGGTCAATCCCTTCGCGAATCGTTGGCAGTCCAAATTCTAAAAAACTCGTTTCGACATGTAAGGATGCCGCAATGTGCGGTTTTAGCTGCTCAACAAACTGCCGGACTTGGTCGTTTCCTTCCGGGTCACGGCTACCGTGCCCTACAAATAATACTGCTTTCATTCATTTTCTTCCCCCTTATTCACCACAAGCAGGCACTTCGATTTTTGCCTCTTGCTTCGCTTCTTGATACACAAACCCGCCGACTTGTTTCACTCGCTTAAAAAACTTATGAAACCGTTCGTTCGGATGCGCGCGTTCCTTATATTCTTGAATAATGCGGGTGACAACGGACACAATCTCGCCAGGCGGAATTCCTTCAGCGACAAGTTGCCCAGGGTGTGCGTTTCTTCCGACCGTTTTTCCTCCTAAAAATAAGTCAAATGCTCCTTTCCGATAGACGATTCCGATATCTTCCCGCACCGCTCCGTAACATGCCATGCCGCATCCGTTTACACCAAGCTTCAATTCTTTCGGAAGCGCAATTCCGCCAAGCTGATCGTATAACTCTTCCGCGTATGGAATCGCGTCTTTTTTCTCCCCGTCGCAAAAATCGCAAGCTTTCACCGTCAGTACATCACCAACAGGGGCAACGTCAAGCCCCGCTTCTTTCAGTCTAGCGATGATACGGTCTGGATCAGAAGCAGGCACTTCCAGCTTCAAATAATGATCCGGGGTATACATCATCGTTCCGTCTTCACCGACGATGTCAGCTAGTACCATCATCTGTTTTGGCGTAAAATTTTTGTTCGCTACTCCCGGGCTAACCGCGATTTCGAAAATCGCCGGCGCAAACGTCGTGGTGTCTTGGTGGCCAATCGCCAATGTTTGCAACGCTTCTTCTGCCATTTCTCTTACCGGTTCTCGTTTCGTTTGATCAAGCGCCCACGGT
Organism: Geobacillus sp. LYN3; assembly: GCF_003064505.1. Taxonomy (NCBI): domain Bacteria; kingdom Bacillati; phylum Bacillota; class Bacilli; order Caryophanales; family Anoxybacillaceae; genus Geobacillus; species Geobacillus sp. LYN3. Next base: position 1,815,951 of record NZ_QCWL01000001.1, on the reverse strand, counting down.
TCCGCTTCTTTGCGAAGCCGTTCATGTGGTTTCAGCGGCTGTTCGGAGGCGCTTAATGTATATTTTCGTTGGTATCCGCGTGGTGTGATCATCAGCCCGTCGTATACAAACGTTGAAGAATTGCCGATAATGACAGTCGTTAACATTCCGATATCGTAATCGAGCATATGCGCTAAATCCGTCAATACGATATGTTGCCGCGCGCGATAAGCGCTTTTCACTAATCCGACCGGAGTATTTGGCGAGCGATAACGCAAAAGAATACGCTGCGCTTCGACAATTTGACGCGTGCGTCGTCCGCTTTTCGGATTATATAGAGCGATGACAAAATCGGCAGCGGCCGCCGCTTCAATGCGCTTTTCAATAAGCGCCCACGGCGTTAGGTGATCGCTTAAGCTAATGGTGCACGCATCATGCATAATCGGCGCACCTAAAAGAGCGGCACACGAGTTAATGGCAGAAATGCCTGGGATGACTTCCACCTCGATATCGCTTTCTCGCGTCCAGCCTTTTTCAATGAGCACCTCATACACAAGCCCTGCCATTCCGTACACGCCCGCGTCCCCGCTTGAAATGACGGCGACCGTTTTTCCGCGTTCCGCCCATTTCACCGCCTCTTGAGCGCGGCTTACTTCTTCCGTCATTCCAGTACTAATCACTTGTTTATTGCCAATTAAATCCGCAACTAGGTCAATGTATGTTTTATAACCGATAATAATATCGCTTTCTTCAATCGCTTCCCGCGCTCGCTTTGTCATATGTTCCTTGCTGCCTGGGCCAAATCCGACAATCAGCAATTTTCCTTTCATTGTCTCACCTCAATTTCCATCTTCCTTGTCCATGTTAACTGGGCTCATTTGTCGAAAAAACTTGAACACTATATCACTTTTTCACTAATATAGAGGCTTGTATGCTCATTCATTCTCATCCATTGTTTCATTTCTTCCACATTCCGCGGGATGCGCATCTCGTGTGGAAACAACGTTTTCCATACAGAAGCAAGCAGCGGAACACCAAGATGCCATTTTTGCAATTGATGCTGCCTAGCAAATACGTCTTGCGGTGATCCTTGCATGACAATTTGTCCGTCATGCATGACAAACACGATATCTGCCCACTCTAAGACAAAATCAAAATCATGAGTAGCGATCAAAACTGTCGTGCCAGCTCGATGAATATCGTTGATCTTCTCGACAAACCTCTCGATTTGCAGGCGGTCTAAATATGCCGTCGGCTCATCGAGCACTAATAATTTCGGATTCATCACCATTACGGCGGCAAGCGTCAGCCATTTTTTTTGACCGAGACTTAAATGATGAACGGGCTTGTCCAACCATGAACGTAATCCAAACTCGTCCAGCGCTTTTTCCATGAGCTCGTCCATCTCACTTTTTTTCATTCCTAAATGGTGCAGGCCAAACGCCAGTTCATCACGTACCAATGGCGCCACAAGCTGGTGTTCCGGATTTTGAAAAACGATGCCGACCTCTTTCCGCCATTTTTGCAAGGTTGGACGCCGATAATCCATCTTCTCTCCATTCCAATAGATGTCGCCAGAGTCGGGCCGCAACAGCCCGTTCGCATGTAAAAATAACGTTGTCTTGCCGCATCCATTATGACCGATGAGTGCGCATTTTTTTCCACTGGGAACATGAAGGCTTAATCCTTTCAACACACATGGTCCATTCGGATACGTATAATATACTTCATCCATTTTCAGCATCTTCTGCCGCCCTCCTATCATCCAAGCCATAGAAGCAAACTTATGCCGATGGCTGCTTCCCACAGATAACGTTTGTTTTTTTCGTTGTATGTTTCCATATGAACATAGACAATTTCATTGGAAACTCCGCGCGCCCATAAAGCAAGGCGCAACGCTTCATAGGAATGCCATATTTTCTGAAAAAGCTGGAACACCAACATCCCGCCATGCCGCCAATGATTTCCTCCATTTCTTGCTTTCATTGCTACGTATAGCTCTTCTGCTGCTTTCTCGAAAACAAATACAAACCGATACATAAAAAACAACAACTCAATGATAATGGATGGTACTTTCATTCGTTTGAGCACATACAATATCTCTGGAAACGGGGTAGTCACCAAGAGGAAAAATAAGCAAGACCATGCCGCGACCGAACGAGAGAGCAAAGACATTGCGATGAAAATTTGCGAACGATCAATAGAAACATGAAAAGAACTGTCAATGGAAACAAGCAAAGCTGGAAAACTGACCATCAGAAACAATGCCACGACTCCGAGTGTTTTGGCGTAAACTTTCCACGAAACACGCGCATACCCGATAATCCATGCGGCAAGCCAAATCGTCATCATTATTTGCATTTTCCAACTACCTATCATGGCCATCATTAATAATATGAACGCAAATATCACTTTTTGTTCGGGACGTATTGTCCGCAGGCGGTTATTGTAAGCAATGGTGTCAAACTGCCGGATCATTTTGTTTCCTCTTTTCGGTTCGCCCGGCCTTTATAGACACCGATAATGTAGCCAATAATTCCGGCACCGATTGCCGCCTGCACAGAAAACAGCAACGTTTCCACCTCTCCGCCTGGCGGCTCAAATATGGTTTCCATCCAAGGTTGATAATGAGGAGCGAGCTTCTGAATCATTTTTTCCGCCTGGCCATCCGTGCCGCCAAAATCAGAGTGATGAATGAACAATAACGGCGCTACTACCAGTAAAACAGCAATAGCAAGAAGAAAAAGACTTCTCTTCATATTACACTCCCCTCTCTAACTGGTTTAGTTCCTGGCTGCTGTAAGTGGATAAGAAATTCCAAACGACGACCGTAAGCAGCCCTTCTGTAATCGCCAGTGGTATTTGCGTAACAGCAAAAATGCCGGCAAATTTGGCAAACGAAGCGAAAACCCCACCTGTCGCATCCGGGAACGCCAGCGCTAATTGCAATGAGGTGACAACATATGTGGCCAAATCAGAGAAAAATGCAGCGAAAAAAATCGTCCAGCGCCTCGGTATATTCCACTTTTTCCCGAAACGATAAATACCGTACGCCACAATCGGGCCAATGACCGCCATGGACACGGCATTCGCCCCTAATGTCGTCAATCCACCATGTGCCAGCAATAACGCTTGAAACAGCAATACGATGCTGCCCATCACCACCATCGTCCATGGACCAAACAGCACCGCACCGAGCCCCACCCCCGTTGGATGTGAGCTGCTCCCAGTAACGGATGGAATTTTTAAGGCGGACAGCACAAACGTAAATGCCCCCGACAGCGCAATGAGCAGCTTTAGTTCCGGATGCTCGCGTGTAATCCGAATTAGTGAACGCATACCGATGATAAAAAACGGCAAAAACACTAGCCACCAAAAAATCACCCATCCAACTGGCAAAAATCCTTCCATAATATGCATCGCAAATGCCGATGTGCTGCCGGTAAACGTAAAATAGACGACTAAACCGCAAAGGAAAAGGGCGACTTTCCATTTTTTCATGCTTTCGTTCCTCCCGTTGCTTTACATAATTTCGAGATTCCTAGAGGGGCGTTTGATTGTTTTGACATCATCAATCCTTGCTTCTCTTCATAACGGTACGTTATCGTTTCTTCCAACCATTCCCCATCTCGCAAATGCCTTCGCACAAGCTCCCTTGCTTTTTCCGGCGTCACACCGTTGTACCATACGCCTTCAGGGTAAACGATGACTACACACGCGTCTTGGCAACGGCCATTGCAGCGAGTCCGCGTCGTATGTACAATGCCATCTAACTCCAGCATCGCGATTTCTTCGCGGATGGCAAGCGTTACTTCTTCTCCCCCTTTACGCATGCAGCTGCCTCCATTGCAAATCAGCACATGATGTTTCATTCCGATTAAGTTCCATGTTGTCATGTTGAGTCTCTCCTTTTTTGCAAAATAAAAAGCACCTCTATACGCAGAGGTGCAGAAAAATGCATACAAATATAGCAAAAAAAGTATACCATTCTCCCGCACGTCTACCTATAATCCCGTAGGTATCCGTCCGAACAAATAAGGCAAGTCTCCTGACTTAGGATCATCGCTTTATTGCGCCTTCCCGAAGTTTCCTTCAGTGACATGATGCAACAAAGCTCCCCATCACAGTGGCGGGTACCGTGACGGATTTTCACCGTACTTCCCTTTTAAGCCTATTCTCTAATGAGAAAGGCACCTTATTTGTTTGGCATATAATGTCGATTTTTCAAAGAACATTTCTGTTATTCATAGTAGTACAAATTTTCAAACATCGTCAACCACTTTTTTCAATAAGTCCGTTTTCGCCAATACAATCCCGTCTTGATCAGCGTACACATAGGCGCCTGGCTCCCAACGAACGCCGCCAAATTCGAGCGCAACGTCCCGTTTTCCCTTTCCTTCTTTTTTGCTTTTCACCGGGCAAGTGCCAATCGCCATCACCCCAAGCGGCATATTGGCGATTTCTGCGGAATCGCGAATGCATCCGTGAATAATCACCCCGGCAAGCCCGCGCTCACAAGCGATCTGGGCAAGACGGTCTCCGAGCAGCGCGCAATTTCGCGAACCTTTTCCGTCTACGACCAATACGGTGCCCGCTGGAACAGTTTCGAGCGCCTCACGAACGAGCACATTATCTTCAAATACATCGACCGTCGCGATCGGTCCGGAAAATTCCGCTTTGCCGCCGTAAGATTGCATCGGCAGCTGGCATACTTGCAATTCGCTCAAAAATTCATCGCATAAATCAGCTGTTTTCATCACAATCTCCTCCTTGCCATGTCTTATATTTGACATCCTTTGTCAAAACTCCTTCTTTTTCAACAAAAAAACAGGCAAGCGACATTGCTTGCCTGTTAGAGACTGGGCTAGCTGGATTCGAACCAGCGCATCACGGAGTCAAAGTCCGTTGCCTTACCGCTTGGCTATAGCCCAATATTATCATGTTCTTGCCAAACTGTTTATGAGATGATTTGTACATTTGTAGTATATCCAGAAGTTTTTGTCTCTATGTATAAAAACATCTAATTTTCATCCGCTTTTTCTTCTCCGTTTTTACTCATTTCAGTATGGGCAAAATCCTTTTTTCAAATTGTTTATCCATGGTTATCCCTTCTTTTGTTTACGTAATATAATTACTGTTACTCAAAAAAATTTCCCTTACAAGTGTAATCGTACAATTTTTAGATCTATTCGTAAATATGCTAATTGCCATTTTCTAGTGATGAAAAAAATAATCTCCCCCTCAACATGAGAAAGGAGATTATTTTTTCGGAAACGAAAACACTATTTTTTTCTCCTTTTCATCCCACATTAACGCTGCATCAAACGTTTTCTCTCCTTTTTTAAACCCTTTGATGACGTTCGTTTTCCCATGCTGCAAAAGCTTTTTTACATTGGCTTGCGAAATCGTTTTGCCAAGAATTCTTTTTGAAATCGTAAATGAGCATTTCGTCTTGGCATAATTGGCGCAGCCATAAAACTCGCCTTTGTCAATGACCATTCCGCCGCATAATTTGCATGTGCCAACTGGTTTTCCTAACGTCGCTTTCGATGTGGTGCGCTGAATTGATGCCGTATCGAATCCGGCAAAGTTCCAGTGCTGCGACGAGGCAAGCGCATCTTCGACGATTTTTTTCGATAATTTTTTTACTTGCTCCATAAAATGGGCCGCTGACGCCTTCCCTTCGCCGATTTCGCTTAGACGCTGCTCCCATTTCGCTGTCATTTCCGGAGAGGCTAAAATTTTTTCGCCAATCGCTTCGATGAGCACTTTCGCTTTATCGGTCGCATATACTTGATTTTTCTTTACTTCGATATAATTTCGCTCTTTCAGCGTCGTAATGATGGCGGCGCGCGTCGCTTCCGTGCCAAGACCTTCCGTTTTGGCAAGCACTTTTTCCAATTCTTCGTTATCTAAAAATTTCCCTGCCGTTTTCATCAGCGTAATCAGCTGACCTTCCGTATACCGCTTTGGCGGCTGGGTCTTTCCTTCTTTTATACGGACGTCCAGCACATCGCCTTGTTCGCCTTCACGGAGCGAGGGAAGAATCGCTTCCTCGCCCTCTTCCCGCTGGCTGATGACTTTCCGCCATCCTTCCTGGATTTGCTGCTTTCCTTTCGAAATAAACCGGGCGCGCCCATCAACAAGCGTGATAACGGTCGTATAGTCAAACACCGCCGCTTCGTAATGAGCGGCAATGAGACGCCGCACGACCAAATCGTAAATTTTCCGCTCATCCGCCGATAACTTCGCCGGATCGGCCACTTGCTCCGTCGGGATGATGGCATAGTGGTCGGTCACCTTTTTTTCATTGACATAACGTTTATTATGTAAAATGGACGTGTTCGGCAATGGAAAAAACGGTTGATACTCCGGAAACGCCCGCAATTTTTGCAAAATGTCCGGAAATGTTTCCGCTTCGCCTTTGGTCACATAGTTCGAATCAGAACGCGGATACGACACGATTCCTTTTTGATACAATTTCTGCAAAATATCGAGCGTCTTTTTTGGGGAAAATTGGTACATCTTATTGGCCGCTGCCTGCAAGGAGGACAAGTTGAATAACAACGGCGGATGAAACGTTTTTCTTTCCGTTTGAACCTCTTTTACTTCGGCCGGCTTGTTTCGGCAAAACTGCGCGATTTTTTGCGCCAGCAGCTCCTCCTTGATACGCGTTTCCCCTTTTTCGTCCACCCATTTCCCTTCGTATTGCTTGCCGTCAATGTGAAACTTCGCCATCACTTCCCAAAACGGTTCGGGACGAAACTGCTCGATTTCCTTTTCCCGTTTCACGATGAACGCGAGTGTCGGCGTTTGCACTCTTCCTACAGAAAAGACATCATTCATCCCTTTTTGCTTTAGCAAAATGCTGTAAACACGAGAAGCGTTCATCCCGACAAGCCAATCGGCACAGGCGCGCGCGTACGCTTCTTCATATAAATTTCTTGTTTCGGCTTCATCTAACAGCTGGCGGAATCCTTCGTAAATCGCTTTTGGAGTTAACGACGAAAGCCAAAGCCGCTTCATCGGCTTTTTCACACCGCTCATTTGAATAATATTGCGGACGATCAGTTCCCCTTCTCTTCCGGCGTCACCGGCATGGATAATTTCCGTCACTTCCGGTTTGCGAAGCAGTTCTTTCACAATCGCAAACTGTTTTGCTTTCGCTTTTTCCACTTCATATTGAAAACGCTCCGGAATGATCGGCAGCGCCTCGAGCTTCCATTGTTTCCATTCCGGACGATACCGTTCGGGCGGAACGAGCTGGAGAAGATGCCCGATCGCCCATGTCATATACGCTCCTTTCGGAAACAATTCATTTGGAAAAATTTCAATATATCCTTGATGTTTTTTCGTCTGAAAAATCGACGCCAATGTGGCGCCTTGATCTGGTTTTTCGGCGATAATCACTTTCATGATGAATTACTCCTTGTTGTTCGTTGTGGATTACGGCACTTCATGTCCCATCGAGCTTTGCAAAATGTCAAACCACTGCTCGCGGCGAAGCGGCAGCATAAGTGCGCGCACCGTCAGCATGGTCAAACGTCGTAATTCCTTGTTCGAGGCAAAATTCAATAAGATCAAGTATCTGTTCTTTGGAATAATTCCACTCCGCTAGTCTCCATGATCCGTGAATAATGCGGAGAAGGTTAAATCTTCTGCTAAACGTATTCTCTCCACAAAGTCCCCTCCTCTTCTTTATCGTACACATATACATTCCACATCGTTTCCGCCACTCCTTTCCTTGTATCGAGTAATCTTTTCGTTTTTGCGCATACTACGTAACAACGGAAAAAACAGGAAAGGAAGAGGCCGATGATGAAAAAACGATCGTATGTATGGTTGATTGTCATACTGCTGCTTATTCCGCTTCGAACGGATGCGGAAGAAACAAAAATCAATGCAAAATACCAATGGAATCTAGCCGACATTTACGTGTCGGAAGCCAATTTCAAACGCGACTATCAAGCAGTCGCCGATGCGTTGCCGAAACTGTCCTCCTATGAAGGCAAGCTTGCACGCGCTTCCAACGTCGCCAAACTATTTGCCCTTAATGAAAGGATAGCACGAAAGCTCGAAAAATTGTCCCTTTATGCTCACTTAAAACAAGATCTTAACATTGAAGACAAGACGGCCGCTCATCTAAAAGCGCAAGTGGAAACACTGATTTCCGACTATGCGGCAAAAACGGCGTTTATCGAGCCGGAACTGCTGTCGCTTTCCGAACGGACGCTTGCCAAGCTGCAAAAAAGCAAGCCGCTTAAGCCATACCGCTATTATTTTGAAGAATTGCGCGAACGGAAAAAGCATACTCTTTCCAAAAGAGAGGAACAGCTGCTCGCCAAGCTTTCTCCCATCATGAGTGATCCGGAAAACATTTATAACAATGCCGCGCGCGGCGATTATGACCCGCCTTCTGTGCGCACACCGGACGGAAAAACGGTTTCGTTGACGGATGAAAACTATACAAAAGCGCTTGAACATCCGGATCGCAACTATCGCAAGCGGGCGTTTCAAACGCGTTTTCAAAGCTATGAAACGATCGAAAACACATCCGCCGCCACGTTATACGCATCTGTGAAAGCGGACGAACTGTACGCGAAAGCGCGAAAATACAAATCTGGGCTCGATGCGGCACTATCGGCCGATGATGTGCCAAAACAAGTGTTTACCAATCTCATTTCTACCGTCAATACTCACTTGCCGTCACTGCATCGCTATGTCGAACTGCGCAAAAAGGCGCTCGGCGTCGACCGTGTCCACACTTACGATATGTCTGTGCCGCTCGTTGAAGAGACCATCGCGAAAAAAATGAAGTTTCCGTTCGAAACGGCGCAATCGCTCATCCTTGAAGGGCTGAAACCGCTCGGAGACGACTACATCCAAAACGTGCGGCGCGCTTTCGAACAGCGCTGGATTGACGTCTATCCGCGCCCAAAAAAATATACGGGCGGCTATAATACGGGGGCGTACGACACCCATCCGTTTATTTTGCTCAACTACGACGGGTCGCTCGATGGCTTGCTGACGACCGCCCACGAAATCGGGCACGCGATGAATTCCGTCTATACAAACAAAACGCAGCCATACCATTATTCCAGACAATCGATTTTTACCGCGGAAGTCGCTTCCACCGCCAACGAATGGCTGATGATGGATTATTTCTTAAAGCAAGCAAAAACGGACGAAGAAAAGCTGTATTTGCTCAACCAGCAAATCGATCAAATTCGCGGCACATTATATACGCAAGTAATGTATTCCGAATTCGAACAAGCGATTCATGACAAAGTGCGGCAAGGCGGGAGCTTAACCGCAGCCGAACTGAACGAGCTTTGGCTTCGCCTGTTGAAAAAATATTACGGCCCTGCCTACGCCGCCGATCCGGAAGCTGCGCGCGGCTGGCTGCGCATTCCGCATTTTTATGATGCGTTTTACGTATACAAATACGCAACCTCGCTCGCCGCTTCCTTTGAGCTTGTCAAGCAAATGAAAGCGGATGAAACCGGAGAGGCGACTAAACGCTATCTGCAGTTTTTGCGCTCTGGAACATCCGACGACCCGATCCGCCTTTTACAAAAAGCGGGAGTGGATATGACATCACCGAAGCCGCTCGAGAACCTGCTTTCTTATTTCGATTCGCTCGTCCGCGAAATGGAACAGCTGTTGAAAAAACAAGGAAGACTGTAACCGGAAATAAGTCTGGCTCCAAAAGGTTACTTTCCAAGCCTTTTCGAGCCAGCGCTTTTTGATCCAATCGACAAACAACATTTATTTTACTTTAATGCGGAAAACATAGCTGCCGTCTCCTTGTTTCCTTTGGCCATAGCTGCTCAAACTATTAAGATTACCAAAAAGACAAAAAATACCGATTCATCCCCCACCTACGCTTCGCTTAGAGTTGAGGGTCTTCTCGGCAAAAAAGATAAACCGAAAAAAGCCACCGCGTATAGTCTTGCGGTGACCTTTCATCATGCCTATCGAAAATTAATGCTCCGTATCTCCCATCTTTTCAATCTTCTCTTTCACTTTCCGAATTTTCTCCATTTTGTTATCCCAACATGCTTGGCTTAAATCGACGGGATATTGCTCGGGATTCATCGTCCGCTTGTATTCGTCCCAAAGCAATTTTAAATTTTCTTTCGTGAATTGTTGAATTTCTTTTAGCGGAGGAGAAGTATATACGAGTTTTCCATCTTGGAAAATGGTATGATGCAAATCTCGCGCTTCAAAATTTGTCACAAATTTACTAATAAATGTATAAACAGGATGGAACATTTTCAGCCGTTCCTCTTTTTGCGGATTTTCGCTTTCAAGCGCAATATAGTCTCCTTCCGCTTTTTTGTTGATTTTATTAATAATGCGGTACACCCGTTTCAACCCGGGAGTTGTCACCTTTTCCGGGTTGCCGCTGATTTTAATTGTATCGACCATATTCCCGTTTTCATCCTCAATAGCGACTAATTTGTAGACAGCTCCTAAAGCTGGCTGATCGTAAGCGGTAATTAATTTCGTGCCGATTCCCCATACATCGATTTTCGCCCCTTGGGATTTTAAATTAAGAATCGTTTCCTCATCTAAGTCGCTCGAAGCAAAAATTTTCGCATCTTTAAACCCGGCTTCATCTAACATTTTTCGTGCTTCTTTTGATAAATACGCTAAATCGCCGCTATCGATGCGTATGCCAATAAAATTAATTTGATCGCCTAGTTCTTTGGCCACTCTAATAGCATTTGGCACGCCTGATTTTAATGTGTCATACGTATCTACGAGAAACACGCAATCTTTATGGCGGCGCGCATATTTATGGAATGCGACATATTCGTCTTGATATGCCTGAACCAACGCATGAGCGTGCGTGCCAACAACCGGGATGCCGAAAAGTTTTCCTGCACGCACATTGGAAGTCGCTTCAAAACCGCCAATGTAAGCGGCGCGCGCTCCCCACAGTGCAGCGTCCATTTCGTGCGCCCGGCGGCTGCCGAACTCCATCGCCATTTGATCGCCAAGAATTTGTTTAATGCGGGAAGCTTTCGTCGCAATTAATGTTTGGAAGTTGATAATGTTTAAAATCGCTGTTTCGATTAATTGCGCTTCAATTAATGGAGCTTCGACGCGAAGAATCGGTTCATTGCCAAAGACTAGCTCCCCTTCTCTCATCGAGCGCAACGTGCCTGTAAAACGAACGGTTTTCAAATATTCCAAAAAATCGTCCCGATACCCTAATTCCGAGCGCAAATAGTCAATATCGCTTTCTGTAAACCGGAAATTTTGCAAATATTGAATAACCCTTTCTAAGCCCGCGAACACCGCGTATCCGTTTCCAAAAGGAAGTTTTCGAAAAAACACTTCAAATACGGCTTTGCGCTGATGAATACCGTCTTCCCAGTACGTTTCTGCCATGTTGATTTGATACAAATCCGTATGAAGAGTAAAACTATCATCTGTATATTTTTGATGCATTGCATTACCTCCAAAAACTAGTCAGTTTTAATCCGCTTGTCCAACACCAACACTTATTTTATTCCACTACTTCCGCGCCTAACGATTGTTTGAAGTGATCGAGCGCCCATTCGTGCCCGACAGGATTGAAGCTCGCAACCGCTTTTTTATGTACGACGATGCGAAATCCTTTGTTATACGCGTCGACCGCTGTATGAAGCACGCATATGTCGGTGCAGCAGCCTACCAAATGAACTTCTGTAATTCCTCGTTCCCTCAGTTTAATTTCTAAATCCGTGCCCGCAAATGCGCTATATCTCGTTTTATCCATCCAATATACGTTATCTTTATGCTTATTCGCCTGATAAACCGCTTCCAACTCTCCATATAACTTCCGGCCTTCTGTGCCTTCGATATTATGCGGCGGAAACAGTTTCGCTTCTGGATGATACGTGTCGCCGGCTTTGTGGAGATCAACCGCAAATACGACATAATCGCCATTTTCGATAAACTCTTTCGTAATCCGCACAAGCTCTGATTCGATTTGCTGCCCCGGCTTTCCGCAAGTAAGCGCGCCGTGATCGGCAATGAAATCAATCGTATAATCGATGTTTATCAATGCTTTTTTCATACGCAGCTCCCCCATTATCCGAATTTTCACGTGTGAATAATGCGCAAGATTATGCTCTGAGACGCGGCATATGTTGGCGCAGAGACACTTTCTTTAGCAGTATATCATTCTTAGTGTCGAATAAACACGATTTAAATTTGCAACTAATACAAGTACAATTATATATCAATATTCTTAGAAAAATCGATATTTCTGCCTTGAGTTCACGAGTTTAGGGATTTTTTTTTGAACAAATCGCTTTGTTATGATGAAGTTTGTTTATCTTTCACTAAGTTCAGATCATTTCCCCTCTCATTTCATCAAGGAGTGTCTGTGCAATGTCAATATGACGACGGATGCGTAGCGTTGTTTCAGAAAATGGACAGAAATAAAAGTAGGCCCGAAACAATATGCTAATTTACACCCTCTTATAAACACGCTTTATTTTGCACAGCGATTAGTCTTAAAATAAAAAAACTTGAAAGGCTTGTAGCCAATCAAGGTAATTAAGGTTTATCACTCACTTTTTTTCGTATACGGTAGTGAACTACCTCCACTTAATTTTCTAGCGAAAATTTGAAGTGGGGGCTTCCAAAGAAGTTTGACTGCTTCAAGCAATCCTTAT
>NZ_QCWL01000001.1:1786260-1803198 GCF_003064505.1 Geobacillus sp. LYN3 | reverse complement strand
TTCGTTCGTTTTGGCAAGATGATAGTTTTTCTCATAATTAAGAAATTCCTTGTGTTCAAAATAGTATTGTCTAACATTATACAATCCAACGTTGTATATGTTCTTGGCAATACGGCACAGTTCTCTAAGGGTCAAGTATTCTTCTTTGGTTAAACCATTTAGCTGTTGTTTGATACAAAAATACATTTTTTCACCTCCCATCTAACTATATGATACTATATTTTACTGAATCTATCCTTTTTCAGCAAATATAGTTAAGGCGATTCATCTCCCACTTACTCCGCTTCGCTTCGTTGAAGTGGGAGTCTTCTCGCCTAATTAAGATAAAACGGTTCTGCCCCTTTTAATACAGGATATTTTTCTTTCATCTCCTCTCCCCCCAAATGCGCAAAATGTATCCATTTCATCAATTCGCTGCTGACGTGTTTTTTCCTTTTTTTATGAACAATTTTTATGAACGATCACATGAACGATCCGAATGATTTCCACCATTCATAAAACAAATTTTCTTTCGTCCCTATATAAACAAGCAAGGCAAACGCTGCGTAAAAGAGCGCTTTTTCGATGAAATTGCCTGTGCGATAGATGGGAATTTTAAATCGCTTTAAAGTGAACGGCCAAAAGAGCGGCACACCTTGGACAGAGAAAAAGTCTTCGAGAATATGAAACAAATAGCCGAGCACAAAGCCGACGGCAAATAACGAAGACGACTCCCACATCATAACAAGGGCGATGATTCCCCATACAACAAGCGAATGGGTCATGCCGCGATGGCCAAACGCTTCTTTTACTTTATTGGATACCCCCATTGAGCGCCGTCCGACGTACGACTTCGGTTCATCAATGTCGGGAAGTAAGCTGCCGACGACAATTCCCGCCGTATAGCTTACGCTAAACGAAAGTGATGTATGCGCAGCGACCGCTGCCCCAAAACATAATGACGTAACAATATGACTATGATATCTCAATGCGACCTCCTCATTATGTAAAACTTTTTCTCTATTATAACACAAAAAAAGAATGTTTGTTCGTTTTCGTTCACCATTTGACAGATTTGTGACAATCGAGCCAACTGTGACAAAGTTAACATCCCTTTATTTTCATTATGGCTATAGTAAAATTACACAAATTGATGAAGGAGTGAAACAAAATGAAACGAAAGCGATCTCCGTTATTGAATCGTTTCAAATATATGAAACCGATCGAACGATATGCTAATGACCATAGTGAGGTGACCTACGGCGACCGCGATTGGGAAAATGTTTACCGCCGCCGTTGGCAGCATGATAAAGTCGTCCGTTCCACCCATGGAGTCAACTGCACTGGCTCATGCAGCTGGAACATTTACGTAAAAGACGGAATCGTCACATGGGAAGGACAACAAATTGATTATCCGTCAACCGGACCGGATATGCCTGATTTTGAACCACGCGGTTGTCCTCGCGGCGCAAGTTTTTCTTGGTACATTTACAGCCCGCTCCGCGTGAAATATCCATACGTGCGCGGCGTGTTGATGGATATGTGGCGGGAAGCGCTACAAGAACATAAAAATCCGCTTGACGCTTGGAAAAGCATCGTCGAAAATCCGGAAAAAGCAAAACGGTATAAACAAGCGCGCGGAAAGGGCGGATTTGTCCGCGTCAGCTGGGATGAAGCGTTAACGCTTGTCGCTACATCACTATTATATACTGTCATCAAATACGGTCCGGACCGCAATGTTGGTTTTTCGCCAATTCCAGCGATGTCGATGGTCAGCCATGCGGCCGGTTCACGCTTTATGCAGCTGATAGGCGGACCGATGCTTAGCTTTTACGACTGGTATGCGGACCTGCCGCCTGCATCGCCGCAAATTTGGGGCGACCAAACCGACGTTCCGGAATCGAGTGACTGGTATAACTCCGGCTACATTATTACATGGGGTTCCAACGTGCCGCTTACCCGGACGCCAGACGCCCACTTTTTAGCGGAAGTTCGCTACCGCGGTACAAAAGTTGTATCAATCAGCCCAGACTATGCCGAATCGACAAAGTTTGCCGATGATTGGCTCAGCGTGAAACCAGGAACAGATGGCGCGCTCGCCATGGCCATGGGCCATGTCATTTTAAAAGAATATTACGTCGATCGGCAAGTTCCTTACTTCCAGCAATATGCCAAAACATACACCGATTTTCCGTTCGTTGTCACTTTGAAAAAAGATGGCAACAAATGGGTGGCCGACCGCTTCCTGCAGGCAAAAGATCTCGGCCGCAACGTCACCAACGCCGAATGGAAGCCGGTCGTTTACGATGAAAATAAAAAAACATTTACGATTCCGCATGGAACAATCGGTTCGCGCTGGGACGATCAAGGAAAATGGAATTTACATATGGTGGATGAAGAAACGGAACAGCCGATTGAACCTTGTCTATCGTTTTTAGGGAGCGAAGATGAGCTCGTTACGATTCATATTCCGTACTTTACTAATGAAGGAAGGAAAACGATTGAACGCATCGTCCCGGCAAAAAAAATACAAACCGAAAATGGCGAAACGTATGTAACGACCGTCTATGATCTTGTCCTTGCCAATTACGGCGTCGACCGCGGGATTGGCGGAAACGTCGCCCGTACGTACAATGATCTTGTTCCATTCACGCCAGCATGGCAAGAAGCGATTACAGGCGTGAAACGGGAGCTTGCCATTAAAATCGCGCGCGAGTTTGCGCAAAATGCAATTGATACCAATGGCCGCTCGATGATTATTGTCGGCGCTGGCATTAACCATTGGTTCCACTCCGATGCGATTTACCGCGCCGTATTAAATCTTGTCTTGTTCGTCGGCGCGCAAGGAGTCAACGGCGGCGGATGGGCGCACTACGTTGGACAAGAAAAACTGCGTCCGACGGAAGGATGGCAAACGATCGCGATGGCACGCGACTGGACGATGCCGCCAAAATTGCAAAATGGTACATCGTTCTTCTACTTTGCGACTGACCAATGGCGCTACGAAGAAATGCCAGTCGATGAACTTGTTTCTCCGCTTGTCAAAAAGGCGCGCTATTCGCATTATGCTGATTATAACGTTCTTGCAGTGCGTCTTGGCTGGCTTCCTTCCTATCCGACATTTAACAAAAACGGCATTGACTTGTATGAAGAAGCCGTTGCCTCTGGTGCATCGACACCGGAACAAATCGCACAATATGTCGCCAAGCAATTAAAAGAAAAAACATTGCGTTTTGCCATTGAAGACCCGGATCATGAAGCCAACTTCCCGAGAAATTTAATCGTTTGGCGCGCAAACTTAATTTCTAGCTCGGGCAAAGGCCATGAGTATTTCTTAAAACATTTGCTTGGCACGACACATGGCTTGTTGAACGACGATGAAGACAGCCTGCGTCCGCAAGAAATCACATGGCGCGAACAAGCACCGGAAGGAAAGCTCGATTTATTAATCAACTTAGATTTCCGCATGGCGGGAACGGCGCTATATTCCGATATCGTTCTTCCTGCTGCAACATGGTACGAAAAACACGACTTAAGCAGCACGGATATGCATCCGTTTGTTCATCCATTTAATCCAGCGATTTCCTCGCCATGGGAAGCACGCTCAGACTGGGATATTTTCAAGTCATTAGCAAAAGCCGTTTCCGATGTCGCAAAACAAATCGGCATGAAGCCGGTCAAAGAAGTGGTGGCGACTCCTCTTCTTCATGACACGGCGCAAGAATTGTCACAGCCTTTCGGCAAAGTACGTGACTGGAGTAAAGGTGAGTGCGAACCAATCCCAGGAAAAACGATGCCGAACATTCACATTGTCGAGCGCGACTATACACTTATTTACGATAAAATGATCTCCCTTGGACCGAACGTGGCCAAACAACCAATGGGCACAAAAGGCATTGCCTGGTCGGTCAAAGAAGAGTACGAAAAATTGAAAAAGACGTTAGGCACGATCAAACGCTCGTCGATTGCCGCCGGCTGCCCAGATATTAGCGATGCGAAAAATGCGGCGGAAGCGATCCTCGCGCTATCATCGACAACAAACGGAAAAGTGGCTGTAAAAGCATGGGAAGCGCTCGAGAAAAAGACGAACTTGTCGCTTGTCGATTTAGCGAAAGAACGTGAAGAAGAATGCTTTACGTTCGAGCAAATTACCGCACAGCCAAAAACAGTCATCACTTCACCGGCGTTTAGCGGCTCAGAAAAAGGCGGAAGACGTTATTCACCGTTTACGACGAACGTCGAACGGCTCATTCCTTGGCGGACATTGACAGGACGGCAGTCGTATTACTTGGATCACGAATTAATGCATGAATTTGGCGAAGCAATGGCAACGTTTAAACCAATCTTGCAGCATCGCCCATTTTCGAAAAAACGTCCGGACGTCAAAGGAAAAGAAATCGTTCTGAATTATTTAACACCACATAACAAATGGTCGATTCACAGCATGTACTTTGATGCGCTGCCAATGCTTACGCTGTTCCGCGGCGGTCCGACCGTCTGGATCAACAAAGATGATGCCGAAGAAGCTGGCATTCGCGATAACGACTGGATTGAATGCTTCAACCGCAACGGTGTCGTTGTCGCACGCGCTGTTGTCTCTCACCGTTTGCCGCGCGGTATGGCATTTATGCACCACGCCCAGGACCGACACATTAACGTTCCTGGTACGAAACTGACAAACAACCGCGGAGGCACGCACAACAGCCCGACACGCATTCATATGAAACCGACCCATATGATTGGCGGGTATGCGCAATTAAGCTACGGATTTAACTATTACGGTCCAACTGGAAACCAACGCGACTTGTATGTCATTATTCGCAAATTAGAGGAGGTCGATTGGCTTGAAGATTAAAGCGCAAGTCGGCATGGTCATGAATTTAGATAAATGCATCGGCTGCCATACGTGCAGCGTCACTTGCAAAAATACGTGGACAAATCGTCCCGGTGCAGAATATATGTATTTCAACAACGTCGAAACAAAACCAGGGATCGGTTATCCGAAACAGTGGGAAGATCAAGAAAAATATAAAGGCGGCTGGGAGCTCAAAAACGGGGAGCTCCAGCTGAAATCCGGCTCAAAAACAACGCGCCTTCTCAACTTGTTTTATAATCCGTATCAACCAACGATTGATGACTATTATGAACCATGGAATTATGATTACGAAACATTGACCACTAGCCCCGAAAAACGCCATCAGCCGGTTGCTCGCCCGAAATCGGCGATCACCGGCGAGTTCATGGAACTATCTTGGGGGCCAAACTGGGAAGACGATCTTGCCGGTGCTCACGTTACCGGACTAAAAGATCCGAACGTTGTCAAAATGGAACAAGCGATCCAAGCGGAATTTGAAAATGTGTTTATGATGTATTTGCCGCGTATTTGCGAGCATTGCATCAATCCGCCTTGCGTTTCAAGCTGCCCGTCGGGAGCGATGTACAAACGCGATGAAGACGGCATCGTCCTCGTTGACCAAAACGCATGCCGCGCATGGCGCCATTGCGTGACAAGCTGCCCGTATAAAAAAGTATATTTTAACTGGCAAACAAATAAAGCGGAAAAATGTACGCTTTGCTTTCCGCGAATTGAAGCGGGCATGCCAACGATTTGCGCGGAAACGTGCGTCGGCCGCATCCGTTATATCGGCGTGATGCTTTATGATGCGGACAAAGTGAAAGAAGCGGCAAGCGTGGAAGATGAAAAATCGTTATACCATTCTCAACTTGAAATTTTCTTAGATCCGCACGATCCAGAAGTCATCGCGAAAGCGAAAGAAGAAGGTATTCCGGACGAATGGATTGAAGCAGCGCAGCGTTCGCCGATTTATAAAATGATTGTCGACTGGAAAATCGCTCTTCCGCTTCACCCGGAATACCGCACATTGCCAATGGTATGGTATATTCCTCCGCTTAGCCCGATTATGAACATGTTTGAAGGAAAAGGAAGCAAAGCGAACGCGGAAGACATTTTCCCAGCGATTGATGAAATGCGCATCCCAATTCAATAT
Source organism: Geobacillus sp. LYN3 (assembly GCF_003064505.1). NCBI lineage: Bacteria > Bacillati > Bacillota > Bacilli > Caryophanales > Anoxybacillaceae > Geobacillus > Geobacillus sp. LYN3. The sequence goes on along the minus strand of NZ_QCWL01000001.1, from coordinate 1,797,211 downwards.
TTAGCCAATTTATTAACAGCTGGAGATGAAACACACATCCGTATTACGTTGAAAAAAATGGCGGCGATGCGTTCCTATATGCGCGCGCGTCAAACAAACAAACAACCCGATATCAGCATGATAGAAGAGCTCGATTTAAGCGAACAAGATATCGAAGACATGTACCGTTTATTAGCGATCGCAAAATATAAAGACCGCTTCGTGATTCCGGCATCCCATCGCGAAGAAGTCGCCGAATTATACGCGGAACAAGGAAGCTGCGGTTTATCATTTGCCGGCGGTCCAGGTGCTTGCGGCACGCTCTCTTAATACGAGGTGATAAATGATGGATCAAGAACAAATGCAAACCGTGTTTTTATGCATATCCCATTTATTGTCATATCCTGATGAAGAATGGGCAAACTTGCTAGACGACTGCCTAGAAGCAATCCATACTGTACAAAATGATGCAATCGTCAATAATATCTCGACTTTTATTCATCACATACAAACAATCTCTACTCAGCAGCGCATGGAACAATATGTCGAAACGTTCGATTTCGGCAAAAAAACAAATTTGTATGTTACCTATATGAATACAGGCGAGCAGCGCGAGCGCGGTTTGGAGCTTTTGCAACTAAAACAGCGTTATAAAGCGGCCGGTTTTGATACGACCGACCAAGAACTTCCCGATTATTTGCCGCTAATGCTTGAGTTTGCCGCCTACGCGGAACAACAATATGTTGTTCCGCTCTTTGAAACATATGCGAACAATATCGATGAAATCCGAAAACAGCTCGCAGCCATTGAAAGTCCTTATACCGCTATTTTCGACGCTATTTTCCTGGCGTTCGAAGAACTTGGTGTGAAGCCAATCCCGAAAGGAAGTGTGTGATATGTTGAAACAATTTCTTTGGGTCATTTTGCCTTACGTTGTCCTAACGATTTTTATCGGCGGCCATATTTGGCGTTATCAATACGATCAGTTTGGCTGGACGTCCAAATCAAGCGAAGTATTGGAAAAAAAGCAGTTGCGTCTCGGCAGCCTTCTTTTCCATTGGGGAATTTTATTCGTTTTTATCGGACATGTCATGGGAATTCTGATTCCTGAAGCCGTTTACGAAACGATGGGCATTTCGGAAGAAGCATACCACCTCATTGCCCTTGCTGGTGGTATTCCGGCAGGATTGGCTGCTCTGATCGGACTAATCATTCTGACCCGCCGCCGCATAGCGGTAAAGCGCGTTAGAGTAACAAGCAGCCGTGGGGATTGGATCGCTCTCTTTTTCCTCGCGATTGTCATCTTAACCGGACTTTTTTCTACGCTGCTTAATATCGATTCCAACGGCTTTGACTATCGAACAACAATCGGTCCATGGTTCCGCGGCGTCCTAATGTTCCGGCCAAACCCAGCTTATATGGAACAGGTGCCAATCTGGTTTCAAATTCATATTATCGCAGCATTAGGCATTTTTGCCGTTTGGCCATTTACAAGATTGGTGCACGTGTTTAGCTTGCCGCTCCGTTATCTTAGACGAAACTATGTCGTTTATCGTAAACGCATGCCTAAGCAAGCGGAGCAACTAAACAACATTCATTAATATAATATGCTCAAATCCCCCTTTCATATATATGGAAAAACGGGATACCCCTATATGGGGCATCCCGTTTCAGCTTGTCGACAAAGTCGACAAGCTGAAATCACGCAGGAAATTTCCTGCGTGATTTTTCTTCATCGCTATGACTGGCGTTCGAAATATTGCGACAATGTAACAATCATTGCGCCCATCCGCTCTAGTTCCGGAGCAACAACGCGGACAATCCCCTCTTCATAAAGCGCTTCAGCCGTAACTTTTCCGACCGCACACGCAATAACATGTTCGTTAAATGATTGCCGGAACCACTCAATATCTTTTTGTTCTTTTACAAATGAAAATAAAAAACGAACTTGCACCTCCGTCGTAAAACAAACAGCATCTACTTTTCGGTGAATCACTTCCTCGTACAGCTTTTCGAGCACTTCAGGATCTGGGGCAACATGGCGATACGGAAGCAGCTCGGTATATATCGCATGATTTTCTTCCAAAAACTCCTTTAATGTCGGAGACGTGGTTCCGTGCAATTGGACAATCACTTTTTTTCCCGCAAAGGAATATTCATTAAGTGAGCGAATAAGTCCCTTTGTTGTTCCATCATCACTGGCAGCAACAGGAGCAACTCCAATTTTCTTTAATGCCGCAGCCGTCTTATACCCCCGAACTGCTACGTTCGCATGCTGAATCGTTTTCACCCATTCCTCTTTCACTTTCCCTCTCTCTGCCGCTTCTAGTAACGTTTCCACTCCTATGCCTGTTGTAAAAATAAACCAGTCCGGGCGCATTGCAATAACAGCACGAATTTCATCTTCCAGCTCCCCTTCCTTTGAAAATAATATCCCTTGCGCCGGGCGCACGATCGCTATTCCACCTTGTTTTTCAATGAGTGTTGTCATTTCTTCTAATTTTCTTGACGCGCATAAGACGATGCGTTTGCCACGCATGTTTCCTCCCCCTCTCGCAATATGAATTACCTTCATTTTAAGGTAACGTCTTTCCGCTCTGCAATACATAAAAGGGAGCGTCCTCTTTTTTAATGAGTCCGCTCCCTTTCTTTTCACTTAATGGATATGTACAACTTGTTCTTCTCTTATATCAAACGATCCATAAATTCGGGTCGGTTCAATGGAAATGACCTTATCTAAAGAAATATTGATAAGCGTCATTTTCCGATTATATGCAAACAACTTATGGACATCTTTATAAAGTTTGACAGGCAAAAACGTAGCCTCTCCTTGATCAGTTTTAATTTTTACCGGCTGTTTTTCCTCAATCCAAATCATTAACTGCTTATACAACTCCCGCATATTAGGAAAATCCCCCTTTCATTACCAATTATAAAAATAAACCGCGGGAGAAAGAACAAAGAAAAATCAACAAATTATTATCTTTTTGTTATCTTTACATATCACATTTTGTCGACAACAAAAAAACATGAGAAGCGCTCATGCCTAAACCTTTAACGATATAATAAATTTTTCCGTTTAACGTTTGTTCCTGTTTCACTCGATGGAGTGCGGCACTTTCTCTTTTAGAAAGGCGCATACAGCTTTTTCAGCTTCAGCTGGTATGCATTTACAGACGTTTTCCCGCTTTTTTAAGCTTTCTACTAACTTTTCTTCGCCGGCAATCTCTAAATCGACAGATCCTCCTTTCTTTGCCGTATGTACAGCTGGCTCTTTTGTCCACACATTCGGTGCTGTTTCATTGAGCACATTCCATAACCCTATCCCCTTCTTCAACGCCAGTGCAGCTGAAAGATAGACCTCTTTTTCCAAACGATTCCTCTTAAGTTATATTTTTAGTTAAAAAATAGTTATAGAATAACTATCTGTTTTTTGTTGAAAAACGAAGATTTATGTCAAAAAAACACTATAAATTCACTCTTAACATCCGACATGTTTATTGTTTACAATGTAATATATTTAATCGTTAAATTTGCTTCTATATACCGTATTACGAGAAAGAAGGTGCTGCTATGCTTGCTATTTTAAAAGATTTTTTACTAAATTTGTTCTTTATTCTTATTCCAATTTTTATCGTTCCTTTATGGGTGGAAGAAAGAAATATACCTAGACATATCAAACAACATTTGTTCACCGTTTGTTTGGCACTCGTCATTATTTTATGTATCACCATTCCTGTCAGTTCGGATCCAGATTTCATTTTCGATTTGAGGCAAATACCTCTTTGGTTAGGGAGTCTATATAAAGGGCCAGCAACAAGCTTGTTTTTATGTTTAGTAACCATTGGTTGCCGCTTGTTGTTTGGAGGGGCCGGATTTCTCGTTACGGTCATTACCTCAATATTTATTATGATAACAAGCATGACTTTATCGAAAAAATTTTTGCAGCTATCATCTAAGCATCGTATATTGCTTGCCACTGCACTATGCGCGTTTTCGGGATCTTTATCCCTCGAACTGGCCCAAATGTTTCAAGGTATTTCATCATCGTCCTCTATCATGTCACTTACCTATTTGTTTGTTCAACCGATATTTATGCTGATTGTCTGCTCATTAAAAGAAATGATATATAAAAATATGGAATTGCGGAAACGAATTATCCGTGCGGAAAAAATGGAAGTAGTGAGTCATCTAGCAGCATCCATTTCCCACGAAATACGAAATCCGCTTACCGCTGCGCGCGGGTTTATGCAATTGTTGGAGCAACACCATCTTTCTCCTGAAAAACGGAAGCAATACATACAAATCGCCATTGAAGAGTTGGATCGTGCAGAAGCGATCATTACCGATTACTTAACTTTTGCGAAACCAGCCCCCGAATCGGTAGAAAAGCTGAATGTCAAAACAGAAATTGAGCGCGTGATTGACCTTTTACGCCCGTTTGCTAACATGAACAGTGTGGAAGTAAAAACAACATTAGCGCCGTTTACGATAACTGGAGAGCGCGAAAAATTCCGCCAATGTTTACTCAATATTATGAAAAACTCCATCGAGGCAATGCCAAACGGCGGTGTGCTGCAAATTTACGTTTCTATTGAAAAACAGCGCATGCTTATTCGAATTTCTGACACGGGAGTCGGCATGACAAAAGAACAAATCGATCGGCTAGGAGAACCGTATTTTACAGCAAAAGGAATTAAAGGCACTGGCCTCGGCATGATGGTAGTATACCGCATTATTGAATCCATGAATGGGACGATTCATATTAAAAGTGAAATACATAAAGGAACAGAAGTATCGATTTATCTTCCACTTTCTTCGTCAAATTCTCACGATCTCACAAACGAAGAAAAAAAGTTTCTGCAGCATTATAAAACGTCAACATGATCGAAGACCTAAAGAACGCTCTATTTCTAGCAGCCGGTACGATTTGTTACATACTTTCTTTTTCATCAAAAACAGAGTGTTCGTGCTATTTTTTTCGGAAAATTACGTAAATTGAAAATCACCTTGCTGTGACTCCCTTTCGTTTATCTCTACACTATTTTTTGTTACAATACACAATAGATTTTGTTGCATTACGGCATATATAAATTTTATGATATTCATTTCCAAATCATTAATGAAAAGGAGATTTTCCATGATTCATGTAAAAACAGAAAGAGAAATTAAATTGATGCACGAAGCAGGAAAATTATTGGCAGCTTGCCATCAAGAAATTGCCCAGTTAATTAAGCCAGGAATTACCACAATGGAAATCGACCGCTTTGTAGAAACGTTTTTAGCAAAGCATGGCGCAAAACCGGAACAAAAAGGATATCGAGGTTATCCTTACGCAACGTGCGCTTCGATCAACGACGAAATTTGCCATGGTTTTCCTCGTAATGAGCCGTTAAAAAACGGGGATATTGTGACGATCGATTTTGTTGTTAATTTGCACGGAGCGCTTGCCGATTCCGCATGGACATATGCGGTTGGGGATGTAAGCGAAGAAGTGAAAAAATTGCTTTATGTAACAGAACAATCTCTATATAAAGGGATTGAACAGGCTGTTATCGGCAATCGCATCGGGGATATTGGCCATGCGATCCAAACATATGTCGAAGCAAACGGCTTTTCTGTCGTCCGTGATTTTACTGGACACGGAATTGGGCCAACGATTCACGAAGAACCATACATTCCTCACTTTGGTGAAAAAGGAAAAGGATTGCGCCTAAAAGAAGGAATGGTGATTACGATTGAACCGATGGTAAACATCGGCGCATGGCAAAGCAAAATGGATCAAAACGGCTGGACGGCAAGAACGGTTGACGGTTCTTATTCCGCACAATATGAGCATACGATTGCCATTACGAAAAACGGTCCGCTCATTTTAACGGCTCTTTCCTAATCACCAAACAGAAAAGGACTAACGGTTTCGTTTCGTTAGTCCTTTTTCTAATCGGTGTATTTAAGTTTACATAATATTATTATAGTTATATTCGTTTCATCAATACGATGAACTAGCCATTGAAAACAAAATCTCATCGTGACGATCGATCTTAGGTCTTTATATACATCTAAAAAATATTAGTGACGAAGGATGCCAGTTGTTTACCCTTCGACCACTTTCACATAAAACGTCCGTTGGCGCGGGCCGTCATATTCGCAAAAATAAATTCCTTGCCATGTTCCTAAAAGCAGCTTTCCATGCGTAATAATGACATGTTGTGACGCACCGACCGTGCTTGCCTTCATATGTGCCGCTGTATTCCCTTCCATATGACGATCAAGCGGATGCTCCCACGGATACGTTTCATCAAAACGCCGCATCATATCTCGCTTTACATCAGGGTCGGCGTTTTCGTTAATCGTAATTCCCGCAGTTGTATGCGGGCAATAAACGATGGCGAATCCTTCTTTCACTCCAGCTTGACGCACCGTCTGTTCGACGAACGAAGTAATGTCCACCATCTCATCGCGCTTTGTTGTTCGAATCGTAAATGATTGCAACATATTTTTCTTCACCACCAAGCAAAAATTTGTTACTGAAAAAATCATTTTGCTACTCTTATATTATAGCGCATATAAAAAGGGTGAAAAGCAGATGAAGAGATACGAAAACTTAGATGGAGTTTCGACAAAAAAAACGTTTTCTGATTTTCGCCGCTGGCAAAAGGAACGGAAAAACAAAAAGAAAGATTTATCGTATCAAGTTCCTCATGCCGACCCGCCGCAATATCCACTTCTTCATGCGAACCATTTTCGCACATTGCTTTCTTGGGTCGGGCATTCTACGTTTGTGATTCAACTAAACGGCATCACCATCGTCACCGATCCCGTATGGGCAACGCGCATGGGAACAGCAAAACGGCTTACGAAGCCTGGCATTTCACTGAATGAAATGCCTGAAGTCGATGTCGTGCTTATTTCTCATGGCCATTATGATCATTTACATTTTCCAAGCATCCGCAAATTAAAAGGAACACCACACATATTCGTTCCTGTTGGGCTTGGCCGTCTATTCGAGCGAAAAGGATATAAGCAAGTGACGGAATTCGAATGGTGGGAAGAACAATCGTTTGGCGATGTGACCTTTACGTTTGTTCCGGCGCAACATTGGACAAGGCGGACTTTATGGGATATGAACACGTCCCACTGGGGTGGCTGGGTCATGCAGGCAAAGGAAAAACCGACGATATATTTTGCTGGCGATAGCGGCTATTTCCGTGGATTCCGAGATATTGGCGAACGTTTTTCGATTGACTACGCTCTTCTTCCGATTGGTGCGTATGAGCCGGAATGGTTTATGGGTCCGCAGCACGTCACTCCTGAAGAAGCGGTACAAGCCTTTGTCGACTGTCAAGCAGACTACTTTATTCCAATGCATTATGGCGCGTTTCGTCTTGCCGATGACACTCCGAAGGAAGCGCTTGACCGTTTGCTTGCTGAATGGAAGCGGCGCGGTCTGGACGAGAGCAGGCTAAAATGTCTAAAACTTGGGGAAGTGCTTGATTGCGATATACGTTCATAAGAAAAGGAGCCTTGGCAATCGGCTCCTTCTTTTTTCTACTGGTCATATTTTCGAAATACATACGGTTCTTTTGGTTCGTCGATTCTATGCCATGATGTTACTTTTACATAAGGAATTGTCGCATTATACGGCTGATAATACATCGTTGAAAGCTTTCCTTTCACATGAATCCATTCATCATTCGCTAAATGAGGATTGTCCGGGAACTCCGTTAAAAGCCCGAATACTCCCGAATCGGCCACACAATGGATAATGCCAAAGCGCAGAACAAACCGCTGTGTTTTTTTCGTCGTCTCATCATGATAGACAAACCCGTCAAATTCAATGACTTGATCATCAAACTGTCCTGGGAATTGATATATCGTTTCCATCGCACTTAAATAATTTTCCTCATTCAATACGAGATGTGATGTTTTTGAAAATTTATTCAGTTCCTTTCTCATCAAGTTATCGTAGTCATCTTCGTCGTAATAAATGCTCGTATCCGGCCGCAAAAGTTGCCGTTGGACAAATGGATCATCGCTTTTTGTTGTAAATCCCCGGATGTGAAAGCCCTTCGCTTTTACCATATCCGAATCAAGCGTTGCTGGTGGAAGAAACAACACGGACACAACTGGAAAAATAAATATCATATAATTAACGACCCGTTTCCATCGCGCTTGCTCTTCATGATGGCGGCAACATGAATCATCATGGCAGTGTTCATGCTTCCCTTCCCGGCTGGCGAAAAAAAGCTGGACAATGGTCAAAAAAGCGAATACGAAAATGGCGCTAAACGATATATAGGAATAACGCATATTAATATATTTGCTAATTTCTCCTGTAATGTGTAAATGAAAAAACAAAAACGAAAAACCAAGCAAAATATACATTCGTATCATCCTATTTCACTCCTTTAAATGAACAAGGAACCGATAAACACGAATATCGTAATATACATAATAAGCACAAGCACAAAGCGAGTCTTAAACGACTGCAACAGCATCAACGTATTTTTTATATCCAGCATCGGTCCGTACACAAGAAAGGCTGCGAGCGCTCCAAACGAGAACGTATTTTGAAACGACGCCGCAATAAATGCATCCGCTTCTGAACATAATGACAGCACAAAGGCAAGCGCCATCATAACAAGAATGGAAGACACACTTCCTTGGCCAACCGCAAGCAATGTCGGCGTTTTCACAAATGTTTGCATCGCCGATGCGAAAAACGCGCCAATAATCAAATATTTGCCCGTCGTAAAAAACTCATCAATCGTATGTTGCAACGTCCCGATCCATTTTTCTTTCCATGATTTCGGCAAAACGGTATGAATTGTTTCTTCCTTTCGCAACTGGTTGTCTTTAAATTGCACGGATATGATGAAACCAATGATGATGGCAATGATACAAGCAAAAATAGACCGATATAATACCATTGTCCAACTGCTTCCAAACGCAATATACGTTGAAAACAATACAATCGGATTAATGACAGGTCCTGTTAACATAAACGGTATCGCTGCATACAAAGGTACTCCTTTTGCTACCAATCTCCGTGTAATTGGCACAATCCCGCATTCGCAGGCAGGAAATAGCGCCCCTATCAGCGTTGAATAGATCACGGCCAGCGCTTTATTTTTCGGCACCCATTTTTCGACCATTTCTTCCGTTACAAACATTTGAATAATCCCTGAAATAAACACACCAAGTACAACAAACGGCAACGATTCTATTAAAATACTAATAAATATCGTATTGAGCTGAAGAAATGTCTTCATCATATCGATAAAATCTCCTTTTCTAACATTACAAACGTTTATTATACCATGAATTACTCTTTTATTCATGAAATTTTTATGGTAATTCTTATGTAATCTAGTAGGAGAGGATGATTAACCCTCGTCCTCGCACACTGCCGACCGGAAGTTTGCCGTCTGTTTCCTTCAGATTCCGCGTCACCACGGACACCCTTGCGTTAAGCTAACTGCTACTTCTGCCTTCGCAGTTCGGGACTTTCATCCTTAGACAGCACCCATGCCAAGTGCACCAAAAAAAGTTGTCCGGAGACCCCAGACAACTTTATATTTATAAATTAAATTTTCTTACCGATTTTTCAAGTTTTTCTGATATTTCCCCTAACAATTCCGTCGAAGCAGCGATTTCTTCCATTGCTTTCATTTGTTTTTCCACAGATTCCACGACTTTCGCAGCGTTTGATGCAGCCTCTTTAGTTAAGAAGGCCGCTTACTCAACGGAAGCAGATATTTGTTCAGATCCAGCGGCCATTTCCTCCGTAATCGCAGACACTTCTTGAAGCTCATTATTCGATTGGTGAACCGCATGAAAAATAGATCGGAACACTTCTCCTACTTTATGGACATCTTTTGTCCCTTTTTCAACTTCTTGGGTTCCCGACTCCATTTCACGAACCGCGTCTTTCGTCATGATTTGGAACTGTTGAATCAATTCAGCAATTTTTTGTGCCGAATGCTTCGTTTGCTCAGCAAGCTTTCTCACTTCGTTGGCAACGACGGCAAATCCTTTTCCATGTTCTCCAGCACGTGCCGCTTCAATGTTTGCATTTAACGCAAGCAAGTTTGTCTGTTCGGAAATCTCCGTAATGGCCGTAAGAATTTGTTCAATCTCTTCAATCCGATTGCCTAACTCCGTGATTTTCATGGATGTTTCCATAACAGCCTGTCGCATGTCATCCATTTGCTTGATTGCTTTCTCAATTTCTTCATTTCCTCTTTCCACTTGTTTCATTACATCATTTGATGATTCCGCAATAAGAGACGATGACTCGGCAATTTTTTGAACGCCAATAGCCATTTCCTCGACCGCATGAGCTGTTTCATTTATACTCGTCTCCTGCTGTTGTGCGTTCGAAGACACCGTCCTAATGGCCATTGTGATTTGCTCACTAGAATGTTTGGCACTCTCAATATTTTGACTTAATGCTTTAAAAGTTTCCAGCATTTCATATGTGCTTTCTGTAATATCTGTTACCATCTCGCGCATTCCAGCCATCATTTGCTTAAATGAATAAGATAGACTAGCAATCTCATCTTTCCCCTTTATTCGTATTTTTTCTAATAGATTTTGCGCTTCATTCAGCTCCCCTGCAGCGATTTTTTCGGCCACTTCATTTAATGTTTCCAGAGATTTTAATCGTTTACGAACGTAGAAAAAGGAAATGCCGCTAATGAGTCCGATTCCCATTACAAATAAAAATATAAACATCATTAATTGTTCTTTTACTACTTTTTGCTGAATCAAACCAACCTTTTTTGCATCAATATCCACTCCAAGAATCCCGATTACTTTTTCATTATTCTTGATCGGAGCAAAAGCCGAGAGATAATCTCCATATTCGGAATCATGTAGAATTTTCGTGCTGTTTGTACCTCCCTCTAGAAATATTGATGTATCAAGGCTTTTCGGCCTCTCAGGGGTGTCCAAAAAATATTTTTCGACA
>NZ_QCWL01000001.1:1773761-1786160 GCF_003064505.1 Geobacillus sp. LYN3 | reverse complement strand
CCCCTGCATCATACCAAGAGGGCTTTTTTTGATCAAGTCCCCGGAAAAGCTCCTAACGGGAATGCTCCTTTGTGATATAACGTATCACATTTTCTTCCATATTTCGATATCAAAAGAAAAATTTATAATTTTTCTAAAAAACTTAATTATATATAAAATACTAATGAATATCGTATTTATCTATATCAATAGGCTCTCCTTTTCGTTCTACAAAAAAGCTGAGCGACAAATGCCGCTCAGCTTTTTCTATTATTCCTCTACTTCTTTTTTCCACAAGCCAACCATCAAAGCAGTAATGATCGAACCGATCAAAATCGCTAATACGTATAATAAAGCACTTCCTTTTACAATTGGAATAACGAAAATTCCACCATGCGGAGCTGGAAGGCCAATGTGAAACAACATCGTCAGCGCTCCGCTGACCGCAGAGCCGACAATGATGGATGGAATGACGCGTACCGGGTCGGCTGCCGCAAACGGAATCGCCCCTTCTGTAATGAACGTCGCTCCCATGATATAGCATGTTTTTCCAGCTTCACGTTCCGCTTTTGTAAATTTCTTTTTAAAGAATGTCGTCGCAAGAGCCAGCCCTAACGGCGGCACCATTCCTCCGGCCATGATCGCTGCGTGCGGAGCATAATTTCCAGCATCAATCATGGCAATTCCAAACGTAAATGCCGCTTTGTTGATCGGGCCGCCCATATCAACCGCCATCATGCCGCCAAGAATCGCGCCAAGTAAAATTAAGTTTGCCGTTCCCATATTTTCAAGCCAATGCTTCATTGCCTCATTTAACGCCTTCACTGGATCGATAACAACATACATCATAATAAGTCCCGTAATGAAAATGCCAAAAAGCGGATAAAGCAACACTGGTTTGATTCCCTCAAGCGACTGTGGCAGATGGCTAAATACTTTTTTCAACCCAACCACTAAATACCCGGCAAGAAAGCCTGCGATTAACCCGCCTAAAAAGCCGGCGCCGCCATTTGCCGCCATGAAACCGCCTACCATCCCTGGCGCAAAACCAGGCCGGTCCGCAATACTCATGGCAATAAAACCAGCAAGCACTGGAATCATCAACGCAAAGGCGTTTCCTCCACCGATATCCATAAGCGCTTTCGCTATCGGATGATACGACGGATCTTTTGGATCAAACGCTTTAATACCGAAGATAAATGAAATCGCAATTAAAATACCGCCGCCGACAACGAACGGAAGCATGTTGGAAACTCCGTTCATTAAATGTTTATAAAATCCTGTACGCGGCTTTCCTACCGTTGTCGCCTCTTTCGCGCCGCTTCCTTGATAAATCGGCGCATCTTGCCGGAGAGCTTGTTCGATTAGCTCTTTCGGTTTACGAATCGCTTGCGCAACCGGTACTTGAATCACATGTTTTCCTTTGAACCGCTCCATTTCCACTTGCTTATCCGCCGCAACGATGACCGCAACCGCTTCCTCAATATCTTGCTTGGTTAATTCATTTTTCACTCCGCTAGAACCATTTGTTTCTACTTTAATATCGACATCCATTTCCGCTGCTGTTGCTTTTAAAGCATCCGCCGCCATATACGTATGAGCGATTCCTGTCGGACAAGCAGTGACAGCAATGACTTTTTTGCGCTTCGAAGGTGAAGATGCCGTATGTTCTGCTTCTTTCGTTTCCTCTGCCTCTTTTTCTGCAATCAACCGAATAAATTCCTCTTCATTTGAAACGCTTTCAATCCGCGCGCGGAAAGAGGAATCCATTAGCATAGACGATAAGCGGGCAAGCGCTTCTAAATGTGTATTATTCGCTCCTTCTGGCGCTGCGATCATAAAAAACAAGCGGCTCGGTTTTCCATCAAGCGCGTCATAGTCAATGCCGCTCTCAGAACGGCCAAACGCTACGGCAGGCCGCTTTACCGCGGCTGTTTTCGCATGAGGAATGGCAATTCCATCACCGACACCGGTCGTGCTTTGTGCTTCACGCGCAAAAATCGCTTCTTTGAACGCTTGTGCGTCACGCAACACTCCTGCTTCTTGCAGTTTCGCGACAAGTTCGTCAATTACTTCTTCTTTTGTTTTCGCTTTCAGATGGAGAATAATTGTTTCCTTTGTAAGCAAATCGGTAATTTTCATCAAAATGGTCCCCCTTTTTCATATGCCCTTAGAAACGCATGACATTTACTTCATGTACTAGCTGTTCGACACAGTCTTTTGTACATAAATCTTCAGAAAATGCCGTTGCACTTCCAGATGCGACACTATAAGCAAACGCTTCTTCCACACTTTTTCCGCTTGTATACGCCGCAAGAAACCCCGCCACCATCGAATCACCGGCACCAACGGAATTTTTTACTGTTCCCTTCGGCGCCTCAGCAAATAATGTCATTTCTTTATTAAAATAGAAAGCACCATCACCGGCCAGCGAAACGATGGCATTTTCTACTCCTAATTCTATTAATCGACGTCCACAAACCATGATCTCGTCTTTCGAGTGAAAGCTTGTCTCAAATAGCTCGGCTAATTCTTTATGATTCGGCTTTGCCAAAAATGGGTTCCGCGCAAGCAACGATTTTAATGCCGGGCCGCTTGTATCCACAACGACTTTTGCCTTCACTTTTTTTGCTTCATCGATGATTTTCTCATAAACGTCCGGTGACAAAGAAGACGGCACACTTCCTGCCAAAACGACGATATCATTTTCCGTTAATGCACGAATTTTTTTCATGAATTCCGCTTCATGTTCCGGCTGAATCATTGGCCCTTGACCGTTAATTTCCGTTTCTTTTCCTGATTTTAGCTTCACATTAATGCGCGTATTCCCTGGCACCTCGACAAAATCACAGGTAATGTTTTCGCTTTGTAATTGTTCGATAATGAACGCACCGGTAAATCCGCCGATAAACCCTAACGCCGTGCTCTCTATACCGAGCCTCTTAAGAACACGGGAGACATTGATCCCTTTTCCACCGGGGAATGTCAACGTTTTCACAGCACGGTTTAATTCGCCAATGCGAAGCTCGTCCACGTGCACAATATAATCAACAGATGGATTTAATGTACATGTATAGATCATTTTGTCACAACCTCTACTGCTGTTTTTGCTTTATATGGTTCTAGCCATTCTTCAGCTAATTCATTCGTAATCAGCGTTGCCTCATGCAGTTCAGCGATTTTGGCAAACGCGCTTTCATTAAGTTTTGAATGATCGGCAAGCACATACGCTTTTTGGGATAGCTGCATTGCTGTATATTTTACCATCGCCTCTTCCGGATCAGGCGTTGTGTACCCATATTCGTAGTGAACGCCGTTGGCGCCGATAAAACATTTGTCAAAACTATAACTTTTTAATGATTGCAATGCGCCGCGGCCAATGAGCGCTTTCGTTTTCTTTTTCATAAAACCGCCAAGTAAATATGTCGGAACGTCATATTCCAGAAGCATATCCAAATGCATAATACCATTCGTCACGACAACGATATCTTTGCCATGCAGATGCGGAATCATTTCGAACGTCGTCGTCCCAGCGTCTAAATAAATGCAATCACCGTTTTGCACAAGACTTGCCGCATACTCAGCAATCCGCTTCTTTTCTTGTATATGTTTTGTTGATTTTTCTAAGACGCTTAATTCTTCCCGCTTCTTTTGAAGCAGTGTTGCTCCACCATGAATACGCCGCAATTTTTTCTCTTTTTCCAACTGCGTTAAATCTCGGCGAATCGTTGACTCTGATGAATTGGTCGCCTCGACTAGCTCTTGCAGCTTCACTACTTCTTTTTCTGCAAGAAGCTCCAATATAATGCGGTGACGTTCTTCTGTGAGCAACTATTCCACCTCCTCGGATGGAAATGATCATTTTATACTTTTATCATAAACGAAAGCGGTTTAAAAATCAATCATTTTCAATCAAAATCTTTCAAATTAAGTCATGTATAATCAAAAAAAACATTCAAATTCAATCATTTCCGCAAAAATGAAAAGCTGTCTCATTGGACAGCTTTGTTATCATGATACTTCTCCGGTTGTTCATGAACACGCGATAAATATTTTTCTTGAATAAACTTTGTAAATAATTTAGCGTAAAAGGGATCGAACTGTGTGCCTGCACAACGCATAATTTCGGATACTGCCTCTTCAAACGTTTTCGTGCGTTGGTACGGCCGTTCTGTCGTCATCGCATCGAAAGAATCAATAATACATAAAATACGAGCAAGTTTTGGAATTTCTTCTCCTTTAAGTCCATATGGATATCCTTTTCCATCATAGCGCTCATGGTGAAGTTCGACAAGGGGAATTAAATCATCAAACTGTTTTTCCGATGCGATAATTTCTTTTCCCCATGTTACATGTTTCTTCACAATCTCCCATTCATGCCGTTCCAATTTTCCTTCTTTGTTTAGAATATCCCTTGGCACTTCGATTTTTCCAATATCGTGAATTAACGCTCCTAAAACAAGCGTTTGTCTTTCATGGTCGGTTAAATCAAGCATTTGGCTGAATTCGGATGCATATTTGAATACCCGTTTACTATGACGATATGTATAAACATCTTTCGATAAAAAAAACTTTACTTGCTGCTCCAGCGTATCTAAATCTTGTTTAAACTTTATTTCATCAAGACAAATGTTGTGCTCACTATAGATTTGCACATTGTTTTTCCCTTGCGCTTTTGCGTAATAAAGCGCCTGGTCTGCTTTATGAATCAACTCATCGCTGTCATACATCCCCTTTTCCATTTCCGCAATCCCGCAGGAAAAAGAAAGACAGCGGTAAGGAACATGCTCCACCCCGGAAAAGTATGTATCATTGACTTGCTTGCGCAATCGATCCAAAAAGGCATAAGCTTCTTCTTTCGTCGTATTTGGCATTAAAATCGCAAACTCCTCGCCGCCATACCGCGCCGCTACAAAGTCTGTTCCGTCTACCGCTTTTTTTAGAAGTTCACCAAAAAACTGCAACAGCTTATCGCCTTGTAAATGTCCATTGCGGTCATTATATTTTTTAAAATCATCTAAATCCAATAAAGCTAAACTAAATGGTTGTTTTAATTTTTTCGCGTCGGCAAACTGTTCTTGCAATATCTCTTTAAAATAACCATGATTATAAAGCCCTGTTAAATGATCCTTATTGGCACGCTCTGATACTTCCTGATATAAATAAAGAAATTTTCGAAACACCGCCGATAAAATAACGACTAAAACAGTGAATAAAAACAGACCAAAATACCGTTTTTCATTTAATAAAATCGCTAAAACAAGGGATAGTAGTAACGTAACGGAATAGCTAATAGCTGATTCTAACAAAACTCCTAAATCAAAAGTTCCTTTAAATATGCGATCAAAAAAAACAAAAAATAAAAACATTAAACAAATGTTTAAACTAAAATAAACAACTAGACTAATCATGTACGGAAGCAAATTTTGAGTATTTATTTCACCAACATGCCCACCGGAAAATAAAAATGAATAATAGGCACCGACAATCATAATGGAATACATGGAAAAATTAAATAAGTGCTTCCACCACAACATTTTACGTTTATATAAAGATTCAATTAAAATACTAATAAATAAGACATTCATTGCTAAATCAATGCCGTATAAGAACGTCACGGCTAAATAAATCGCCGAATCCATTGAAAATGAGTTATCCTTAGGCGGGAGGTTAATAGAGAAATAACTTAATAGAAGAATCGAGGCGGAAAGCATATAAATGAAAACCCAATCCTCTAAGGATTGAGTAATAAAATCACTCTCCACCAAAAATATAAGCATTCCAATGAAAGAAATAATTGTTAAATATATCTTTGCATATAATTTCGGCTTTAAAAACATTTGATAATCACTCTCATTTTACATAATTTTGGGGAGAAGTCTAATGAATGCTTCTCCTCCTTATAATAGTATTTATCCTCCAAGTCTATACCCAGATGTCAACGCAACTATAACAGAGCCGATAATAAATAGATTAATAAGTACTTGTTTTACTTTGACACTCATACTGATTGCCTCCTTAAATATTATTATATTATTTACTCGCAGGAGCGGTAGATGTTTTTTTGCTAGGTGCACTAAGCATTAGATGCTGAATAAATAAAAATGCCCCTACGTTCATTACGACATCGCCAATGCTGATGACTTGCTGACGCGGATATGGCGGTGAAAGCGGAATAATATCACCTAGAAACGGCAACAACGTCTCTTGCGTAATCGCTTGATGTTTGCCGTACACTCCCGCTTGCAATGCATCTATGTATTCACGGCCGAGAAATTGTGCAGCCTCAACCGACACAGGCATCCTTCCGCCGTTTACAGCCATAACGATAAAATTTAACAGCACTCCCGCAAAAATAACAATAAATCCAGGCTGGTTTCGGTTAAGCCAAAGAAAAAGAAGGCCAATCACATATACGAGAAGAAATAAGGTGTTGCTTAGTTTGGCAATAATCGCAACTTTATCTTGCAAGGCAAAAATAACGAACTGCACCACCAACAATAATGGAAACAGCCATCCCCCGCGCAGCTTCATATGCGCAAGCCCTTTCAAACTTCCTCCACGAAAAAAACCGATCACAAGCGATAATAAAATACCATCATAAACCATTATGTTTTCTCCTCATCATTACATACACAGAAGATTCTGTGTTTTCAAAACCCATTTTCTTCTATAATTCATTAATATCGATTTTTTCCGACAATGTAAATAGTACTTTTTGACTATTTATAGTAATTTTTTCTATTTTCCCTAAAATTCACGGTTATTAGATGCTCTTTCCAACTAAATTCGACATTCTTATCTGCAAGCACAAAAATAAGGATTCTCTATACTATTAATAGAGAATCCTCATATATTTATATACGATTTTCTTGTTGGTAAGGCGTACAAGAACCTTGACAATTATCAGCAAGAGAGCAACTAGCACATTTTCCTTTTGAACTTTTCTTAATGTGGCGGACAAGCATCCAACCGGCATAACTAAAAATAACGCCACCGATTACAATATTTGCGATCATCGTTCTCGCCTCTTTTCCCAAATAATATTACTAGTCTTCGAGACTATAGACTCATGAAAATCCAAGCAACGTTCCACCTTGATAAATAACGAAAGAAATCACGTACGCAATGCTTAACGCACAACCGATCGAAATAAACGTCCATTTTCGCGACCCTGTTTCTTTGCGAATGGTCGCAACAGTTGCTAAACAAGGAACATAAAGAAGAACAAACGTCATAAAGCTAAGCGCAGATAATGGCGTAAAATGCTGTGCCATTACTCCTTGTAACAAGTCCATATCTTTCGCATGATAAATAATATTCATCGTCGAAACAACGACTTCTTTTGCTAAAAATCCCGTAATAAGCGATGAACCGGCTTGCCATGTTCCAAAACCAAGCGGCGCTAAAATCGGTGCAATCACACCGCCTATCACCGCGAGAAAACTATCATCCATGGAAACACCAATTCCTTTTGGCCCAACATAGGTCAATAACCAAATCGCAACCGATCCTCCGAAAATAAACGTCCCTGCTTTCCGTATAAATCCTTTTCCTTTATCCCATGTGCTTCGCCACAACGTCAATGCTTGCGGCATTCGATATGGCGGCAGTTCAATAACGAAAATGGAACTTTCATTTTTGAATAAGGTGGAAGAAAATATTTTTGCAAGACCGAGTGCGACAACAATTCCTAATACATATAGCGAAAACACGACAATGGCTTGGTTTTTCGCAAAAAATGTACCAGCAAACAACGCATATACCGGCAGGCGCGCTGAGCAAGACATAAAAGGCAATAATAAAATCGTCAACAACCGTTCTTTCGGCTGCTCAATCGTCCGCGCTGCCATGACGCCGGGAACGTTGCAGCCAAAACCGATAATCATCGGAATAAACGCCTTCCCGTTTAAACCAATCGCCTCCATAAACCGGTCCATGACCATGGCGACACGCGCCATATATCCGGAATCCTCTAATAGAGAAATGAAAAAGAATAAAATGAAAATTTGCGGTACAAATACAAGCACCCCGCCAACACCGGAGACAATTCCGCTAAGTACAAGCTCTTTAATAAATGGCGATGCTCCTATAAGCGATAACAGTTTTGACAGCCAATCGGTTAACGGGCCGGAAAAAAACTGATCAAGCAAATCGGCAAGCGGTGTACCAAGCCAGTCAAACGTTAGCATAAACATGATATACATAAATAATAAGAAAATCGGCAAACCTAAATATTTATTCGTTACAATTGCATCGATTTTCTCCGTTAATGTAAGCGGATTTTG
Source organism: Geobacillus sp. LYN3 (assembly GCF_003064505.1). Classification (NCBI taxonomy): domain Bacteria; kingdom Bacillati; phylum Bacillota; class Bacilli; order Caryophanales; family Anoxybacillaceae; genus Geobacillus; species Geobacillus sp. LYN3. The sequence continues at coordinate 1,777,893 of NZ_QCWL01000001.1, read as the reverse complement.
TTTAATGGCAACCGTCGATTTTTTGATCACATTCGTAATCCATTTGTCGCGCACTTTATAAATATGCTCTGCTAAAGTGCAGCCAAGCGTTTGTTGTACGTTATCGCGAATCAATATAAGCGGAGCAATATCTACATATGTCTGTAAATATGCATGAACTCGCTTGTTTCCTTCTAAAAATTGCAACGCAAGCCATCGCTTCGAAACCGGTAAATTATCAGGAAGTTGTTCGCCTATTTTTTGAACAGCAACCTCAACATCGGCCCCGTAATCAATAGAAAATTGATGTTCGTTTTGTTCGGATGCAGACAAAATAGCGCGAACAAGCTCTTTTGTCCCTTTTCCCGTCCGCGCAATAACCGGAATCACCGGGGCATTGATGCATTGTGAAAGCTTTTTTGCATCTACTTTTATTCCGCGCTTTTCTGCAACGTCAATCATATTTAATGCCATAATCAGCGGTTTGCCAAACTCAAGCAGCTGAACAGTCAAATGCAAATTCCGCTTTAATTGGGAAGCGTCCACAATGTTGACAATCGCCGAGAACGATTCTGTTAATAAAAATTCGGTCGCTACACCCTCATCACGTGAAAGCGGTCGCAACGAGTATATCCCTGGGAGATCAACGACGGGAACACCATGCTGGCGAAGCATGCCAACCTTTTTTTCTACCGTTACCCCGCTCCAGTTTCCGACATATTCATAAGATCCTGTTAAATTATTAAATAATGAAGTTTTCCCTGTATTTGGATTGCCGAATAACGCAATAGATGATGACATCGATTATTTCACCCCAATACAAGCAGCCTCTTTACGTCGAAGACAAATATACTGGCCATCTACTTCTACCATTACTGGGCCGCCAAACGGCATCATGCATTTGACACAAACTTTTTCGCCTTCACGCATCCCCATATGAAGAAGACGTTGTCTCACTACTTCATTGGCTACTGCTAAATTTGTAATAACGGCCTGTTGCCCTTGTTGAAGATCGGTCAAAACCATCTTTTCCGTCCCCCAAACAACAATGATTCTTTTTTTCAATTAGCAATATGGTAAAGCGAGAAAATAGATAAAATGGTGTTCGCATTTTCCTAATTTTATAAGAATGATTTTTCACCGAAGAACAATAATGATTATTTTTCTCAATTAATATATTAACCCACAATTTACGATTTTGAAAGTGATTTTTTTCACACTTTTTTGATCGTCACAATAAGTTCACAAATATAATGCAATGGGTTGTACCTTTCTTGAGAAAGGCGTAGGCAAAGTACAAACTTAAAATCTGTATAGTTGAACTTTTCAGAATAATATATATAATACTTTGTATATAATCACTACATAAAAGGAGGAAAAACAATGGGGATATTAGCGAAATTTAGCAACTTCGTTGGAAACACCTTTGCTGTCTGGGTGCTTCTTTTTGCTGCTCTTGCTTTTTATGATCCAAACGCTTTTACATGGATCGCTCCATACATAGTCCCGCTGCTTGGCGTTGTCATGTTTGGCATGGGTCTTACCTTATCACCCAATGATTTTAAAGAAGTATTCAAACGCCCGGTAGAGGTGCTGATCGGTGTAGCCGCCCAATTTCTCATTATGCCGCTTGTCGCTTTTTTGCTTGCTCGTTATTTGCCGGTTTCGCGGGAAGTCGCTCTTGGCATTCTTCTCGTCGGCTGTTGTCCGGGTGGAACAGCATCTAACGTGATGACCTATTTGGCCAAAGGAGATACCGCGCTGTCGGTCGCCGTGACATCCGTTTCTACGATACTGGCGCCGATTTTGACGCCGTCGCTGATGTTGCTGCTTGCCGGAAAATGGCTGTCCGTTTCTGCCGCGGCATTGTTTTGGTCAATTGTAAAAGTTGTCCTAATTCCGATTATTTTTGGGTTGATTGTGCAAGCCCTTTTCCAAAAGCAAGTGAAAGCGTTCATCCCAGTCCTGCCGCTCGTTTCTGTCATTGCGATTGTCGCCATTGTCGCGGCTGTCGTTGGGCAAAACCAGCAGGCAATTGCAAAAAGCGGGCTTGCCATCTTCTTAATCGTCGTCATTCATAACGGGCTTGGATTATTGCTTGGCTATTGGTTTGCAAAATTATTTCGTTTGTCAGCGCCAAAGCAAAAAGCGATTTCCATTGAAGTCGGCATGCAAAATTCCGGGCTTGGTGCGGCGTTAGCGACCGCTCATTTTTCACCGCTTGCTGCTGTTCCAAGCGCTATTTTCAGCGTCTGGCATAACATTTCCGGTCCGATTGCCGCAACCTATTTCCGTAAAAAAAGCGAGAAGGAAGAAGCGGAACAATCGACGTTTTCGGCATAAAAACTGGTTCCCCACGGGGAACCGTTTTTTATGGCACCAATTTGATCGGAAACACAATTCGTTCCGCAAGCGATGGGATATCAATGAACGGATTGCGATTTCCTTGAATGAGAAAAATAGCGCGGTTGCGATGCTTCTCATAAATGGTAACGGGAAATTCCTGATGCCAGCGAACAAGAAGGGGAACGTCAATTTTGTGGCGAAACGCTTTTGCGATTGTGTTCGGATAGCGAAGCAGAAAATACAGCATTGCCCGCGCCACCGTTCCTTTTCCGTATTCTGGTTCGAAATAACCGTTTTCCGCGACACCGCAGCGGTTTTGAATCTTTTCTTCCGGTGACTCCGGCTTGTAAAACGAAAAATCGGCGTACGGAAAGTTAGAGCGTAACGTATTGCATTTAGGATGGCAGACAAAGAGATGGTGCAAATCCCCTTTCATCGGCTCTCTTGCTCCAAACCACGATTGCGGAACGACATGTTCAGCGTTAAACTTCCATTGCTGTTCGATTTTTTTTATTCGCCTAATTTCTATTTGTTCCCATTCTCTCGCTTTTTTCAGTAATTTCCGAAATTCGTCATGTCGTTTTTTCATCGTGTCGTAATCTTGAATAATTAATATCTTCGGATCTTTTCTCTCCCCCGAATATATGCTTCTTACTGACCCATCTGGATACAAATCAACCCATGTATACAAATATTCATCTTTGCTGAAAAAGTAAGGCAGCCTTCGCTTATGCGTCCGTGACACCAGCCTATGATACATAACAAATAACGTTAGTCCATCCCCATCTACAGGTACACGACGATAATATCGCTCCATCGCTTGGCGATCTTCTTGTTCATCATAATACACATTCTCATTAACTTCGATATATTGCTGGTTTTCTTGCAATATCGCTATTTGTTCACTACGGTCATCTCCTTGCCATTGCTGGAGTTCTTCCAACTGTTTCCGTATTTCCACCGTTCCACCCTACTTCCTCTCCCTGTTCCTTTTCTCTTTTTGTATACAGTTTACCATGGACGCTTTCGTTTGGTTATCCAAAAAATAAAGTTCTCCCTTTTTATTTCGACGAACTTTTTTAATGAAGCTTACCGCACATCACAAACAACATGACGCAAAAAAGAACAGCAGCCATCCCTGCCGCATAAACGCAGGGACTAATTTTGTACGCGCATATTTCATCACCTGCAAACCCAAAATCGTGCATAAGGCCACTGTATTATTTATATTATTTAGAGAATTAAGTAAAATATAATCCAAAACAATGAATAAATAAAAGGGGAATAAGAAATGAATTTTAAGCCTGAAAATGTATTTACTTGGCAGCGCACGTTCACAGAAGAAGAAATATTGCAATTCGCCCAATTATCTGGCGACAAGGGAAGACATCATATGGAACGCGATGAGAAAGGGCAACTTATGGTTCACGGGTTATTTACCTTTAGCTTTTGAAATACCTTCAAGTACGGAACTAACTTTGGAATACTTCGTTTACGATCAAGGAAATCTCCGGTTAAGGCAATCAAGTCAAGAGGAAAAACGGAGCTGTGAAACGACAATCATAGGAATAAATGCGATTGTTTTAAACCATTTGTAAAACGGATTCACAATCGAAAATGTTTCAAAACCTAATCGCTCACACCCTTTGTTTAACATTGTAATCCCAATAATTCCTTTAATTTCAGAAAACGGTTCATGATTGCGCAAGTAATTTGCAATATAAGGAAGCCCTTCTTTCACGAGAACATCCGCCGGAAGCCCACTGCTTTAGCTGTGGGAGGAAGGCGGGGTTTATATTTTCAGTAT
>NZ_QCWL01000001.1:1758542-1773661 GCF_003064505.1 Geobacillus sp. LYN3 | reverse complement strand
GTCAACCAGCCGAACGCGGCAGCCAATTAGGCTAGTTGCAAGCCCACGGCTTTAGCCGTTGGGTAGTTGACTCTCCGCAAATCACGCACTATTACAGCCATGTCGAACAATACCACCGCCAGCTTTCTTCAGATCGTCCGGCAACATTGCTTTACTCGAAGCTGGCTTCTTTCGACAACAAAGAATGATTCAAGGGGACACCTCGATATGACAAGCTTTTTTATCGCCGAATATTACAAGGATATTTTGTTAGTTTTTTAATCATTGTTTAAAAAATCCCTCTCCTTTACAAAAGGAGGGGGATGGTTTTACGGACGAAAACGGAAATGGGCGTTCATCTGTCCCTTTAACATTTTTTCCCGCAGTTCTTTTGTCATTTCTTGGCGGATTTCCCATGTCGAAACCCCTTCTTCCCGCTTATTGGCAATCTGCATTAACTGTTCGACATCGGCGAACGAATATTTGCGAATTCCTTTCGAACGATCAGGAAAAATCAACTTCCGCTCTTCATAATAGCGGATTTGCCGCTGCGATAACCCGGTTAATTCACTAACGATGCCGATAGAGATCACTTTTTTAAATTTATAGGAATCATCTTTATTCGTCACCCTCTCCACCCCGCTATGTTATATCTTCTAACATAATTATACTGATTTTTCGCCATTCATAATTATTTTTGTAAAGAAAATTAACATATTTTTTAATTTTATTGTAAAGTGGCTTAACAAAATTAATGTAATATGAAGAAAAACATCGTATATTAAAAGAAATAAATACGCGTAGGGAAAAAAGATGGGAAAACTGATGCGCGCAGCAATTACGAAACAAAAGCGATTTTATATTGATAAGCTGTTGCAAACTGGCTTGTTTCACGACTCTGCTGCACTAAAACAATGGACGGTGAGTGGATTGCGGCGCGAATATGAACAGTACGGGATACGAATGAAGAAACGGGGGGAATGAACATGGATCCAAAAGCTCTTGAACTGGCCAGACGGATCGTAGAACTTGATTTGCAGCACGACGCGATGTTGGAGCAGCTGATTCAATTAATCGGTGATCGCGCTTATGAAGTGTTGCGTTTTATACAAAACCGCATATGACGCTCGAATAAGAGCGAAGGGAAGCTGTCTGCTTCCCTTCGCCGCTTAACGATATTATAGCAAGTTATTTTTTCTCAACTCGAATCGCCTCTTTGCCTGCTCACAAGCGTGGAATACTCATGTATTTACGCAAATCCAAACGCACCCTATTATTTCGGTTCTGTTATCACACCTTGAAAAGCGGATTGGTAAATCGTCCGTATATCGTCCTCTAACAGCGGAAGCGGACTACGTGCAAGCAGTCGTTTCTGCTGAGCGGCATCTTTCGTTAAGCTTTCCAATGCGCTCTCTGGAATGTTAAATCCGCCGAGCGTTCTCGGGATGCCGACATCACGGACGATTCGCTCCAGTTCTTCGACGCACCGATAGGAAGCTTCCTCTTCGGAAAGAAAACTTGAGTTTCCCCCTAGCGCATTTAAAATATCAGCCATCCGCTTCGTGCAGCTTTTGCGAATGTATCCCATCACATACGAAAGCAATACCGCATTCGATTCGCCGTGCGGAATATGAAACTGCCCCCCTAACGGATAAGCAAGCGCATGAACTCCTGCGACGCCCGCATTGAAGAACGCCAATCCAGCCAAATAGCTGCCATTGCTCATATCGATCCGCGCCTGCTTGTCCGTCCCGTTTTCCACCGCTTTCCGCAATGACCGCGCAATCAAACGTATGGCCTGCAGCGCCAACCCGTCTGACGTCGGGCTCGCATTGACGGATACATACGCTTCGACCGCATGGGTCAGTGCATCAATTCCTGTCGCGGCCGTAACGCGCGGCGGAACGGAAACGGTTAATTGCGGGTCGACAATCGCTACATCCGCTAATAAATAATCATGTGTCACCACATCTTTTGTCGTATCTAAAGAGAGCACCGAGATATTTGTCACTTCTGACCCAGTCCCTGATGTAGTCGGAATTAATATTTTCGGCAACCCTTTTTTCTCGATATTTCTCGTTCCTGTCAAATTGAGGTAATCGCCTACTTTTCCTTCATGCACGGCCAGCACCGCCGCTAATTTCGCCAAGTCCATCGCGCTTCCGCCGCCCACGCCGATAATGAGGTCAAACTTTCCTTCCCTCGTAAAGGAAACTAATTTTTCTCCTGTCTCCAGCGGCGGTTCCGGCACTACATCCGTATAAATCTCAACATCATATCCACGTTCCACAAGCGGATTGGTCACACGCTGAACGAGGCCGATTTTCTCTAACGCTGGATCCGTAACGACTAATATTTTCTTTGGAGAAAATCGTTCCACTTCAGGAAGCAAGTTGTCCAACGCGCCCCATCCGACATAGTTCAGCGATGTAAATACAATTCGCGAAACACTCATTTCACTTCTCCTTTCTTACTCGTAATAGCCTTCCGTAGATTTGCGGAACTTTTTGAATTGCTCAGAATCATGACCGAACCATACTTGCGAGTTCGTTTCCCGTGCAATTCTCCGAATTCGTTCGACCGTATTCATATAACCAAGGGAGTCATAAATAATGCCTGGCGGCTTAATTGGCGGCCCGTAGCTTTCCGCCGTATAAATCGCATCCGAAGCGAGAATGATCCCGCCCGTCTCTGGAAGCTCCACATGCAATCCAAGCATTCCCCACGCATGGCCGCTTCCAAAGTTTAAAATTTTGACCCCCTCAGCGAGAATAATATTATCTTCATGACGTTTCACTGTGCGCCATTGAAGGTTATTTTTAATCCATGCATCAATGTCGGCCCAAATATATGCGCCTTCCTTTTGGTTACGAGCATAACATTGAAGAGCGCCATTGAATTCGTCTTCATGTACAATGATCGTCGCGTTTGTAAACATTTCTAGGCATCCCGCGTGATCCAAATGTAAATGCGAAGCAACGACATATTTAATATCTTCCGGTCTTACTTTTAACTGCTCTAGCCGATTGTGAAGATAGCATTCTTCGCTTGCCGTCCACGGAAACATTTGTTGAGTCGCTTCCGCCCATCTCCCTTGAGGTCCCATCGAATTTGGATTACAAGCTGTATCAAACAAGATTTTTCCTTCTGGATGATCAATTAAAACTGTATAAATCGGAAACTCCACAAACTCCGTTTGCGCATTCGGGTTATGAATCGTCGCTGGATTATGCATAGCAATCATCCAGTTTTTATCCATTCTCATTCTTCCGTTATCCATTACATAAAGCTTTGGACGCTGTTTTATCATGTTGGACATAAACCTTTCCACTCCCCTTTTAAAAATCTGTTTTTATCGAAACCAATTTTAATTCCGTCATTTCTTGTACAGCATATTTAATCCCTTCACGTCCGTAACCGCTTTCTTTTACTCCCCCATACGGCATATGGTCAACGCGGAACGTAGGGATATCATTGACGATCACGGCGCCAGACTCAATGTGCCGCGCTGCATATAAAGCGTGCTGGATATTCGTTGTATAAATTCCGATATTCAGTCCGTATACCGAATCATTGACCATTTCAATCGCCTCTTGTAATTCTCGATACGGAACGATCGACACAACCGGCGCAAAAACTTCCTGGCACGAGACGGCCATGTCCCGCTTTACGTCAAGCAAAACCGTCGGTGAATACACCGATCCATTGCGTACGCCGCCTAATCCAATTTTCGCTCCGGATTGAACCGCTTCTTCCACCCATGATTCAATGCGCTCCGCCTCTCTTTGGTGAATCATTGCGCTAATGTCCGTGTCTTCATCTAAAGGATCGCCGACTTTGAGCTGTTTGGCCCGTTCAATAAAGCGTTTGCAAAATTCTTCGTAAATCGTTTCATGTACATAAACGCGCTGAAGCGAAATACACACTTGGCCGGCGTAAGAAAACGCTCCTTCCACACATCGCGGAATGACTTTGTCCAGCACAACATCCGGTTCGACAATTAACGCCGCGTTCGAACCAAGTTCGAGCGTCACTTTTCTTAATCCTGCTTTCTGCTTAATCAGTTTTCCGACTGACGCACTGCCGGTAAACGTAATTTTTTTCACCCGTTCATCCGTTAACAAAGCATCGCTAAGTTCCCTACCGCTTCCCGTGATGACTTGCAACGCCCCATCCGGAAGGCCTGCTTCTTGAAAAATTTCAGCGATCACTAGCGCGCTTAAAGGGGTTTGTTCCGCCGGCTTTAATACTACTGTATTCCCTGCGGCAAAAGCCGGGCCAAGTTTATGGGCAACTAGATTAAATGGAAAATTGAAAGGGGTAATCGCCACGACAACTCCCAACGGTTCGCGCCACGTCATGCCAATGCGGCCTTCTCCGCCGGGAGCGGCATCCATCGGAATCGTTTCCCCATAAATCCGTTTTGCCTCTTCCGCCGCAAATTGGTATGTTGCGATCGTTCTCTCCAGCTCTCCCCGTGCGGCGCGAATCGGCTTTCCTGCTTCCTTGGCGACAATTCGTGCCATCTCTTCCTTGCGCTCTTTCAATAACTGCACAACCCGAAATAAAATTTCCGAACGTTGATAAGCAGGTAAGTTCTTCATCGTTTGAAAAGCCCGCTGCGCCCCTGAAATCGCTTTTTCCACATCGCCCGCATCTGCCATACTGATGCGCGCTAATAATTGTCCATCATAAGGAGCGCATAATTCATACGTTCTTTGCTTTTTTACCCATTTTCCATCGATAAATAATCCTTTCGTTTCTCCGCTCATTCGCTCCCCCTCCTTTCTTTTTGTTCAACCGATAATAATGCAAATACTGTGCCAAGACTTAATATATCCATAAAATAAATAATTTTTTAACATATAAACAATAAATATGGTGAAAAAAATCACCGTAAAAAAGGAAAAGCTTGAAAAAACATCGAATAGGATTAGTAGTGATTTTTTTCACCACATGTTGAATTTTTTCACCATTAACAAAAAATAAGGAGGTCCTCTGTATGAAACAAACAATCATCGATCCGCATATATGGGAGAACATTTTTTTCTCCCTCCATAACGGGGTCATTGTTGTAGATCGAAACGGGAAAATTTTATTAATCAACGCTTCTGCCAAAAAACTTCTCCAGATAGAAAACGAAAATTGGGAAGGAAAAGATATTCGAGATCTTATTCCAACTACTCAGCTTCCTCATGTGTTAGAGAACGGAACAAGTTCGATTGGAGTAAAGATGAACATCGCGGGACGCCAATGTCTCGTCAATCGAACTCCGTTGTACCGAAATGGCGAACTAATTGGAGCGATCGGTGTCCTCGAAGATATATCGCAAATGGAACACTACCATACTCTTCTTAAGCAAATGGAAACAATTATTGAATTTTCTACAGATGGCATTTATGTTGTCGACCAAAACGGCATTACGATCATGGTAAATTCCGCTTACGAAGCCATTACAGGATTTCGCCGCGAAGAACTTGTCGGAAAGCATATGTATGATTTAGTAAAAAAAGGGTATTTTGATCAATCGGTCTCTCTTCTCGTTTTACAACAAAAAAAACGAATTTCCATTTTGCAAAAAATAGGTGGAAAAAAAGATGTCATTGTCACTGGAAACCCTGTTTTCAACGAGCAGGGAGATATTGAAATGGTCGTGACAAGCGTTCGGGACATCTCTCATCTCATCCAAATGAAAGCAGAATTAGAAAAAGCAAAAAGTTTCTCGGAAATGAGCCAACACCGCTATACTTTTTCCGTCGATGGCTCAAAGGAACAAATCGTCTTTCGCAGCCCGTCTATGAAACATCTTTTTGATAAAGTCGAACAAGTTGCTCCTTACCCTACTACTGTTTTACTAACCGGTCCATCTGGCGTAGGGAAAGAAGTCATTGCCAACTTGATTCATCATCTAAGTCCGCGAAAAAATAAACCGTTTATTAAAGTAAACTGTGGGGCTATACCAGAACCATTACTTGAATCCGAATTATTCGGTTATGAAAAGGGAGCATTTACAGGAGCGCGACAAGACGGAAAAATCGGCCTACTGGAACTAGCAGACAAAGGAACCATTATGCTTGATGAAATCGGGGAAATGCCATTATCCTTGCAAGTAAAGCTGCTGAGAGTATTGCAAGAAAAACAAGTTCAACGAATCGGAAGCCATAAAACAAAAAAACTAGATGTGCGTATTATCGCCGCAACAAACCAAAATTTGAAAGAGCTTATTTCACAAGGAAAATTTCGTGAAGATTTATATTATCGGCTACAGGTCATCGAAATGTATATTCCTCCATTGGCTGAACGACCTGAAGATATCGAGCCGTTAATTGACCATTATTTTTCATTTTATTGCAAACTATATCGCATCAATAAACATTTATCTCCTAAAACAAAAGAGATTTTGCAACGTTATCACTGGCCGGGAAATGTAAGAGAGCTGAAAAACTTGATGGAAAATATGGTCGTTTCCATCCCATCCCAACTCATCGAACCTCACGACCTTCCATTGCACATTTATGACCAAACGGCAGCCACATCTCCGCTCACACTCAAAGAACGGGTCGAACAGTTCGAAAGACGCCTCATCTATGAAGCAATCGAAAAACATACATCGCTGCGAAAAGCAGCGCAACAGCTAGGGATCGATCATTCCACGCTCGTGAAAAAACTCAAAAAGTGGAATCAAGCGGAAAAAGAACTGCGCCGGGGCTAATGCACCGGCGCGCTATTTTAGTTTCGCTTATCTATTTTCGCCTTGCATGTCTCCATTTTTGCACTTATTCATCATCCTGTTTTCCCTGCACCGTCTTTACTCCTAATACATCAAGAATAAATACAAATACGGGAATCCCTAAAATCAGCCCCCATACCCCAAAAAAGTGCTCTGAAAAAATCAAAACGATAAATGTATAAAAAACAGGCAAATTCGTCTTCGAGGACATCAATTTTGGATTTAAAACATACGCTTCGAGCGCGTGAACAACGGCGATCATCATGAGAACGTACACGACTTTCATTACTCCGCCTATGCTATAAGCGATAAAGCATAGCGGAAACAATGAAATGATCACGCCCGCAACCGGAATCAAACCGAGAAAAAAGATTAATATCCCCAGCCCGAATAATTGCGGAAATCCCATTATCCACAAGAACGCTACCGTAATCGCCATATTAATCGTAGCGATGATGAATTGTGCCTCAATGACTTTCCCAAATGTGCGGGCAAACTTTTTTCCGAAATATTCTAACTCATCATAAAAAGGGCCGATTTTGCTATATTTAAAACGATTGGTGAACGAAATAATCCTCTCTTTTTCCAGAAGAAAAAATAAACTTAAAATTAACGCAAGCAAAATTTGCAGGCCGACGCTGCCAATATCGCTGAAATATTTGATTAAATACGTCATTCCAAAATTCAAATAAGTAGTAATTTCATATTGCTTCAGCAGCGCGATAATGTAATTAAACACAATGTTATCTTGGGGCTTCGAATAAAATTCCGTAAGCTGTTTGATCAGCTGCGAAATCTCGTTGACGACGACAGGCAAATACTTGACAACGCCGTAGACAAGAATGGAAACGACTGCGGCATACAGTAGCAGCACGACTAGTTTCCGATTGACGCAAATTCTTTTCGCGATAAAGTCAACGAGTCCATTCATTAAAAAGGAAAAAATAAAAGTAAGCAAAATAATATTTAAAATGCTTCGAACTAAATAGAGAATGAAAATTAAAATAGAAAAAATAACGATTCTTTTCCACGTTGATCGCTTGAAAAATTGCAAGATTTCAGATCCCACTCATCCATCTCCCCGTGCTAAATAAACTTTTTACCACTATTGATTTTACCGTACAATCCAAAAAAAATTAATAAAAATTTTTGCTGGAAATATTTAAATAAGCGCTTTCATTTCTATCAATAAACAAGGAAGGGGGGCAAGCGGACAAGCTCATTGATTTGCGGTCATTTTTCATCAATGCAAGAACAAGGAGCCGATTTGCTGTCAAGATGAGCCTATGGAAAATGCACCCGCTCGTTCATATAATTTTTTGCTCGAAGATGATTATTTCCATCATTTCTAAAAAGTCCAATGCGATACTTTCTTAAAAAATAGAACCGTCCATCGCTTGACATAGCAATGCGCCGGCACGAAGCGTGCTGGCACATGTAGAATGAATGTTAATTTCGAAATGCTTTCAACTTTTTCGTGATCTCTTTTAAACAACGGTCGATAACATTTGATAGCATGAGCTTTTTAATCATATTTCATGAATCCATTTATCTGGTCTATCGTTTCCCGAACCTCCTCCATCAATAACCTTACAATCTCCCCCGCCGGCATGTCTTTCGCTAGGCGATAGCCTTGCCCAGCCCATAATGACATCGCCTGCGGATCGTTTGCTTGGGCGGCGGCTTTGCGGAGATGCTTTGTCATATGGTGAATGTACGGATATGCCGCAGGAGCCAGATTATCATATTCGATCAGGAAACGATTTACTAATCCGCGCGCAGGACGTCCTGTAAACGCACGGGTGACGGCAGTTGCTTGAAATTGCGGGTCAATGAGCGCGTTCTTATGCAACGGATTCGCCCCACTTTCCGGGCAGCGTAAAAATGCTGTGCCCAATTGGGCAGCGCTCGCTCCGGCCGCAAGCACCGCGGCAATATCGCGTCCATGCATGATGCCGCCAGCGGCAATGAGCGGGAGGTCTACTGCCTCGCGAATTTGCTGCAGCAACACAAGCAAACTTACATTCTCATCTGCCGTTTCATCATTGCGAAACGTCGCGCGGTGTCCTCCCGCCTCCGGCCCTTGCACACATAACGCGTCCGCTCCTTGCTGTGCCGCTATCAATGCTTCTTCCGTTGATGTAACAGTCACAATAACAAACGAACCATTGTCTTTCAGTTTTGCGATGATATCAGACGAAGGGCAGCCAAATGTGAAACTAACGACAGGGACTTTTTCTTCATACAAAACAGAGAGTTTCGCTTCCCAATCGTCATCATCCCATTTTGCTTCCCCAAGCGTCACACTAAAACGCTCTGCTTCTTTTTCCAATACTTGTTGATAGCGAAGAAGTGCTTCCATATCAACATCCTCTTCATTTGGCACAAACACATTGACACCAACCGGGGCATCCGTTAGTGTGCGAATCGTCATAATCTCCTTTCGCATCTCTTCCGCCGTTTTATAACCTCCAGCTAAAAATCCGAGCCCACCTGCATTCGATACAGCCGCGGCTAGCTTTGGAGTTGAAACTCCTCCAGCCATTGGTGCTTGGATAATGGGAACTGAAAGTGTATGCAGCATTTTCCTCACCTTTCTCCATAAAGTAGCTTCATATAAGTCTTCACAATATATCCACAAAATTCCTGCAGAAAAAATTATGTCTAAGAGTCTTATCCATGATTCAATGCTAGTAAATCATTTTTGCGATCAACTTTTTGAAAAAACAATGCCATGTTCTGAAAAAACATAATTAAAACGAATAATCGTCGTTTATAATATAAGCAAGAAGCAAAAACAAAGGGGGTGGATGTTGTTATGAGCTTCCCCGAGCAAGATTTTGTCTCTCTCGAAGAATTTTACAAAATGAGAGAAAATACTGAAAGGATATTAGAATATATTGACGGCATTGTCTTTATGTCACCATCGCCTTCTACTAAACATCAACGAATTTCAGGAAGACTTCACGCTAAATTATTCAATTTTTTAGAAGGCAAAGATTGTGAAGTGTTCCACGCACCTTTTGACATAGAACTAAAAAACGATAAAATGGAAGGAACGAAAATAGTGGTCCCTGATTTATCGGTTATATGCGATAAGAGCGGATTGATGGAAAATAAATTTGTTGGAGTTCCAACACTCATCATCGAAATATTAAGCCCCTCTAACCAATCCCACGATCTCGTTTTTAAACTGAACTTATATATGCAATATGGCGTAAACGAATACTGGATCGTTAATCCAATGTTAAACATCGTGCAAATTTATTTCCTAAACGATGAAGGGCAATATCAACAGCTGGACGCGCTGAAGGAAAAAGGAATCGCTCGATCTGAAGTGCTAAAGGGATTTCACATCAACTTAGAAGATCTTTTCAAATGAAAAACCGACCTTAACATCTGGCCGGTTTTTTCTGTCCTATACAACAACTCCATTACTGGCAAGGTATATATTCTTAGCTAAATGATAGCCTCGTACCGTCAATAATTTTTCAAATACTTACAAAAAAAAACAATGAATCTTCTACATCATTAATCATTTTATGAAGCAACGTTCTTAACAGAAAACAGCCCTTGTCTAAAAGATTTTAAACAAGGGCAAGCCCTATTATTTCCCTTGAAACTTCGGCTTCCTCTTTTCTAAAAACGCGCGGACGCCTTCGCGATGGTCTTCGGTTTGCCGCATTTTTTGCTGTGCTTCTGTTTCAAGCTGAAGCACTTTTAACAATTCATCTTTTGTCAACTTGGCGTACAACGTTTTCGTGGCGATCATTGCCTGAAGCGGTTTTGTCTGCCATTCAGCGATTTTTTGTTCGATTTGTTTTTCATCTTCGGCAACAAAGTCAACGATGCCAAGCTGGTACGCTTCTTCGGCGTTCATTGGCTTTCCTTCCCAAATAATGTGTTTTGCTTTCACTTCACCGACTCGTTTCGCCAAATGAAAATGCCCGCCGCCGTCTGGGATGAGGCCAATGCCGATAAAATTCATCGCTAAGCGTGCTTCTTTTGTCGCGATGACATAGTCGCTTGTCAAAGCAAAACTTAGTCCTAACCCCGCCGCTGGCCCATGGACAATGGAAACGACGATTTTCGGCAAGTTGTATAATGTCATAATGACTTCTTGAATGATGTTCATAATTTCAGGAAATTTTTCTGGGTCATCTACACTTAGCATCGTTTTAATATCGCCACCGGCGGAAAATCCTCTCCCTTTTCCGCGAATGAGAACAATCAACGCATCGCTTTGTTCAATTTCACGCAGCGCTTCTAGTAATTCATTTAGCATTTGCTCATTCATCGCGTTTAACGAATCTGGGCGATTTAGTTCCAATACGGCTACATTTCCTGAAAACGAAAGTACTACTGTTTCCATGTTCATCCCCCTTGTTTGACCAATTTCCCTTTATTAAATTCCTCACTGCATCCTAAAATTCCTTTTTTTCAGAAAAAAACCGTACCACCATCGAAGGTGATACGGATGATGATTAACGATTGCGATTGAAAATAACGAGTTTCAATTCCGTCATTTCTTCAATTGCATAACGAAGCCCTTCGCGGCCGACTCCGCTTTCCTTGACGCCGCCGTATGGCATATGGTCGACACGGAAGGTCGGAATATCGTTGATGAGTACACCGCCGACATGCAATTTTTCTGCCGCTTTCCATGCGACATGTACGTTATCCGTATATACACCTGCCTGCAATCCGTAGCGTGAATCATTGACGAGCTCAATCGCCTCTTCAATCGAACGAACGCGGTTAATGAGAACAATTGGCGCGAATACTTCCTGGCACGATACTTTCATCGTTGGCTGTGCGTCTAAAATCACGGTTGGGAGCAGGATGTTTCCGTCCCGTTCACCGCCAAGCGCAACGGTCGCTCCGCCTTGTTTAGCCTCCTCGATCCATTCTAATGCCCTCTCGACGTCTTTTGGCGTAATTAATGCCGAAACATCGGTGTTTGGATCCAATGGGTCACCCACTTTCAATTGTTTCGCCGCAGCGATAAATTTTTCGACAAACTCCTCATACCGCTTTTCATGCACGTAAATGCGCTGAAGCGAAATGCATACTTGCCCTTGGAATGAAAACGCACCAAAGACGCAACGTGGAATTATTCGATCGATGTCCACTTGTTCATCGACAATGACCGCGGAATTGGAGCCAAGTTCGAGTGTTACCCGCTTTAACCCCGCTTTATTGCGAATGCCGATTCCCACTTCCGGGCTGCCGGTAAAGGTGATCATGCTGATGCGAGGGTCTGTCACGATTTTATCGCCAACGGTTTTGCCGCTTCCCGTTACGACGTTTAATGCTCCTTTTGGAAGCCCTGCGTTTTCAAATAGTTCCGCGATAAAGTACGCGGAAAGCGGCGTTTGGCTTGCCGGCTTTAACACAACGGTATTTCCGGAAGCAATCGCTGGACCTAGTTTGTGGGCAACAAGGTTCATTGGAAAGTTAAATGGCGTAATCGCGCCGATAACCCCAATCGGTTCTCTGACGGTGAAAGCAACGCGATTTTCCCCGCCTGGCGCAGCGTCAAGCGGAATTGTTTCTCCGTGAATTCGTTTTGCTTCTTCCGCGGCAAATTTATACGTTTGAATCGTCCGCGCTATTTCTCCTTTTGCCGTTGTAATCGGTTTTGCCGCTTCGAGCGCAATGATCTGCGCCGCTTCTTCCGCCCGCTCTTGCAGCTGTGCGACTACTTTTTCTAAAATCTCCGCCCGTTTGTATGCCGGCATGCTGGCCATTTCTTTTCTCGCTTCATACGCTGCAGCAATCGCCTGTTCGACTTCCTCTTCCGTCGCCACAGGAATTTCTGCCAACGCTTCGCCGGAATAAGGAGATGTTAATGTGGTATACGATTTTGCTTCCACCCATTCACCATTAATATAGAGTTTCTTTTTATCCACCGTTGTTTTCATCGTTTCCCTTCCTTTCTTCCTGTTTTTAATCTCCTATTTCTTACATTACAACATGACGCTAATTTGGCTAATCGTTTTCTCTACACCTCCAACTGCCGGGCAATAAATAATAGTAAAAAAGTTTGCAAGCAGACACTGCGCACTTTTCGCTGTTGACACGCAACTGTTAATTCTTTATTCGGCATTTTATTTTGGAATCCTTCTCAAGTTCTTCAATGGCTTGTGCACAGCAACAATATGTCTTGCGATGTTGCTGACACGTCTTTGCGTTATACCTAATAGCTCTTTCATATGAAAACAGAACATGCATTCCTATGAAATGGTGCGTCGCCCTTATATTAATTAAATTATAGGAAAAAACACGTTCGCAAATATTTTTGTTCGCACTAGGCTCTTGCTTCAAGCATTGTGACAACTCATATCCAGACAATCCTCCCTATCCGAGACATAAGCAGACAAAGAGGCCTTGTTTCTTGTATGATAAAATTAATACCAATCATAGCAAGGAGTGTCAGGAGTATGAACATTATCCCTACCCATCTTCTTGACCGCTCAACTGTAAAGCAATTTTTTATCACCCATTGGGGAAGCCCGCAAATGGTCGTTTCAACGGGAGTGTATGATTGCAGCGAGCTGGACGGTTTTGCCGCGGTCCAAGGCAATGGGGAAATAGCTGGGCTGATCACCTTTGTCATCCGTGGTGAGGAATGCGAGATTGTTTCGCTAGACAGCGTAATCGAAAACCACGGAATCGGCAGCGCTCTTTTGAAACAAGTAGAAACATTCGCCGCGCAGCATGGATGTAGCACGATCCGCTTAATCACAACGAACGATAATTTACACGCATTGCGCTTTTATCAAAAACGAGGTTACCAGATTGTCAAAGTCTTCCCAAATGCCGTGGAAAAAGCAAGACAAATGAAACCGAGCATTCCGCTCGTTAGCGCAGACGGCATTCCGATTCGGGATGAGTTTTTGCTTGTAAAACAGCTTCACACATCATAAAAACACATCCCCGTCCTATTGATGGGGATGTTCCTCCTTAAACTATAGCGTTCAACAATACGATGAACACAAACGCGACAATGGAAATAATCGTCTCCATCACAGTCCATGTCATCAACGTTTCTTTGACGGTCATGCCGAAATACTCTTTAATCATCCAGAAGCCCGAGTCATTGACATGTGATAGAATGAGAGATCCAGCTCCCGTCGCTAATACGAGCAATTCTGTGTTCACACCAGGCATGCTGGCGGCAATTGGGGCGACAATGCCGGCTGCAGTCATCATCGATACCGTCGCAGAACCTGTCGCGATCCGGATAAGCGCGGCAATCCCCCATCCCAATAGGAGCGGAGACAAATGGGAATGCTTCGCTAAATCGGCAATTTGCTCGCCAATGCCTGAGTCAAGGAGCACTTTATTGAACGCTCCGCCAGCGCCGATAACTAGTAAAATATTCGCAACTGGACCAAGGCAGTCGTTCGCAAATTTTAACACTTTATCGCGATTAAAGCCGCGCACGTAGCCAAGGCTGAAGAATGAATAAATCGTTGCGATTAACAGCGCGACGATCGGATCTCCGATAAAGCGCAACACTTTCGATGTTTCTGACGTTTGGTCCAACGTTACATTGGCAACGGAAGCGATTAACATCAAAATAACAGGAAGTAAAATGGTGAATAATGTGTTTCCGAAGCCAGGCAAATCTTTCGTTTCTTTATGCTGTACAAGCTGTTCGGCAATTTCTGCCGGCACTTTTTTATGCATGCGCGACCCAATCCATTTTCCAAAGAGCGGGCCGGCGATAATCGCTGTCGGCAGCCCGACAATAATCGAGTAAAGAATCGTCATTCCAACATCTGCTTTAAATATACCGACTGCGGCCATCGCAGCTGGATGAGGCGGCACAAGCCCATGCACAACCGACAATCCGGCAACAAGCGGAATTCCAATCGTCACGAGCGAAATCCCCGTCTCCATTGCAATCGTAAATACAAGCGGAATTAATAGCACGAACCCTACTTGGAAAAATACCGGGATACCTACTAAAAACGCGACGATCATCATTGCCCAATGGACGCGTTTTTGGCCAAAACGGTTAATTAATGTTTTGGCAATCCGTTCGGCACCTCCGGATTCAGCCATCATTTTGCCAAGCATCGTCCCGAGCGCCAAAACAATTGCTAAAAAGCCAAGCGTATTTCCAAGACCGGTTTTAATCGAATCGATAATACCCGGAGTCTCCGGAGAAGGAGCGATCAGCGGCATGCCCATTGCCAGACCGACGCCGACCGATGTCAAAATTAAGGCGACAAACGGATGCATTTTCGCAACCGTAATAAGCAAGAGTAAGACAACAATGGCTGCAATGACAATAGCAATTCCCATGTTTGTTCCCCCTCTGTTGTTCTTGGTATTGTCAAAAGTTTATCCTCCACACTCACGGTTTTCCCTTGAGTTTCAACGGTTGGAAGAAAAAAAG
>NZ_QCWL01000001.1:1757449-1758442 GCF_003064505.1 Geobacillus sp. LYN3 | reverse complement strand
CCTCCGCATGCCCCACGATGCTCAATGGGATGATCTGTGTGGAGTTTTCATAGAACTTTTGACGCTACCGTTGAATTTGGTACTGGTTCAGCCAACAACATTTGTGCAATATGTTCCATAATGACCATTCATGCTCTTGTTTGAAATTCTCGATTTTGTGTAACATCATCGCAATATATTGGCGTTGTTTCGTTCCGCTTTTCGATTGCTTGTAGGATTCTTCCATCGACCCTAACACGGCAATCAAATGGCGTTTCACTTTCGTTTTTATGGTGTCAATAAGTTCTTTTGGCAATCGTTCATGATACCCTAATCCCCGCCTGCCAATCACCAAAGCGGCACTTTCATGAACGGATAACCCATACTTTTTCATATACTTGAATCGTCCGATGACGCTGGTGTATGCCGGATTCACTTTTTTGATGCGAAACCCAAGCCGTAAGCCCCGACGGATGATAGTGTCAGTCAATTTTTTCTTTTTGAAATTGTGGGTGAGGCGATTGAATCGTTTGTCTGTATCGTGCTGCTGTCTTAGTTGAATGTTTTCGATGACCACTGCCCCGACATTCTCTTGAAGCAGCCAGTCATACACATCTCGTACCGTTTCTCCAACGATGTTGTTTCGTTTATTCGTCCGCACATATTCGAGTTCATGGCAATAAAACACTTTTGATTTAAGAAAATTTCCTTGTTTCGAAACGATGCTTACAGCGATGCGGTCAATATTGATATCCATCCCTGCGATTCGTTCCGCTTGAATCGGTTCATCATAGGCAAGTTCCCTTCCATATACCTCTTCTTCATAGATGAGATGAATGTAATATTCTCCGTTTTTGCGTTTGATTTCAACAGTATATGGTCGATATTTGATAATGGGCTTTCCTTTTGCATTCACTCCGACTTGTTCTCCCATAACGAGATCGATGATTTCCTCTTCATATTTTTCAGGAACAGACACAGGAAATCGTAAACGTGGAGCGTGTTTCCCTTTTG
>NZ_QCWL01000001.1:1750364-1757439 GCF_003064505.1 Geobacillus sp. LYN3 | reverse complement strand
ACATTGGTACGTCTTGTCGTCATAGGTGAGGCGAATATTCAAATTCCCTTTTTTGCTTTTATCGCCTCTGGCATATAACTGATTCGAGCGCAAATCTTTCCATTCCTCGTTCGTGATTTTTCCTTTTAGACGCTTATAAAAGTTCTCTTTTCCGCCAAAAATCACACGTGGAATCGTTCCTTGTTCGAGATGTCGCTGTAGCTCGGCTTCTTTGGATTTGAGTTTTTCTAATCGTCGGTGTAATCCATCTAAGCACGTTGAAAGATCGACTTTTTTCGGTATTTTTCTTCCGTGTTGATACTCATCGATTTTCTTTTCGGTTTTTTCGATTTTCGCCCGCACATTCTCTAGCCTTATTGGAAGCAACTCACGTTGGGAAGAAATCAGCGATTGAACAAGCAGGACCGCGTCTTCGGCAAACCGTTTGTTGAGCTGAAATTGATGTGGAAGGTGCTTGATGATGTCTTTGGCGTTCCTTCCCTCCAGCAAACGGTTGAACGCGTATCGCTTCGCGGAACCAAAGACGCGCATCAACTCATCCAATGAACGAAGTTGTGATGCATCATGAGAAACGATTTTCATCTCCCGAACCGTTTTCATCCCCTTGCCTTCCCCCTTGTTTGGACTTTTCAGAACATATATTCGCTAAATCTTCTTCATTTCCTTTTTACTGAGGAAGGGGAAGATGATTTTTCATCATCAGACAGAAGACGATGGAAAAGATGGAGAATCCAATAACAGGAGATCTTTACATGATTTCATACATTTTTATAGATGTTTAACAAACTGCTTATACCTCCCCCAGCCCCGGAAGGAGCGACAAACGCAATCGGCTTCGTTGGATAGTTCGATGTTTTGCCAGATGGTTTCGTCGTTACATTGCTTCTACAGGCAGCCAGCGCCAACACGATGATCCCCATAATCAGCAAACTCCACCACTTTTTCATTACACCTGTACCCCCTATTTATTTTGATAGCGTTCACATATTTAGAAACAATTATAATAACTATTTTCGGAATAGTAAGTTTTTGAAAATAAAAATAATTTTGTGCATTTTGTTCATAGAAACAAAAACCCCGCTGTTGCCAGAGTCTTTCAGCAACGGCGGGGAAAACGTTTATTTTAAATGCTGCCATTGATCTTTTATTGCTATAACAAGAGGATGATCTTTTTCTAATTGGGAATATTGGAACAAAGCCTCTTCTACGCCTGCTTTTTGAAGAGTTTGCTGTAATGCGACTGCTTCCTCGTCGTTCTCATAATCAAACAATAACAACGCGGCAATTCCTTTGACTAAACCAAGCGGCACTTGTCCGAACAAGTCATAATATTGCACAGCAGGTCCAACGAGGCGATCATTCGCTCCAAGTTTGCGAATTGGGGAACGAGCAACCCGGACTATTTCATCGGAGATGGAAGGATTCATAAAACGTTGAATAATTTTTTGAATATAGGATTGATGTTCGTTTTCATTCCATCCATATTTCTTTACTAACACCGCACCCGATTCATGCAGCGCTTTTTCCACGTCCGAGCGTATCTCTTCATCATTCATTGCTTCTTGTATCGTTTGTAATTTTTTATAGTATCCTAAATAGCTGGCAATCGCATGCCCGGTATTTACGGTAAAAAGCTTGCGCTCAATATAAGGCTTTAAATCATCAACAAAATGAGCCCCTTGAATCGGCGGAATGTCGCCAATAATATTTCGTTTTTCGATCACCCATTCAAAAAACGGCTCGACCATAACGGAGAGAGGATCGTCGTGTTTTTGATTCGGAACGATACGGTCTACCGCGCAATTCAGAAAACCGTAGTATGTTTCGAACAATGGCTTATCTGCTTCAGAAATCTTTGCAAAAACATGGCTCTTTAACACGTCACTTCCGCCAATCATATTTTCACAAGCGATAATATGAAGTGGTGTTTTATTTATCGTGGCTCTTTTTTGCAGCCCCTCAGCAAGAATCGCAGAGATTGCCGGTAAAATATGCGGTCCAACCGCTGTTGTAATGAGATGAGCCTTTGTGATATAATCAATGACCTTTTCACGTTCTGTTTGACTATTGACAGCAGAAACGTTGCGAATCAGCTGTTCTTGTCTATTTTCATCGGCAATGATCACACGATACTCCTGTTTTTCCTTTAATAAACGGACCACTTCATCATTAATATCGACAAACACTACTTCATAACCCGATTGGGAAAGCAAACTCCCGATAAAACCTCTTCCAATATTTCCTGCGCCGAAATGAACTGCCAACATGTTTAATTCACCTCATTTAGAAGGCGAAGAATCTCTTCTTCTGTCGCCGCTTTAATCATCGTTTCTACATTTTCCTCTTCCGAACAAACAATGGCGATTTTTGATAGAATTTCCAAATGTTCATTATTCTTTCCAGCGATTCCAATCAATAGTTTTGCGATATTGCCATCTCCGAAATCAACCCCATCAGGAATTTGTACAATTGAAATACCAGAATGTTTAACAAATTGTTTCGCATCCTCTGTACCATGTGGAATAGCAACAAAATTTCCCATATATGTTGATGTTAACGCTTCCCGCTCAAACATTTTATCAATATAAGAATCGTCTACATAACCGTTATTCACCAAAATTTGTCCTGCTAAACGAATTGCTTCTGTTTTACTTTCTACTTGCGCATTTAATACAATATTTTCTTTCTGCAAAATTGGCATTGACATATCATTCACTCCTTATGTTGTTAAAGATAGTTATGAAAAAACTTCTCTAAATGATGGCTCAAAAACGAATACACCTGTTCGCGATCACCTTTTTCAAATAAAGCTACGCTATCTTCATCTTTAATAACCAACGAGCTAATATGGCTTAATACCGAAAGTGTTTCTTGACTAGGTGACTCGGGCGCCAACAGCAGTAAAACGGTATTCACAGCCATCGGCTGATCGTGCATTCCATGGATTGTTTGGCATTCCGTTAACCTATAAATCGTGAAAGACGGAAAAACCACCGCAGAGCTTCGAGTATGGTACAAAGCGAGCGACGTTTCCGGTATTCCCAATCCTCCTAATGTCTCTCTCCGCAACAATTCTGCAAGAACTTTTTCGGAATCGCGAATGATCCCTTTTTGCCATAGCTGATGACACGCTTCTGCTAATACTTCTTTGATGGAATGGCTATTTACCTGTTGTAACGTAAACCCTTGCAAAATTCGGAGAATGGTTTCACTCATTTTTTGAATGGAATCCATTTTCTTAATCACATCATGAGATGTTCCTATTGAACCGTCTACATCTTCCTTACGGGAAACCGCGTTTCTGTTTTTTAGAAACTGTTTAATCGACAGAATCTCTTCTTCCCTTAGCATTGGACTGACAACCAAATACGGCTTTGCCAAGCCATCAATGGGTACGGTCGAAACGATCAAGTCGTATCGCGTTACATCCGTGTTTCTCAATTCAAAAACAGAAATCTGTTCCATGTGGACAATATCTGGAATTTCTTTTTTCAATCTTGTTGCTAATATTTTTGCCGTCCCTAGTCCGCTCGAACAGATCACTAACGCACGCAATCCTTTCTTTACCCTCAATAACGCCGATGCAAAGTGGAGAACTAAATAACCAATTTCTTCGTTTGGAACAGCAACATCCGGAAATACTTGTTTTACTCCTTTTTCTAACACCGCAAAAAGTTCTGGATAATCTTGAACAATTCTTTCTAAAAGCGGATTGGCAATCCCCATGTTATGCTGGATGCGATAAAGTGCTGGCTTTAAATGAACAACCAAATCTTCGTATAATGTATAATCGTTCGTGATATCTACATGGAGCTCATCGCTGACAAACCGAATTAGCTCCTGTGCTTTGATGCCTATTTCAAAACTTGTATCTTCTAGCATATAACCTTGGCGGTCGCGAAGTTTCGCTCCCATTAAATGCATGGTAATATAACCAATTTCCTCTTTTGGAATCGTGATGCGAAAAGCATGTTCTAACGATCGCGCAATTTTTTCTGCAGTTTCGTATTCTTTTGTGGTCTGAATCGTTTCCAAATATTGCTGATCAAAATTAATCGATTCTCCTTGGCTGATTCGCTCTATTGCTAAGGCAAGATGGACCACTAACGCAATATACGAACTGTCGGCAATAGTAAAAGGAAGCTCTTCCTTGATCCGTTCAATTTGTTGTTCAATGGTGACTAATTTTTTCTTATCGATTAGCCCGAGAAGTTTTTCTGTAACCGTATTCAATTTATCGATGGACTTTTTTTGAATCGACTCTTTCATTAACGAGAGAAACTCATGTTCATCCACATGATGAAATAGTAGTTCACTCATCATTCTCCGCTTTGCGGACTCAGATCCAGCAATTTCCACACCATATCCTCTTTTTCGGATTAGAGATAGCCCGTATTTTTCTATCATTTTATTGATTTTATCTAAATCATGGCTAATGGTTGCAACAGTAACGTTGAGGTCGTTTGCAAGCGATAAAAGCTTGACAGGCTCTGTTGCTTCCAGCAAAGCAATCAGAATGATTATCTGTCGTTCCTCTGGTGTGTATTCCTTATGAGACAAATGAAAGAGATGAAGCGCTAGCTCTTTTTTCTTTTCTTCTTCTCCAATAATCCGAATGCCGACCCCTGCTTTTTTGACAAGCTGCAGGCGGTAATCCTTTAAAATGCGCTCGATCCCTTTTAAATCCCGGTGGATGGTACGGTTGCTGACGTCTAGCTGCCGGGCAAGTTCTCCCGCCGTCATTCCTTCGTCATTGGACAACAAAATATCCAGTATTTTTCGCTCTCGCGCCGATATATACATAGCCCCTTCACCTCCCGTCTTGCGCAACCATTGTTGACATGATTTAAATAATTAATAACTTGTTCAATAAAGATTTTAGATCCTGATACCTTTTATCACAACAAATAGATATTGCTTTTTCGTCCCTTTTATTGTTGCCATCTTTTAATAAAATGCGTTCTTGTGAAAAGAAAAAAGGTAAGCAAACGCCTACCTTTTATTTCTTTAACATTTCGATGAGCTCATCATATTTTGGACTGCTCAAGAAATTTTCCACTGATACATGGAAAGCGTTTGGCAATTTTTCTTTTGCGCGATCTGTCAAATTTTTATGGGTGATGACAATATCCGCATCTGCCGGAAGCTGGTTAATCGCAGTATTCGTTACTTCAATGTCTAACCCTGCTTTTTGCACTTTATTACGCAAAATAGATGCCCCCATCGCACTCGAACCCATTCCTGCATCACAAGCGAATACAATCTTTTTGACTTTGGCCGGAACTGCTTCTTCTTCCTTTTTCAACACAGCAGCAACATCGCTCTTTTTCCCTTTTAATTGTTGCATTTTTTCTGTAGCTCTCGTTAAATCTTCCTCTTCGTTATTTTTCGCAGATTTTAAGAAAATAGATGCAACGAAGAATGACACTGCCGCGGCGACAAATACCCCTGCCAATACTCCAAGATAGTTTCCTTTTGGCGTCATTGCTAAAAGTGCAAAAATACTTCCTGGAGATGGAACCGCCACAAGCCCAGCATCGAAAATGGTAAATGTGAATACTCCACTCACTCCGCCAGCCATTGCAGCTAAAATTAAAATCGGTCTCATTAAAATATAAGGGAAGTAAATTTCGTGAATCCCGCCTAAGAAATGAATGATTACCGCTCCCGGCGCGGATTGCTTTGCCATTCCTTTTCCAAACAACCAATACGCTAACAAGATGCCAAGGCCCGGACCAGGATTTGTTTCAAGCAGAAATAAAATCGATTTTCCTGTTTTTGCTGCTTGTTCAATGCCGAGCGGACTTAAAATTCCATGGTTGATCGCGTTATTGAGGAATAACACTTTTCCTGGTTCAATAAAAATATTCGCCAATGGCAATAAGTGCAAATCAACAATTTTTTCTACACCTGCTGCTAACGTTTTGCTAATTGCCGAAACAACCGGTCCAACCCCTTTGAATGCAGCTAATGTCAACAGCCCGCCGATAATTCCGGCGGAAAAATTATTGACAAGCATTTCAAAGCCCTGTTTCACTTTACCTTGGATCTGCTGATCGAATTTTTTGATTAGGTAACCACCTAGTGGCCCCATTATCATCGCGCCAAGAAACATTGGAATGTCTGAACCGACAATGACTCCCATTGTCGCTGTCGCACCGACAACACCGCCGCGAACATCATAAATCATTTTTCCGCCCGTATAACCAATTAATAATGGCAATAAATACGTAATCATTGGGCCAACAAGCTTTGCAAATGTTTCGTTTGGCAGCCATCCTGTCGGGATAAACAGCGCCGTAATAATTCCCCACGCAATAAATGCCCCAATATTCGGCATAATCATTCCGCTTAAATAACTACCAAAACGCTGAATCTTTACACGAAAGCCAGACTGATTTTCTGTTGTATGAGTCATGTTGCATTTCCCCCTTTTGCTTACTGTACCTTTATCTTAAAGCGCTTACATTATGTATTCAATGAAAAGTAAATATCATTTTGTCCAATGCATTATTGTCATTTTTTAAAAATAAATTGACCCGCAACAATTCATTCGCTAAACACTACTATGCAACAAAAAAACTCAGTCTTTTGATTCAGTCCTTTCCACTTAACTATATTTATTGCTCAATATTTCGCCGTTATCATCTCTTTCCGTGTATAAAATCAATGCCATCGTGGTCATTGCGTGATGGTCTCTATCATTGCTGAAAGATACATCGCTAGCGATCGTGATCTCCCTCCCAGAATTGATGAACCACGCACAAATTATTAACGGAAGAAATGTCAATTATGTGATACCGATTTTTATTCTTGTTGCGCTTATGTATTTTGTTGTCAATTATTCGTTATCTCTTGTTTCTAGAAGGCTCGAATATCGACAACGTTAGACTCATATAATGATTCTTTTCTTGAAAAATATGAAACTACTTCCACCTCATCTGTTATATAATAGAAACTGGGGTGGTGAAAAGGTGTGTGAAAAAAGGAAAAACGATGCGTGAGTAACTATTCAGCCACATGATCAAGTGAGCTGAATATTTTTTGTATTTCCTGTCTATGATGTGAATATTGA
>NZ_QCWL01000001.1:1744723-1750264 GCF_003064505.1 Geobacillus sp. LYN3 | reverse complement strand
TCAATATTCACATCATAGACAGGAAATACAAAAAATATTCAGCTCACTTGATCATGTGGCTGAATAGTTACAACAGATAAATAAAACGCCACCGAATTCGGTGGCCGTAAGCTTTATGTGATCCGCACAAGGCGAAACTGTTGTCCTCCTTTGACATACGCAAGGAGAGGAAGATCGTCTTCAAAAATTCGTCCAATCACATTGACTTTCTCATCTGCTGGCAAATCGGTTAATGTGATTTGCAGTTCGCCGGCATATCTTCCATATCTAATATTATCCATCGTAACACTTCCCTTTTGTCTCTCTATCGTACATGCTGGTGTTAATAAATGCTTTGGCCATGAGAAAGATAAGCGGGATTCCAGTGATCGAATGACATCCCTTGCCGCGTCACGCCGATTCGTTTGAACCGTTTCGACCATGGAAAGCAGTTCATGTTGTTGCACAAGCGGCCGGTAGCGCAGCGGAATAACCCCATCCCGAAACTCCTTCATTCGCGCAAGCACATCATCTGTCATCCCGCCATCGCCCACAAATACTTTATCTACCTCACAATCCCGCACTAATTCCACGTACGCGCAAAGCGGATCCATATACCGATGAGCCTCTAGCGTAGGAAGCCCTTGATGGAGCGGACCTCGTTTTTCTTTATTTCCCGGAATAAACGCGGCAAGCGTTCGAATTCCTTTTCGGCGTAAAATCTTGTTTTTTTGAATGACTAATTCTTTTGATAATCCTGTTTCTGGACGTGGATAAAAATTATGCCACGCTTCAATTTGATTCCAGTTCACGTCACAAAAAGCAAGATCGTCGCATTCTTCTTCCGTCATCGTGCTCGCATTGAAAACAACTTTCATCCGGTGAGAAAACGTTGCTGCTTCTTTCATAGAAAATCCATCATCAAGCCGCAGTCCAATAATTCCTCCATCAAAAAGCAAATCAAGATTGTCTCCATTCACCCCAATTTTGGATAAAGAAGCCGGGGTAACGTCAGCGATGATCCCGACTCCGTATTTTCTCGCTAACTGCCCGATCTCCTGTAATCGCTTGCGATAAAAGGTAAGATCGTCTTCGGGAATATGAAGCGATGTAAATAGTTCCCGACATCCGAACCAATTTGCCTGTGCAAATCTTTTTTCGATTTGATCCGTTTGTTCTGATAAGTAGAAAGATAGATAGAACATCGAAACCACCTAGAATTAAATGTTTTCCGCCATTTCTTCTTTAAAGCCAAAGAAATACGTAAAAAGGAAACCAAACGTGTACGAAATGACCAATCCTAAGAAATATAGAATATATTTATTGTCGGCGATTAACGGAATGAGCGATAAACCAGATACGCCGATTCCGAGCGCGGCTGTTTTCACAACTGCCTGAAACGCACCGCCGACTGCCGCGCCGAGACACGCGGTTAAAAATGGTCTTCCTAATGGCAGAGTCACCCCGTACAATAACGGCTCTCCAATTCCTAAAAATCCAACTGGCAACGCCCCTTTAATAATGTTGCGAAGCCGTTTGTTTTTCGTTTTGACGAAAATCGCAATCGCCGCTCCTACTTGGCCTGCCCCTGCCATCGCTAAAATCGGAAGAATTGGAGTTGAACCGATTTTATTAATAAACTCCATATGAATTGGTGTCAGACCGTGATGCAATCCAACCATCACAAGCGGTAAAAACGTACCTGCCAAAATGGCGCCAGCAACCGCACCGCCAATATCCAACACTGCTTTGATTCCGCTTGTGATACCTAAAGATAACCATCCGGCAAGCGGCTGAACGGCGATGAGCGTAAATAAACATACCATTAACACGGTTAAAAGCGGCGTCACAATAATATCAATCGCATTTGGAACGAATTTGCGGACACGCTTTTCCATGACCGCCATAAGCCATGCGGCCAACATCACCGCAAACAATCCGCCCCGTCCCGGCGTCAACGCTTCCCCGAACAGTTTAATATCGGCAAGCGCCGGGTTAAATACTAAAATTCCAGCAATCGCTCCCAACACAGGTGTACCGCCAAACTCTTTTGCCGTATTGTATCCGACTAAAACGCCGAGCGAAGCGAAAATGCCGCCGCCAATGAGCAATAATAGCTGCAGCCATGTTTCTGTTGGATCGACCCCGGCGTTTTTCGCAAAGTTAGCAATTCCGTTAATGATTCCCGATGCGACAAGACCTGGAATAAGCGGGATAAAAATGCTTCCGATTTTGCGCAGCAATCGTTTAAATGGCGTTTGGTTGCGTTGTTGAATCTCGGCTTTTTTCTGTGCTGCAATATCTTCCATCACTTCTCCAAGTTGTAACCCTGTTAATTCGCAAAGCGCAGCAGCTACCTTGTTAACGACTCCAGGGCCGACAACGATTTGCAATGTTTCATCTTCAATGACGCCCATGACACCTTCAATATTTTTAAGACCTGCGATATCGGCTTTTTGATGATCGCGCAATGACACTCTCACCCTCGTCATACAATGAGCAATACGTGTAATGTTTTCTTTCCCTCCAAGCCGTTCCAATATTTCAACGGCCATTTGTTGTTCCCTTTTCATTTCAACCTCTCCCCTTATTCACATATTTTATTGAAGCGCCTGGCGAACAAATCCATTCGCTTTTTGCAGACGCTCTGTCGCTTCTTCATAGCTGCATTGCAATAAAATCATGACAATCGCCGTTTTCACATGTCCCCGCGCCGCTTCGTAATAACGCGCCGCCGTCTTATCATCTACATCGGTTGCCTCCATAATAATTCGTTTAGCTCGTTCTTTTAGTTTAAAGTTTGTCGCCTGCACATCGACCATTAAATTCTTATATACTTTTCCGATTCCAATCATGGAAGCGGTGGAAATCATATTTAATACCATCTTTTGTGCTGTTCCTGCTTTTAAGCGAGTGGATCCTGTTAAGATTTCCGGGCCTGTTTCCACTTCAACGCTGACATCAGCGTATTTGCTAATTTCCGCTCCTTTATTGCAGGCAATGCTCCCGGTTGTGGCACCGATTTGCTTTGCGTATCGGAGCCCGCTGATCACATACGGTGTTCGCCCGCTCGCCGCAATGCCAATGACCGTATCTTTTGCCGTCAGCCCAATTGACTGTAAATCTTTTACTGCAAGTTCTTCGTTATCTTCTGCTCCTTCTACCGCATTTGTAACCGCTTCCAATCCGCCTGCAATTAATCCTTGCACCATCTCCTTTTCCACCCCGAATGTCGGAGGGCACTCCACCGCATCTAAAATTCCAAGGCGACCGCTTGTACCAGCTCCCATATAAATGAGCCGACCGCCTTGCTGGAAAGACGCAATCACTTTTTGCACAAGCCTTTCGATGTGTTCTAATTCTTTCGAAACAGCAATGGCCACTGTTTGGTCTTCTTCGTTCATCACCTGTAAAATTTCTTTCGTCGTCATTTCATCTAAGTTCCGCGTTTTGTTGTTTCGTTGTTCGGTTGTTAAACGTTCTAGCAATCTTGTCACCTTCTTATAGATTTGAAATTTTATTTCTTATTTTAATTATATATATATGAAATAAAATATCAATTTTATTCTTCCATTTTCAAAAAATCTCCATAAAAAGAGAAAAGCAAGCATTGACTGCTCGCTGCCATATTATTTATCTCCGCAACCGGACTACTTCTTCTCTCGTTACGTGAAATTTTTCTAATACGCGGCTTCCCATCCGGTGGAACGTAATTAAATAGAGCGCGTCAATGATATTCAGCTGCGTCATTCGTGATGCCATACTTCCGATCCGATGATCTTGCTCGACATCTGGAAGACATAGTTTGATATCCGCCTCCTTATACAATGGTGACGACGTATCGAGTTTAGTGATGGCAATCACCGTGGCATCTTGTTTTTTGGCGAATCTCGCAATTTCCAGCACATCTTTTGTTCTTCCTGATGTGGAAATCGCGACAAACACATCCCCTTTCTCTAAATTCGCGACAAGCGGAAGCATCGTATGAAAATCGGGAGACATCATCGACACATAGCCTAGCTTTGTAAATTTATAGCATGCATCCATCGCCGAAGAAGCTGATCCTCCGACTCCGTAAAATAAAATTTTTTTCGCATTGGCAATCACTTCCGCCGCTTTTTCCAATTCCCGTTTATCAATCGTCGTTGTTGTCGCTTCGATCGCCGCTTTGTTGACATAGGTCACTTTATTAAATAAATCA
The DNA here is from genome assembly GCF_003064505.1 of Geobacillus sp. LYN3. NCBI lineage: Bacteria > Bacillati > Bacillota > Bacilli > Caryophanales > Anoxybacillaceae > Geobacillus > Geobacillus sp. LYN3. The sequence goes on along the minus strand of NZ_QCWL01000001.1, from coordinate 1,746,084 downwards.
TACGGAGCATCTTGTTTTTCAATAATCGAAAAATCGTTAATGTTCATATCGGCAATCGTCAATTCACGGACAAGCGCCAATTTTAACGCGGTAAAGCTGCCAATGCCGATCGTTTTGCAAAAGCGAACGACACTCGCCTCACTAGATCCTGCGTTTTTCGACAGTTCCTTCGTCGTCATATTTGGCACAAGCTCCGCATGTTCCATAATATACGTAGCAATCTTTTTTTCTGCTGGTGAAAACCGTTCCATTTGATTTTCGATTTTCGCTAAAATGCTTAACTGCTTCATCATGATTCCTCTTCCTCTCTGTCCGCTTTCACACTTAATCTAATGTTATCATGCATCCATTATCAAGTGAAAGCAGCGCATATGTTGGTATTATACTTAGAAAAAACCGTTAGATGCGGCTTTTTGGATTAAGAGAGATGGATGCACATATTCATGTATTCATCCGCTCATTGATTGGGAAATATTAACTTATTTTTAAAATTTTTTAAATTTAAATAAAAATATTTGAATTCAAGATATTTTTCAGATATGATTATTATAACCAAAACAAAAGGAGGAAGAAGGAACATGACAACTTTTCAATTAGACAAAGTTCATAGTTCCATATCTTTTCAGGTAAAACATATGATGGTTGCTAAAGCAAAAGGAGAGTTCACCGAATTTGATGTGGAAGTGGAAGGTGACATCAATCAGCTGGAATCTTCCAAAGTGAAAGTGACCATCCAAGCAGCTTCCATTGATACAAAAAACGAAGACAGAGACAACCACCTTCGCTCAGCTGACTTTTTCGATGTAGAACATTATCCAACCATCACGTTTATCAGCGATTCTGTTAAAAAGGTTTCAGATGATGAATATGAAGTAACAGGTCAATTAACGATTAAAGATGTTACAAAAACAGAGACGTTCAAAGTCGAATTTAACGGACAATCCAAAAATCCGATAACCGGAAGCATCGTAGCCGGCTTTGACGTAGAAGGAAAAATTAATCGCGAAGATTATGGCTTAACATGGAACGCGGCCCTTGAAACAGGAGGATTTCTTATCGGAAAAGAAGTAAAAATATTCGGAAGCTTCGAATTTGTGATTAGCTGATCTCTTCATGCCAAGCGCCCTTAGCTTTTCAGTCAAGCTAAGGGCGCTTATTTCTTCACGATGGATGCCACATAAATCAGAAAGATATATCAAATCACGGGAATTTACACCATAGTTTTTAAAAGAGAAAGGGGATTGGCAATGCTTATTCCCCTATTCAAACTTCAATATCCCTTTTGTTACCTGTAGATGAGCAAATTCACTGACATAAATTGACAACTAAACAAAAAAGGAGACATGAACCGGACTCCTTGG
>NZ_QCWL01000001.1:1741040-1744623 GCF_003064505.1 Geobacillus sp. LYN3 | reverse complement strand
TATACTAAAAATATAAACCCCGCCTTCCTCCACAGCTAAAGCAGTGGGCTTCCGGCGGATGTTCTCGTGAATGACGAACATCCTTTCTCAGCTTAAAAATCTGTGCACACTGGTTTTGGTTTCTGAAAGCGTTCATAATGAATAAAACCAGATTGCAATAGTTTATAGGAGCTCTTCTCCCACTTTACATCTAGATACTAACACACAAGATCATTCATTGATATTGCTTGGTTGTCTTTTTGGATGAACAATTTTTCATCACCTTTCTAAACGACCGTTTGTGTTAATCATATTCTAAGTCACCCCCCTACAAAGAAAGGTCTCCACATCAGAGACCTTTTCATTATACCGCTTTATTCGCTTGTAAGTCTGCCTTTACTTCTTTTTGTGTTTTTAATTTTGGAAAGTCAAACACAATCGCAATCATGCCACAAACTCCAATTAAGAATGGGTAGAACGAATACTGCAAAATACTTAATGGTGAAATGGAAGCAACACCTGCTGCCACAAGCATTTGCGCACCATATGGGATGAGCCCCTGGAAACAGCATGAGAAAATATCCAATATGCTGGCAGATTTACGCGGATCAATGTCATATTGATCAGCAATGTTTTTTGCAAGTGGACCAGCAATTAAAATGGAGATCGTATTGTTTGCTGTTGAAAGATTGGTTAAACTCACTAATCCCGCGATGCCGAATTGTGCCCCTTTTTTTGACTTTACATTTCTTGTTACTAATTGAAGTAAATAATCGATTCCACCGTTATGTTTAATGACTTCCACCATACCGGAAATTAAGATCGCAAGCAATGACAATTCCTGCATTCCGGCGACCCCGTCACCGATGGCTTGAATGAGGCCCATTGCACTGTAGCTTCCATCAAGAAGGCCGATGATTCCTGCTAATAAAATACCGCCTGCTAACACGACTAGTACATTAACGCCCATTAATGCTGTTATTAATACACCAAGGTAAGGTAAAATTTTCATCCAATGAAAAGATTGATTCGTAATTTCCGCTTGCTCTCCAGCAGTAATGGCCCAGAAAAGAACGATGGTGATGATTGCCGCTGGTAAAACAATGAAAAAGTTCACCTTAAACTTTTCTTTCATTCTTGTATTTTGTGTACGAACTGCCGCAATCGTTGTATCAGAGATAAAAGATAGGTTATCTCCAAACATAGCACCGCCAATGACAGCTGCCATAGATAATGCCAAAGAAATATCGGTTTGTTCACTAATTCCGACTCCAATCGGCGCTAACGCTACAATCGTTCCCATGGACGTTCCCATCGAAATGGAGATAAAACATCCAATGACAAATAGACCGGCTATTAATAAATTTTGCGGAACAACGGAAAGAGCTAAATTAACCGTTGATTCAACAGCCCCCATTTTTTTAGTTACTTCCGAAAATGCTCCTGCTAATAAGAAAATGATGACCATTAACATGACATCGGCATTTCCAGCCCCTTTTGTGAACACTTCCACTTTCTTCGTTAAAGACTCTTTCCGATTCATCATCAACGAAATACTTGCCGCAATCAAAATTGCTACAATGACTGGAAATTTATAAAAATCGCCTGTAACCACGCCTGCACCAATGAACAACACTAAAAAGACCACAAACGGAAATAACGCAAATAGATTGCCTTTTCTTAACTCCACTCTTTCCACCTCATTTTATGTTTTTTTGAAGGAGCTTTCCACTTAGAGAAAAGGCCTCTTCTTATCTGAACATAAGAAGAGGCCTTATACGTATCTATATAAGAAACCCTTCTTATCTTTCAAGCACAATGCTTGCTGGATTTGGCACAGCACTCGAAAACGAGTCCGCTGCCGAGACTTCTTCGGGCCAGTCCCTCCGCCTCTCTAGATAAGAAGATGAGCAGTTGTATTTCGTTATATAAAACAAATAAAAGATTACAACATATTCATCTATTGTGCAATACACTTTGATAATGTCTTATTTTTAAATAATTTTAAATAAATCTTAAAATTATATGCGTAACATTAATAATATGCAAAAATCCCGTAGCAAAACGCCACGGGAAAAGAAATCAAAAACTCTATTCTGGTTTATAGATTCCATATTTAATAATCTTAAGATATTCATTCAGTTCCCTTATCAAAGACTCCACACCACTCATGACATCCATTTGCTTATTTTTGTATATAGCCATATACTTATTAGACAGCTGTTCGGCAATCAACATGGTCATGCGGATCGCGGTATCCACGGAAATATCCTCTCTAAGTTTTTCCGTTTGGATCAGATCTTTAATATAGACATGCTTCAGCAAAAAATCTTCCTGATAAGCTTCGTAATGTTTCTTAATAATTTCTTCCATTTCCTTCTTTACTGCCACTGGAGGATTAGTAAAGGCATCCGTAATAAACTGAGTTTCTTGGAGATACTGAACCGTTAGTTTTTGTTTCAACAGGACGATTTCTTTGATCCTTTCAAAGAAATCATCAGATTGGATTTTTTTCATTTCTTCCATTGCTAGTTCCGTCAGAAAGTCCTTCACATAATTCACTAAATAAAGGTATAAGTTTTTCTTGCTCTTAAAATAATGAAAAAGGATTCCCTTGGAAATTCCCGCCCGTCTCGTAATAACATCTGTAGAGGTCTTTTCATAACCATTCTTCACAAATTCCTCGATGGCCACTTTGATGATCAAGTCTTTTTTCTCTTTAGGCTGCTTTTCAAATGCTGAATACAATTTTAACACCTCTAATTTCATTAGACTGCAATATCTTTCTTTTTATATACCATATATGAAGCGAAGATACTAATCAAAATAACCTCAGCCATAATAAAGATATACAAAGGCTCAATCTCGTTATCATTAATAATGGAGGCGGCGTCCACATATTTAAACGGGCTTATATATTTTAGGAACTCTAAGTCTTCCGATATCCCTGCCATCACATTCATAAAGTAGGCAGCTAGGACAATCCCCAGTGAGATCGAAAGGATGTTTCTTGTTTTTTTCATCATCGACGACAACATAAACGCAATTGCACCGAACGTCAAATGAAGCAATATTGTTGCGGCGATCAGCAAACTAAACGTGTCTGTCGGAACATCCGGGTCTTTTGCAAATTGAAATCCAATGATGCTTGCTGCGGCTGAAACTACGTTAAAAATCAAAATATTTACCAAAACGGCCAGAAGTTTTTCTGTTACGATTCGGCTTCTTGTGACAGGCTTTGACAACAAAAATTCAATCGTTTTTTCATTTTCTTCCTTGGCCAGAATATTGGATGCAAGAATTGCCGAGTATATGCTTCCTAAAAGGGTAGTTATCATATAAATTTCTATCCCGTAAAAACCCATTAAATCTCCCATATTTAGCTCATTCATTCCAAACGCTTTTTTAATCGATTCCGGATAGGCCTCAAGCAGTTTGGTCATTTCTTTTTGCTGCTCTGCAAACTGAGGATAAATGCTTAATGTCAACAAAATAAGTCCGCTGAGTACGATGCTCCAAATGATCAATGACTTTACAGCTCTGAGGAGTAAAAATTCTTCGAGATAAATTGAACTTCTAGCCCCCAAATTTTGATAAATATGCG
>NZ_QCWL01000001.1:1737827-1740940 GCF_003064505.1 Geobacillus sp. LYN3 | reverse complement strand
ATCGCATATTTATCAAAATTTGGGGGCTAGAAGTTCAATTTATCTCGAAGAATTTTTACTCCTCAGAGCTGCTGTTCTTCCATAATTTCTTTATCTAAATCTTGAACCCACTCCAACACCTCCATCAAAGCGGGAATGCGTTCGCGGGCAAAGCGTTCATGAAACCAGCTTCTTGCATCAAGCACACGAAGCTGGTTACAAAAATAGTTTAATTAAATATCCCAACAAAATCTCAAAATCCGAATCTCCGAACGTCGTCCCTTCAAACCCAAACGAGCCAAGGACTGGGAGCAAGAGCGCTGGTAAGAAAGAGATTAAAATTCCGTTGGCAAATGCCCAGAAAATGAGCGCCTCGTCTGCCGCCTGTGGCGTTGCCGAATACTCCTGCTGCTTCGGTGAAAAAGTGCAGAATTAACCCGGGAACGATCCCCTTAGAAATGAACTCTTACTTCTTTTCGCAAACGCTTCATCATGTGCTATTCTAATGATGGAAAAAGAAAAAATAGAAAAGGTGTTTTTTATGAAATCATACATCATCGTTGGAGGCGGAATTTTAGGAGCGTCTACCGCTTATCACTTGGCAAAAGAAGGAGCTGCTGTAACGCTAATAGACAGAGGTGACAAAGGCCAAGCAACAGATGCTGCGGCTGGAATTGTTTGTCCATGGGTTTCCCAGCGTCGAAATAAGCGTTGGTATCGTTTAGCGAAAGGCGGAGCGAGATTTTATCCCGCTTTAATCAAAGAACTGAAATTCTATGGTGAAACGGAAACGGGATATGAGCGTGTAGGAGCAATCTGTCTTCATACAGATGAAGAGAAGCTTCAAAAGATCAAGGAAAGAGTATTACAACGTCGTGAGGACGCACCAGAAATAGGCGAAATTACGCGATTGTCTCCCGAGGAAACAAAAGCACTATTTCCGCCATTGGCAGAGGAGTATAGCTCCATTCATGTCAGTGGCGCCGCTCGCGTCAATGGAAGAGCACTTCGCAACTCCTTAGTTCGGGCAGCGCAAAAGCTTGGAGCTGCTTATATCAAAGGAAACGCAAAACTTATCCATAAAGGTGCACAAGTAATCGGTGTCGAAGTAGAAGGAAGACAATATGTAGGAGATGCCGTCATTGCAACGGCTGGTGCGTGGTCAAAAGAGCTGCTTCTACCGTTAGGCATTGAATTTTTAGTGGTGCCGCAAAAAGCGCAAATCGTTCACCTTGAAAGACCAGAACAGGATACAGACAATTGGCCCGTTGTCATGCCGCCAAATAATCAATATCTCCTTGCCTTTAAAGATGGCCGTATTGTCATCGGAGCCACTCATGAAGATGAGGTTGGCTTCGATTGCAGAGTAACGGCTGGTGGATTGCATGAAGTTTTAGACAAAGCTTTAACCGTAGCTCCAGGGCTGGCGAATTGTACTCATCTTGAAACAAGAGTTGGTTTTCGTCCATACACTCCTGGGTTTCTTCCGGTCTTTGGAGCGCTTCCAGGTTTCGAAGGCATCTATGTGGCCAACGGATTAGGCGCATCCGGACTGACAGCTGGTCCTTACTTAGGTTCTGAACTGGCAAAGCTCGTACTCGGAAAACCAACAGAATTAGACCCTTTGGACTATGATGTCGCTGGCGCCATTAAGAAAATAGAATAAAACATCCGGAGTCAATAAGAAGAACACCATCGTAATTCGCTTTCTGTTTGGGCGACCGAACGGCTACTCAGGCATAAAATCCAATAGAAAATTGACTAGGGGAGTAAAACATGAAACATAACACAAAAGATAAAGATAAGGTATTGAAATGGATTAATGAACAATTCAGCTTTTTCCAGTTTGACTCAGATCCAGTTTATAAGACAACCCTTTATTTCAAACTCGACAATCCTGAATATGACCCAGAAATCGAAGTTTATGTGCGTAAAACAACAGAGGAAATGGAATTCGGGTTTGAAGCGACTCAATGGGATGGGTACATGCCCGCTCCTTATCCTTCTATTTATCCAAAATACTCCACTCCGCTCGATAGTTTAAGAAGTCTTGAGGAAGAAGAAATGAAAGAGGAAATACTTGAGTTATTGATGAAGACCATCAACTCTAGAAAAAGGCAATATCGAAAATGTCAGTTTTGCGGAAAAAGGGTAGCAGCAGAACATCGATTTGATAAAAGCACTTGTCATCGTTGTGCTTCGGAACACTTTGGTATAGTATACTAATTTCATTTGACACTTGGGTTGTAGAATTCAAATCCAAATAGAGATAAATTGGATTTATCTATGATATTGAAATGATTTTTAATAACCCTACCTATGTCTAAAATTGAATTCAGAGAAACCCTACCCCATTACATTACACAAAATTCTTGACGGTACCAAAAATTCTGTCGAATTATGTCATAAAAACACCAAAAAAATAGAATCTCAAACACTTCTGTCGTAAGTTAAGCGATGACAGATAGAAACTCCTCCGTTACATTCTTAAATGATTCAAGCAAACTCGAGACTGACGAACCCTATTTTTGTCCGAGCGTGTTGGCTCCGTTCGCATCAAAATATGTAACATCCGCCGCTTTTGAAACTAAAGGAATTCTCGTTTCAAGCACTCTTGGAAAATCTCCTTGATTCTCTTGGAGCTTTAATATAGTTTTTCACGGACACATCATAGTTAATAAGCAGGAATATTCCTGTGCTCACACGAAGATCAGAGATCTTTTTTTGCAAAAAGAGCATAAACTCTAAAAATATTGACATTTCAGTTTTACTCTGCTAAATTATTTTCAAATAATAAAAATCAATGACGAGAAGAGTAAGATAGGATCCCTGTTCTACAGAGAGTCGGCGTTTGGTGAAAGCCGATGTCCAGGCCTTATCCGAAGATCATCTCTGAGATGCAAAGCTGAAACATAGTAAGCTTTGACGGGTTGTCCACCGTTATAATGGAATGCGTATGATTGTACGTGATGGAGAGCCGCATGATTTTTACATATGCGGAATAAGGGTGGTAGCGCGGGCACAAACCCGTCCCTATATGTAGGGACGGGTTTTTATATATTAAAGGAGCATTCCCGTTAGGAGCTTTTCCGGGGACTTGATCAAAAAAAGCCCTCTTGGTATGATGCAGGGGT
>NZ_QCWL01000001.1:1736412-1737727 GCF_003064505.1 Geobacillus sp. LYN3 | reverse complement strand
GTCAAGGATTCATTCGACATCGGAACGAAAAAATCCTCCCGATTTTCGTTGGGAGGGTGCGAAATGTGAGGTATAAAATTTTGTGTAAAGCATTTTGCTAGGCAAAAAGAAAAAAGGTAGGGTATTCTCTGATTTGAACCAAAAATCTTAGAGAAAGGAGTACCCTACCTATGTCTAAAAGTATACCGAATGTAGACTGGGCAAATCAACTGGAAAGTGTCATTCGTCAGTTTGTGAAGGAAAAATTAGAGCTGATTATGCGGGAANNNACATTTCCTCGAAATCGAACAGGCGGACACATCCAGTATGAGAAACGGCTACTATCAACGAAATCTAGATACGCAATATGGCCGAATTGAAGGCCTTTTGGTCCCAAGAGATCGAAATGGGGAATTTCAAACGCAGCTGTTTGCCCCTTACCAACGTCATACTGGTTGGCTCGAGGAAGCCGTCATCAAAATGTATCAAAGTGGCATGAGTACGAGGGAAATTGGCAAGTTTATCGAACGAATTTTAGGAAATGCCTATTCTCCAACGACAATCAGTCGTATTACCGATGTAGTGAAGGAAGACATCGAGAAATGGCACAATCGTCCTCTACATCAGCGTTATTCGGTTTTATATTTGGATGGTTTATACGTAAAACTTCGTCGCGAAACCGTGGAGAAAGAAGTCATTTATGTGGTGTTAGGGGTGAACGAAGAAGGATATCGCGAAATTCTTGATTTCTTTGTGGGAGGACAAGAAAGCGCCTATGTATGGCAGGAAATTCTTCAACACCTCTATCAAAGAGGCGTCAAGGAAGTGCTTCTGGGCGTATTCGATGGACTACCGGGGTTGGAGGAAGCCTTTAAGGCGGTTTATCCGAAAGCCGATGTGCAGCGTTGTGTCGTTCACAAAGTACGTAATACCTTAAATCGTGTTCGGAAAAAAGATCAATTCGAAGTGGCAGAGGACCTCAAGCTGATTNTTGCACATTATTTCCGAATCCGCCTGAAATAATTTGAAAAAGGGATTCTGAAATAATGTGCTAATTTACAGTTTATCCGAAAGCGGATGTGCAGCGTTGTGTCGTTCACAAAGTACGTAATACCTTAAATCGTGTTCGGAAAAAAGATCAATTCGAAGTGGCAGAGGACCTCAAGCTGATTTATCGCGCGCCGAATAAGGAGATGGCATTACAGATGTTTCAACAGTTTGAGTCGAAATGGTCAAGCAAGTATCCGAGAGAAGTTCAATCTTGGGCCAATGAGTTGGATGTCCTCCTTACATTTATGGATGATCCAAGCCGTATTCGAAGTGTGATTTACACGAC
>NZ_QCWL01000001.1:1730046-1736398 GCF_003064505.1 Geobacillus sp. LYN3 | reverse complement strand
TTTAGAAGCTGCGGAAAAAGTCGTGTATTTAACCATTCAAGATTTTAATGAGAAATGGGCAGGGCGAAAGTTGCGAGGATTTGCCGAAGTGCATGAAGCCCTCGAGCGAATGTTTGAGGAACGTTATTGTTAACCAAATGTTGTAAATAAACAAAATAGGGGGATTCTCCCTTTCCACACAGGAGACTGAATATTCAGTCTCCTGTGTGGAGAAAATCAGTCCCCTATCAATTCAAATCTATTTCAGAGAAACCCTACCCCATTTACATTACACAAAATTCTTGACGGTACCGTGCCAGGTACTGTTCGCCTTATGCCCACATCAAATTTTTGTTGCGTGAATGATAATTTAAAATGATAATTTAAAAAGAGAAAAAGGACTGATCCTTTCACTCAGTCCTCCTGCTTTGAGGAAATCGGAAAAATCAAACACACGGTCGTTCCTTTTCCTTCTTCGCTATGGATCTTCATTTTGCCACCATGCGCTTCCACGATTTTAAAACTCACCATTAGCCCTAGTCCTGTCCCTTTTTCTTTGGTACTGTAGAACGGTTCACCAAGCTTGGCCATTCGCTCTTTCGGTATGCCGCAGCCTTCGTCTGTGATGCAAATGAGAATCGAATCTAGTCGTTGTTTCGCTTCGATCCGTAATATTCCGCCATTTGGCATCGCTTCAATGGCGTTTTTGATGATGTTGATGAACACTTGTTTCAATTGATTTTCGTCACAATAAAGCAGCGGAAGTTGTTCATCAACGAAATATTGAACCGTCACATGATGCAATAGCGCTTGTCCTTCGAGAAGCTTCATCACATGTTGTAACATTTCCGATACGCGGCTGTATGCTTTTTTTGTTGGATGCGGCTTGCCAAGCAATAAAAACTCATCGACAATTTCGTTTAATCGCTCTAATTCCGCTTCAATTATATCGAAATACGTCTGATTGCGTTCTCCCTCTTTTAAAAGCTGAATAAACCCTTTCAGTGATGTTAATGGATTGCGGATTTCATGGGCAACCCCCGCCGCCAATTCACCGACAACCGCCAGTTTTTCCGATTTTCGCAACAGTTCTTCCGACTGTTGAATAGAATCAATCATGTAATTGAAGCGCTTTGCGAGTATACCAATTTCCGTTCGATCAGTTTCGTCTGCGCGAACATGTTTTTCTCCTTTTGCGACCGCTTCTGCCACATCACACAACCGGCGAATCGGATGGACAATTTGATGGGCATAGAGCGCTGTTAAAAGCGATAAAATGAAAAATGCAGCAATAGAAGCAAACCAAAGTGCCTTTTCAAACAACACATAGGGTTTATAAATCTCCGAAACAGGCACTTGCGCAACAACACCCCATTGTAAAATCGGAATATACGCATAGGAAGCAAGCATCGCCACTCCCTCTGTATTGACGACTTCTTCATAGCCTGATTGTCCTCGAAGCAATTTTTGTACAACGGCATTTTCAGCAACATTATCGCCGATTCTCTTTTTCGATGGATGAGAAATAATGTTCCCATTGCGATCGACGATGAACGTATAGCCATGTTCACCAATTTGAAAACTTCGAACAATGGATCGAAATAGATTATTTTGTTCAATTCGCATCGATAAGTTGACGACTCTCTCCACTTCATTCTGTTCATTTAAAACAGGAACAGAAATGACGAGTAAATAACGTCCTGTATCTGCGGAGACGACATCGCTGAAGTAAACTTTTTTCGTTCGCAGCGCTTGTTGGAAGTATTCGCGCTTACTTAAGTTATAGTTTAATAGATGCCTCAAGTCCTTAGGATAAAACCCTTTCACATATCCGTTCGAATCAAATATTGTAGCACTATCAATGTAAGGAGAAATTTTAATAATATGTTCAAGCCCTTTTGACCATTGCTTGGCATCGTTCACCCGAAAATGCGGATCGTCTTGCACGTATTGCTCAAACTTATTTAAATCCTCAGCAATTTGAACAATTTGTTCTTTCATTCGCAAAACGGTTTTATCCGTCATGTAGCGATATTGTTCTTTGGTGATTTCCGGCAAAGACATCCGAGCAATCATAAACATTAAAGCTAGCAAAGCAAAAATAACGACTAAATTAATGATATAAATTTTCCAAAAAATACGTGACCGTATCCAATTCATTTCCCTGCGACTCCCTACATCATTCGTTGTAGATTTTTCCTATACCATTTATACCATGAAAATTATGACATGTTTCATCGTGTACAAAAAACTCGTTCATGTCAAGATGTCAAGAAATGAAATTAATTCTCTATAATATTTAAATTTTTAAAAAATAATAATTTACTTACTCTTATGCTATAATGATCCTGTACTCATAGAAAAAACATTTGTCTTTTTGAGGTGAACAAAATGGAGCAGGCTGAATTAAGAAAAAGCATTGGCTTTATCGTTGCAACATCTTTAGTCATCGGCACGGTCATCGGTTCCGGCATTTTCATGAAACCAGGAGTTGTCATCGCCGCCGCTGGTGATTCGACAATGGCCCTATGGGCATGGGTCATCGGTGGCATCATTACATTAGCGAGCGGGTTAACGATCGCAGAAGTGAGCGTAAAAATTCCAAAAACCGGAGGGCTATATGCTTATGTAGAAGAGGTGTACGGAAAGTTTTGGGGCTTTTTATGCGGATGGATGCAAACGATCATCTATGGCCCAGCGGTGATCGGAGCGCTCGGATTATACTTCGGTTCGTTATTTGCAGGGGTGTTCGGTTTTTCAAAACAGACGGAAACATGGATCGGAATTTTAGCGGTTCTTTTTCTTGCGCTTATTAACATACTAGGAACACAATATGGCGGAGCTGTTCAAAGCTTGTTAACATTAGCAAAACTGCTTCCGATCTTCCTTATTATCGTGTTTGGAATGGTTCAAGGAGATGTGCCTGTGTTCGGAATGGAAAGCGAAAGCAGCCAAGCAATCAGCATGGGCGCTGCCGTATTAGCGACGCTTTGGGCGTACGACGGCTGGATGAACGTCGGGTTTGTGGCGGGCGAAATGAAAAATCCAGCGAAAACATTGCCAAAAGCCATTATTACTGGAATTGTCATTGTCATGCTCTGCTACTTAGGCGTTAATATCGCGATCCTTCACGTACTTCCTGCTAGTAAAATTGTCGAGCTTGGCCCGAACGCCGCAAAAGAAGCCGCAACGTTACTATTTGGCGATGTAGGCGGAAAAATAATTGCGATCGGCATTTTAATTTCCATTTTCGGTTGTTTAAATGGAAAAATTTTAACATTCCCACGCATGCCGTTTGCGATGGCAGAAAACGGACTGTTTCCTGGCGCTCGTTTCTTATCACGCGTTCACCCAACGTTTCACACTCCTGTTCAAGCAACCGTTTTGCAAGTAGCGATCGCTGTGGCGATGATGTTAATGACGAGCCCAGACCGCTTGACCGATATCGCCATTTTTAGTGTTTTCACATTTTACAGCTTAGCGTTTTACGCTGTATTTTTGTTGCGGAAAAATCAAAAGTCCGATCATTCGTTATATAAAGTGCCTTTATATCCTGTAACGCCTATTGTTGCGATTGTAGGAGCGATTTACATTATTGGAAGCACCGTCATCGCTCAGCCACTCGATACTTTTCTTTCTGTGTTAATCACATTATCCGGAATTCCTATTTATTGGAATCTTACAACCAAACAAAAAGATAAAATGGCGAAAAAAGCAGGTTGAACGAACACCCACACCCTAAAAATGCATTTGGCGAACAGTGCCTAGCACTGTTCGCCTGTTTCAGCTGCGAGAAGCCTTGACTTTGTAACCAATCATTTATTTTTGATACATATTGCCATCAATAAGAGTTAAAAAATGGCCGTTTTTTGCTGAAACGTACTAATTGACATTCACTTAATCCTTTAGCACATTGATTATATGTTTGCGATGCGCTGAAATATTGTCAACTTAGCCATCGGGGTAATTATTGGCGAGGCATTCAACAAAATCGTTTCTTCCCTCGTCAATGACATGACTATGCCGATGATTGAGCTATTGCTTGGTGGCATCGATTTTAGCGGCTTATCCTATAAAATCGGTAAAGCTGATGTGAAATATGGAATGTTTATACAGACAGTCGTTGACTTTCTCATTATCACGTTTTCGATTTTCTTGTTCATGAAAGTGTTAAACAATTGTATCACCTTAAAAAAACAGGAAGAAAAAAAGGAAGTTCCGCCAGCCTTAACAAATCAAGAGGAACTTCTTATGGAAATTTTCGATTTGTTGAAAAAGCAGCAATTGGAAAGAGAATAACTCAATACTATAACAGAGTCTTCCCCTCGGTTAAAGGGACAGGCTCCGTTTTTTGGCGAAGAGCGACAGGTACTGTTCATCAAGATAATGTTAAACCTCAAACAGCCTAATTAGCACGTTTTCATCACCACGAATCAATATTTCTTCATAATGAGTCAAAGGATTATCTGTGTATCTCCAATTTCGCGTATTTTTTTTATTACAATCCCATATCACACCTGTAGGCCAATTTTTAGGTATTTCTCTATTAAAGAAAACAGCGGCACCAAAAATTGGACATCCCCAATGCTTAGAAGCACCTGCAAATCCATGTTTTGCAAAAAGTACATCACCTGAATTGTCTTCACCAATTGGATGAAATTGATGCACTAAGTCTAAGATCACATCGATACCAGGATTTTTTAACCTTTCCTTCTTAATCCCAAATACATCATAACAAACTGCCATATAAAATTTCTTGCCTTTTAATTCAAACACTCTTGAATAACTATCTTCTAAAGATAAATAGGAATCTGCCCCATCAATCTCTTCAAAATCGGTTGGATAAAACTTCCTACCAATGGCTTGTAATCCATTCCTTGTAAACAACACGGCCATTTGATCCAAGCCGCAACGCCCATCTATTCCCAAGCAAATAGCCATATTACTATTTAACTTTTCCAAATATTGTCCAATAACTTTATTGAGTCTTGCATATAAGGTTTTAGGATCATTGCTCGTCTGATAAAAACCGGCAGGTAGCAATATCAAGTCTGCTTTTTGATCCAATTTATCTATAAGTTCGAAAAGCAGACGAGTTCTACTCTCATTGGTATAGTGACCATCGGATTGTAAACAAGCTGTAGCAATTCGAACTTTTTCACTGGATTTATTATTTTCCTTTTTTTCAGTATCAATATTTAAAACTAGTGACTTGAATAATTCGACATCCTCTTCCTTGTTTGGATCAAGTTCACACCAAGTGTAATCCAGCAAAGATATGCGAACCGTAGGTTGTAACCCTTTAATCAAAGGTAAAAAATCCCTCAGAGTATCATACCAGGCCCTTTGTTCATCCCTATCATGAGGGTTATTATCCTTAGACATTATCTTTTCACATTGTTCAATCCACTTATTAACGTTAAATCCTGTTTTTAACACTTTTGGATAATGGGTTAACGATATTTTTCTCGCTTCGGAAAAATGTTGAGATTCATCAAGTTCAACCACAAATCCTGGCTGAGGTATATATAGGTCACAAGACTTTAGAAATTTGCTCCTAACAAAACTTTCATTACCTCTGTAATTCTTTAATGCATTATAAATAGCCGCTAAGTCTTTATAATAACTCTCATGGATATAATCCTCCAACCGGGCTTTGATCTCCATCTTATGTTCGATCTTGACATTTCCGAAAATAACTCTAAACATATCGATTATCGTATTTTTACATTCGCTGCATCGATGATTATGCTTGTTCTTCATCCCCCCTTTACTTCTTGCTACATGACAATCTTTATTATCTTTTTCGGGTCCGGTCTTAATTTTAGACGGCGCTTTACTTACAATTTTAAACCCCAGTTTCTCTAGGAAGTTATTCGTCTCTACCCCACCACTAAATTCCCAAGGTTGCAGCTCTTTTCCATTTGCATATTTATTTGCTAGGGATAAAACATATTTAGGCGGATACAGTCTATTATTATAGGAAAGTTGGAATTTCGTTGAATTTCTACTCGCTGGTATACCATTTTCATCAATCTCTTTAATTGCCATGGATACATGATCCTTTTTTATATTGTCAGGAATCACTTACCCTTACCTCCCTTAATAACAGCCCTATACCTTCTCTCACAGTCAAAGCGATCCCTTTTCACTCACCAAAACTATACATAGTTTTAATAAAAAATCCTGTCGAAACTTGCCGTAAAAAACAGAAGCCTTACAGCTTCTGTGTCTAGAATCTGGATCAAAACATCGCTTCTGAGTGATGTTGAGTCAGCCTCCTGCTTAAATGTGCTTTTTTATTCCAGCTCTGAGGAGTAAAAATTCTTCGAGATAAATTGAACTTCTAGCCCCCAAATTTTGATAAATATGC
>NZ_QCWL01000001.1:1724877-1729946 GCF_003064505.1 Geobacillus sp. LYN3 | reverse complement strand
TTACCAACTGTGGATAATTTGAAAATCCCTATTTTGACGAAAAACTTTGAAATATACTCTTCATAGCTGTGTCAAAACATAGAAAGTCGACAAACGGAATACGGTTGCTTTTAATGCTTTCGGTACCGCTACATCCGGATCTTTCGCTTCACCTGCTGTAACCGCTATCAATTCTGTCCCTAAAAAGCTGAATAGAGAGATAAAGATGGCTACCCACATTCCCCACCAGCCAAACGGCAGAAAACCGCCATCGTTTACAAGATTTTCGCTTCCTATTCCCGGCTGATCAGATGCTCCAAATAGAACATATGCACCAAGGAGAATGAAAAGCACAATCGCACTAACCTTTATCATGGAGAACCAATACTCAAAAGTAGCAAACGTATTGACACTCGTAGCGTTGACATATATCAGCACACCGCCAAACAACAGGATCCATACGATTCCCGGAACGTTCGGAAACCAGTATTTCATATAGACGGCAATTGCACTTACTTCTACTCCAACAGCAAGTACATTCGCTATCCAGTACGAATAGCGAACAATAAAACCTGCATAAGGATGGATATATTTTTCCGCAATCGTCCCAAAAGATCCTGAAGTAGGATGGGCAACCGTCATTTCCGCTAAACATCCCATTAGAAGCAATACGATCAACGCGCCTATCATATAACTAATCAACACGCTTGGCCCGGCAGTTCCAACAGCAAGCCCGCTTCCAAGGAACAATCCGGTGCCGATTGCACACCCCATCGCAATCATGGTAAGCTGACTGGATTTTAAATCGCGATTTAATCCTCTCTCCCGCTCATGAAGATCATGGAAATGATTATTTTGGTTTTTCACGGTTTCCTCCCCCTTTCTTCTCGTAAAACGCGACATCTTTATGCCACTACTTCGCGTTCATTTGTAAACTTTTCATATTGTTTTTCCTTCATAATTTTTTTAAGGATTTGGACGACTTTCCACACTTCTTCATAAGAAGTGTACAATGCGATCGGTGCCAAACGAATGATGTTAGGTGCACGAAAATCCGGAATCACTCCGTTTTCTTTCAATGATTTACAAATCCGAGCAGCTTCATCATGTTCGAGGCTTACATGCCCCCCTCGGCGTGCATCGTCTCTAGGATTGCCAATGGCAAAACCAAAATCTTTCAGCTCATGTTCAATTAAGTACATTAAATATCGAGTGATTTGCAGCGACTTTTGGCGAATATTTTCAATGCCGGCTTCGGCAAAAATTTCTAAGGATCCGATTAAAGGCGCAAGGCTCAGCACGTGAGGCGTTCCGATTTGATAAGCCCCTGCCGTTTCAGCCGGTGTGAATGTATGCTCCATGTCAAACTGTTTATCTTTTTTGGAACCGAACCATCCGGCCAGGCCGGGAAGCTTCCCGAAATGTTTGCGATTCACATATAGCCCCGCGACACATCCAGGCCCCCCATTTAAATACTTGTAGTTGCACCAAAACGCAAAATCAACCTCCCACTCACTGAATGAATGAGGAATGGCACCAATAGAATGACATGCATCAAATCCAATGAAAATGCCACGAGCGTGCGCTTCCTCTGTTAAACGCTTCATATCCAATATTTGACCGCTTCGATAAAGAACCGTTGGTAAAATAATTAACGCAATATCGTCGGTCATGGCAGCGATAATGTCATCCTCTTCTAAAAAGCGGCCATCACGGCTTTTTACACGGATAAGATGCGTATCTGGATCATAGCCGCGGATACGGAGCTGGCTTTGCAGTGCGTAAATATCAGAAGGGAATGTCAACTCATCAGCCAAGATTTTTGTACGTGTTCCCTCAGGTTTGTAAAAGGTCGCAACAAGTTGATGCAAGTTCACTGTCGTGGAACCAGTTACAATGACTTCTTCAGGCGAAGCTCCCACTAATGGCGCCATCATTTCCCCAAGCCTCTCCGACAGGTAAAACCATGGATGTCTCCCTTGCGTCCACCCGTCAATCCCCAACTCTTTCCAATCAGCCAAAGACTCTAAGAGCGTTTTTTCAGCTCTCTTAGAAAGAAGCCCTAATGAATTACCGTCCATATAAATAGAGTCAGGCTTTAAGTAAAACTCATGGCGGAAATGCCATAGTTTATCTTCCCGATCGAGCTTCCTGGCAAATTCTAGTGTAGGTTCAAAAGAATAAGAAAGCATCCTATCCTATTCCTCCTTCACATTATTTTTTGGGAAAATTGTATCAATGAAGTTGACATGATGTCAATTAAAAATAAAAAATTTTCTAAACGTTAAGTCAAGTATTAAAATTATTATAAATAACCCTTTCGTTTTCAACAGATTCCATTTATGCTATTAAAAAGGGAACGAATGGAGGGAATGTCGTGAATACTAGCAAAGTGGCCGATAAACGTCATATGCGTTCCATCATGACACGCCAAAAACTATTGCAAGCGGCAAAAGAAGTATTCATTGAGGAAGGGTTTCAAAAAGCAACGATTACTCAAATTATCAAAAAGGCAAATGTGGGATACGGTACAGCCTACGTACATTTTGGAGGAAAAGACGAAATTTTGATTGTGCTAATGGAAGATGTGATGGAACAATTTTATCAAATTGCAGAAATGCCCTTCTTTCCAACGTCAAAAGAAGAAGCCCAACAAATCATCAAAAAACAGGCATATTCATTTTTAAAGATGGCAGAAGCAGAACGAAGCATGATGCAAGTGTTTGAACAGGCTATTGGAATTTCACCGGTTGTGTCCGCTAAATGGAAAGAAATCAGGGAAAAATTCATCCAGCGAATTTCACAAGATATTGCCTATTCACAAAAAAAAGGACTAGCCAAAACGCAGTTAAATCCCGAACTTGTTGCCCGCGGCTGGTTTTTCACCAACGAAATGTACCTTTGGGAAATTGTCCGCAATGAACATAAGGCATCCGTAGCAGACATTGCCCAAACCATTACAGCCGTTTACACAACGGGACTTTACCTGTAACGATATGTTTTTGTAAAAGCTCTTTGTTTCATAAAGTCTGTTAATGTTTGTTGTTGATTTTATGAACAAATGAACAGCCACATCATAAAGTGGCTGTTTTATCATTGATTTACTATCATCCCCCATTAATTCAACTGTACAAAAACAAAACTGCAAAGCGTTTTAGTCCTTTGATTTGTGTAGGATTTTGAACAATAATCAAAAATCAACAATCGAGTTTAACAGAGCATTTTCATAAAAAATCCATCCATAGTTAGACAGGACGAAGAAGTTCCGTAACCTTATTGTTGCCATGCTTGATTGCAAGAGACAATGCGGTTTCCCCACCTTCAATCCTAGTGTTTACATCTGCTCCATGTTCGATCAATAAGTGATGAAAAGGGGCGTGTTGTTTGCCTTATAGAAACAAATTCCATTTGTTTCTTTTCAAAATACAAAAGGGTTTCAGACGAACGTCTGAAACCCTTTTTTCAACCGTCTTGTCTAAACGGCGGACTTATTTTTGTTCTCCTGAATATCCCCCTAAAGGAATGTTATCTTTCCGCGCCACGCCGGTGCGATATGCCGCTTCAATAACGGCTTGTCTCACTCGTTCTACCACTTTGTTATTAAACACGCTCGGAATGATATACGTTTCGTTTAACTCGTCATCGGTTACAACGGAAGCGATCGCTTTCGCCGCGGCGAGTTTCATTTCTTCGTTAATTTCTTTTGCGCGGCAATCGAGCGCACCGCGGAAAATGCCTGGGAAGCAAAGAACGTTGTTAATTTGGTTCGGATAATCGGAACGTCCTGTCGCCATCACGCGGACGTACGGCTCCGCGATTTCCGGATCGATTTCCGGCACTGGGTTGGCCATCGCAAAGACGATTGGATCGCGCGCCATTTTTTTCACATCATCGACTTTTAAAATGCCTGGAGCGGAAACGCCGATAAATACGTCTGCGCCCGCGATAACGTCGGATAGGCTTCCTTTTTCGTTATCTGGATTGGTGATTTGCGCATATTCTTGCCAATAAGGATTATCGTACTTCTCACCGCGATGAATCGCGCCGTGGCGGTCGACACCGATAATATTGCGCACACCGGCCGCCAGCAAAATTTTCGTGCAGGCAATTCCAGCGGCGCCGATTCCCGTTAACACGACTTTAATGTCCTCGAGTTTTTTGTCGACAATTTTTAACGCGTTTAATAGACCTGCAAGCAATACTACCGCCGTTCCGTGCTGGTCATCGTGAAATACAGGGATGTCTAATTCTTCTTTGAGCCGTTTTTCAATTTCAAAACAACGCGGCGCCGAAATATCTTCTAAGTTAATGCCGCCAAACGCCGGCGCAATCGCTTTCACAATTTGAATAATTTCTTCTGTATCTTTTGTATCTAAGCAGATTGGGAAGGCATCGACGCCCGCAAATTGCTTAAACAACATCGCTTTTCCTTCCATCACTGGCATCGCCGCGTAAGGTCCGATATTGCCAAGCCCAAGCACCGCTGTACCATCGGAAATGACCGCCACCGTATTGCGCTTAATCGTTAAGGAATATGCTTTTTTTGGGTCTTCCGCAATGGCTTTACATACTCGCGCTACCCCTGGCGTATAAACCCGTGATAAGTCATCACGCGTCTTTATCGGAAATTTCGAGTTCGTTTCGATTTTTCCACCGATATGCATCCAAAACGTACGATCTGATACGTGAATAATTTTAACGCCCTGAATTTTTTTCAGCGCTGCAATAATTAAATCGCATTGTTTTGTATCTAACGCACTGACGGTGATATCACGCACGGTATGTACTTTGCTAGATGAAATAACATCAATCCCGACGATATCTCCCCCTGCTTTTCCGATCGCAGCGGCGATATCGCTGAATGAGACATGATCTTTTTCATATTGAAGACGAATCGTGATGTTCATCGTTGCGCCACTTGGTAATGCCATTACACTCTACCTTTCTTTTACATTTTTATCCATATAAAAAACTCCCACGGTTCACATGTTATATCAATATAGGGAAAAAGACAACCCTTATTGTAAATTATCACTTTATTTCGGAACAAAAGAGCCATTTTTTTGCACATTCCTTCAGAAAACCCTCTC
>NZ_QCWL01000001.1:1719592-1724777 GCF_003064505.1 Geobacillus sp. LYN3 | reverse complement strand
TAATTTTATTATTCAGCCACTTCATCCCGATGACTAAAGTCACGGGCTTTCGTAGCAGTTATTCTTGTAAAGGAGAGGAATAACATGATTGCTTCATGGCTAACATCATCGCGCCACGCCGTAGTCTTGACAGGAGCGGGCATGTCCACGGAAAGCGGACTCCCTGACTTCCGTTCGGCTAAGACGGGTTTATGGAATCGCTTTAATCCGCAACAATTAGCAAGCACCTACGCTCTTGAACATCATCGTGAAGCATTTATCGAATTTTACCAATACCGTATCCGTACATTGCGATCGTGTAAGCCGCACGAAGGACATGCCATTTTAGCCGATTGGGAACGGCGCGGGCTGATTAAACAGATCATTACGCAAAATGTGGACGGCTTTCACCAGCAAGCAGGCAGCCTCCATGTCATTGAACTGCATGGCTCGCTGCGGACGGTCCACTGTCAGCGATGCGGAAACACATTAGACAGTGAAGTATATCTTCGCAACCAATTTGAGTGCGACTGCGGCGGTTTTTTGCGGCCTTCCGTCGTCCTGTTTGGAGAAATGCTTCCGGAAGACGCCATTGAACAAGCATGGCAGGCGGCGCAAAAAGCCGATTTATTGATCGTGCTTGGTTCTTCTCTTCAAGTATCGCCCGCTAATCAGCTGCCGCTTGTTGCCAAACGAAACGGTGCGAAAGTCGTCATTGTAAACTGGGAGCCGACGGAATTGGATGACATAGCGGATATCGTCATTCATGAGCGGAAAATCGGAGACGTCCTGCGCGACATTGATCGTGAGCAGAAAGCGGGGAATGATGGATGAAAACGGAAACGATTATCATTGAGGCGCTTCAACACATCGGCGATTCATCGGCCATCTTGCAATACAAACGGGTATACGGCGGAGATATTAACGAGGCGTTTTTCGTCCAAAGCGAGCGGCAGCCGTACTTTGTGAAAATCCGCCATTCCCTTCCGCCTCGCTTTTTCCAATGCGAAGCGACAGGGCTTGAGACGCTTCGCAAGGAGAATGCCATCAACGTTCCTTCTGTTTATGGCGTCAAAGAAACAAATGACTATGGCTTTCTTATTCTTGAATGGGTTGAAGGAGAAGAAACAAGCAAGACCGCGGAACAACTCGGCTATGCCGTCGCACGTCTTCATCAATGTTACGGTCCTTCGTTTGGGTTTGTGGAAGACAACTATATTGGGCTATTGCCCCAAAAAAACGGATGGTATGAAAACTGGGTCGACTATTACCGAGAATGCCGCCTGCTTCCGCAAATCGAACTTGCCGAACAAAAGGGGCGAATGCCAGCGCGCAGAAGAAACAAGCTGGAGAAGCTCCTTGCTTCTCTTGAACGATGGCTTCCTGAAACGTGCTCCCCATCTTTACTGCACGGCGATCTTTGGGGCGGAAACTGGATCGTTGGCGCAAACGGCGTTCCGTATTTGATTGATCCCGCTGTATTTTACGGACACTATGAATTTGAAATCGCCTTTACCGAACTATTCGGCGGATTCCCTAGCCGCTTTTATGAGGCATATAACGAACTCATGCCGCTTTCTTCCGATTATCACGAACGAAAACAATTATATCAGCTTTTCTATTTGCTTGTGCATTTGAACTTATTCGGGGAAACATACGGAAGTTCAGTCGACCGCGTTTTGCGGCGGTATGTTGGCGACAACTAGCTGGTCTTTCTGGTAAACACAAACATCCTTTCCCTGTTCAATTGGGAAAGGATGTAAATACGAAATAGATCATTTCACTTCGATAACCACATAATCCAAAAACGCATCTCCCAGATAGACAAGCAATGCCCACTTGCCTGGTTCGCTCAGCCTCATATTGGATGGCAAATGGGCGTCCGCTCCGTTATTTGGACCTCCCGGAACGTTCGTTGTCCAAACGCTGATCCCATCTTGCATTAACGCAGGAGCGATGTCTTTACTTCCTTCTTTTACGGCAACTATTGTCAACTCTCCTTTTGGAATGGATTCTCCCCAGAAATGCCACATGTATTTATCGATTTTATTGGCGATAAACGGCGCATCGATAAAGCCGACTTTATTAGGCACTCCCCTCATTCGATAGCCCCCTGATCGAAAAACAGGGCTTACTTTCCAATCAATATTGTTTATGATCGTTTCCTTTACTTTCACTGGGGCTTCTTTCCACCTGCTTATCCCTTTTTCTTCCTCTTTTTTAGATTCATATCCTTGTATCTGTTCGTTTTCTTCTTTGCTGCATGCGGATAAAGAAAAAAGGATGGCTGCGATGATGAAATAGTGGATGAATCTCATTGAACCACTTCCTTTTAACTGGACCTTATTTTTTCGGTTTTAAAAGCAGCGTATCCCTGCTTTCCACTTTCCCTAACGTTGTCACATGATAGGTTCCATTCACCCAATCATCGATTTGGTCGTGGTACCAGCGGCTGCGAAAATGGCCAGCCTGGCCAGGACCGACAATATGATAACCATGTTCGATATCACTGATGTCGATGACAAACCGCCATGAAGCGCCATGGTTGACAATGCCATCATTCGTAAAGGATGCCGCTTGCACCGTTACTTGGCTTCCGTCGACAGGAATCGGCTTTTCCCGATTCAAGAAAAATTTCAATAGCGGGGATGAATTGGACATTGGATGCGCAAAGTAGAGTTGGTGATAATCCCCCCATTTCCACTTAGATGGATCGTCGCCGTATTGCTTCTGCAGCCGTTCGGTGACATGATGCAATGAGGTCGATAATACACGGGCAAACCCGCCGTTTTCCGTAAACCACGGTGAGTCGTCTCCGTTTGCCGCCTTGCGAATTAATTCATCGACAACCGCCTGTTTTCCTTCAAACAACTTATCGATTTCGGAAGGAATATCTTTCTTGAATAACACATTAGGAATTTCTTTCATCCAAAGATGGAAAATAAGCGGCGCGGCATCGTCTTTACGGTCGACATAATCCCATTGCCGCAGCTGTTCAATCGCCTTTTTATCGATTCCTTTTAATGATTCATTGGCTAATGCCTGCAAGAAAACCGGCACAAACTCTTCCGCCCATAAATTTTTTTGATCCATTTGCAGCGCTTTCATATCTTCGATCGTGAGATCATTTTTGCTTTCCAGCACTTGTGCGATTCGCATGTAACGGTACGGCTGCGCCCAATGATGGCTGATATGGTGCGGATAGTCGTCACCAATCACTTTATTATTTGCCGTGGCGATAAACCCTTTCTCTGGATTCACAGCGCGTGGCAGCTCGTCAAAAGGAATAAACCCTTCCCATTCATATTCATCCGTCCAGCCTGGAACTGGAAGAAGGCCGTCTCCTTTTTTGCGAATCGGTATTTTCCCATTCGCTTTATAGGCGATCGTTCCGTCTTTCGCGGCAAACACAAAGTTTTGCGTCGGGGCGTGGAAATGTTCGAGCGCTTCTTCAAACTCGTTCCAATTTGTTGCTTTGTTTATTTCTAAAATTGCTTGAAGTTCGGTTGATGGGTCTAACGCGGTCCAACGGAGGGAGAAAACGGTGTTTTCTTTTGATTCATATGCAAAATCAGAAATAACTGGACCGTGGCGAGTGATCGTCACTTCATATGGAATCGTTTTGCCACCCTTTACTTTAATCGGTTCTTTGACAACCGTCGCGTCTTCCCACTTTCCGTTATACAAAAACTGATGTTTGTTGTTTGGATTTCTTTTTTCGATATACAAATCTTGCACATCCGGCCCTGTATTCGTCACTCCCCATGCTACGTGTTCGTTATGTCCTAAAATGATGCCGGGAATTCCTGCGAAAATAACGCCGCTAACGTTAACCGTCGGGGCTTGTAAGTGCATTTGATACCAGATCGATGGGGTGCTTAGCGATAAGTGCGGGTCATCCGCCAAAAGAGGTTTTCCGCTTTTTGTTTTCTTGCCGCTGATTACCCAGTTGTTGCTGCCGTTAAACGCCGGCGGGATGACAGCGGATGCAAACGCTTTTTCAACGGACAGTTGTACATCTTTATATGCTTGCAAAATCATTGGGGCATCTTTCGGATAGGAAGGAAATAAGTCATACGCTTTTTCTTTCGGAAGGTTTGCAAGCGCCCAATAGCGAAACGCCTGCCCTTGCCAGTGGCCGCCTAAGTCAAAGGCCATATACTTTCCAATCGTTAGTGAATCAATCGGAGTCCATTTTTCCGGTTCATAGCCGAGCAGCCGAAATTCAATCGGCAGCTTTCCTTCTTTTTTCGCAAACGCTATATACGCGTTCACTCCGTCCGCAAACGCTCGCAGCACACTTTTCATCTCTTCGCTATACGCAGCATAAGACGCTTCTGCGGCGCGGCGCAGCCCGAGCGTACGGAAAAATTTATCGCGTTTGACCGTTGCCTCGCCAATGACTTCGCTCAATTGACCGGAGGCCTGCCGTCTGCTTAAATCCATTTGAAACAGACGGTCCTGCGCCTGAATAAAACCTTGCGCAAAATATAAGTCATGCTCATTTTTTGCGGAAATGTGCGGAACACCGTTTTCATCCCGAACGATTTTCACTTCTGCCATTAATCCCGGTGCAGAAAGCTCTCCCTTTGTTTGCGGAAGCGAGTGATTGATGTAACCGTTTGCAAACATCACGCCTCCTGCCGCAATCATGAAAATAGCGGCTAACGCACTCCATAATACCGTTTTCCACCGTTTCCGCTTCGCCTTCGTGCGGACGACCGTTTCCATCTAATTCCTCCTTTCCCTTGTACTAAAAATATATTACCGCACAAAATAAAAAAAAACCTCTTTTTGCCACGAAAAATATTTTTCAGAATAACAAGACATTCAACATGATAAACATAATTGCTAAAAGTTAATAAACAAATAAAGAACCTATAAAGCTTTTTTCAATATTCTAACTTACGCACATTTTAACACAGGATGCACTAAAATTTTTACGAGAACGAGAGATTGTGCATTCTCAAAGATTTAGAGAGGCTTTGGCACTAAAAAAAGGTGAAACCATCTAGTCCATTAATCACTGTTACGTCTTTTTATGTAAAATAAAAATCTTGATAGTAACGACAAATGTATAAGATTTATTTTTTAGTTAGCATAATTTACATTGTGTTGCACTTAAAACTATATAACTGTAGATGAGCAAATTCACTGACATAAATTGACAACTAAACAAAAAAGGAGACATGAACCGGACTCCTTG
>NZ_QCWL01000001.1:1707191-1719492 GCF_003064505.1 Geobacillus sp. LYN3 | reverse complement strand
CGTAAGGGGTACCCTGTTTGTCTCTCTAACCATGGAAATTATTGTAATGAAAAATGCTCATCTACAGTATATAAGCTAAATTTGAAAATTCTACTTCTTGTGATCCATTTTTCGACTACGCTTATGCATGACGAGAACAAGTCCGTTGATTTGCCCTCGTTACATTATTTTATTCGCTGGTTTTGAAGTCTTCTCACATAAAAAAAGAGAGGGTCCCCCTCTCATTAGTAAAGCAAGTATTGCTTTCTGATCTTCATAAATGCTTCTACATCTTTCTCCCATTTTTGTTTCATTTCATCCACTGATATCCCGTCTTCTATTGCCTGACGCACCCACCCATTGCCAATGAGCTGATCGAAAAATGAAATGCCTTGGCTGTTTTCTTTGCTGAAAGCAAATTGATCTGGATATAAATCATGGATGGTTTTCACAATCGACAAACCTGTTTCTACCGGTTTAAACGCATCACGGTTTGTGACATGAATTTGGATGCCGTGTGTTAATTTTCCGCTATGTTTCGAAAAGGTCGGCGTGAAACTTGCCGGACGGAAAACAACCCCTGGCAGATGCAGAGCGTTTAGTTTCTCCGCTAATTCGATGCTGTCGATAAACGGAGCACCAATAAGTTCAAACGGCTTTGTCGTTCCTCTGCCTTCCGATACATTCGTTCCTTCGATCAAAGCCGCTCCCGGGTACACAAGCGCGGTATCTAATGTTGGCATATTTGGAGACGGCAATACCCATTGAAGCCGTGTATCGTCGTAATACATGGAACGCTTCCAGCCTTTCATTTTCACGACCGTTACATCGGCTCCGATGCCAAACTCTTCGTTAAATAATAAGGCTAATTCGCCAACTGTCATCCCATGGCGCAATGGAATCGGATACATGCCGACAAAAGAGGAATACTTCGGATCGAGTACAGGTCCCTCTACTTTCGTGCCGCCTAACGGATTTGGCCTATCTAACACGATAAATGGGATATTGTTTTCTTTTGCCGCTTGCATCGCGTACGCCATCGTATAAATGTACGTATAGAACCGTGTTCCGACATCCTGAATATCAAAAAGAAGCACATCGACTCCTTTCAACATCTCCGGCGTCGGTTTTTTCGTCGGTCCATATAAACTGTATACAGGAAGACCGGTTTTTTCATCGATATAAAACGGAACATATTCCCCAGCTTGAGCGCTGCCGCGCACGCCATGTTCCGGACCGTATAAAGCGACAAGCTCGACGTCAGGGTCATTGTACAGGAGATCCACCACACTGTTTAGGCGTTGGTCGACGCCAGTTGGATTGGTAATGAGCCCAACCCGTTTTCCTTTGATTAAATGCTTTTGCTCCTTTAGCAGCACTTCCACACCAAGCTCTAATTTTTTGTTCTTTTTCTCTTCTGATGGCCCTTTTGCCAATACGCCGCTAAACAGTGACAAACTCAAGATCACTGCCGAAACAACCATCCACCATCGCTTTCGCATAAAATCGCCCCCCTTTTTAGTAAGTGAGACCATGGCCGTATTCGTACAGCACGCCGCCATCGTAACTCGGAATGGTTACTGGAAGTTTGCCAGTCGGTGTATTTACTCCGAAAATCGTATCCACTGCCGCTTGGAAACTTGCCTGCTGAAAACCATACTGCGCAAGATAGGCATCCACATGCGGATAGGCCATCACATCATACGGATTGCGAATCCCGATTGCGATGACAGGAGCATCCGTATTTGCGAAAATTTGCTGCACCATTTTCATTTGCGGGCTAGAAGGCAGCCTTCCTGATACATTCAATGTATACGTGCCGACAATGACCGCATCTGCTTCTTTCACTTTTTGCAGCTGCGCCTCATTTAAAGGAGCAGACGCTTGGATCACAGCCGCGTTTGGAACATAGGTTCGCACTGCTTTCTCTAATGATGCAATCATCGTATTTCCTACAACGACGAGATTGTTCACTTTGCTTGTTTGAAGCGGCAATACATGGTCGTTTTTCACTAGTGTAATCGATTTAGCCGCTGCCTCGGCTTCCACTTGTTTATGCTCTTGCGAACCGACAACACGCAATGCTTGGTCGATGATTTGCTGCATATCAGGCGGTGTTTCTTGTTTAAAAATGCCGCGTTTCACTTTTAACGTTAAAATTCGCTTTACAGAGGCGTTGATGCGTTCTTGCGAAATGCCACCGTTTTGCACGGCTTTCTTTAATCCGTTTGCCACTTCTTCCAGCCCCACCGGCATGAGTACAATATCAGCACCAGCTTGAACCGCTCTTACCGCCGCATCCACCGGTCCAAAGTGGTCGCTAATCGCTTTCATATTCATCGCATCGGTAATAATGACACCGTCAAAGCCCATTTCTTCACGCATTAACTCGGTTAGCACTTTATACGACAAAGTAGCAGGAAGCGAAATTGCCGTGCCGTCTTTTTGCGAAATCACCTTTGTATCATCGACTTTCGGGAATGTGACATGAGCGGTCATAACCGCGTCAATTCCCGCTTCCATTGCTTTTTGAAACGGATACAGTTCGACTTTTTGAAGCCGGTCGCGATCGTGCGATACTTCCGGCAACCCAAGATGGGAATCGACAGCGGTATCTCCATGTCCTGGGAAATGTTTGGCTGTAGCGGCAACTCCGCTGTCTTGCAATCCTTTGATATAAGATACCCCTAGTTCCGCGACAAGCTCTGGATTTTCTCCAAACGAACGAACGCCGATCACCGGATTATCCGGATTATTGTTTACGTCCAATACAGGTGCCAAGTTCATGTTAATTCCCAGCGCATGTAATTCTTCTCCAATCGCATGCCCTACTTTCCAGGCAAGCTCTTTCGATCGTGTCGCCCCTAATGCCATATTTCCCGGCATATTTGTCCCTGACTGCAGCCGCGTCACAATGCCGCCTTCCTGGTCTATCGATATAAGCAAACCGAACTTTTCAGCTGCCTGCTGATAGTCCGCGACGAGCTTTGCCGTCTGCTCCGTCGTCACCACATTTTCACGGAATAAAATGATGCCGCCAAGATGATACTTCTGTATGAGTTCCTTAATTTCCGGAAGCATATCAGTGACAGGCTTCCCATTGAAATTGCGAAAATCCGGCATCAGCATTTGGCCGATTTTTTCTTCCAACGTTAAGCCATCTATCGCTTTTTGAATGATGTTATAGCGGCTTCCCTTTTCTTTGACAACGGTCACTTTCATGTTCTGTTTGCTGTTTTTTTGCGATGCAGGAGCGGTTTTGACCTTAAAAGCGATGCGGTCTTTCCGTTTTCCGTCTGTCACCGTAATAAACGTTCTTCCGTTTTTTCCGAAGAAAGTAACAACACCATGATCATCAACGGCAGCTACCGTTTTATTGGATGATTTCCATCTTATCCCTTCTGTTGCTTCGGTGAAATATCCTTCCTGATGAACATGAAGGGCCCGCAATGAAAGCTGATTTCCGTTTATCTTCACGTCTACTTCAGGAATGTTTTGGTAAATGATTAAATCGGCCGTTGTTTCCTCCGCGTTCGCTGATGGCGAAGCCCACGGGACAAAAAGCATCATCACCGCTATCACTGCTGCCGTTATTTTTTTGTAAAATGACAACATTTTTTCTCCTCCCCCTAAGTTAGTTAGAACGTTGTTCCCATTCGCTGCTTTCCCATGCTACCGGTATTTTTTTGCCACTGTCATCGGTAAGACGAATATTCGATACATACCAACCACGTCCGTTGACAGAAGCATCGGTATGATAGCGAAAACGAATGGAGGTGGTATGCGCCGGAATCGTAACAGTTTTAGTCACCCAATCTCCGCCGCTACCCGTCAACAACTCTCCGACTTGCGTCCAGTGAGTGCCGTCTGATGATACTTCCACCACTCCGAAATCAACGTTCGGTTCCATTCGATGCCACGTATCAAACGTTAATGTTGCTTGTTCGTTTAATGTTACATTTGTCGATAGTGCTGCGTTCAAGCCGTCACCGTACCCCGCGAACCAGGCTCGTTCTTTCCCCGGTATTGCAACCGGAATGGCATCGGCCGTTAAACGGGCGATTTTCCTGCGAAGCGGGTTCGTTGACACGGTATTCCGCGTAGGATGAACGCGATTCGTCAGTAAAATAGCAATCACGTTGTTATTCGGGCTTACGACCATCGATGTGCCGGTATATCCCGTATGCCCTAGCGTCGTACTTTCCGAAAGCGCATCCATGTACCATCCTTGGGCAAGTTCCCATCCCAATCCATGGTCATCGCCAGGAAATTGCGGAATTTGATTTTCCATTAATAAGCGGACGGTCTCTGGCTGTAGGATTCGCTTTCCACCGTATGTTCCGTTTTGCAAAAACATCGAAGCAAAAATTGCTAAATCATGAGCGGTGGAAAACACTCCCGCATGGCCAGCCACTCCATCCAACGCCCACGCATTTTCATCGTGGACTTCTCCCCAGACAAGCCCTCGCCCAGTCCATGGCTGATATTCCGTAGCGGCAATTCGCGTCTTTAATGGTGGAGGAGGATTATACATCGTATCGTTCATACCGAGCGGTTTCGTAATGTATTTGTACACAAACTGATCAAGGCGCAAACCGGACAGCCGCTCCACCAGCGCACCTAGTGTAATCATGTTCAAATCGCTGTATGTATACGTGGTGCCTGGCGGATTTTTAAGCGGCTGCGCAAACACGATTTGCAAGCGGTCATTCCGATTGGTTCCCATTTGATACAACGGAATCCACGGCGCAAAACCTGAGGTATGGGTCATTAACTGACGAATGGTTACTTTTTCTTTCCCATTTTGCGCAAATTCCGGGATGTATTTAGCGACAGGATCATCTAAAGAAAACTTTCCTTGCTCATATAGTTTCATCGCTGCGGTAGTCGTAAACAGTTTACTGATGGAAGCTAAATCGAAAATAGTATCTTCCCGCATCGATATCGGCTGTTCCGGTTCGGTAAACGAATCGTCCTCATATCGCTTCGCGTATCCATACGCCTCATGTTTGACAATGATTCCTCTCCGAACGACATAAACAACCGCTCCCGGTATGACACGGTCACGCATCGCCTGTTCTATTACTTGATCGATTTCCCGCAAAGGTTCTTTCCTCATCCCAGCTGCTTTAGGCGATCCTGGGTGAATAACCGCAGAAATCGGGCCGGGATGGTCCCAGGAAAAAGGTGTTTGTATTTTTATTTTTGATTGAGCTGTTTTGTACACTTTCTTTTCCGTTTGCTCCATCGTGGGAGATGAATGTTTATAGGATGCTGCTAAAACGGGTGGAGATGCAGAAAATATAACCGAGCCTAATAATACGGACGACAAAATGAGCGAAACAGACTGTTTGTTCATCAGCAACCTCCTTTTCCTTGAAATAACTAGTAAACGAAAAAAGCGCATTTCTCCTGGTGCATTGTCTTGAGGCGAAAAAAGCAGGAGCCAATGTTGAAGCAGAGATGTTGGAAGGGTTTTCATTTTTTGATAATAGAATATCAGTTTATGGTATAGTTGTATATACCACCTTGCACCCAATTTTATGTAGGAAAATTTTCATAATTTTCCTTTTAATCATTCATGATAAAAAAGAAAAAGACCGATCCCAAAGCAATTTATGCTTTTGAATCAGCCCATCAAAATACATAAAAAAACTTTGTGAAAAGGAGAATAATAATTCTGTTTGTGATTCCCCTATCACCTAAATTATTAGCCTATACAGAAAAAAAGATCTCTAACTATAAACTTTTTTGCCTACAAAAAACAGGAGCTGAATCACTCCTGTCTTATTGGCCGCGAACCTCCTCCAACAACGCATCACCTGTTTCGCTAACTCGCACGTACGCAAAGCGCGTCCGTTCTTGCAAATTCATTCCCTCACCCTCTGGTACAAAGTAAGATTCGATGCCGTAAACAATCGTATTGCCATAAAGCGTTCCGTTTACTAACACATCTCCTTCTTGCCGAACGTATCCTTCTTGTTTTTTCCCGTTCATCGAATATACGTGTACAAACCGATGCACGCCATCGTTATCCTTCCGCAAGACGACCTGCACTTTGCCGCGTCCGTCTATATGCGGAATCGTCGAAATATCATAGCGAAGACGGACATAGTCCCCTTGCAATAAGGAACGCGGATCAATTGGTTCTAGTTCGAGCTTTACCACTTCTCCATTGCGCAAATGTTGTTCCTTATCCCATACAACATAACCGGCAAATATCGTTTGCGCCGCGATGGCAACCAATAAAGGCGCCCATTTGCGATACAACTTGCGAGTGTCACTAGGACGAAGCAGCCCTTTTCGTTTTTCCAGCACCGCTGTTCCGATGAAAAACAAAAGTCCCGCAAGTAGCAGACTCATCGACTTATCCAACAAATCCCAAGCGAATTCATAATACTTGAAAAAAAGAAACAGCCAAAAATAACCCCAAACGATCAAATGCTCGTAACGTTCTTTTTGAATAGGCGGCGCAAAAAGGAGAGCGATGATCGTTACTGCAAAAAATGCATTGGCGATCACATACCAAACATCTGCTTCAAAGAAGTCTATGCTTGTTAATAGAAACGCTCCTAGTCCTAATGTGAGCGGCAATAGACGAGATTCTTTTTTTCGTTGGAGAAACAAATAAAGGCATACGTTCAATACAACGACAACAAGCAAGGCAAGACGTGCTTCATCCGTCCAATGATCCATGATCATCGCTGTATATAATGATAAAGCCATATTCGTAAGCGATCGAATTCCCGCTTCAGCGGATAATAGATAGCATACAAGAAGAACGATGCTGTAGGCGGTAAGCAAAACCGTCGATATTTCCAACGCCGTTATCGCCCCTAAACCGTAACCGGTCGCAAGCAACGTATATCGTACTGCCGGATTCCAGTCCCGCCCCCACATCGCAGGCATAACAAACCCAATGACCGATGCCGCAAATAACAAATTCATCGAAGGCGATTCCGTCCATATCGCGAGAAGCCCCATAATGCTCGCAATCGCAATCAATGAAGCAACAAACGTGACAATGACTTGAAAGACAATAAGAAAAATACGGCCTTTTTCCCCTTCACTGGAAATGTTTTTCACTCGTCTCAACAAATATACGCTTGCGTACACAATCGCTGCTGAAAGAACTAACCCGCCAAGCAAAAATCCCGTTTCAAAATGCTCACCAACAAAACGAAAATATTCTACAACAAGAAATGCCCCCGCAAATAAACTCGTTAACAATACATAAATGCGCCTTTTCTCCACCGCGAAAAAGTAGTAAAAGAAACCGATCAATAAAAGCACATAAACATACGGCCACCATTCAACATAATGATAAGCAAGCTTATGAAAGTAAATGACAAACAGCCAGCCATGCATCGCAGCGTACGCAAGATACGATACGATGGCAGATCGATGAAAGACGAACACGACTCCATTTACAATCGCAAACAGCAGCAGTATCAAAAAAGATTCCCATTCTCCTCTTACAATTCCATAAGAAGACGGAAAATAATAAAACCAGAACGTCAGCTCCATCAGTACAACACTAAGGACAGAAAGCAATTCGTACTTTGTCAGCCACGCCAATACGACGGTTGGAACGAGCCAAATGAAAAATAACCAGTAGCTGTCCGCGTGCGAATTATAAATTTGCCCGATGAGCGCCATCGTAATTCCAAATGCCACCGCCCCAGCGACAAAGAACCACCTTCCCAAAAAATCATGACGCTTCATGCCATACGCGAAAATCGCGCTTGTTCCGTAAAACAGCCACATGAGCCCGATGCTTAACCCTACCTTTTCTAAACGATCCATTCCTTGCCAATTGGAAGCAAAAAAATAAATAACAGCGGATAGGGTCAATGCCACACCTAATAAGTATCCCGTCTTTACAACCCGTTCCGTCACGACTTTCCCCCCAAATCTTTTTCGAAAGCGTTTATCATAATCATTTTATGAGAACTCATCGATATGTTGTGTTCATAAACAGCCTAAATCTCTATACGGAATAATCTAAATAGCCAAGCATCCGTAAAGTCAGATTTGCATAATCTCCATCATAAAGCAACTATCCAGCTCATTCAGTCAGAAATAATAAGAATAGTCTGTTTTTTCATTCTACCATACCGAAACGACAAGAAACATAAAAAACAGAAGCAAACGCTTCTGTTTTTTCCTGAGGACCACAGCCTTTTCTCGCTTTTACTCGGTCATGAGTCATGTTTCGGTTTCATTCCAACCATTGAAACACGAGGAAAATTCCTTTTCAAACGTTGATAAACAGCAACACAAAGCGAAAGATACGCACAAGCCAACAAAAACCCTGCCAAAACGTCAGACGGATAGTGAACTTGAAGGCTTAGACGGCTAAGCCCTGTCAATAGCGCAAGAAGGCCGAAAATGAAAAAAATTGCCCACCGTTGTGATGCTTTCTTTACTTCTTTGCTTAGAAAGTACGCGATCAACAATAAATAAATGCTGCCGACCATCGCGTGGCCGCTTGGAAAGCTAAACCCGTGCACCCCTTGCGCAAATGGCGGCCGCGCCCGCCCGACAAGATCCTTAATGAACGTGTTCAGCCCGTAACCGCCGCCGACAGCGACCAACACAAGCACCATGCCGTAATAATCGCGCTTGCGAAGCCATAAAAACAACACTAGCAGGATGCTCGCAATGCCGATGAAATAGCCATAGCCTAATATCGTAAAGCCATCCAACCAGTCCCATGAATCAAACATTTGCAGCAGCCGCTCATCTATCTCATTGGTCGCCCCCGACGCCACCGCGGCCCATATGGCAAGAAACAGAAGAAAACTAAGTGCAGATACGGATAGAAGACATTTGTTCATGTTCGTGCTCCTTGCTTTTATTTTTTATCTAAATTATAACTCAACTTTGGTCATTTGTTAGGTAAGATCTAGTAATCATATAAAACAGCTCAAAAACCTCTCATAATACAATATTAGCTATTGTCTTCTAAAACAAGTAGGAGAGGGGGCTGCCCATCGCCCTCTCACACCACCGTACGTACCGTTCAGTATACGTCTGCTTTATTTACTTGGCATTACCTTCGGCAGAAAGAGCTTTATTTTGTTGCGGCAAACTTCCCCAATAATACCTAGCCTCCTATGAAGTTCGTATTCCGCAGGCTGGAAGTTTGCCGCCTGCTTCCTACCGATTCCACGTCGCCACGGACACCCTTGCGTTAGGTTAGCCGCTACTTCTGCCTTCGCGGTTTGGGACTCTCCTTCTATAGACTGCCCTCATACCAAGCACACAAAAAGAAACTCCCCATTCAGGCGCGTTTCTTTTACAAATACAGGCTGATTGAATAGTTTTTTCAAAATTCAAATAGGTATTTTTTATCATAATTTTTATGAAGAAAATGATTCGAAATCCTTAATTTTCCTGTTTCATATTTCTTGGAAAACAAACGCTGTGTAAAATATATAATGAATTCCATATTTTCTATAAACAGTAGTTATTTTGAAGGAAGATGAATGAATATGGAGATTCCACTTTTGTGGGCGCCGTCGCTGACTGGCTGGATTCCCTTGGCAAATTCAACGGCGGGCTTACTGTTGCAAAAGGATTACTTGCAGTTCACGTTCTCGGTACCGGTTTATTAACTTTAGCGAAAGATGCGAAAGGAAATTTTATTATCAAAACATCGCCAGCGTGGGTAAAAGGAGCAAATAAAAAATACGAATCAAAGCTTGCAGAAAGAATCTATCAATTATTAGAAAAAGGAGATATATACCATGAGAAATGGACTTCCACATTCTCAAGCCAAACAACAATCAAACTCACCAGTAAATAAAGAAACGGAAATATTTTCGTTGAAAAGAGGCATTCGCTTCTTTTTGCAAAGTCACCTTTTTCTCTTATTCATTATATTTCTATTTCTAATCAACAAAAATCAGTGGACAAATAATGCATTTGTAACCTTTTCCACGTTTTTCTCTGGTTTTGAACTTTTCTTTATTTTACTGTTTCTTCCCTCTTGCTTTGTCCCTAACCTACCAACACTGAGCATACATCGCATCATTCAGGCTATAACAAAAAAACGGGAAAGAAATGAATGGGTGGGGATGGCTATTGCATTTATCATTTTTACCCTAGTTTCTTTAATTTTTCTCCCAGCCAACATTCCTTACCCTAGTACTTATGTACAATTTTGGCTAGCATCTAATATAATGTTCGCATTAATATCTGTCCTTTTCCAACGTCTTGTCTTTTTTTATTATGATGCAGCTGTCAAAGCTAAACCAAAAAGTGTATTAGATTATTTTTATAAGTATTGTGGATTATTTATGCTTGGTTTTTGTTATTATATTCAACAAATTTTATCCCGTATGCCATTATTGCTGAACAAACTGTTTGCTATTTTATTTCTTCTCATCGTAGTATGGCAATTTTTTATGGTTGTTGGTATCTTTAACTGAAATATATCCAATTAGTTTTACCCCATAATCGTTGTATTTTGACAATGAGCCTCTTTAGGAAAGGAAAAACGAACACAAAAGAAACGATCCGCTTATCTACGAATGAATTTCATTTAGCGCTTTATTATAAAACTCGAGTTGTTCGCCGATTTTCATGCCTTGCAACGGTACCCGGCATCTTATTCCTTGACTTTCAAGCATTGGAATGAGATAATGCCGATATTTTTTGCCGGCGAAAAAATCGACTTCTGTTGGATGGATCGCTTTTAGTTGTTGAAATACTTTCTCTGACCACGCTATTATTTCTGGCGCTTTCATTTGATTGAGCGTCACATCATACGGATCAATGACCATGTCTTTTGGAAGCAATCCATATTTAGCGGAAAGAATAAACCAATCGTCATATCCTTTTTTCTCGACAAATGCTACCGCTTTGGTAAATAAAGAAGATGGTTCATACATTTCCTTTGCCGCACAAGGATAACTTCTCTTTTTTTTCGTACAACTAATTAGTGCGATTTTCATCTTTACTTCATCCCCCTTCTCTTTTTAATACATGGATAACCGCATTACTGCGGACTTTCTTTCCATATTGCTCAAGCAATTTTTCCAGCTCGCTCATCAATTCTTGGCTGCGAATAGATTCTTTTGGAAGCTTCACAAACCATTGCTTCAACACTTTTTCCGTATCTATTCCTGTTTTTCCTTTTCCTCTTGCATATTTGTCGGTATTCATATCTTTATATCCTATATATTTGCTTGGACCGAAAGCTTGCAAATCAGAAATGTAATACCAATGTTTGAATTGTGTTAGTTGTTGAACAATATCTGTTTCATTTTGCAAATCTTTATTAAACTGTTTTACATTTTCTAGTACCTCTTCTAATGATGAAACTAATACGGCTTCCATAGATTTCAATCCTTTCTTCTATAATTCTCATAAATATCTCTTTGCTATCTTTGTAATGAAAACAACTCTAACCATTCTTTTTGTTCATTAGTTAACGTGTATATCGGATTTTTGGAAGAAGGAAAAATCTCCGCATCCTCCCAATATCGCCCGGCGACGCTTGTCGCTATCCCAATTTTGACATTGCGCGCTTTCAGTTGCTCTAACAGCGCTGAAGCCTCAAATAAATAAACGTAGGAAATACACCACGGTCTCGTCCATCCACGGGAGGAAGCCGCTGAACGCAAATCTCCTGTCAATAGTAAATAATAATCAGGCAGCCCATTCGGATTTATATCTAACAATCTTTCGTTTTTTGTATAAAACTTAATATTCACCGTTTTCCCTTTTTAGATTCCCTTTGGTAAAATATCCGTCAAATCCTTTATTAGAAGCCGAATCCACTAACGAAATGCCGAAAACTTTCGCAGCGATATACTCTCCAACATGTCCGATTAACGCCAGGCGCCCAATTATTTCTGTTATTTTTCTTTCTATTCTATTTTTTTGTTCGATCAATCGTGCTAATTCATATAATTCTTGCATACTACCTATCTTCCCAAAAATCTAATATGCTTTTTCGTCTGTCTTGGGGTCACAAAAAAGTTTTCATACAAATCACCTAGTCCACATGGATTTTTTATCAACATTTTCTATTTAAATATTGTCCAATAATGTAACAAAGAAGAAAAAATTAAATCCACGCTAAAGAACGCGCGTGAGTAGAACCAGCAATTAATAAGAAACTGTACTAAAGCAGATTCTCTACAGAAAAATAAAAAGAGACACGAACCCGATTCCTTGATTAGAAATAGATGTGTCACCATACCATTCCCACAAGGAGGTTCATGCCTCATGAATAGACTCCTGAATCCGTGATGGTTGGAAATCAACTTTGATTTTGGTGTTAGTTCTATGGATATATGATCCATACATC
>NZ_QCWL01000001.1:1686707-1707091 GCF_003064505.1 Geobacillus sp. LYN3 | reverse complement strand
GAAAAAGCCTACTTCGGCGAGGTGGCAAGCCGCTACCGCTATGTTGGCACGAACGTGGAAGTCGGCTTTATCACTTCGGTGACCGAATCGTTTTGCCAAAGCTGCACTCGGGCGCGCATTTCCGCTGATGGCACGCTATATACGTGCTTGTTTGCTGCAAGCGGTGTTTCGTTAAAAGAAAAACTGCGTTCCGGGGCCGATAAAGAAGAAATAAAGAAAATGATTGCATCGACATGGAACATGCGGACAGACCGCTACTCGGATGAACGGACGGAGCAAACAGCAAAAACGCGGAAAAAAATTGAAATGTCTTATATTGGCGGATAAACAAACTAGACTTTCTCGTTGGTGGAGCAGTCCGGTTGTTGTTTATTGGGATGCTTCTGTTTCATAAAGAACACGCGAAATAAAATATATTAGGAGAATTAGTTGAAAAATTGACAGAAAAATTTGATAATATCATATAGTTGGAACAAGCATGCAATAAACAAAAAAAACAGCAGCCAATATTAATATGAACTTTTGCCGCTTGATTTCGTGTTTGTCGAGGGCTGCAAACATGAATCATGCTGCGAAACTAAGACAGATTGGGGGTTCGCTGGCACAGTTATCTCATATTATTACGTAGGAATCTTCTTTGCAGCTATCTTTTATTCCATATCCTTTTATTTTCATTAATGATGAAGAAAATGACTTACATTGGTTAATGAGGTGAGAAAAACAATGAATGAACGTCTTTTTATGATTACGGACAAGCCGATTTCCATTGAGAATGTGGTAAAAAAAGTGATGCGTCCCGAAGCCGGAGCGGTGACAACGTTCATGGGAACGGTGCGCGAATGGACAAACGGAAAGCGGACCTTATTTTTACAATACGAAGCGTACGTATCGATGGCGGAAAAAATGCTAGAGCAAATTGGGGCAGAAATTCGCGAAAAATGGCCGGAAACGAAAGTGGCGATTACGCACCGAATCGGCAGGCTGGATATCGGCGATATCGCTGTCGCCATCGCCGTTTCATCGCCGCATCGCAACGACGCGTATGAGGCAAACCGATACGCGATTGAGCGCATTAAACAAATCGTTCCGATTTGGAAAAAAGAACATTGGGAAGATGGAACGGAATGGGTTGGCAATCAATTAGGGACGAAAGCGTATCCAACAGGAAAGCCGGAAGGAGAGGATTTACAATGATCACACTGCTCTTTTTTGCGCATTTACAGGAAGCAATTGGAGAGGAGCGCGTTGTGCTGCCTAACGTTCCTCAAACGGTAAATGCATTAAAGCAGGAAGTAGAAAAGCGTTATCACATTGATCTGAAACAAGTGATGGTCGCGGTGAATGAGGAATATGCCCGCGATGATCAAACACTTCAGCCTGGCGATATCGTTGCCTTTATCCCACCGGTAAGCGGAGGGTGAGAGATTGTTCCAAAATCCTTGGAAGCACTTTTTATGTAAAAACAATGGATAAGCGGTTATCATGGAATAATAATGATCGCGCTCGTTGCCATTGGATGCCCGATATTTGTTGTAACGAGCGGCGCTATTTAAATGAAGTTAAAACTACTTAAGAAAGGCAATGAATCGGGGCTCTTTTCCCAAAGAGCTCCGTTTTCTTTGCCCTGTGGCCGAAATTTTGAAAATAATTTACATCCCTATTCGTTGTGCCTATATCTCGACTAACATCAATCCCCTACCTTAGCTGAGCGCACGAAAAAATAAAGGGATGCACACATCCACCCTTTTTTAGATCTTATTATTTCTTGCTCCATTTTGTATCCACTTGAATCCCGGCATCCAGCAAAAGATTCAATACAGGACATCTTCTCTCCACTTCATTTTTCAGCTGCTCAATTCTTTCTTCACTTTCTTCGGTTTGTATATTCACTTGGAAACGAACTTTTTGGAAATGCGTGCGAACGCCTTCTTCCCCCATTAGTCCCCGGGTATCGATGATGCCTGTCGCTTCAAAATCAATTCCCGAGAAAGTAAATCCTAATTCTTTCGCAACTAATGGAATCATCACTCCATTACAACCGTTCAAAGCTGCAACTACATATTCCAGTGGAGTTGGCGCTGCATCCACTCCTCCTAATTCTGCTGGTTCATCCATAGAAAAAGTAGGAAAATTTCGTATAGAAATATTGGTTTTGACGCCTGATTCCCATTTACCTTTAGCGGACACTTTAAACAATGTAGAAGCTTTAGCCATGCCCTCTCCTCCTTTAGTTAAGTAAATTTATCGGAATTAATTAAATTATAAAAAATTAATGTTCGGGTGTAAAGAAAAATTTCAAGTCATATTTTTATTTTCTGAATCAAACAATGAATATCGTTTTATAATGGAAAAGCCATTTAATCGATAAGGATGATATGATTGTCAAAAGAATACCGTATACCATTGCAATATGAGACACTTACTTTAAACATGCACCTTTTCTTCCTACCTAAACTAAGCATCTATCATCAGAAAAAAAGAAAGCAATCCGAATTGGATTGCTTTCTTTCCCGAACGCCGTGATAAAAACATTTCCAGCTAAATAATACATGCTACAATAACATTTTATATGGCTTTTCCAGATAATTTTTAATGGTAGTAAGAAATTGACTAGCCGGTGCACCGTCTATCACTTGATGATCAAACGTTAAACTCAATGGTAAAATCTTTCTCTTCTGAATAGCATCTCCTACAAAAACCGGAGTATCTGTGACTGTTCCTACCCCAAGAATTCCTACCTCCGGCGGATTTAATACTGGTGTAAAAAATTCAACACCATATGCACCGAGACTTGTAATCGTAAAAGTAGAACCTTTCATTTCCTCACTGCTTAATTTTCCTTCCCTTGCCCGTACGCTCAATTCCTTAATTTTTTTCGAAATTTCTTTTAAAGAAAGTTTCTCTGCATAAGGGATGACCGGAACGACTAGACCGTTCTCCAATGCGACTGCAATTCCTAAATGCACGGAATCATACGTATGAATATTCCCATTTTGATAAAGACTGTTCATTTGTTTATGGGCACATAATGCTAAAACTGTTGCCCGTGCGATAAAATCGGTGATTGTAAGTTTTATATCCGGTTCGTCTTGCAGCTCTTCCCTTAGTTTTTTCTGTAATTCAAGCAATTCTGTCACATCTGCTTTCATATGAATCGTTAGCTGAGCCGTTTGCTGCAGGCTTGCAAACATTCTTGTGGCAATTACTTTTCGCATGCCGGTTACCGGTTTTACGGTGACGCCTTTTTGTTCCGTTGTGATCTGGATTGTTTCTGCGATCGTTATCTGGCCTGTTTCTTCGATCATTTGCTTCTCGCTCACTGGCTGTAAGGATGCTTGTTTTAGTTGAATGGCTTTTTCTACATCTGCTTTTGTTATTCGTCCCTTTGGACCCGAACCTTTAATATTGCTTAAATCGATTCCCGCTTCGCGAGCTAATTTTCTAGCGGCAGGAGAAACGCGCAACATATGTCTAGATGTTTGTCTTAATATTGATTTTGGTTCGATGGTTCCAACAGACACGGCTACTTCTTGCATTGCTTGTTGTGGTGTTTCTTGCGGTGCTTCATTGGACTGATCACCCGCTTCTTCTCCTTCCTGGCCAATGTAGCCAATTACTTTCCCTACTTCCACCGTTTCATCTTGTTCGACAAGGATCTCTAATAACACCCCATCTTGCGGTGCTTCAATATCTGTCTCAATCTTATCAGAGCTAATAACAACGACCGATTCCCCTTTTTTCACCTTATCTCCTTTTTTCTTTAACCACTCTACAACCGTACCTTCTTTCATACTCATTCCTAGCTTTGGCATGAAGATTTCAACCGCCATTCCTATCTCTCCCCTTTTTCGATTGATACAAGGAATGCGTGTTGCTCAAAATTGCTTTTAGCAACACGCTTGAATTTATTAAACTGCTACAATCGTTTCATCTCCTATCATTTCAGCTACTGCCTGA
Source organism: Geobacillus sp. LYN3 (assembly GCF_003064505.1). Lineage (NCBI taxonomy): Bacteria > Bacillati > Bacillota > Bacilli > Caryophanales > Anoxybacillaceae > Geobacillus > Geobacillus sp. LYN3. The sequence goes on along the minus strand of NZ_QCWL01000001.1, from coordinate 1,703,134 downwards.
AGCACTTTTTCTGGAGTTGGCAAGTAAAGATCTTCTAATGTTGGTGAAAACGGAACAGGACAATGCGGAGCAGTAATCATCTTAATCGGAGCATCTAAATAATCAAACCCTTTATCTGCTACAAGAGCAGAAATATCTGTCGCTGCACTGCATCTCGGATTTGCTTCATCAATGATAATCAATCGTCCTGTCTTAGCTACAGAAGATAAAATTGTTTCCTCATCCAGCGGGGACAACGTTCTTGGATCAATGACTTCTGTTTCCAGTCCTCTTGTTTTCAACATATCCGCTGCCTTTAAGGCCGTATGCACTTGTTTTCCGATCGCCACAATGGTCAAATCACTGCCTTCTCTTTTAATATCTGCTTTTCCAAGAGGAATGGTATAAAATCCTTCTTCCACTTCTCCTTTCATGTTATAAAGTGTTTTATCTTCAAAAAAGATGACCGGATCATCATCAAAAATAGAGGCAAGTAAAAGGCCTTTTGCATCAGACGGGGTAGAAGGAACAACGACTTTTAACCCTGGTATATGGGTAAAAAGCGCATATAAGCTTTGTGAATGTTGTGCGGCCGCGCGAAATCCAGCACCGTGCATCGTTCGTATGGTTAAAGGCACTTTCGCTTTTCCGCCAAACATATAACGAAGTTTTGCTGCTTGGTTCATTACTTCATCTAAACAACTTCCGATAAAATCATTAAACATCAATTCTGCAATCGGTCTTAACCCCGTTGCCGCCGCTGTAACAGCTGCACCAATATACCCAGCTTCCGCAATCGGCGTATCTAATACTCTTTCTCTTCCAAACTCTTGAACGAGACCTTTTGTTACACCCATTACTCCTCCCCAAGCTTCATCATCTTGCAAGTGATCTACAGCCGCACCGCCAGCAACATCTTCTCCCATCAAAATAACATTTTCATCTTTGCGCATCGCAAGCTTCATCGCTTCATTAATTGCTTGTGAGAAAGAAATTGTTCTTGTCATAATGGTTTTTACCTCCTAACTTTTATGATTAATAGGATACATAGACATCTTTTAAAAGATCTTCTTCCGATGGGAATGGGCTTTTTTCCGCAAAATCTACCGCTCTCTCAATCGCTTCTGCTACATTCTGTTCTATTTCCAATAGTTCTTGTTCTGATAACAGCTGATTGGAAAGAATATAGTTGCGAAATCTTACGATGGCATCTAACTCTTTTAAATGTTTTTCTTTTTCTTCCGATGGTTTATACGTTTGTGCATCCCCTTCAAAATGGCCATAATTTCGATATGTTTTACATTCAATTAAAGTTGGTCCTTCCCCATTGCGAGCTCGTGTTATTGCTCTTTCTGCCGCTTCATATACGGCAATGACATCTTTGCCGTCAACAATCTCTCCCGGAATGTTATAAGCGGCCGCCCGGTCTGCAATGTTTTTGCAGCTCGATGCGTATTCAAAAGGAGTTGCTTCAGCATAACCATTGTTTTCCGCGACAAAAACAACCGGCAGTTTCCAAATAGCCGCAAGATTGATTCCTTCATGAAATGTGCCATGGTTATTCGCTCCATCGCCAAAGAAACAAATGGTCACAGCACCTGTTTTCTTCAATTTCGCCGTCAAACCAGCTCCGACCGCCAGAGGAAACCCGCCACCGACTATTCCGTTAGCACCAAGCATTCCTTTTTCCACATCGGCAATATGCATGGATCCCCCTTTTCCTTTGCATAATCCTGTTGCTTTTCCGTAAATCTCCGCCATCATTCCATTCAAGTCGCAACCTTTTGCAATACAGTGGCCGTGCCCGCGGTGTGTACTCGTAATATAGTCTTTTTCATTCAAATGAGCACAAACTCCTACAGCTACTGCTTCCTCGCCGGCATATAAATGAACAAATCCTGGCAAAATACCTTTGCTGAAGATTTCGTGAACTTTGTCCTCAAACTGACGAATTTCACACATTTTCTGATACATCCACTTTGCTCTTTCTTTCGTAATACTCTTGGATTCTGGCTTTGTCACTGTCATGCTTCCATCCTCCTTAATTAAAGTGAATTCTTCTCATTTTCTAACCATGCAAGTAATGTGCCAACAAAAAAAAAAAAAAAAAAACGCTTANAAAAAAAAAAAAAAAAAAAAAACGCTTACAACAATATTGTTGTAAGCGTTTTTAAAAAATTAAATTTTAACTAATCTCATTTTTTCTCATTCTTTCTCATTTTGTCTCATATCAAATGATACTTCTTTAATTTTCGGTAAAATGTACTGCGAGGAATATTCAACTCAGCTGCCGCTCTAGCAATATCGCCTTTTGTTTTTTGAAGCATATCCATAATATGATTTTTTTCAATCTGTTCCCGATAGGACAAAGTTTCTTGATCTGACTTCATATTTTCTCCCTGACTTTCCCATCCAATGAACATCGATTTGAGCTCCGGAATAGATGGAATATGATCTCCATATTCAATTCGAACTCGCTCTAACACGTTAAATAATTCTCGAATATTTCCTGGCCAATGATAGGTCATAAATAGTTGCATCACTTCATCAGGAAAGGAAACAGACCAATTGTTTTTTTGGCAATAGTACTGAATCAAAAACGGTATATCCTCTTTTCGTTCTCTTAACGCCGGAACTTTAATCGGATATACATAAATGCGATAAAATAAATCTTCCCTTAACTTTCCTTCTCTTACTAATTGATATAAATCGCAGTGTGTCGCTGTTATTACTCTCACGTCAATAGGAATTGGTTTCGTTCCGCCAATAGGAATGACTTCCCTTTCCTGCAAAACCCTTAAAAGCGCAATTTGCATTTCCAAAGGTATTTCGCCAATTTCATCGAGAAAAATGGTTCCACCATTTGCTTGGACAAATTTTCCTTTATGTCCCGTACGTTTCGCTCCCGTAAATGCCCCCTCTACATAACCAAACAGTTCGCTGCCAATTAGTTCCTTTGGTATCGCACCGCAATTAATCGCAACAAACGGGCCGTTTTTTCTGGCACTGTTTTGGTGAATAGCGCGAGCAATCAATTCTTTCCCTGTTCCCGTTTCTCCGGTGATATAAACAGTGGCATCTGTTTTCGCTACCTTTTCACAACTTTTTATTACATTTGCAAATGATTTGCTCCTACCGGTTACTCCTTCAAAATGAAATGTCGTAGAAACAAATTTAAAATCATTATTTTTTGTCTTTTGAATCGTAACTTGATAACCAATAATATCATGATGAATAGAAGAATAAATGGGAGTTTGGGATTTGATAATCCAATGATCGCCACAAACATCTTCCAGCGATCGATCAAGCATGTTTGAAAAGGAAGAGCGCAAACAATGATTCACCCAGACAATACGTCCTTTATGATTGCATATCACCACAGGGGAATTTGTATTTTCCATATTACGACTATACTTAAACAACTCCAATTCATCTTCTTTTGCTTGAATGTGGAATCGTTGCTCGATGGTATATGCCGCGGCAACCACAGTGGCTAAAACATGGTCGTGAAACGGATAATGATTGATGGGGTAAGAAACATCGATAATTCCGACAAGTTCTCTCTTTTCGTCATAAATAGGTGTTGCGGAACAAACCCATTGATGGGAAGCAACGGAATAATGTTCTAAGCCAACAATCGCAATAGGCTCATGGATTCGCAAAGATGTGCCAATGGCATTTGTCCCGACTTCATCTTCTGTCCACTTTACACCTTCCACAAATTTTATTCCTTCAGCCATTTTCATTGTTTGTTTATGTCCCTTTGCATATAAAACATATCCTTCTCGATCGACAAGAAGAAAAATAGACTTGGTTTCTTGAAAATATTTTTGCAGCTTTTCTAAAATAGGTACGGCAATATGAAGCAATCGTTGATTCCGCTTTTTTCTTTCTGCCAGCAAATGCGGCTCTAAAATCATCTTTCCTTTTCCGTCATAGGGGTTCACATTTTTCTGGCGGCAGAGATGCCATGATTCTGCAATTCTTTTATTCATCCTTGCATGGTCCAAAATTCCTTCACGAACAAAGCGCTGCCAAATTTCGCGTCTAGATGGATCTATGATATTCATATCCATCCCCTCCAACACTGAATATCAGATAATGTTTACATTCGTTTTTTACATGAAAAAATCCTCTCGAAAACCAGTTGTTTTCAAGAGGATTTTCCACATCACGGCAAATTCGTTGTTCCCATTAAGAAACGATCGACTTCTCTTGCCGCTTCCCGGCCTTCGTGAATCGCCCAAACGATTAAGCTTTGGCCTCTGCGGGCGTCTCCGGCCGCAAATACTCCTTCGACATTGGTTGTGTATTTACCGTACGGCGCTTTAACTTTATTGTTGACGGTCTCGACGCCGAATTGCTGCAAAATCGGCTGCTCCGGACCTTCAAAGCCGATGGCGATAAATACTAAATCACATGGCCAAACTTGTTCGGTGCCCGGAATCTCTTTAAATATCGCTTTGCCGTTTTCATCGATGATTTTTTCCATTTGAATCGTATGAAGCTCTTTGACTCGCCCGTGCTCATCGCCAACAATTTTTTTCGTCTGAATGCAATATTGCCGCGGGTCAGCACCGAATTTCGCTTTCGCTTCTTCATAGGCGTAATCCAGTGTAAATACAAGCGGATATTGCGGCCATGGATTATTTTCCGATCGTTGTTCCGGCAATGCCGGGTGCTTGCCAAACTGCACAACGCTTTTGCACCCTTGCCTTAATGCAGTGGCAACACAGTCCGCGCCCGTATCGCCTCCGCCGATCACAATGACATGCTTGTCTTTCGCATCGATGAAGCCGCCGTCTGCAAAATTCGAGTCAAGCAAGCTTTTTGTCACACCTGTTAAATAATCCATGGCAAAATGAACACCCTCAAGCTCTCTTCCTTCAATCGCAAGGTCACGATGTTTTTGCGCACCGATGCATAATACGATGGCGTCATATTGAGAACGCAGCTCTTCGGCGGTGATGTCTTTTCCAACTTCCGTATTGGTTATGAACGTAATCCCTTCTTGTTCTAAAAGCCGAACTCTCCGCTCGACAATTTCTTTTTCTAGTTTCATATTTGGAATGCCATACATTAATAACCCGCCGACTCGGTCAGCCCGCTCGTACACCGTTACCGAATGGCCCGCTTGATTGAGTTGGTCGGCGCAAGCAAGACCGGCAGGCCCAGAACCGACAATCGCCACTTTTTTTCCTGTTCGTTTTTGCGGAATCCGTGGCTGAATCCATCCTTCGGCAAACCCTTTATCAATAATCGCCCTCTCGATTCCTTTGATGGCGACAGCCGGGTCGGAAATCGCTACCGTACAGGAACCTTCACAAGGCGCCGGACAAACTCTTCCGGTAAATTCTGGGAAGTTGTTCGTTTTCAGCAACCGCTCGAGCGCCTCTTTCCATCTGCCTCGGTAGACTAAATCGTTCCACTCCGGGATCAAATTATGAATCGGGCAGCCCGATGTCAGCCCGTTCAATTCCATTCCCATATGACAAAACGGAGTCCCGCAATCCATACAGCGGGCGCCTTGTCTTGCAAGCGTTTCATCGGAAAACGGAAACGCATATTCTTTCCAATCGTTGAGACGGGAAAGCGGGTCACGTTTTGTTTCTTCCTCGCGTGCATATTCCATAAAGCCGGTTGCTTTTCCCATGATCGTTTTCCCCTCCATTTCCGTACCATTCCATTGAACCTCTATACGATAGAAATCGGCAGATTCTAAAAAAGTTTTTTCTACACCTTCGCAACGCTTGTTCTGCTCGACTTCCTGGACGTTTTCACATCGTGTCGGATTGGTTCTCCCCGTAATTGAAATCACATGCTGTTGTGATCAGTAACGATGGCGAAGCGATCGCTTATTTAGCGACCGCTTGTAATGCGAGTGGTTCGTTTACCGCAACTTTTTTTTGTTTGGCCACCGCTTCAAAAGCAGCCATCATCGCCTCATCTTGAGAAAGCCCGGATTGTTCCATCGCTTTAATTGTTTCGATCATCAATTTGTAGTTTCTCGGAATGACTTTCACAAATTTTCCGACATACTCATTCCAATGCGCCAAAATGTGAGAAGCTTTTATGCTTCCGGTATATTGGTAATGTTTTTCAATCATTTGACGCACTTCATTGATCTCTTCTTCCTCTTCGAGACGTTCGAACAACACTAATTCTTTATTCGCGGTTCTTTGCCATTCGTTTTCATCATCGGATAGCACATAAGCGATTCCTCCGGACATTCCTGCCGCAAAGTTTTTCCCGACAGAACCAAGGATCACCACACGTCCTCCTGTCATATACTCACAGCCGTGATCGCCGACGCCTTCAACGACAGCGTTCACGCCGCTGTTTCGCACGCAGAACCGTTCGCCGGCGCGTCCGCGAATATATGCTTCTCCGCTCGTCGCCCCATAGAAAGCGACGTTGCCGATAATGACGTTATCCGCAGAAGCAAACGATGCTTCTTCTGGCGGACGGACGATCACTTTTCCGCCGGAAAGGCCTTTTCCGACATAGTCGTTCGCATCGCCAACAAGCGTCATCGTCATTCCTTTTGGAACGAAAGCCGCAAAGCTTTGTCCGGCAGAGCCTGTGAAATGCAGTCGAATCGTATCTTCCGGAAGCCCTTCTTCTCCATATCGTTTCGATATTTCGCTTCCCGTAATCGCTCCGACGGTGCGATGAACATTTCGAATAGGAAGATGAAGCTCGACTTGTTCTTTTTTCTCTAACGCAGGTACTGCCGCCGGCAAAATTTCGTTATAATCCATCGTTTGTTCGATTTTATGCTGCTGCGGACGAGCAAATGTCCGTGGACCGTCTACTTGATAAAGTAAACGCGACAAATCCAAATGCTTCGCTTTCCAATGTTTTTTCGCACGCTCGCTCACTTTTAAGACATCGACTCTTCCGACCATTTCGTCGATGGTGCGGAAACCGAGCTGTGCCATTATTTCACGCACTTCTTGGGCAACGAAATACATGAAGTTGATCACGTGTTCCGGTTTTCCCATAAACTTTTTGCGAAGCTCTGGATTTTGCGTTGCCACGCCAACCGGACATGTATCAAGATGGCATGCCCGCATCATCACACAGCCTAAAACAACAAGCGGGGCTGTCGCAAAACCAAATTCTTCAGCGCCGAACAATGCGGCCATCACAACATCGCGTCCAGTCATTAATTTTCCGTCTGTTTCAAGCACAACACGGTCACGCAAGCCATTTAACATTAACGTTTGGTGCGTTTCCGCAAGACCGAGCTCCCACGGAAGCCCAGCATGCTTAATGCTCGTTTTTGGCGACGCTCCTGTACCGCCGTCGTAACCGCTGATGACAATAACATCCGCATTTCCTTTCGCAACGCCGGCCGCAATCGTGCCGACGCCTGCTTTGGAAACAAGTTTCACGCTGATCCGTGCATCTCTATTGGCATTTTTCAAATCGTAAATAAGCTGCGCCAAATCTTCAATCGAATAAATATCGTGATGCGGAGGAGGAGAAATCAATTCTACTCCAGGCGTAGAGCCGCGCACTTTTCCGATCCACGGATACACTTTATTGGCAGGCAACTGTCCACCTTCGCCAGGTTTTGCCCCTTGCGCCATTTTGATTTGCAATTCATCGGCGTTGACTAAATAATGGCTTTTGACGCCAAAGCGGCCGGAAGCGATTTGCTTAATCGCGCTTCTGCGCAAATCCCCATTTTCATCTGGCACGTAACGGCTCGGATCTTCTCCACCCTCGCCGCTATTGCTTTTTCCTCCGATGCGGTTCATTGCGATAGCGAGCGCTTCATGCGCTTCTTTGCTTAATGAACCATAAGACATCGCACCTGTTTTAAAACGGCGCACGATCGATTCAACCGGCTCGACTTCCTCAATCGGAACCGGCGTTCTCGTTTCATCAAATTCAAACAAATTTCGCAAAAAGGTCATGCGCTCTTCATTCGCCAATTTCGAATATTGTTTGTACAGCTCATAATCGTTTTTCCGGCACGCCCATTGAAGCAGATGAATCGTCTTTGGATTGAATGCGTGATGTTCTCCGTTTCGTCTCCATTGCAGCTCGCTGCCTGGGTCTAATGTATCGTCTTTGTATGTCGTTTGGAATGCGGCTTCATGGCGCATTTTCGCTTCTTTAGCAATTTCCGCTAAACCGATGCCGCCGATTTGGGATGCCGTGCCTGTGAAATATTGTTCGATCACTTCTTCACCGATGCCGACCGCTTCAAAAATTTGCGCACCGCGGTAGCTTTGCACCGTCGAAATTCCCATTTTCGACATGACTTTGACAACGCCATCGGTAACCGCCTTTTTATATTTGTTCACCGCTTCATGATAGGAAAGCGAAATGACTCCGTTTTCCACAGCGCTGCGAATCGTCTCCAGCGCCAAATACGGATTTACCGCATCCGCGCCGTATCCGATTAAAGCGGCAAAATGATGCACTTCCCGCGCTTCGCCGCATTCGACAATAATGCTTACATTCGTGCGCGTTCCTTTTCGTACAAGATATTGATGAAGCGCACTTGCGGCAAGAAGCGTCGGAATGGCGACATGACGTTCGTCAACGCCTCGGTCAGACAATACAAGAAGCACCGCGCCGTTTTCCATCGCCTTTTCCGCTTTTTCAAACATTTCATCAAGCGCTTTTTGCAAGTCGTCGGTAAATAATGTCGGAATCGTCACACATTTAAACTCAGGATACGGGTTCGACTTTAACGCAGCAAGTTCTTCGTTCGAAAGAATCGGTGTATCCAAGCAAATACGGCGGGCGGCCGATGCATCCGGATGAAGAATATTTCCTTCTTTTCCAAGAAGCGTCATCGTCGATGTCACAATATATTCGCGAATCGCATCAATCGGCGGGTTGGTGACTTGCGCAAACAGCTGTTTAAAATAGTTAAACAAGCTTTGCGGACGGTCTGACAACACCGCAAGCGGCGCATCCATTCCCATCGCGCCTGTCGGGTCTTTTCCTTCTTTCACCATCGCGATGATCGTTTTTTCTACATCTTCATACGTATAGCCGAACGCTTTTTGCAATGTGACAAGATTTTTGACCGGCTCCGTATATTCTGGAATATCGAGATCGTTTAACGTCATCATTTTTTCGTTCAACCATTTGCGGTACGGCTTTTCTTTAGCGATTTCTTCTTTAATTTCCTCATCAGAAATAATCCGGCCTTGCTCTAAATCGACTAAAAGCATTTTCCCTGGGCTTAAGCGATCTTTATATAGCACGTTATTTGGATCTACATCAATGACACCGACTTCCGATGAGAAAATAATATAGTCATCTTTTGTCACATAATAACGCGCTGGCCTTAAACCGTTACGGTCTAAAATCGCGCCGATTTGTCTGCCGTCCGTAAACGAAATCGCCGTTGGGCCGTCCCACGGTTCCATTAAGCAGCTATGGTATTCGTAAAACGCCTTTTTGTCATCATCCATTTCGCCGTCCCAGAACCATGGTTCCGGAATGAGCATCATCGCCGCATGAGCCAATTTTTTCCCGGCTAAGACGAAAAATTCAAACGCATTATCTAAAATGGATGAGTCACTGCCGTTCATATCTAAAATCGGCGTAATTTTTTGCAAATCCTCACCGAAAAGTTCAGATACAAATTGCTTTTCCCGCGCCATCATCCAATTGACGTTTCCTCTTAGCGTATTGATTTCGCCGTTATGAATTAAATAGCGGTTTGGATGCGCTCTTTCCCAGCTAGGGAATGTGTTTGTACTAAAGCGGGAGTGAACGAGGGCAAACGCCGATTGAAACCGTTCGTCCTGCAAATCGACGTAAAATTCATCCAATTGTTCCGGTGTAAGCAATCCTTTATATACAATCGTCCGGCTTGAGAGGCTGGCGAAATAACATTCATTATTTTGAACAAGCTTTTCCGCCTGTTTGCGAATGACATACAATTTTCGTTCAAATGCAAGCTCATCTTGAATATCGTCGCTTGCTGCGATAAACACTTGGCGGATAAACGGCTTGCTTTGTTTTGCGAGTTTTCCGAGTTTTTCGATATTTACAGGCACAGTGCGCCAGCCTAACAGCGTCTGTCCTTCTTTTTTGATGATTTTATTGATTTCTCTTTCATAATACAATCGTTTTTCCTCATCTTCCGGCAAAAAGACCATGCCGACGCCATAACGCCCTTTTGGCGGAAGCTTCATTTTTCCGCACGCCACTTGGAAATATTCGTGCGGAATTTGTACCATAATACCCGCGCCATCGCCTGTTTCTGGATCGCTTCCTTGCCCGCCGCGATGTTCAAGCTGACGAAGCATATGAAGACCTTTTTTTATAATATCGTGGGACGGCTTTCCTTTTAAATGGGCGTAAAAGCCGATACCGCACGCATCATGCTCAAATTCAGGACGATAAAGCCCCTGCGCTTTCGGTAGCCCGTAATGTTTCATCTTGCTTCCCTCCCGTTCCATTTGCTCCGTACATATAATTGTAGTTTTCAAAAATAATATAAACAATATATAATTTAGATTAAATTAATCTCATTTTGAGATTAATAGCAGGGAGGGGAAGAAAATGGAGCTAAGACAACTTCAATATTTTTTAGAAGTGGCCAAACGGGAGCACGTTTCCGAAGCGGCGGAAGCTCTTCATGTCGCACAATCCGCCATCAGCCGGCAAATTGCTAATTTAGAAGCCGAACTTGGCGTACAGTTATTTGAACGGGAAGGACGAAACGTGAAACTCACCCCTGTCGGCCGCCACTTTTTACCTCATGTGGAGACAGCGCTGAAAGCGATTGAATACGCCAAGCAGCAAATCGAAGAATATTTAGACCCGGAACGCGGGACGATCAAAATCGGCTTCCCAACGAGTCTAGCAAGCCATACGATGCCGATGGTCATCTCCGCTTTTAAAGAAGAGCATCCAAATGTGTCGTTTCATTTGCGGCAAGGAGCTTACAAATATTTAATCGAAGCGGTGAAAAAAAGAGAAATCGATTTGGCGTTTCTCGGGCCTGTTCCAACTGGTGAACCAGGCATTAAAGGGGAGATTTTGTTTTCGGAAATGTTTGCCGCCCTTCTTCCAAGCAACCATCCGCTTGCCAAACGAGACAGCTTAGTACTAAATGAACTGCGCAACGAACCGTTTGTGACATTTCCTGAAGGGTACATTTTGCATCAAATTGTTCTCGATGCCTGCCAGCAAGCAGGATTTTCCCCGATCATCTCATCGGAAGGCGAAGATTTAGACGCAATTAAAGGTCTCGTCTCCGCGGGGATTGGCGTCACTCTTCTTCCGGAAAGCGCCTTTTATGAAACGGTGCCCCGCTTCGCGGTAAAAGTGCCAATCGAAATGCCGCAAGTCAAACGAAACGTTGGCATTATCATCTCTGACCATCACGAACTGGCGCCGTCGGTCAAAGTGTTTTATCGGTTTGTGAAAGACTTTTTCGCCCAGTTGGAGCGGTATCAATAAAAAACATTGTCCAGCTTTTTTAATAAAAGAAGGTGAACTTGATGACGAATGTTTACTTTTACCCAGATAATTATAGTAAGGAAGATTAGAGGAATATGGCTCGATAGTAAATATTGCAAAACAACTTCAAAATTACAAAGTAGTAGTTAAAGAATAGATATTTGAATACACATTAACTTATTTGAGTAACAAGTGGGCAAGTTTAATAAAAGCGAGAAAACCCTTCTAGATTGGGTTTCCCTTAATTTTATCCAATTTATCAACATTAACATTTAACAGAACCATCTGAAAAAGAAAATGTACCAACATCGGCAGCAGCAAAATTTTTTCGCGGTCAAGCAAATAAAATCCCCGGAAATCATTGTGATTCCGGGGATTTTCTATCAATATTTCCTCATGTTTTCGCTTTCCATTATTGCCATAGTTTGCTCATTCCACCTATGAACGCGCCACTTTCACCATCTGTTTCGCCTGTTCGCACGCCCGGACGATTTCATCGAGCGATTTTCCCAATCCCGCTTCCACCGCGGCGATATACGCTCCTTCCACCAACGGAGCATCGGCAATCACGATATGATCTGTTTTCTCGAGCATCTCGATCGCCAATTCCGCGTTCATCAAAGCGCTGCCAAGGTCAAACAGAATGACAACCCCTTTTTCCGAATAGACGGATTCAATCGCTTCTTTGATGCGGAAAGCGTTCGTCCCGATCTCCCCATCGTTTCCACCGGCAACTGCGATGTTGACATCGGGTTGGACTTGATTTAATAATTTCTTTAAACCGCTTACAATTTCCTCGCTGTGCGAAATTAATACAAGGCTGACATGCTTCATGAATGATCTCTCCTTTATCCCTCGAGCACTTCCGCTAAAGCGGCAAACAACAAATACGAAGAAGCCGAACCTGGATCGATGTGGCCGATCGATCGCTTTCCTAAGTAAGCGGCGCGCCCTTTTTTCGCCTCGAGTTCTTTTGTATGTTCCATTTTTTCTTTCGCGAGAAGTGCTGCTTCTTTCGCTCGCATGCTTCCCTTCTCCCGCAACAACTCTATGACCGGCTCCCACACATCAACCATCGTTTTTTCGCCAACGCTTGCTTTTCCGCGCGCTTTGATTCCGTCTAGCGCCGCTTCTAACGCTGCGATCAGCTCTTTATCATCCGCTTCCTTTTTTCCCGCGAGCGCAAGCGACATTTTCAAAAAAGCAGTGCCGTATAACGGTCCCGACGCTCCTCCGACTTTTGCAATTAGCGTCATGCTTACATCTTTGAAAAGCGAACCGAGATCTTCGTAATTGGTAGAACTGATTTTTTCAACTACTTCTTGAAATCCCCGCGCCATATTTAATCCATGGTCGCCATCGCCGATTGCTTGATCGAGCTCCGTTAAATATTGTTTTTGTTGTTGAATGTGATCGTTTGCGATGTTCATCCATCGTTTTGCCTGTTCCACGCCAAACGCCATGATGATTTCTCCTCTCCCTTTATTTTTTCAACGCAATCGTATCGGCAGGCGCATCTAACAATTCGATTAAGGAATCATCCAATTTCAATAGCGATATCGAGCATCCCGCCATTTCCAGCGAGGTCATATATTCTCCGACAAACGTTTCATGAACATGAATTTGTTTTTCCTTTAACATTTCTGATACTTTTTTATTCACAATATACAGCTCCATTAACGGTGTCGCGCCAAGCCCGTTAATCATCACTGCGACTCGATCGCCTTTTTCTAGTTTCATATCATCGAAAATTTTGACAAGCAGCGTTGCCGCAATTTCGTCTGCTGGTTTGATCGTTGTTTTTTCAATTCCCGGTTCTCCGTGAATGCCGATGCCGACTTCAATTTCATTTTCGCCAAGTTCAAAGCCTGGTTTCCCCGCTGCCGGCACGGTGCACGGAGTAAGTGCCATTCCCATGGAACGGACGTTTTGCACCACCTTCTTCGCTACCGCTTCTACTTCTTCCAGCGATGCGCCGCGCTCCGCCAGCGCCCCTGCAATTTTATGAACGAACACTGTTCCCGCGATGCCGCGCCTCCCTGTCGTAAACGTGCTGTCTTCCACTGCGACATCATCATTTACAATGACTTTCGCGACGTTAATGCCTTCTGCTTCAGCCAACTCCGCAGCCATTTCAAAATTCATGACATCGCCCGTATAATTTTTGATAATCAACAATACGCCTTTCCCGCTATCGACTGCTTTGATCGCCTCAAGCACTTGGTCAGGCGTCGGTGAGGTGAACACTTCCCCGCATACCGCTGCATCTAACATTCCTTTGCCGACATAGCCTGCGTGCGCCGGTTCATGCCCGCTGCCGCCGCCGCTCACGATTCCGACTTTTCCTTTTACTGGGGCATCGTTTCTCACAATCACATTCGTACCCGGCAGCCTTCTCAACCGATCACGATAAGCGGCAACCATTCCTTCCAACATATCATTGACAACCTGATTTGGGTCGTTAATTAGTTTTTTCATCATTCTCTCCCCCTGTTGTATGATTGGATCATTTCTATCTTCTTACATTCTACCATAAATACTGACTATTATTTCTAAATTTTGTATGTCAAACTCACACATAAAATCAATCAATATTTTTTCCTGTTTGAAATGTGAACAAATTTCAATAAACAATCAGGTTATGAAAATGCTTGTTTTTAATAGTGTTTTTTTAGAAAATGAAGTATTTACTACATAGTTTAATAAGAATACATAAAAGCAAAACGAGAATGTAAGATTATAAAAGGAATTGAAAAATAAGATACATCAGACTAAACCCTTATGTTAGGTCAAGCGGTCTGAACGGATCATATTCTTCGTCAGCAATTCTAGGTAAGCCATCTATCACTTTTTCTAGTAGTTTGACTTATTCATTCACCCAAAATAAAAACCCCATACCCGAATTCTCGGGATGGGGATAACAGAAACATATTCTCCTCCTGATTGATGCCGATGTATTATGAAAGCTTTACCACCGTTCTGCCGCGCAGTTTGCCTTTTAAAATATTCGATAACGCCTCAGGAAGCTGTTCGAGAGTAACTTCCTGCGCAATCGATTCTAATAGTTTATCAGGTTTTAAATCGCTGGCCATTCGTTCCCAAATTTGTTTTCTTAACTCCATTGGGCAATAGACAGAATCAATGCCTAATAAACTTACACCGCGAAGAATAAATGGAAAAACGGTTGTTGGAACGTCCGTGCCGCCTGTCAGCCCGCTGACTGCCACGGCGCCATTATATTGGATGCGGCTTAAAACAGTCGCAAGTGTTCTCCCGCCGACAGGGTCCACTGCCGCTGCCCATTGTTGTTTATCTAACGGGCGGATCTTCTCGGCACATACATCTTCTCGGGAAAGAATTTCTTTCGCGCCGAGCTCGCGCAAATATTCATGTTCTGTTTCTTTGCCAGTGCTTGCGACCACTTCATAGCCCCGTTTTGCCAGCATCGAAACCGCCAAACTGCCGACACCGCCGGTTGCCCCAGTGACAAGCACTTTCCCTTTTTCCGGGGACAGGCCGTTTTCCTCCAAGCGGTGAATCGATAGTGCCGCCGTAAAGCCAGCTGTTCCTAAAGCCATTGCCTCTTTTAATGTCAATCCTTTTGGAAGCGGGACGAGCCAATCTCCAGGAATACGGGCGTATTCACTGTACCCTCCGTAATGCGTCACACCAATTTCATAGCCAGTTGCGATGACTTCGTCTCCTTCTTTAAAATGCGGATCATCCGAAGAAACAACAATACCAGCTAAATCAATCCCAGGGATAAACGGATATGTTTTTACAATTTTTCCATCAGGAATGGACGCCAATCCGTCTTTATAATTGACGCTGGAATATTGGACCTTGATCAAGACATCCCCTTTTGGAAGGTCATCCATGGAAACAGTTTGTACATTGACGGTAAAATCTGTTTCGGTTTTATTTACTACTAACGCTTTGAATTCGCTCACAAGACATCCCCCTCAAAATTTTTCCATATTCTTGTCTTAACGATAACAAAATTATTCCTGCTGGTCAAAATATTTTTGTTGTCCAAGTCGTGTTGCATTACCCCTGCTTCACGTTATTCGGGGATATCCATCCATACATAAAAACCTCCCCTCTCCCATCGGAAAGGGAAGGCCGTTTTCTTACTGTTTAAGAGCAATCGGGTTTTGTTTTAACTCTGGATGCAACTTTTCAAACACGTCGGCAATGTTTAATATTTTTCCTTCTTGGAAGGCCGGACCGACTATTTGCATGCCTATAGGAAGACCTTGCGCAAAACCGCACGGTACCGTTACAGCTGGCAAGCCCGTCAAATTGAACGGACCAGTAAAACGAATAATATGGTCAAGAAAATTCACTTCTTTTCCATTTAATAGCACCGTATCTTGGCCGATTTTCGGAGGCAGCAACGGAAGCGTCGGGGTAATGATGACGTCTACCTTATTGAATATCTCCATAAATTCGCGATCCAACTGCAAACGAATTTGCTGCGCCTGCAAGTAGTCCACAGCGGACGGTATTTCTCCAAGCTTCAATAGAAAACGGACATCGTCACCAAAATCCTCTTCTCTTTCTACTAAATTATGATGATGAATAGCGTTAGCTTCCGAGATAATCGTAATCATTTCCGCGTATTGCGCATATTGCAATGTCGGAATTCGTACTGTTTCGACGATGGCGCCTTCACGCTCCAGCGATGAAATGGCATTCTTCACCGCTTTTTCCACTTCTGCATCCACATTGTCAAAGAAATATGGTTCTATACCGATTTTTACACCTTTGACGGACTCCGTTAATTGCGTGGAATATCTAGCTGTAGGGGCATCGATAGAGGTCGGGTCTTTGGGGTCATAGCCTGCAATCGCTTCTAAAACATAAGCAGCATCTTCCACCGTTTTCGTCATCGGACCGATGTCAACTACCCAACGGCTAAAGCCGTGGGTTTGCAACTAGCCTAATTGGCTGCCGCGTTCGGCTGGTTGACAGCAGCCCTGCGGATGTTTTCCGCAGCCACG
>NZ_QCWL01000001.1:1681388-1686607 GCF_003064505.1 Geobacillus sp. LYN3 | reverse complement strand
TCAACGTCGTTTTCCCTTATCGTATCAACGGTTTGCGACCATTGTAAAGATGTTTTGTCACGGATTCAGGTACTTACTTTGGCGAATATTCCGCCTACTTAGAAGAGCAGCTCCAGAAGAAATCAACGCAAAAACAAGAAAAACAAACGCCAAAAGAAACGAAAGCGCCAAAGAAACAAACGAAACGCCGTTTAACGTTTAAAGAACAAAAAGAATGGGAAGAAATCGAGGCCAATATCGCTGCACTTGAAGCAAAATTGCAGGAAGTTGCCGAAGAGATGGAAACATATGCGAGCGATTATGAAAAGATCCAGCAGCTTGCTCAAGAATATGAAGAGCTTTCAGCGAAGTTAGATTCGCTTTTAGAGCGGTGGGCGGAGCTATCAGAACTCGTAGAATCGTCATGAAAAAAGGAGGGAACTGTGTTGAAAATTAAATCGATTGAACCAACCCCGAGCCCAAACACGATGAAAGTATTGTTAGACGAAGAACTGCCGTTTGGCACCAGCCATAACTATAAACCGGACAATGTCGATACGGCGCCTCCTCTTATTCAGCAGTTAATGAAAATTGAAGGAGTAAAAGGAATTTATCATGTCGCCGACTTTTTGGCCGTTGAACGCAACCCGAAATATGATTGGAAAGAGATTTTAACGAAAGTGCGTGAAGTGTTTGGGGAAGAAGTCGACAGCGAGCAAGAAGAAACGAAAAAAACGAATGAACATTTTGGAGAAGTAAAAGTATATGTACAAATGTTGTACGGTTTGCCGATGCAAGTGAAATTAACGGATGGGGAACGGGAGCATCGCGTTGGGCTTCCGAAACAGTTTATGGATGCGGTCATTGAAGCGCAGAAATATGCCGACAATATCGTGTTAGAACGGAAATGGGTGGAAAAAGGGGTTCGTTACGGCACATTTGAAGAAATCGGCAATGAAATTGTCGAAGAACTGTCAGCGGCGTACCCGCCGGAACGATTAGAACGCATGGTACAAATGTTCCGCCGCGGCGAGCAGGCAAAAACGCAAAAACGCATAAGCATCAAAGTGACGGAAGAAATGCTCGATGATCCGGATTGGACGAAACGATATGCGGCGTTAGAACAAATGGCGGAGCCGACAGAAGACGATATACCGGTGCTCGCAAAAGCGCTAAAAGATGAAAAAGTAGCGATTCGCCGCTTGGCTACTGCGTATTTAGGGATGATCGGCGGCAAAAAAGTATTGCCGTATTTATATGAAGCACTGAAAGATAAGGCGGTTTCCGTGCGCCGGACGGCGGGAGATTGCTTGTCTGACATTGGAGATCCGGAAGCCATTCCGGTGATGATTGAGGCGCTGAAAGACCCAAGCAAGCTTGTCCGTTGGCGCGCTGCCATGTTTTTATACGAAGTCGGCGATGAATCGGCATTGCCGGCGTTAAAAGCGGCGGAAAATGATCCGGAATTTGAAGTGAGCATGCAAATCAAAATGGCCATTGAGCGCATTGAAGGCGGCGAAGAAGCGAAAGGGTCTGTTTGGAAACAGATGACGGAAAGCCGGAAAAAAGAAAAGTAACGATGAGGAGAAAAGATATTGTTTGTATTTTTGAGAAATTGCCCAAATCTAAAGTCATTATTAAAAAGCGATTCAAAAGGTGCGATGCATGTGATCGCGCCTTTTATTTTTTTTGCCTGTTATTATGTTGTCATTGTTGCCGTAGACGATGGAGAAAATGGAACAATTTCTGGCACAATTGGAGTCCCTGCCGGAATTTGGTCTCCGCCAGCACGGCAACCTCTAATTATTTTGGTCATTTTGATTGATTTTTTAGGAATAAAATAGTATGCTGATGGCATTGAATATCATTGGGAGGGATTGCTGTTATGTCGATGGCTTATGAGGAATATATGCGCCAGCTTGTGCAGCCGATGCGCGACGAACTCGTACGTGCGGGATTCCGCGAACTTCGCACAAGCGAAGAAGTAGAGGAATTTATGGAAAACGTCGAAGGCACAACGTTTGTGGTGGTCAACTCCGTTTGCGGATGTGCGGCAGGATTGGCGCGGCCAGCGGCAACACAGGCTGTTTTAAACAGTGAGAAAAAACCAGATCATTTAGTGACGGTGTTTGCCGGTCAAGATAGAGAAGCGACGGCAAAAATGCGCGAGTATTTCGTTGGGATTGCACCATCTTCTCCATCGATGGCGCTCTTAAAGGGAAAAGAGGTCGTTCATTTTATTCCACGCGAGGAAATTGAATTTCAATCGATGGAAGCAGTAATGGAAAACATTATGAATGCGTTTGAAAAATATTGTGATTAAGGATGCTGTTGGGCATCCTTTTTTTATGTGTCGTTGTCAATCACTCACTTAAAGGAACCGAGCATCGACAAATGAAGGGCGAACGGTTAACGAAAAGGAATAGAAAGAAAGTTGCAAGGGAATGTTAAAGGTGGGGATATAAGTAGTTTGTTAAACATCTATAAAAAGGTATGAAATCATGTAAATATCTCCTGTTATTGGACGTAAGTAAAGAGGCGGATATTCTCCATCTTTTGTATTGTCTCCTGCCTGATGATAAAAAAATCATCTCCTCCTTCCTCATGTAAAAAGGAAATGACGAAGATTTGGCGAATATATGTTCTAAAGGATCCAAACATAGGGGGAAGGCAAGGGGATGAAAACGGTTCGGGTGATGAAAATTGTTTCTCATGATGAATCGCAACTTCGCTCATTAGATGAGTTGATGCGCGTCTTTTGTTCCGCGAAGCGATACGCGTTTAACCGTTTGCTGGAGGGAAGGAACGCAAAAGACATCATTAAGCGCCTTCCGCGCCAATTTCGGATCAACAAACGGTTTGCCGAAGACGCGGTCTTGCTTGTTCAATCACTGATTTCTTCCCAACGTGAGTTGCTTCCAATGCGCTTAGAGGATGTGCAGGCGAAAATCGAAAAAACCGAAAAGAAAATCGATGACTACCAACATGGAAGAAAAACACCGAAAAAAGTCGATCTTCCAACATGTCTAGGTGGATTGCACCAACGTTTAGAAAAGCTCAAAGCGAAAGAAGCCGAGCTAACGCATCATCTAGAACAAGGGACAATTCCACGTGTGATTTTTGGTGGAAAACAAAACTTTTACAAGCGCTTGAAAGGAAAAATCACGAACGAAGAATGGAAAGATGTGCGCTCGAATCAGTTGTACGCAAGAGGAGATAAAAGCAAAAAAGGAAATTTAAATATTCGCCTCACCTATGACGACAAGACGTACCAATGTTATGTAGAAATCGCCAATCCACTTGGACAACAAGAAGGGAAACACGCTCCCCGCTTGAGGTTTCCTGTGTTGGTTCCTGAAAAATATGAAGAGGAAATCATCGATGTCGTCATGGGAGAACAAGTGGGAGGGAGTGAATGCAAAAGGCAAGCCGATCATGGACTACCAGCCATACACGGTGGAAATCAAACGAAAAAACGAAGAGTATTATGTGCATCTCATTTATGAGGAAGAAGTGTATGGCAGAGAACTTGCCTACGATGAACCGATTCAAGCGGAACGAATCGCAGGAATGGATATCAATATTGATCGCATCGCCGTAAGCATCGTTTCGAAACAGGGAAACTTTCTTCAATCAAAGGTGTTTTACTGTCATGAACTCGAATATGTGCGGGCGAATAAACGAAACAACATCATTGGTGAAACGGTGCGCGATGTATATGACTGGCTGCTTCAAGAGAATGTTGGGGCAATGGTTATCGAAAACATCCAACTAAGACAGCAGCACGATACGGACAAACGATTCAATCGCTTGACCCACCATTTCAAAAAGAAAAAGCTGACGGAAACGATTCTTCGTCGGGGAATGCGGCTTGGGTTTCGCATCAAAAAGGTGAATCCCGCGTACACCAGCATCATCGGACGTTTCAAATATATGAAAAAGTATGGGTTGTCCGTCCATGAAAGTGCCGCTTTGGTGATTGGCAGGCGGGGATTGGGGTATCAGGAACGATTGCCAAAAGAACTCATCGATATCATAAAAACGAAAGTGAAACGCCATTGGATTGCCGTGTTAGGGTCGATGGAAGAATCCTACAAGCAATCGAAAAGCGGCAAGAAACAACACCAATATATCGCGATGATGTTACGCAAAATCGAGAATTTCAAACAAGAGCATGAATGGTCATTATGGAACATCTTGCACAAATGTTGTTGGCTGAACCAGTATCAAATTCAACTAAAGGAGGTGTAAACCTGGTTGCTAAAATCGTTGTCGTGTACTGACCGATGGAAGGAATGGTGCACGACAGGTGCCATCGCTGACAGCGATCCACGGGGTGTCTTTCACAATAGGTGAGACATTAGGCTTCCCTTCCTGATGGAACTCGGGTGTTTCCTGAGCGGTAAGCGGTGTTTCCTGGTTCCATCGCGATGAGCCGATTTTTATAGATTTTAGTAACCAGGTGACATGTGATGCCGAAACGGAAAAAAGATCCGTCCAAAGCGGGATTAGGCGCTCCAAACGTGAAAGGACAAGGAACAACACAAACAGAAACGGGCGCATATGAACTTGACTCCGCCCGCAAGAAAACAAAAATCGATTAACAGAAAAACTCGCAGTCAACCTGCGAGTTTTTCTTATGCATTTGCGATGCAGCTATAAATAAAATAAAGAATCGTAATAATGCTTGCCGCAAAAAAAATCGTGTTCATGTTATTTCCCGCCTTTCTCTATATGTTTTCTATGGTAAAGTATGATACACTATTTATATAATTCTTTATATATTCATAGTATATATCATTTAAAGCGGAAAAAGAAAGCGTTTTTCCATGTGTAAGCAGGGGGAGATGGAGCAATGAAGTTGGCAGCGCGTATGAAAGCTTTTTCCACATCGATTTTTAGCGAACTATCAATCTATAAAAAACAAAAATGCAGCGAAAAAAATGATATGATTGATTTAAGCATCGGCAGTCCAGATTTACCGCCGCCGCCATTTGTTATGGAAGCGCTTAGCCGTTATGCGAGCGATCCAAAAGCATATGGATATACGCTGAAAGGTAGACGCGAATTTCATGAAGCAGTGGCGTTTTATTATCAAACAGCACATCATGTAACGCTTCATCCGGAAACAGAAATCATGTATGCCATCGGTTCACAAGACGGCCTTGTTCACGAGAACATCCGCCGGAAGCCCACTGCTTTAGCTGTGGAGGAAGGCGGGGTTTATATTTTTAGTATAT
>NZ_QCWL01000001.1:1672209-1681288 GCF_003064505.1 Geobacillus sp. LYN3 | reverse complement strand
ATCCTTGTTGTTGAAAATAATCCCGCAACGCCGCATAAAGCTCACCGATGATATATTGATGGGTAAACGAAGAAGAAGCCATACTATATGGCACGCCGTCAATCAATTCCCATTGTCCGTCCCATTTCAGATAATCTTCATACGTGTAGTTGTGATTTGGAAACTCTGGAGTTTTCACCGCGCCTTCACTCCATTTGCTTTTTGTTTCCATTATATCATGCCGCCAAATTATTCTTTGGCCGTGGATTGAAGCCGTGTTAGCGAATTTGTTCCTTGTTATATTATGTTATTTGTTTTTAACCATTCTTCCAATAGCTTGCTTCCGACTTCATAAGATAAATCATCTGCATCAATAGTAAAAATCTTGTAACCATATTTTTCATGGTAATCATATTGATCTAATATTTTTTGAACTAATGTAGTATCTTGTTCATTATCTAAAAAAACCACCCACTTATTTTCATTCTGAATTTTATATGCGACTGCTTCTAAGTCAACATTGTTCTCATAATATCCTAAATGAAGATGCTGATTGGGATCAAATTTCACGCTTATCCACTCCCTGCAATTGATTACCATCTTAATGCACCAACCAAATTTTTCGGTTCTGCATCTCTAAACTCCTTGATCATGTCCAAATAATCGTTAATATTTTCAACCGTTGCATCCCTTCCTTCGAATTCCAGAATAAAAGCCGCTATATAGCGCCAAACATTAGGGCCTGTCCATGATGATAACGATATATTGTACAAATCTTCCCAAACATGCTGAAAATCCATTTGAAGATGGAACTTTGAACGAATCTCTAAACTTTGTTCAAGCATTTTCGTACGGTGTCTCCATATTTCTGCCCCACCTTCTTCAACTCCAAGAAACCAAATCGGGGCATTGACATTTCCATAGCCAATCCAATTATACAAACATGAACGAACCAGCCTCTCAAAAGAAGTTGAAGTTTCCAGCCTTATTTCTTGCTACTTCATTTTGTTACTATCATGGTTCAAATTTGCGCCAGTTTGTATCATTTCAGCACTTTTCCCTGACATAGACATCATGGCAATCTCAATAACTTCCCTTAACTGTTCTTCAGAGAAATGGGCAATTCTTATCCATCCTCGTGGATCAACGTTATATCCTTTTTTCTTTATGATTTCACTATCCATATACTTGCCATTTACATATCCATTTCCACTAGGGGATAACTCCCTAGCTAATACTTTCCCTCTTTGCCGGCTTTCTGGATAAACATAATTTACTCGATCGTAACTTATAGGCTTTTCTTGTAGCTGCTTATATGACCGAAAAATCGCTTTCTTATGCTCAAAGCTCAGCATGTTCATTCCTCTCCCCCTATATCTTTAATACGATGCTCTTTGCGATTCACGGTAAAAAACAGGGCTCGCCACATCTTCGCCGAAAGCAATGTGAAATGGTAATGATGCTCTACCGGCTTGTTTTAAAACTCCCAAATAACCAAATCCTTTCGTACCAGGCAGTTCTCTGCAATAAAAATCTTTACCGTTTTCTCTTTCCCCGTTTCTCCATTTCTCTAGCTCCTGCGCTTGGAATCTTGCCACCCGAACAGGAATTTTTCTATTTTGACCCCCATGCACAGCCTCTCCCTGAGTCCATAAATTGCTTTTGTTTCCCCAATTCGAGTTTATCCGTCACAAACACTTCAACTCACGAAATACCATATCCCTAATGTTCGTTGATGTAATGGATAATAAGTCAATTTCCTTCCAAATAACCTCTTGAATTTTACCGAATTTTTCCGAAGTTTTTTCGTCATTCGGAACGGTTCTAAACACTCCATTTTCAAGCTCATGGTCAGTAAAATTATCGCCATCATATAAAGGCCAGTAGAAAAACCAATGCTCAGAAACGCTCGGTGGTTTATCCCAATGTTCAAGGGTTGAATACACGTATTTACACAACGTCATCCTTGGTTCTTCTTCAAATGAAATTTCAACCGCATATATTGGGTCATTTTTCAACCCATTCCCTGACCGGCAAGGAGTGGCAAAATCTCTCTGATATAGCTTGATAAAAGATTGAATGAACCAGCCTTGATACTCTCGGTCAGATTTCCAACGCAAAAATTGCGGGATCACCGGAACAAATCCACATTCGACCGATTGACGGTCCATTTCCGCCAACAGTTTATCGACACTCTCGTACGTTTTTCGCACAACCTCGAAAGCGTTTTTTATGTTTTCCTGTACGCTAACAGAATTCATAATACCCCTCCTTTTCAATACGGTTGGCACTTAAATGAAAAAACTGTTCATCTGTATAAAAATGAAAGTAGGAGCAGTGGTCAACTAAAGGACAAGCAAGGCTTTGAAAGTTTTGAAAGCGATCAAATCCCTTTTTTCTCAATAAAGCAATCAAATCTTTCAGCATTAACCTTTCAAACTCATTCAATGTTTCATTTTTTTGCACGTACACCAATTGATGGAACACTTCTTGCCAAGATAAATATCCGAAATGAACACCGCTTGGCAGTTTTCTGTCTTCCATCACCTTTTTAGCAATCATATTCACTTCTGGTTCCGTTCCTAATAAGAGCAAAAACTTTGGCGTCTGTCCTTTACCCTTTAGTAAATCACTCGCTTCTCGCTCCAATTGATCGTCTGATGATAAAGGACTATGGTATTTCACTTCGATTCCTATGATCAAATGATCAAATTCAAGTAAAACATCGATTTCACTTCTTTCTCCCTTGACCCAAAACTTAACCTTATCCCCTATAAACTCGTCTTTTTGCATCTCCAAACCATTTATGAACACCGTTTGAGCGGTTTGAGAAAAAAATACAGCCTTGCTTAAAATCGGCTTAATCCCTTTGTGAAAAGGGAGATAACGCGACGTACCAAATACGTTCGCTGTCAGCTGATCTTCAAGCCGCTCGCTTAAATTCGAACCGTCCGATGATATTTTTCCATGTATTTCAGCTAACAAACTTTCTCCCCCCTGTCTGTGCCCATACATTCGACAAGTGACAGGATCCGCGTGCAACGAAGCTTCTCCTGTCGCACTCTAATTTTTTAATTGCTTCTCATAACACTTCTTCATCACAACAGATAAATCCGGGTTAATCAAGTCTTGCCCGAGACGTTTTCGTTCCTGACACAGCTTTTCTTCGATAGGTGACAACAGACACTAAAACTATTTCTCTCAACTATATACGTCCCCAACATGAACGGCTACATATCGGAACTCGCCATGTTTATCTTGGTTGATAGTAGAATAATGATGCCATTTCAATTGATATCTCCCTTTAATAAAGATCGGCGCATCACGGTTTTCTTTCGTCCCTGCTGATGCACGTTCCTGCCATTTTAACTCCCCGGTGATGATCCGGTTTTCATGAATGCGAAACTCGCAGTCCACCGTATTTGGTCGCATCGGCTCGGTCCAATACAAATGGTCATTCGTTAGCAGCACAACGATCCCGTATACATTCCTTCTCCCCATTGTTATTCGTTCTAACTTTTCCACTTGCGCCAAAAAATCATAACGACCCTGATCCTGAGCACCGTGGTGCTTCAATTCAATCGTTTGCCCGTTTTGCTTTATCGTGACCCGAGCGAGCTTGTTCATTAAACAAATCGCGTATTGGCGCCCACTTTCCGGTTCTTCCACCCACAAATCGATCAGATAATCATGAAAGCGTTTGTTCTCCTCGACGCGGAATTTTTCTTGAAGCTGAAATTTTAATGACTGTTTAAACGCTTCTTTTGAAGCAAAAAATCGATACTTTTGCGATAGGCGTTCCAATTCCTCATGAATAGAAAACATCATTTTCCTCCTTCCCTTATCTATAGTTGCTACCCGATCACCATGTTGCAAGTTCAGCCAATCGACTGCGTAAACTTGCATTTCGGATAATTATTGCAACCTTTAAATGTTCCGTATTTCCCTTTCCGAACGATTAGAACACCGCCACATTTTGGACAACGGTTTTGCTGTATATGTTGTTCCGTCTGCTTTTGCTTCGTTTGAATCGTTTGCACGTGCCGCTTTTTCATTTCTTTTTCTTGTGTCTTATCTTTGGCAAGCACTGTTTCTAATTTTTGAGCTAAACGTTGCTTTGTTTCCCTATCGATCACTTTTGTTTGGTGTTGCTCGAGCACTTGTTTCAATTGTTTCGGATAAACCACATAATCATGGGCAAAATGAGCATTTGATTTAAACTTTGCCCGCGGCAAAAACACGACAACCGAGTGCATCGGAATATGCGCAAACTCCTCCCCAAGCCAGTCTCTTAACGCCTTGATATGCCCTTTGTTCTGCAAAATAGGATTAAGAAATTTTTCTTTTCGTTTATAAATGACTTGCGTCCAATATTTTGACGTTTCATCTCCGAAAATCCAGCCGCTGTAATTTTTCGTTTCGATGACAAACAGTCCTTGATCGGAAAGGATAACATGATCAATTTGCGAAGTTGAACCGTCTTGTTTTGGAATATACAGGTTATGAAAAGCTTTGTATTTTCCGGATGATGTTGCTTCTATCTTTTTAATTGCTTTACGGACTTTATATTCTCCATACGATCCAATCCATTCTGCTTCTTTCGACTTGATCCATCTTGCCAGCAAAACAAGCAAGAGCAAAAGAAGCAATGTATAGAAAAGACCCATATTCACAATTCCCCTCCCCGCCTCCAAATGTTATTGTTACAAACTGCTCAATCGACTTCTTTCAATTCTTATCGTATTGTCTTTTCCGTCTAGCATATCGGCACGCTTGCTGCCGTAGAGGCGCAGCCATGGGGAGCCTTTGACCGCTTTCACTGACAGCCGCGCTGTTCCGCGAATCTGTTCTTTTTCGATATCCACGCACTCGAGAAATTCATCCCAGTAGACGATGGCAATGACTTGGTTATAGTCGCTTAATTGCTTTTGTCCGCAAATGAAGGCAAAGATCAATTCTTTTTCCTTGTTGTTTTCGTGATGAATCTTGACAATTTCTTCAAGCTCATTGTCGCTAAATGGAAAGGACCAAGTAAAATCCTTGGAGCCTGATGGAGTGGTATTGTACTTCGTATAGATGATGTAACTCGCTTTATTCGTCGTGACTTCGTATATTTGCCGGTTGTCGTTTTCTTTTTCAAACAATGCCGGCACGAGTCCCCCGTTGACCAATGCAGAAAGCAACGCCCCGTAATAGTAATCGGCTTTGCAAATCGTTGCCATCATGATCCCCTCCTTCGTTCCTACAACAAAAATCTCAGTCAATTCGATTGTACCAATCACTGCAGAAAAATGCTGTCGAACATTGTCAAATTGTCTATAAATTGGCTCTTCACCAAAAGTTGTACTTGATTTTTTCTGAACATACCCTATTTACGCTTGTGAGGGAAAATCAACAAATCCGTGATTTTTGCACATCTTTGTGCAGGAAACCGTATTGCTTGTCAAGTACATGTTGTGGTGAAGAGCCAAAAAGAAAAACGATTTTGTCCTTGACAAAATCGTTTTTCAACAGTCTGGGGTATAAATATTTATACCTTATTGTTTTGCTGATACAGTTGTACGATTTGTTCCTCCTGTTCGCTAATGATGACTTTTGGAACAGGCGTCGGTTTTTTGTTTTGATCGATGGCGACCATCGTCAAAAAGCATGTAGTGGTCAAGTGATGTTCGCCTGTAAATAAATCTTCTGTTTCGACTTTGACGAATACCTTCATGGATGTGCGTCCAGTCGAGTAGACGAATGCTTCAAGTTTTAAAATATCGCCTACTTTCGCGGACGAAATGAAATCAACTTTGTCGATCGAAACGGTGACGACCGCTTTTCGTGCATGGCGCATGGCGGATATTGCTGCAATTTCATCAATATACGCTAAAACGGTGCCGCCAAAAATCGTGCCAAGATGGTTCGTATCAGAAGGCAAAACGAGCCGCATTTGAATCGTTTTTGATTGCTCGACGTTTACTTCCATGACGGTTTCCCTCCGCAAGCCAAAAGTCGCTCCCGGTATTCGCGCGCGGCTTCCACCATCGCTTTGAGTGCGGCAATTGCTTCCTTTTCTTTTCGCGTTTTTAATCCGCAATCGGGATTGACCCAAAATTGTTCTGGACGAAGGACGCGAAGCGCTCGCTCGATTTGTTCGCTTATTTCTTTTTTTGTCGGAATGCGTGGGCTGTGAATGTCATAAACCCCTAAGCCGATTTCTTTTTTGTACTCATATGTTTCAAATGCAGCAATAAGCTCACCATGGCTTCGCGATGATTCAATGGAAATGACGTCGGCATCAAGTTTATCGATGACATGCATCATCTGTTCAAACTGTGAATAGCACATATGGGTATGAATTTGCGTTTCCTCTTTCACTGATGAGGTAGCAAGACGAAACGCCATAACGGCATCTTCCCAATAGGATGCGTGTTTTTCCTTTTTCAATGGCAATCCTTCCCGCAATGCTGGTTCATCGACTTGAATGATGCGTATGCCTTTCGCTTCCAAGCGCAACACTTCTTCACGAATGGCCAAGGCGAGCTGTGTCAGCACATGTTTTCGTGGAATGTCGTCGCGAACGAACGACCAGTTTAACATGGTTACAGGGCCTGTCAGCATGCCTTTGACAGGTTTATGGGTCAGCGACTGGGCATATACCGTTTCTTCTACGGTCATCGGTTGTTGGTAGGACACATGGCTAAAAATAATGGGCGGGCGAACACAACGTGATCCATACGATTGTACCCAGCCGTTTGTCGTGCATGCCATGCCTTGCAGCTTTTCACCGAAAAATTCTACCATATCTGTGCGCTCAAATTCCCCATGGACAAGCACGTCGAGCTGCAGTTGCTCTTGAATGTCGATCCATTTTGCGATTTCTTTCTTTATAAAGGACTTATATTGATGATCGTTCCATTCCCCTTTTTTCCACTTCATCCGAGCTTGACGCACGTCGCTCGTCTGCGGGAAGCTGCCGATTGTCGTTGTCGGCAACAGCGGGAGTTGCAAATGTGATTGTTGTATCTTTCGTCGTTTGCTGTAAGGTGTTCGGCTTACCGGAACGGCTGTGATCTCGTTTATTTGTTCTTGTTGTTTGCGGAACTTGGCTAAATTACTGTTTGTTTGTTCGTCGTATTGGATTAGCTTGTCGATTGTTGTGTTTCCTTTCATATATTCTGTCAGCATACGTATTTCATCTAATTTTTCATCGGCAAATGATAAAGCCCCAGCGAGCTCCGGCGGCAGTGAATGTTCGTGTTTTGTCGTGACAGGGACGTGCAGTAAGCTGCAAGACGGTTGAATGATCAGTTGTTCAGCAACGTTTGCTAGATGGTGAAGGAGCGTCGCTTTTTGGGCAAGCGAACTTTTCCATACATTGCGGCCATCTACAATCCCAGCAACTAATATTTTATCTTTCGGAAATCCATAGGTGTTTATGTTTTTCATGTTTTCGCCATTATCATGTACAAAGTCAAGCCCAATGCCTGCGACAGGTAAAGCAACGATTTCACGATAATGCGACACGCTATCAAAATATGTTTGTAAAATAAGGTTTATATTTGGTACACCGCGATGAAAAACTTCATATACATCACGAAATGCATCGACGATGTCATCGTCTATATCTTGGACGAGAATCGGTTCATCGATTTGGACGAATGACACGCCCGCTTCGCTTAGTTGTTTGAATAATTCTACATAAACAGGAACTAATCGTGCGAGATGTTTGCGCCACTCGTGTCGATCGTATTGCTTAGAAAGCAAAAGAAACGTAATCGGTCCAAGCAACACAGGTTTTGTTTCTAAATCGAATGTTTCTTTTACAAGGTTGTATTCTTTCAATAGGCGATTCTCCACTAATCTTGGCTTTGTTTGTCCAATTTCAGGCACGATGTAATGGTAATTTGTATTAAACCATTTCGTCATTTCAAGCGCATGTTGCCCATTTGTCCCGCGTGCCATCGCAAAATATTGCTCAAGTGTATCGTCTATTTGTTGAAATTGCTCTGGAATATATCCAAACATGAATGCTGTATCTAATACGTGATCGTATAAAGAAAAATCTCCAATTGGAATGAGATCGATTCCTTTCTCCATCTGTTTACGAATCGAATCAAGTCGAATCGCTTCCATCATTTTGGTGCATTGTTCTTTGGTGATCTGCCCATTCCAAAACGATTCTAACGTCTTTTTCCATTCTCTTTTCTCCCCAATGCGTGGATACCCTACATTTGAACTGCGGATGAACATGTGGAAGCACCTCCAGTTATTTGATCCCAATCAAGCAAAAAACCCTCTTCCAACGGAAGGAGGGTATAACTAGCTTGTATTGAGATACGTGAAGTGCCTCAATATCATATGTCCTCACTCCTCCCTATGACGCGTAGGTCGAAAGTGCATACAACAGGCAGGTCTCCTGACTTAGCTTCATCGCTGTTTATCTCCTTCCCATTTCAAATGAAACAGTGGATTGTGATAAACAGCTCTGCATCACAGTGGCGCGACCGTGTTGGATTTTCACCAAACTTCCCTTTTAAGGTTCACCACATGTGTGAACCACCTGTTGCGTGAACTGATTATTTGGTTGTATAAAATTTAGAATAAAAGAATTTTTTGTTTTTTTCAACCGAAATGTTTTTGTGAAGGGGTTTTAAGAGGCATAACGGCATAGTAAGCAGGGATATTTTTTGAGTTAATATTAGTATTTTATGTAAAAATATGTTTTTTGTGAAAATGCAGGACTGACGTGTGATTTTCATCCCCGGGTGGAGGGCAAAGTGCGCTGCCCATGGAATTTTTCTGCGAAAACAAAACACCGTTTCTTGTACATTCTTTCAGAAAGCCTTTTCCCTCTTTTCTGAAGAGTGTGCTAAATTTTTTGTGAATTGTTTCGGAGGCTCTTCACCAAAAGTTGTACATGATTTTTTCTGAACATACCCCATTTACGCTTGTAAGGGAAAATCAACAAATCAGTGATTTTTTCAAATCTTTGTGCAGGAAGCTGTATTGCTTGTCAAGTACATGTTGTGGTGAGGAGCCTATAAATTGGCTCTTCACCACAAGTTGTACTTGATCATTTAAGGTAGGTGTGCATAGAGGGTACAAAAAATGC
>NZ_QCWL01000001.1:1643516-1672109 GCF_003064505.1 Geobacillus sp. LYN3 | reverse complement strand
TCGCATATTTATCAAAATTTGGGGGCTAGAAGTTCAATTTATCTCGAAGAATTTTTACTCCTCAGAGCTGTTGTCTCCTGCTCCTTTCCTATTTCCTATATATATTTAAACTGCGATGCGTTGCATAAACAACAGCAAGCTGTACAAAATGTTGACTCGCTAGGAATAATGGAGTCAATATTAGTACCGCTAGTTAATGCATAGTAGAGAAAATCTGCAAAAAATCTCATCCACGGGATATCGGCAAAAAGAAACCGGCTTCCTCCTTGCACACTACCGAGGAGGAAGCCAGTTTTTTCGATGATAAACAGCACAAGAAGATCGGCAGTTCTCTCCCTATACGTTTTCTAACTGCAAATCATGCAATACGTAATTTTTCTTCGTTCATCTAGAAAACAGATCGAAAACCGTAAAAACTGATTTAAAAAAGAGAAAGCGCCCTCGCGCTTTCTCTTTTCCGTCCTTTTTCAGTTTTTATACGCACAATACGGACGCAGCTTGACGCCGATGATGCTGCCGAGAAAGGCGAAGACAAACCAAATCCAGCCGTGGACGCTGAAAGAGGCGATGCCGCTGAAGTAAGCGCCGATGTTGCAGCCGAACGCAAGACGAGTGCCGTAACCCATCATCAATCCGCCGATAAGGGCACCGATCGTCATGCGCGATGGGCGCTTCCATTGAATCGGTTTTGCGTATCGTCCCGCAAAGGCCGCGGCTAATAGCGCGCCGAACATCAAGCTAATATCCATTACTGTTGTTGTGTCTTGATATAACGGGCTTTTTAGCGCCTTTAATTTCGCTGGATCCTGCCAATATGCCCACTCGGTTGGATCGACGCCAAACAATTGCACGAATTTCGCTCCCCAAAGAGCGAACGCGGAGGTAATGCCCCACGGTTTGCCGTTGATCATTAATACAAGAGCATTCATAACGGCGAGTAAAAGCGCGCCGACAAGAAGCGACCATGGTCCTTTATAAATTGCTTTCCAGCCGTTTTTGTTTTCTATTTTCGCTGAAATCAGCTTTCCGTGACGGCGTTTTTCGATAACGGTCACGACGTAATAAACGAACGCCAATAGCACAAGTTGAAGGAGAAAGCCTCCGACAGCGCCAAGTTGATGAATGAGTGAAATTGGCGCAAAATGCGGTGTATTCATCCAAAAATCAAAATGAGTCGTCGCAATAACAGAACCGGCGATAAAACCGATTAGTGTCACAATTCCGTTCGTATCTCCGCCGCCGATATGGTAAAGCGTCCCTGAAGCACATCCGTCGCCAAGCTGCATGCCGATTCCGAAAATAAACGCGCCGACAATGACAGAAATGCCGACATCATGAACGTTTCCCGCAACCGGATGACCAAATATCGACCCTTTCAACAATAGCGGCATGAAGAAAATGCTTGCTACTAACATCATAATCATTTGTGCGCGAATACCTTCACCTTCACGATACAAAATGAATTTGCGCCAAGCGGTCGTAAAGCCAAAACGAGCTTGATATAACACGAAACCACCAAAAGCTCCTAACACATATAAAAGCGCTTGTTGCCAAGAAACGCGACTATATAAAAACAAAGCACCACCGATTAATGCGACTAACGCTACGGCGATAATAAACGAAGTCGGATTTTTCGGGGCGTTCGTTTCTTGTTTTACTTGTATATTCGTTTGTTTTTTCACAACAATATCCAACTTATCTTCCCCCTTTACTTTGATAAATTAATAATACAATAAATTTGATGGATTTTCTAGGGCTTTTGTTTGTAAGTTTCAACGGTCAATAATGCTATACAAATTAATTTGTTATTTTATTCCAATAAATCAAAATGACTAGAATCTGATCAAACTGATATGTTATATTTCTTTGTACGTGAAATTCAAATACAGGGTGATTTTATGTGGAAAGAATTTAAAGAATTTGCCATGCGAGGAAATGTCGTGGACTTAGCCGTCGGGGTCATTATCGGCGGCGCGTTTGGCAAAATCGTTTCTTCGCTCGTCAATGACATCCTGATGCCGCTTGTTGGCTTGTTGCTGGGCGGTGTTGATTTTAGCGGACTGTCGTGGAAATTTGGCAAGGCCGTGGTGAAATATGGCATGTTTATCCAAACCGTCGTTGATTTTTTCATTATCTCCTTTTCAATCTTCGTTTTTGTCAAAGTGTTGAATAAGCTGTACTGGCACAATAAAAAGGAAGAAGAGATCAAAGATACGGCGCCGACTTTAACGAAGGAAGAAGAGCTGTTGATGGAAATCCGCGATTTGTTGAAACAGCAGCGGGAAACGCAATAAGGGAATAAAATGGAAAGAGCCTGCCCGAGATGAATGGACAGGCTCTTTTTTATCTTCACAGCAGCAAATACGCGATCGGCGTAGCGATTATAAGCGTCAAAATCGTCCGCTCGGCCCAAATGACTAATAGCTTTGGAATACTGATCGGGATTTCCGTTGCCAAAATACAAGGAATAACAGCGGAAAAGAACAAAATGGCGGAAATCGAAACGACCGCGATGATGAATTTAGTGACGAGAGGTGCTTCCGTTACAAGCAAGGCTGGCAAAAACATTTCCGCAATCTCGATCGCTGATGCTTTGGCAGCAAGCAATGGCTCCGGAATTTGCAATAGAAGGGTAAATGGATAGAAAAGATAGCCGAGCCAATCAAACAGAGGCGTATATTCAGCAAGCAGCAGCCCAATCAGTCCGACCGACATGATCGACGGCAAAATGCTCATCGTCATGATAAAACCATCTCTGAAGTTTTCCCACACATTCGTCCAAAGCCCTTTCGAATGCTGCACCGCTTTCATCGCTTCTGACCATGCTTCTTTCAAGTAATTTCCCGTAACTTTTTCCTCAGGGTCACCTTTGCCATCATAATAGTCATCGCTCATTTTGCTTAGCGGCCATAACCGGACGGTAATAGCCGTAACCACAAAAGTTACAAAAAACGTCACCCAAAAATACGTATTCCATATGTTCATCAACCCCAGCGTTTTCGCCACAACGACCATGAACGTCACCGATACGGTCGAAAAGCCGGTGGCAATTATGGCCGCTTCTTTAATCGTGTATTTTCCTTCTTTAAATACTTTGTTCGTAATGAGCAGGCCAAGTGAGTAACTTCCGACAAACGACGCAACGGCATCAATCGCCGAGCGTCCTGGCGTTTTCCAAATCGGCCGCATCACTGGTTGCATCAAAACTCCGACAAATTCCAAAAGCCCGTATCCGACTAAAAGGGCGAGGAAAATGGAACCGATCGGCACTAACAGACCAACGGAGATGACGAGTTTATCGTACAAAAACGGTCCCATGTCCGGTTTGAACAGCCAAGATGGACCGATTTTAAACATTAACATTATCGCTACCATCAGTCCTAATACTTTTAACAAGGAAAAAACGATCGCAACCACATCTTTGTTCCACGTTTTAGTGTAAAACGGATATACAGCGCCTAAAGCAATCACGATGAGCGCGTAATACGGTACAAGCGCCGGAAACTGCATACGTATCCATGAGACGATATGGTCAAGCATAATCGAGGACGTCTCCCTAATTTGGACGGGAACGAAAAACATGAAAATGCCAATCGCGCTGTAAATGAAAAACTTCCAAGCCTGACCAGTGGAAGTTTGTACCGGCAGCGAAGGCTGTTTGCTTGTATTTACTTTCATTTTCCCCACCACCTTGTTTTCATTTGTTTAAAAATTCAGTCTTTTATGGTTAAAAAGCACGCGCTAGAAGCGCGTGCTTTTGGTTGCCAACGCCTAGTAGCAAATCCTCCCGCTTTTCACCACCACCCGGCCGTTTTTCACGACTGTATCGGTATGGTTCATGCCGTAATGGTAGATGAGCTGCATATAATTCGGGACGTCGAAAAGGACCAAATCGGCTTTTTTCCCGACTTCAATGCTTCCGATTTCGTGGCCGCGGTTGATCGCGTGCGCGGCGTTGATCGTGACGGCCGCCAGCGCTTCGGCAGGGGTCATGCCCATCTGCAGGCAGCCGAGGTTCATGATCAGCGGGAGCGATACGGTTGGCGAGGAGCCGGGATTGCAGTCGGTGGAAAGCGCGACCGCTGCGCCGGCGTCGATGATCTTGCGGGCATTGGCGGCCTTGGTCATCAGGAAAAACGCCGTGCCCGGTAGCAGCACCGCAATCACTCCTTTTTCCGCCATGCGGCGAATGCCTTCGTCCGAAGCGCGTAGGAGATGGTCGGCGGAAACCGCCCCGACTTCCGCGGCCAGCTCCGCGCCGCCGTATGGCTCGATTTCATCGGCATGAATTTTCGGCATCAGCCCGTACGCTTTTCCTGCCTCTAAAATGATTCTTGCCTGTTCTGGAGTGAACACGCCGCGTTCGCAAAAGACGTCATTAAATTCGGCAAGCCCGAGCTCGCTTACTTTCGGAATCATCTCTTCAACGATGACGCGGACAAAGCCGTCAGGATTGTCTTTCCACTCGGCGGGTACGGCATGCGCTCCCATAAACGTGGACACGACATCGACGGGATGGGTTTCATCGAGCTGTTTCGCCACCGTCAGCTGTTTGACTTCGTGCTCAATACTCAAGCCATAGCCGCTTTTCGCCTCCACGGTCGTGACGCCGTGAAGCAAAAACTGATCGAGCCGCCGCTTGCTTTCTTCATACAATGTTTCTTTCGATGCTTCCCGAGTTGCTTTTGTCGTCGCGTGAATACCGCCGCCGGCGTTCATTATTTCCATGTATGTCGCCCCGCTAAGACGCATCGCGAATTCGCTTTCGCGGCTTCCCGCATATACGAAATGCGTGTGCGGATCGACAAGCCCCGGTGTCACCGTTTTCCCTGTCGCATCGACGATCTCCGCTTCCGCGATTCGCTCTTGAAATTGCTGCGAAAGCTCCTCGTCCGTTCCAACAGCGGCAATTTTTCCGTCTTCCACCCAGACGCTGCCATTTTCAATGATATGAAGTTCGTTCATTTTCTCCTTCACAAGCGGGGCCGTGGAGCTGCCGGCCAGCGTCACGAGCTGGCTGGCGTTGCGGATAAACAGTGGGCGCATGCGCCTTCCTCCTTTCGTTTATTTCAGCATCGGCATATGGATGCCTTTTTCTTTCGCCGTTTTGATAGCGAGTTCATAGCCAGCATCAGCGTGGCGGACAACGCCAAGGCCCGGGTCGGTCGTCAAGACGCGCTCGAGCCGTTTTTCCGCTTCTTTCGTGCCATCGGCGACAATGACCATTCCCGCATGAATCGAATAGCCCATGCCGACGCCGCCGCCATGGTGCACCGATACCCAGCTTGCACCGCCAACCGCGTTAAGAAGCGCGTTTAAAATCGGCCAGTCGGCGATCGCGTCACTGCCGTCTTTCATTCCTTCCGTTTCGCGGTTTGGCGAGGCGACAGAACCGGAATCCAAATGATCGCGGCCGATGACGATCGGCGCTTTCAGCTCGCCTTTCGCCACCATGTCGTTAATGATTTTGCCAAATTTCGCCCGTTCGCCGTAGCCGAGCCAGCAGATGCGCGCCGGCAGCCCTTGAAACTGGATTTTTTCCCGCGCCATGCGGATCCAGTTGCACAAATGTTGGTTGTCGCTGAATTCGCGCAAAATGACTTCATCGGTTTTGTAGATGTCTTCCGGATCTCCTGACAGGGCCACCCAGCGGAACGGCCCTTTCCCTTCGCAAAAGAGCGGACGGATGTAGGCGGGAACAAAACCTGGAAAATTAAACGCCTCTTCCACTCCTTCATCTTTCGCGACTTGGCGGATATTGTTGCCGTAATCGAATGTCACCGCACCTTGTTTCTGCATGGCGAGCATCGCTTTAACATGTTCGGCGACCGATTG
Organism: Geobacillus sp. LYN3; assembly: GCF_003064505.1. NCBI lineage: Bacteria > Bacillati > Bacillota > Bacilli > Caryophanales > Anoxybacillaceae > Geobacillus > Geobacillus sp. LYN3. The sequence goes on along the minus strand of NZ_QCWL01000001.1, from coordinate 1,666,274 downwards.
TTTGGCGCGGCGGATATATTGTTTCGGGTCGCGCTGGCGCAGCTCACCCGCTTCCTCGAGCGTCATGCCCGCCGGAATGTAGCCGTTAAGCGGATCGTGGGCGGATGTCTGGTCTGTCAACACGTCCGGAATAAAGCCGATTTCGATCATTTTCGGTAGCACTTCTGCCGCGTTGCCAAGCAGGCCGATCGATAGCGCTTTTCCTTCTTCCTTCGCCCTTTTCGCCATCTGGATCGCCACATCGAGACGATCGGTCATCGTGTCTAAATATTTCGTGTCAATGCGGCGCTGGATGCGGGCTGGGTCCACTTCGACGGCAATGCAGACGCCGCCGTTTAACGTGACGGCGAGCGGCTGTGCTCCCCCCATGCCGCCAAGACCTGCCGTCACCGTAATTGTTCCTTTTAGCGTGCCGCCATAGTGCTGGCGCGCCACCTCGGCAAACGTTTCGTACGTGCCTTGCACGATGCCTTGGCTGCCAATGTAAATCCAGCTTCCTGCCGTCATTTGGCCATACATGATTAATCCTTTTTTATCAAGTTCGTGGAAATGATCCCACGTCGCCCAAGCAGGCACAAGATTCGAGTTGGCGATTAACACCCTTGGCGCATCCGTGTGCGTTTTAAATACCGCGACTGGCTTTCCCGACTGAATGAGCAGCGTTTCATCGTTTTCTAAGTTTAATAGCGTTTCGACAATCGCCCCGTAGCACTCCCAATTGCGCGCCGCTTTGCCGATGCCGCCGTAGACAACCAAATCTTCCGGGCGCTCCGCCACCTCTGGATGTAAGTTGTTGTTCAGCATTCGTAACGCGGCCTCTTGAATCCAGCCTTTCGCATGCAAAGTAGAACCGGTGTATGCTTGCACTGGCCGGTGTTTCGTTACCATCGTGATCCCCTCCATTTTCCTTTGTTTTTAACCAATAAAACTTGTCAGCTTGCCGTTAGGATGAATGAATGTCGAATAAGAGACGTTTTTCGCCGTCTCGATGGTCCGACTTAATCATTATTCTTTTTATTTATCAAGAATTATAAAATGAAAGCGGTTTCTGATATATGCACCCCATTTTTGAAATCGTATACAAACTTTTGAATTTCTTCCCCAATGGTGAAATGAAATGGCCATCTTGCATCATTTTCTTTAGATTTTTTTTATTTTTTTAGATTTATAAAAAAGAACCGCTCGATCATTGCGGTTCTTTGCGCTGTTCATCGCGGTATTCGGTTGGCGTCCTCTTTGTTTCTTCTTTAAACACGCGTGTAAAATAGTGCGAGGTGCGAAAGCCGGTTTGATGGGCAATTTCTTTAATGGACAGCTCCGTCTGGGCAAGCAGGCGCTTTGCCTCTTTTATTCTCGTTTGCGTCAGCAGCTTACGAAATGAGATACCGTATTTTTTCATTAACAAATGGCTGTAATACGCTGGACTTCTGCCGACAGCCGCAGCCACTTTTTCAAGCGTTAAATCGGGATTGCGAAAATATTCTTCAATATAGCGAATCCCTTTTTCAATCACATCGGCGCGCGCCTGCTCTTCCGCCTCTTTCGCGCGATCGAGAAGCCCATAGAGGAAAAGAAGCATTTCCTGCACAATGCGGTATAAGACGCGATTGTATAAAATCTCATGAAAAATGCGCATATAGTCGCGTTCCGTCTCGCCACGATCAAGGTGATACGTTTTCATAAAGCGGCGGATTTGCGCCAATATGCTCGTCAGCCTTGTCCGCACCATTTCCGGGTTGGGAAACGGCGTCGGCATATGCAAAAATTCACGCTGCATCCACGTTTTGATGGCCTGCTTGTCAAACCGATGCAGCATGTCAATCCATTTCCGCTGCTCTTCCGGCGTTAGAAACGGGTCGAGTTCCTTCCAGCGTTCATATTCAGGAGCGGGGGCAATCACCTGGCGGTACCCGATAAAAAATGTCGTTTCCAATAAGCGGCGCGCCGTTTGATATTGCGCACGCACCGTTTGACCGCCATCAGGCGGCAGCGCGACGACCGCCAAAGGCTCCGTGCACTCCGCCTCCCAGTCGCGCAGCAGTTTCCATGCCTCTTCTTTCATATCGCCCGATACACCGGAAAGCAAACAGACGACCATATTCGACAGCGGCAGCACGCGAGTCGGATAACGAAACGGATATTGCGTTAAAAAGGAAACAATGTCCCACCATTTATTTGGATTTTCTGTTTGCAGGAGCAATAGCGCCACATCTGCCGCTTCTACCTCTTCGGAAAAGAGCGAACGGTATGAATAGCGTTCCGCATCGTTGGAATGGAGCGGATGAAGGTGTTCTTGACGGACGAAGGAAGACACTGCTTTTTGAAGGCACTGCTTCAGCTTGGCTGGCTCGAGCGGTTTGACGAGCAAATCGACACACTGCCATTCAATCGCCTGTTTCGCTCGGGCAAACGTTGCCTCGGCCGTAACGGCAATCACTTTTTGGCAAAACAGCCGCACATATTTCGTCATTTCCTCCCAATCGTCATGGGAAACCATGTCCAATTCGATATATAGCAGCTCCGGTGTTTCCTTTTCTAATATTCTCATTGTCCGCTCGACGGTATTGGCGGTATAGACGTGATGAATGGGCAGCGAATAGGCGGAAACAAGCCAACGGATCGCCGCGCTCTCATTTTCATCCCGCTCCGCAATCAATAGTTTCATCGGCTTCACCGACCTGTCGCCGCTCGCTGGCGGCGGTGGAAATGAACGAGCGCTTCCATGCAGAAGGCGGCCGCTAACGCAATCGTTTTTCGATTTTCATCGACAAGCGGATTCACTTCACAAATATCGAAACTGATCGTTTGTGGCTTGGAAATAATATAACGAAGCAGGGCGCGGACGATTTTCGGATCAAGCCCGAACGGCGAAGGCGCGCTCACTCCCGGTGCCGCGCTTGCACTCAACACATCCATGCAAAGCGTCAGCATCAGTACATCATAGTTTTGGATAAAATCGTCAATGATCTCATACGCGCGCTCTAGCGTTGCCAACGTCAATTCTTCCTCAAGCACGTACGTGCATCCATATCGACTAGCGGTTTCAAATAACGCCGCCGTGTTGCCTAGCGGTTGAATGCCGAGGCAGCAGTATCCCACGTTTCCATCTTCATCTAATATTTGCCGAAACATTGTCCCCGACGATGGCCCTTGTTCATATGGGCGCATGTCAAAATGAGCGTCAATATTGATAATGCCAAGCTTCGTTTCCGAACCGACCGCCTGACGAACACCGAGATAATGCCCGTACGCGGTTTCATGTCCGCCGCCGATGACAACCGGCGTGATGTTATGGCAGATAAGGCGCTCTACCGCCTGACCCAAATGTTTCTGGCTGTTTTCTAACTCTCCCCCTTCACAAGTAATTTCGCCCACATCGTAAAGTATTGTGTGAGACGGCAGGTGCCATGGCAGGTTCGCCAGCGCTTTTTTCACTTCCACCGGCGCGTGATACGCTCCTTGCCGTCCTTGATTGCGGCGGACTCCTTCATCACATTGAAAGCCTAATAAAGCAAATGCATTTTCTACCTGCGTCTGTATTTGTCCTATATCAAGCAGACGAATTTTTTGATGGACGCGAAAACTTTTCTCATCGCTTTCGCTGTCGATCCGTCCCGTCCATTTCTCCTTGTCCGGCTGTTTGTACATAAAACGAGAACCTCCCTACTTTCTTTATGCTTTTGCACGACACCAACGTCCTGAATTAGTCATCGCGTTGATTCATCTATATCGGGATCTGATCCTTATCCCCGTCTCGTAAATGATGTCCCTTCTTCCTCTTTTCTCTCCCACTTCCCTTATTTCCTTCTTGTTTTGCCGCCTATTTTTAGTGTTCTTTATACGAAAATAATAGGATTGTTTCTAATAACTAGTGAACTTATCATTATTACCATTCGTTTTGCCATTGCGAAATCAAACCGCGCCATTCTTTTTCCCATCACAAATACAAAGCAATCCACGAGCTTTACTGTGTCGGGTCAACGAAAATGGGATCAAAACGCATAATTTTTTATTCATGAATATTGCGCAGCCCCTTAACGATAAAAAAGCAGGATGGCCTCCTGCTTTTTGTTTGTCAATGGGCGCGCTATTTTTGCCCAAACGTCTTCGGCATCACAACGGCCACGACTTCACCGCGCGCACAAAGTTCTCCATCGGCGAATACTTCCGTCTTTACTTTCCACTTTTTCGGATGAATTTCTTCGACCGTACCGATTGCCTTTAACGGAACTCCATGCGGCGTCGGTTTCAAGAACTCTACGTTCAAAGAAGCAGTTACAAACCGCGGTGGCACTTCTCCATCTCCTGGTTCGTGTCCGTTTTTGCGATGCAGCGCCAGTGCGGCGGAACCAGTTCCGTGGCAGTCGATTAATGACGCAATCAACCCGCCGTAAACAAAACCAGGAATAGCGATATGCTCGGGACGTGGCGTATAAATCGTGACCGTTTTCTCCCCTTGCCATCCGGTGCGGAAATGGTGGCCGTGCTCATTCAGCCGCCCGCATCCGTAGCACCAGGCAAATTCCTCTGGATATTCATCTTGAATGGCATGTTTTACTTGTTCTTCCATCATTTCTCCCTCCCCTTTCCTTTTCAGTATATCACAATGAGCACATTACTTCCTTTTTCGTTTATTTTTCTTTACAATAGTGATAGGTTTACAGAGAATGGAAAGGACTACAGCAATGAAAGTGTTAGAAACATATATCGTCGCAGGACTGACCGGTTTGCTGTTTTATCGTCTCCATTCCCCAATTCCATGGATGCTCGGAGCCATTACTGGAATGCTTGTTTGGAAAACGGTCATCAAGCGCCCAGTAGCGGCGCCGAAAGCGTTGTCGAATAGTGGATTGATTGTGTTTGGCACTTATTTTGGACTGTCGTTTACAAAAGAAACGCTATTAACGATTGCGCCATATATTGTTCCGTTTCTCGTTGCCACCGTATTGCTAATTGTTATTAACATTATAAACAGCATCGCGGTGACGAAATGGACACATATTGATAAAGTGACAAGTGTGTTTGCATCTGTTCCTGGCGGGCTGTCGGAAATGGTTGCCGCAAGTGAGTCGTTGAACGCGAATACTGCTTTAGTAACCATTTTCCAAACGATTCGTTTATTAACGGTCGTTTTTCTTGTGCCAACGGTCGTTGTCCATTGGTTGAGCGGAGATGCGTCGTCAGGGAGCACAACCGCTCAGGCGGCAGCTTCTTCTTTCGATGGTCATTACACTTGGTTTTTGTTAAGTATTTTCGGTGCGCTTCTTTTACGAAACATCATTCCGGCAGCATACGTCGTTGGACCGCTTGCCGTAACGGCAGTGATGCATGTGGCCGGGGTGAACTTACCGCCACTGCCTGTATGGTTGATTATTTTGGCGCAAATTAGTGTCGGAATAAACATGGGAGAACGCATTACCTTAGAAGATATTAAGCTTGGCGGAAAATTTAGCTGGGTATATTTCTTGCTTGCGTTAGTATTAATTGCTCTATCGTTCGGATTCGGCTACGTATTTGCGGAATTAACCGATCTTCCGCTGTCGACCGCGCTGTTGAGTCTTGCGCCAGGAGGACTTGTGGAAATGGTATTAACGGCGCAAACGGTCGGAGGAGATCCAGCGATTGTCAGCTCCTTGCAATTTGTACGTCTTCTTCTTGTCATTATCGTCGTGCCGAACGTGTTGAAATGGGTGTTTCGAAAATTCCCATATATCACCGAAACGCCATGGAAAAACCGCTCTGTTCGAAACTAAAACAGAGCGGTTTCGTTTTACTTAGCCGGTTCATAAAATTCGATCCATTCACCATCCGGTCCAAGGAAGAATAAATATTTCGCCCCGTTTGGCAGCGTCGTAATCTCTTCCCATACAAGCGGAACGCCGAGCGATTGAATCCGTTCTTTTTCTTGTTCAATTCCTTCAACGGTAAAGGCGACGTGATGCACTTTTCCTTCCGTCGGCAAATTCGGATTATACCCTTCGATCAATTCGACAATGACTGAGCCATCCAATCCTAAAAACGCCAATTTCATTGTACCGTTCGTATGCGTCATCTCGCTAAGTAGTTCCAATCCGACTACCTCTTGATAAAACTTTTTCGATGTTTCGATGTCTTTTACTTGAATGCCGACGTGTTCAAATTTTTTTACTGCCATTATGTTTCTCCCCTTTTTTCATTATTTTCAAGATTGTGAAAATACCGACCGCAAATATGGAGTCATATGTACGATCGAAATTCCTTTTTCCTCTAATTCACAGAAAATGCAGCGGTCAAGCGCATAAGGGCCAGCAGCTTTCCATTCTTCCACTTCCGCAAATGTCAGAAGAAGCGAAAACATCTTCCCTTGCGTATATCCGTATAGATGGAAAACATTTTGGCTGCTATCAAAATGAATCGCTGCCTGTCGGTCAAATTGCAAAAGCTGTTTTTGGACACAACGGGCGACATGGGAAGCAAACGATGCTACCGTTAAGTGCGCCGCCATATAGCTGCGAATCAAATCATTTTCGCGCAATCGACATTCCCACCACCTTCTTTGCACATACATAAAAACCCCTTTCGCCATGAATGATGCGAAAGGGGGTAACCGTTCTTATCATCCAAAGCGAAAGACGCTTTGCGGGTTGGAGCACCTTGCGTAATACGCAGGTTGCTGTGGAGTCATAGAGCCCGATCTCTCGTCCACTCTTGATAAGACTGTATGCAGTTTGTTTTTATCTTATCATGGTGCCATTGTGATGACAATCATTTTTTGATTTTCACAAACGAGGAAGGGAGAGCAAAGGCGCTCTCCCCTCTTTTTATTATTGCGCTACTTCTGGTTTTTCGGAAGTGACACCAACATCTTTCCATGTTAATTTTGAGCTAGGGTCGACGGTAAAGTTTTTCACACGATTGTTTACCGCATAAATAATCGAGCGGTACAGAGTCGGGATGACAGGTACTTCTTCATTCATCAGCGCTTGCCATTCGTTGTAAATTTTCTTGCGGTATTCTTTATCGAATGCTTGCTCGGAATGTCCTTTTTCTAACAATTCATCATTTTTCTCGTTCACCCATCGAGAATAGTTAAACATCACATCGCGTCCATATAATCCATACGGGTCCACATTGGTTCCAGTGTACCACGCCGCGGCGAACACATCGACTTTCGGGTCATCATTCTGTACCATGTCATAGAACGAATTGAACTCTGCCAAACGTCCATCGACTAGCTGCACATTCAAGCCGACATCTTTCCAGCATTGCATGTAAAATTTCGCCAGCGGTTCGGCAATATCCCCGCCGCTCATTGACAGGAAGTTAATCGTAAACTTCTTGCCGTTTGGATCTTCACGGAAGCCGTCGCCATCGACATCTTTATATCCTGCTTCATCCAGCAATTTTTTCGCCTTTTCTGGATCATACGTATATCCTTTGGCGTTTTTATCATGGTATCCTGGGAAGGATGGCGGAATTAATGTTGTCGCTGGGAAGCGCAACCCGTGATAAAGTCTGTCAGCCACTTCCTTGTTATTAATCGCGTATGCCATCGCTTGGCGAAGCTTTTTGTTTTGGAATTTTGGATTATCCATGACATTTTCTTGTTTTTTCGCATCCCAGTGGCCAAGTTTAAACCCGATGTAGTTGTAAGCTAAATCAATTTTGCCGACAAATTGAATGTTTTTCGTCCCTTTTGCGCTGACATATTGATCTGTCGGGAATTCCGCAATGTCAATCTCGCCTTTTTTAAGAGCTTGCAATACGACTTGCGGGCTGACAACTTTTAAAATAACCCCTTTTAAGTTCGGCTTTCCATCCCAATAATCATCGTTGCGAACAAATTCCACCGATTCGCCTGGAACGATCTTTTTCACTTTAAATGGACCAAAACCAATTGGGTTTTTGCGGATTTTATCCGATTTCGCCAAATCTTTAATCGGAACATCTTTTAAATAATGTTTTGGGAGCGGATAGGCCCAAATGCCTGTCAGCACAGATGGATTGGCATGTTTCCATGTAATGGTTAGTGTTTTGTCATCAATGACTTTAATTCCGGAGATTTTGTCCGCTTTTCCACTATGGTATTCCTCCATGCCGACAATATCTTGAATGAGCGCATCTCCGTAGCGGACACCCGTATAATCTTTATGGCCGATGACTAAGTAAGCGTATTCTAAATCTTCCGCTTTCACAGGCTCACCGTCATGCCATTTGACATTATCTTTAATTTTGATCGTTATCGTTTTTTTATCATCGGAAAGTTCGTATGTCGCCGCGCCATCGTTCGTAATTTCATAGTCTCCGTTTGTACGGAAAAGTGATTCATCGAAAAACTGCAAAATTTCTGCATCCGGTTGCCCTTTGTAAAACGCATAGCTAAGCGTTCCTTCAAATGGTGTATCGGATACTAATCCGTATTTTAATACACCATCTACGATTTTCCCGTCATTTTTGACGGTCATTGGGAATTTGCTGATGTCTTCCTTTTGCGCCGTTTGATTTTTGCTGTCTTTGTTGTTTGTGGAGTTGCTGCTGCACGCCGTTAATCCTAATAAAAGGACAACGAGCGCTACAAAAAACTTCCACTGCCATTTTTTTCTCACTGTTTTTCTCCCCCTTTATCCTAATCGTTGTCTTGCATCCGCCGCGCGTTTTAACGCTTGGCCGATAAAATTTATACACAACATCATTACTAAAATAAGCAATGATGCTGGCAGCCAAACCCACCATTTATTTTGCAAAACATCCGGATTCATCGCATAGCTGACCAGCGTCCCTAGACTTGGCGTGCTTTCCGGCAATCCAAAGCCTAAATAGCTTAAGCCTGATTCAATTCCAATATTCCCGGCGAGGTTTAATGTTAAGTTTACGATGATGATCGAACTTAAATTAGGTAGAATTTGAAAAATAATAATTTTCCAATCTGGCGTACCGAGCGTTTTCGATGCACTTACGTAGTCCAATTCCCTCTCCGCCAGCGTTTTCGCTCGAATAAGCCGCGCCTTTCCTGTCCATAAAAAGGCACTCATAATGAGAATAAACGTAAAAACATTATATTTAGGGACAATCGCCACAAATACGATCACAATCATTAAAAATGGCAGCACAAGGATAAAATCGATAATACGCATGATAATATTATCAATAACTCCCCCATAATATCCGGCAATAAGGCCAACCGTAAGCCCGATCAAACCAGTGATCAGCGTGATTGCCAAACCAATGGTAAATGAATTTCTTGCACCGATAATAAGCTGCCCGAAAATATCCCTTCCCCCATAATCCGTGCCGAGCCAATGCTCTGCGGACGGCGGGGAGTAGATAGCCAGCAAGTCCACTTTGACAATTTCGTCTTGGTCTAATAATAATGAAGCTCCATATACAATGATCAAAATCAAGGAAAGAAGAATGAGAGAACCAAAAGCTAACTTATCCTTCACCAATTCACGCCACATAATAGAGAGACTTGAAGGACTTTTTTCATTTTTTGCATGGATATCGCCTAGTTCCGCTTTCATCATTGTGTCCCCCATTCTATTACTCAATGCGAATACGTGGATCAACAGCGCTTAAGATAATATCGGATAAAAGCGTCCCGATTAAGGTAGCAAGGCCGGAAATCATCACGAGCGCGGTGACAACGCTGTAATCCCGCTGCAGAATTGATTGCAAAAACAATTGTCCAATCCCTGGATAACTAAAAATAGATTCGAGGAAGATCGATCCGCCAATTAATCCTGTAATCTCATATCCTAAGAAAGCAGCAATCGGCAAAAACGAATTTCGTAAAATATGGCGCCAATAAATGCTTGATTCCGGCACTCCTTTTGCGCGCGCGGTTTTAACAAAATCTTTCAGCTTTGTATCGATAATTTCACTGCGCAAATATTGAATCGTCCCGACCGTATTGATCAGCGCTCCAGACAGAGCCGGAAGCAAAAGATGGTTCAGCTTGCTTATATAATAGTCAAACGTTCCTTTTTCCACTTGAATATCGACGCTTCCTCCCGTCGGAAACCATCCTAGTTTGAACCCAAAAATAAACAACATAATTAACGCAAAGATAAACAACGGTGTTGCAAAGCTAACGTAGCTGTATCCAACGATTAACTTATCCGCCCAAGAGTCGGTCCATCTTCCCGAAATAATTCCTAAAGGAATCGCGATCATATACGTTAGTATCAAAATCGCAGCAGATAACAAAATCGTATTCCACATTCGCCCAGCTAGCAAATCGTTGACAGGCTGCTGATGAGTATAGGACATGCCAAGATCTCCATGCAGCAAGTTTTTAATCCAACGTACATATTGAATATGTATCGGATCATTAAGTCCGAGCTTTTCTTTCATTTCCTCTAATGTTTGCGCATCCATTTTTGGATTTCCTGCCAATTGTCCTGTCAATGCATCCCCCGGCATCGCCTTTGCCAGCAAAAATACGAGAACACTTAAAATAAATAGCTGGGGGATCATCATCATGATTCGTCGCAATATAAATTTCAGCATCGTGTCGTCTTCCCCTCTTTACGGAATCGCAACGAAATGCGTCTTGGAGATTTTCTTTAACGGATACGCCTTGCCTTCATCATCAAAATAGCGATGGTACGACTGCTTGTATTCCCTTTCGACTTCTTCGCGAAGCTTAAGCTGCTGTTTTCTCTGGCGCGGATCCGCATTTGGAATTGCCGAAAGGAGACGCTTTGTATAAATGTGCTGCGGATTATTAAAAATTTCTTCGCTCGTTCCTTCTTCGACAAATCTGCCGCGATACATAATACCAATGCGGTCACACATATGGCGGATAATGCCTAAGTCATGGCTAATAAATAAATAGGTAAGCTGAAATTCTTTTTGAATCTCTTTCATAAAATTTAACACTTGCGCCTGCACCGATACATCCAATGCGGACACTGGCTCATCGGCAATAATGAGCTTTGGATTGAGCGTAAGCGCCCGTGCAATGCCAATCCGCTGCCGCTGTCCTCCGGAAAACTCATGTGGATATTTATAAATCGACTCTGGATTCAATCCTACTCTTTCGATAAAATATTGCACTTTCCGTTTTTCTTCTTGCGGCGATAGCTTTTCAAAATTGCGGATCGGTTCGGCGATAATATCAAGCACACGTTTGCGCGGATTCAGCGAAGAATACGGGTCTTGAAAAATCATTTGAATGTCTTTTCGATACGGGTAAAACTGCCTGCGGCTTAGTTTTGTTAAATCGGTGCCTTCTAATAAAATTTCGCCTGCTGTCGCTTTAATGAGCCCGATAATCGCACGCCCCGTCGTCGTTTTTCCGCATCCTGACTCTCCGACAAGCCCATACGTTTCTCCTTGCCTCAGCTCAAAGCTAACATCGTCTACCGCCTTCACATAATCGATGATGCGGCGAAAAAATCCTCCGCGTACTGGATAATACACTTTTAAATGATTGACTTTAAGAAATGCCATGGCCCACGTCCCCTATATGATCATGTGGAAAGTAGAAATGCTGATAACATGTGCAGCGAACCCAATGTCCTGGTTCGACTTCTCGCAAAATTGGATTTGGTTCATGTTTTGACTCATCAATCCAGCTAATTCGCGATTTGAATCGACAGCCTGTCCGCGGCATTTTTTGCAAGGAAGGAACAATTCCTTGAATGACGTGAAGTTTTTCCTTGCGGGTTTGCGCGGAAGGAATCGACTGCAATAATGAGCGTGTATATGGATGAAGCGGATGGTGGAATAATGTTTCCACATCTGCCAGTTCAACAATTTCCCCAGCGTACATGACCGCTACGCGATCGGCCATTTCCGCAACTACCCCTAAATCATGGGTAATCAAAATAATGCCGGTTTTCATTTGTTGCTGCAGTTCTTTCAATAGTCCCATAATTTGCGCTTGAATCGTCACATCCAAGGCAGTTGTCGGCTCATCTGCAATGATAAGCGATGGTTCGCAAGCAATGGCGATCGCAATCACAACCCGCTGTCTCATTCCCCCTGAAAGTTCATGAGGGTAACGATGATATGTTTTTTCCGGATTCGGAATGCCAACACGCTTTAACAGTTCTAACGTGCGCTGCCGTTTTTCCGCCGAGGATAATTTCGTATGATAGTCCATGCTCTCTTCAATTTGTCGTCCTATCGTCATCAATGGGTTCAATGCCGTTAATGGGTCTTGGAAAATCATTCCGATGTCTTTACCGCGAATTTTGTTCAACTGTGAAGTAGATAACGATAATAAATTCGTTCCTTTAAATGTAATGCTTCCTTCCAATTTTGTCTTTTGTGGCGGATGCAGTCCCATCACTGCAAGTGCCAGAGCGCTTTTTCCGCACCCCGACTCTCCAACGATCGCCACTACTTCGTTTTCATTCACCGTAAGGGAAACATCATCAACCGCTGCATAATACTGATCTTGAATTCGAAACGAAACGCGTAAATGATCTATTTCTAAGATTGGTTTTCCGGTCAATATATTCCCCCCTTTTTATTTCTATAATATTTTTGATTAAATTTAATTTATTAAATTTTTAAATTTTATTAATATTTTATTACAGTATTTTTACAAATTCAACTACTTTTTGTTATTTATGTATAATTTCCCTTAATTCCGATTGATTATTTAGCACATAGTTTTATTTTATATCAAATAGGCATACGGTTTTTTATCGTCGGATAACGGAACATATTCAAGTTGCCACATAAACGATGAACAAACATAAACCCAAAATACAGAAATATAGTTTTTGCATGATAATGCAAAAAGAGGCTCGCTTCCAAATGGAAGAGCCTCTTTTTACATACTTTTATTTAAACGCCATCGCGGCTTTCACTGCTTTTTTCCAGCCTGCATATAGCTGTTCTTGTTTCTCTTTTGCCATTTGCGGTTCAAATTGACGTTCCAATTGCCATTGAGATGCGATTTCTTTGCGGTCTTTCCAATAACCGACGGCAAGGCCTGCTAAATATGCTGCGCCAAGCGCCGTTGTTTCATTGATGACTGGACGTTCTACCGGAACGCCGAGCATATCGCTTTGGAATTGCATTAAGAAATTGTTTTTCACCGCTCCGCCGTCGACGCGCAACGTTTTTAACGCAATACCTGAATCCGCTTCCATCGCTGCTAATACATCTTTTGTTTGATATGCAAGCGATTCTAATGTTGCGCGAATGAAATGTTCTTTTGTCGTACCGCGTGTCAAACCAAATACCGCGCCGCGTACATCGCTATCCCAATACGGTGTTCCAAGGCCGACAAATGCCGGTACCACATAAACGCCATCCGTCGAATCGACTTTTTCCGCATACGTTTCACTGTCTGACGCCTTCTTAATCATGCGAAGCCCATCGCGAAGCCATTGAACCGCCGAGCCGGCAACAAAAATGCTTCCTTCTAACGCATATTCGACTTTTCCGTCGATTCCCCATGCGATCGTTGTTAACAAGCCATGTTTCGATTGTACTGCTTTTTCCCCTGTATTCATCAACATAAAGCAGCCAGTGCCATATGTGTTTTTCGCCATTCCTTCCTCAAAGCACGCTTGGCCAAACAACGCTGCTTGCTGGTCGCCGGCCGCTCCAGCGATTGGCACTTCGACACCAAAGAAATGATGTGGTATCGTTTTAGCGTACACTTCCGAGGATGGGCGCACTTTTGGAAGCATTGATTTTGGAATGCCTAAAATATTTAGAATCTCATCATCCCATTGTAATGTATGAATATTAAATAAAAGCGTCCGTGAAGCGTTTGAATAATCCGTCACATGTGCGCGTCCGCCGGAAAGTTTCCAAATGAGCCATGTGTCGATCGTACCGAACAGCAAATCTCCTTTTTCCGCTTTCTCTCTCGCTCCATCGACGTTGTCTAAAATCCATTTTACTTTTGTTCCGGAAAAATAAGGGTCAATTAATAACCCTGTTTTCTTGCGGAATAAGTCATCATATCCTTGTTGTTTGAGTTGTTCGCAAATATCGGCCGTTTGTCGAGATTGCCAAACAATGGCATTATAAATTGGCAGCCCCGTATGTTTATCCCATACGACCGTCGTCTCCCGCTGGTTCGTAATGCCGATGGCTGCTACTTGCTCCGGCTGCACCGATGCTTCTGACAAGACGGTAGCAATTACCGCTAAAATCGAGCCCCAAATTTCATTCGCGTTATGTTCGACCCAGCCTGGCTTTGGAAAATATTGTTTAAATTCCCGTTGCGCGATATGAACAATTTCGCCATTTTTGTTAAACAAAATCGCCCGTGAGCTTGTTGTTCCTTGATCCAGTGACAAAATGTATCGTTCCATCACTAATTCCCCCTCCTAATTACATGAATGCATTTTTTGCTTTATTATAGCTATTCGATGTTTTTCCTTGGCTGATGAATGTCAGTGCGAGTACTACTATTATAGCAATAAGCACATACCAAAATTCCGCTGTCATTTTTCCTAGAAAGACAGCTTTGTAAAATAAACCGCCAAACGAACCGCCAAGAATCGGTCCGACAACCGGAACCCATGCGTAAGACCAATTAGACGACCCTTTTCCCGATATCGGGAGCAAAAAGTGAGCAATGCGCGGTCCCAAATCACGCGCCGGGTTAATGGCATATCCTGTCGTTCCGCCAAGGGAAAGACCAATGGCGACAATAAGAAACCCGACGATAAATGGATTTAGCCCATCGGCAAATTTATTGGCGCCAATGGCTAAAATGCCAAGCACTAATACAAACGTGCCAATTATTTCGCTGATTAAGTTTGCGAAATAGTTTGGAACAGCAGGACTTGTTGCAAATACGCCAAGTTTTGCGCCAGGGTCGTCCGTTTCTTTCCAATGAGGCAAATAATGAAGATATACAATGACAGCGCCAATCATTGCACCAAGCATTTGTGCGGCAATGTATTTTGGCACATCTGCCCATGGAAAATCCCCGTTAAACGCTAATGCAAGCGTTAGCGCTGGATTTAAATGAGCGCCGCTAAATTGGCCAACCGCATATACCGCTATTGCAACAGCAAGCCCCCATCCCATGGTAATCACGATCCAGCCAGAGTTGTGCGCAAATGATTTTTTTAAGTTTACTCCTGCGCAGACCCCGCCGCCAAAAATAATAAGTAAGGCAGTTCCAACAAGTTCTGCAACAAACGCGGTCATTCTTCTTCCCCCTTGTCACATAACTTTTGTAACTGCTTCCCTGCTTTATCCCTCCGGAGGCAAAACACCATCTTTTTTGAAAGCAGTTACATTTTCCAGCGGAAAACACAAAAACCCACACATTTTCCCTCTGAAAAAAGGGAATATGTGTGGGTCTCCAACATCTCCGCCACCATTATTAACTTACTTATAAAGTTAATAGAAAATGTAAGCGTTGTCAATAGATTTTTTACAACTTTTATTTATCTCGGCAAAATTTGAATATAGTCAAAATCTAGCGTATCCACTCCATCCTCAATATCCAAGCGGGTGATAAACCGATACGAAATTCCAGGCTGTGAGGGAGGAAGCGAATCTGGTATCTGGTACGTAAACGGTATCTGCTTCCTTTGTCCTGCCTCGATCTGAAACGCTCCTGCAACCGGAATTGTTGCGATGACATTATCGATTTCTTTCCCATCGCGCAGCGTTTTTTGGATAAATTCTACATCCAGTTTTTCAATTTTTTGTTCCACCGTGCCGCCGAGAATATGAAGAATTCCCTCAATGCACTCTCCTGGCTGAAATGTGGTTTTATTTAAAATCAAATCGACATACGCCGATCCGACTCCGATTCTTGACATCATTTTACGCAATAACATATGCTACACCTCTTATCTCTTGTTCTTGTTGTTCATCCTATAGTACGATGCAGATTTGAATGTTGTTTCATCATTTGCCTATTATAAAGATAAACAGACCTATGCCTTATGGAAGCAAAGGTCTGTTACGTCTATCCCTGAACCTCTGCGCGACTAAAGTCGGCAGATTCTGACGTACTAAAGAGTTTTTTCAACACCTGCGTGCAGTCCGATAAACATCCTGGGCAAACACCTTACTAGGGTTATGCGCCCTGTCGGCTCGGTTCAACACCATATCTGGACTTTCATGACTATATGCTTTTGCAGAAAAACCCTATTTTGATACCGCTTACAATTAAGTTATAGCGTTGTGTCCTGTTTGTCAACTATTATTCATATACATTTTCGTTTTCAATGATATAGTCGATACGAATGACTGGAATATCGTTTCTTTCCACTTCTGCGACAATTAAGCCAATGCGGTCATTATAAATGCAAAACGTTTCTTGCCCTTTTTTAAACGCCGTTTCACCATAAGAAAGAACCATGTTGTAAATTTTGTTATCGGAAAAATAACGCCGACTGACCCGATTTCCTAAACGAACGATCACTTCTTTACCAGCGATTTTTCCGCGGTACATCCCATTCATCCCCCTTTACGCTCCTACTATTCCAATGTATGGTATATTTCTTCCATTCATTCTTACTTTTTTGCTTTCTAACCAAACTATTTCGAGACGCGAGCGGAAAATCCCTGTTTTTTTAACATTTTATAATTTTTTTCTGAATTTCGCCTTCTTTTTCTTGACGATGCCCTTACATTAGTGTATAGTAGAGTCATCATATAACAGAATATATTTCAAGCATTCATCATGTTTGCTCACCTTAGATGGCTGTGAAGTATATTCCGTTATTTGATAAAAAATCTTTAAGTTAGCCTGAGGGCTAAAGGTATTAGGAGGAATTCAGTATTATGCAACACGGTAAAGTTAAATGGTTTAACAATGAGAAAGGTTACGGTTTTATCGAAGTAGAAGGCGGTTCTGACGTATTCGTTCACTTCACAGCGATCCAAGGTGAAGGGTTCAAAACTTTGGAAGAAGGTCAAGAAGTTTCTTTCGAAATCGTTCAAGGAAACCGTGGACCTCAAGCTGCTAACGTTGTGAAATTATAAGGCGTTCGTTGACATAAACGAAAGAACGTAAGTGAAACAAAAAAGGCCGGCAACACGCTGGTCTTTTTTGTTTTTTATGCGCATATTCCTTCCTATTTGACAAACACTATCCGCTAGGAGGTGTTTGCAAATGGAACGTGACATTCATTCTGGCTATAACGATTTAAAACAAGTAGAAATGTTTGTGGAAACAGCGGAAAAAATGGTAGGTCAAGCGACGATGGGCTTGGACAAAGACATGCTTGAAGGCGCCAAACAAGCGATCGCCAACGCGCACGCTCAGCTTTCCCGCGCTCGCGAGCAAGCAACCGGTGTTGATGAAGAATTTTTATCCCATTATGAAAAGAAGCTTGCTAAGGCGGAACATCAATTAAACGAGGCGCTGCATTAACATAAGACGCTGCGCAAAAAAGGGACTTCTCTTATTTGATGAAGTCCCTTTTTTACGTTATTTTGATGAACGGGAAGAAGTTGCAAGCAACATGGCTCCATACTGCTGCATTTTTTCGCCGACCGTGCATTGGTTAATACAAAAGGATTGTGCATATGTTTTGCCGTACTCTTTTCGAAATGTGCTTTTTAAAAAACAGCCGTCACAATACATTTGCTGTAATTCATTTAGTTTATCTAATATTTCCTTTCGTTTGTTCACTTTTTTCTCTCTCATTTCATTGCCTACCCTTTCTCTGTAAGTTCCATCATGCTAGTAATCGTTTGGCCTTCCATCGCTTGACGGGCAAGCTGGTCGGCCTCTTTATTTTGCTTGCGTGAAATCGGCTCGTAAATTGGCTGAATTCCTAATTCGTTGATCTTTTCTTCAATACGGTCCAGCCATGCGTTATGGTCATCTTCAAAACACGGCCAATCGCCAGACAATTGCTTCAAGACGACGTGTGAATCGCCTCGGAAAATAACCGGCAAATGATGAACACCGAGCTCCTCGAGCATTTGCATTAAAAACCAAAACGCGGCGTATTCCGCTTCGTTATTCGACTTCAGTTCATCAAGCTGGCGGTTGGCGCGAAGACGATATTGTTCATTGTTTTGCTTATAATAAATCACCACTCCGACTCCGCCCTGCAATGTCTCGTTATCAAAGCCGCCGTCAAAGTAAGCAATGACATCGTACGGTTCGGTTTCAATTTCTTTCAATAACTTATTTAGTTCTTTTTTCGACCATATGACATTATTTTGGTCAATAAAGCATATTTCCTTTACCCGGCCTGTTTTTTCAAAATCTTCAGCGAATCGCAGCGCTTCTTCAGCGGGTAAAAAATCGGAAGTAAGTACCACTTGCCGTTTTTTCGGCGTAATATATGTCCATTGAATCATGACGTCCAAGCCCTCGTCACCCTTCCGTAATCAATTCCGTGTACAATCTATATCTTACTTTGTATTATACACAATATAGTTCAAAAAACATGTATAGCAGCGGCTTTGTTTCCTCATTACCTATTATTATGCAGCTTTTGTTGCTGTATCAACGTTTTTTGCATAATGTTTCATTGATTTCTATATTGTTGTATAATTTTTCAAAAAAGTGTGTTCTTTTTCATACATTTGTGATACACTACCGTTCGACTATAATTTATTAAAAGTGAAGCGGAAATGATGCAACAAAATGAACAAAACGGGGGGATTGGATTGAAAAAACAGTGGATAGCGGATTTTAGCCTTCTTGCCGTCACGTTCGTCTGGGGGGCAACATTTGTCATCGTGCAAAACGCGATTTCTTTTCTTGAGCCCCTTTCTTTTAACGCGATTCGCTTTATTTTGGCGGGATTATTTTTATTTTTATGGCTCATCATTTTTCATCGTTCGCTTTTTCGTCATTATACCTTGCCGCTTGCCCGCGCCGGTATATGGATGGGGTTTTGGCTGTTTAGCGGCTATGCATTTCAAACGGTCGGCTTACTATACACAACCTCGTCAAAAGCGGGATTTATTACCGGACTTAGCGTCGTACTCGTGCCGTTATTTTCTTTTCTCTTTCTAAAACAAAAACCATCCGTCAATGCGTCCATTGGTGCGGTGTTAGCGGCAGTCGGCCTTTATTTTTTAACCATCGGCGATGGCAAATGGATGTTAAACCGCGGAGACGTATTTGTCTTTTTTTGCGCGATTTCGTTTGCGATGCACATCATTACTACAGGAAAATATTCGGCGCGTTATTCCACCATGTTATTAACAATGACGCAAATTTTCACCGTTGCGGTGATGTGTACGATTTTTGCCTTTCTTTTTGAAGACGAAACGCAAATGTGGAATGTGGCGATTTTACAAAAACGTGAAGTATGGACAGCCCTTCTCATTACGTCATTGCTTGCGACAACGGCAGCGTTTTTAATTCAAACCAACTTTCAAAAATATACGACAGCTACCCGCGTCGCTCTTATTTTTGCGATGGAGCCTGTATTTGCCGCGCTGACCGCATACATATGGGCGAAAGAACAGCTAACGGCTTCCGCAATCATCGGCTGCATCGGCATTTTGTGCGGAATGATTTTCGCGGAGCTTCCCATTACTGCTCGAAAAATGGCGGCGTGCAAAACGGAGGCTAACTCACTAAGACAAACGAAGTGATTTTCTTTTTTTGTTTCATATTTTTGTGCAATAAAGGTGATACTATGCCACGGAGGTGAGCGCGATGACAAAGAATGGCGGCAAAAACCGCGGGACAAAAGCTCCTGGCGTGAATCCACAAGGGTTCGGTCAAGATGCGGCATTTACTCCGGATCCAAAAAGCCAACTAGAAAATGCAGCAAAAAAATCGAATACAAAATAAAAAAAGCAGGCTCTTGGCAAGTAAGAGCCTGCTTCGTTATTTTATTTTACTTTTTTTGTTTTTGCGAGTTTTTCACGCAACACCATCGGTAAAATTCCGCCATGGCGATAGTAGTCGATTTCGACTTCACTATCAAAGCGAACGATTACTTCGAATTCTTTTGTTTCTCCTGTATCTGGATTTGTTGCCGTTACTTTGATCAAATCACGCGGTTTGACGTTTTCGTCAATATGCACTTCGAACACTTCTTTGCCCGTTAAACCTAGCGTTTCTGCGTTTTCCCCTTCTTTGAATTGAAGCGGCAATACGCCCATCAATACAAGGTTCGAACGGTGAATGCGCTCGAAGCTTTCCGCGATGACTGTCTTAATGCCAAGCAAGAATGTTCCTTTTGCTGCCCAGTCACGGGAGCTTCCCATTCCGTAATCTTTGCCGGCAATAACGACAAGCCCTGTGCCGTCTTGTTTGTATTTCATGCAAGCATCATAAATCGTCATGACTTCGCCTGTCGGCCAGTAAGTCGTATAACCGCCTTCTGTGCCAGGAGCAATTTGGTTGCGAATGCGAATGTTCGCAAACGTACCGCGCATCATGACTTCATGGTTGCCACGGCGAGATCCGTAAGAGTTGAAATCTTTTGGTTCGACACCTTTAGAGATGAGATATTGGCCAGCTGGCGTGTTTTTACCGATCGCTCCGGCCGGCGAAATATGGTCGGTTGTGACAGAATCGCCGAATTTTCCGATGACGCGCAAGCCTTTAAGCGGTTCGACTTTGCGAACATCCGGAGATAATCCTTCAAAGAACGGCGGATTTTGAATGTAAGTCGAGTTTTCATCCCATTGATAAAGCGGTTCGTCTGTCGTTTCGATTTCATTCCAACGCGGATTTCCATCGAACACGCGCTCATATTCTTTGCGGAACAATTCCGGTACGACCGTTTGCTTAATGATTTCTTTAATTTCTTCCGTCGAAGGCCAAATGTCGTTAAAGTAAACGTCATTGCCGTCTTTATCTTTGCCGATAGGATCTTTTAACAAGTCAATGTCTACCGTACCTGCTAGCGCATATGCGACAACAAGCGGCGGCGATGCCAAGTAGTTGCCTTTGACTAGCGGATGAATGCGGCCTTCAAAGTTACGGTTACCGGAAAGTACGCTTGTCACAAGCAAGTCGTTTTCCGCAATCGCTTTTTCAAGCTCTGGCGCAAGCGGTCCGGAGTTGCCAATACATGTCGTGCATCCGTAACCGACGATATTAAAGCCGATTTTTTCAAGGTATGGAAGCAATCCGGAATCCCGCAAGTAACCCGTTACGACTTTCGAACCTGGCGCAAGCGATGTTTTCACATATTTCGGAACTTGCAATCCTTTTTCCACCGCTTTTTTCGCTACTAAACCAGCAGCGATTAATACGTACGGGTTCGACGTATTCGTACAGCTTGTAATCGCTGCAATCACAACGGCGCCTGTTTTCATTTTTACTTCTTCGCCGTTTAACGTTACCGTAATTTCTTTATTGAGATCCGCTTCTGTTAAACCGAAGCCTTGGTTTCCTTGCGGAGCTTTTACCGCTTCACGGAACGCTTCTTTCATTTTCGAAAGCGGAATCAAGTCTTGCGGACGTTTCGGTCCAGAAAGATTTGCTTCGATTTCGGATAGGTTAATTTCTACAACATCCGTAAATATTGGCTCTGGAGCATCCGGTGTGTAGAATAAACCGTTTGCTTTACAGTATGCTTCAACCACTTGTACATGGTGCTCATCACGGCCCGTTAAGCGCAAATAATCAAGCGCTTCCGCATCGACTGGGAAGAAACCGCATGTTGCACCGTATTCTGGCGCCATGTTTGCAATGGTTGCACGGTCTGCAAGCGGCAATGTTGCCACACCTGGTCCGAAGAATTCAACGAATTTGCCGACAACACCTTTTTTACGAAGCACTTGCGTTACTTTTAAAGCAAGGTCTGTTGCTGTTGTGCCATTTGGCAATTTTCCAGTCAAACGGACACCGATTACTTCTGGTACAGGGAAGTATGAAGGCTGTCCGAGCATGCCAGCTTCTGCTTCAATTCCGCCGACACCCCAACCGAGAACGCCAAGGCCGTTAATCATCGTTGTATGGGAGTCCGTACCGACTAGAGTGTCTGGAAACGCTACGTATTCTCCATTTTCCTCTTCCACAGTATGAACGACATTAGCTAAGTATTCTAAGTTTACTTGATGGACAATTCCGGTTGCTGGCGGAACAGCCCGATAATTGTTAAATGCTTTCTGCGCCCATTTTAAAAATTTATAACGCTCTGCGTTGCGCTGGAACTCTAAGTTCATGTTGTATTCAAGCGCATCGTCCGTTCCGGCCCTGTCAACTTGCACAGAGTGGTCAATAACGAGATCAACCGGAATTTCCGGATTAATTTCATATGGATCTCCGCCCATATCCGCCATCGCTTTACGCATCGATGCTAAGTCAACAACTGCTGGTACACCCGTAAAGTCTTGCAAAATGACGCGCGACGGCTTAAATGGGACATCGATGTCTTTCATCTCCGGTGTTCCCCATTTTGCAAGGTTTTCGACGTGCTCTTTTGTGATCACACGTCCGTCTACTTGTCGAAGTACCGATTCTAGCAATACTTTAATTGAATACGGTAAACGGGAGATGTTACCGATCCCAGCTTCTTCAAGTGCTTGTAAACGGTAATAATTATATTTTTTACCGTTCACTTCAAATGAAGAACGTGCGTTGAAAACGTCTTGTTTTGCCATATGTATTACCCCCTCAATTCAATACTATACTATTTTTTCGAAGCAAAGTCGAAAAAATAGCATGAATTCTCCCAACTCCCGTAAAATTGGTACGCTTTTATCTTATTATAAGGAGGAAAAGTTGTAAATAGAATTTCGAAGGTTTCGTAATTTATGGCTGTTTTATGATGCCTCTTCTTAAAAACAAGAATAAACTTGTTGATCCGTTACAAACTAGTAGCGGAGGTCAACTACCCAACAGCTAAAGCCGTGGGCTTGCAGCTAGCCTAATTGGCTGCCGCGTTCGGCTGGTTGACA
>NZ_QCWL01000001.1:1621167-1643416 GCF_003064505.1 Geobacillus sp. LYN3 | reverse complement strand
TATACTAAAAATATAAACCCCGCCTTCCTCCACAGCTAAAGCAGTGGGCTTCCGGCGGATGTTCTCGTGAATAAAATGGCAAAGCGGAAAGCGAACCATGTTATCCCTGGAATGAACGCGGCAAGTGCTCAAGGAAAAGGTGCCGGCTACAACGAAGAATTTTCTAATGAACCGCTGACAGAAGCACAACGCCAAAACAACAAAAAAGAAAAAAGAATCAATAACAACGGTTCGTCCGTTTCGTCATCCTGGACTACCGTAAATTTTTGTACAAATAAAAAAGGGAATGTCCTGTCGCGACATTCCCTTTATTGAATTTCATTCACTTCATCGACAATCGCTTGCAAATCGTTGCGAAACTTTTCCAATTGAACGCGCTGTTTTTCTGAAGCTACTTCCATCGCATTATTAATTTGTTCAAACGCTTCGTTTACTTCTTTCTTTAAATGACTTAATTGATGGCCATAATCGGCTTGGTCGCGCACTAAATGATCATACCATTCCTTCGCTTCCATCGTTCCTTTTTGTGCCGCTTGAAATGCTTCCTGCTTATTTTTATGATAAGCCATCGTTACTTCCTCCTTTTATAAATACGGCCATGCATTTATTATCTTTTCAAACATGCCATAAATTATACCGCGAATAAATGAAAGACAATGATGCATGCTAATGAACAAAAGGAGGATAACCAAACATGACAAATAAAAATACAAGCACAGATATGCGAAAAAACGCTCCAAAAGGAGACAATCCGGGACAGCCAGAGCCGCTGAGCGGATCCAAAAAGGTTAAAAACCGCAACCATACGCGGCAAAAACATAATTCCAGCCATGATATGTAATTAACTATTTTCCGCTCCCACCGCGAACATTTCCCGCGATCATGCATACGATAAACAACAGCGATACTACGAATGCGGGGGAGCTATCCAAGTGCACAAAAATCAAAAGGAAGAGCAAAGCGAACTGCGGCAATGGCTGGAATTGTTATGCAGCGACCCTTATGCATCCATATTAGATGAAACAATTTTTCACGTTGATGTGTTGGAGACGACAGAAGACTATATTATCGAGGCCGAGCTTTCGCATTGTCAAAAAGAAAACATTGTCATACTATGCGAAGACCATTCGCTGACGATTCAAATACAGAAAAATGGGGTAACGGAAAAACAGCGGAATATTTTACTGCCATTCTCGCTTCTGGACAAAAATATTTCCGCCCATTTTTCACCGCCAATTTTAGAAGTTCGGATTAGTAAAGTTACTCTACAAAACCATTCACCTCAAAATCATATCACAGTAATAGATATAAATGAGTAGGCTCTTATAAGAAGGGCTTTTTTTGTTTACATAATATTTTTATTGAATTGTCTATTCTTTTAATTTTCATAGATAAAATCGAGCCGTTCCGTTCCACACTCTCCTCTATGAAAGAGATAAGCCCGTTGTTACAAAAAAATGAGGATATTCCCAATCTAGGGAATATCCCCATTTATTTTGCAAATACATGATTCCCGATACGAATCGTTACCGGTCTTGATAACATCCATTTATCTTTCATAATTTTAGGGTTATAGAAGTACAGCGAACCGCGGCGGTCGTTCGGGAATAGCGATAGTGCTTGATCGACCGCAGCATAATCTTGTTTCGTCGGCTGAATGCGCGTTAGTTTTCCTGTTTTTACAGAAACAAACGCATAACCCGATTTTGTTTTTTGGTAAATGACACCTTTAATGCTCTTTGGAAAAGCAGGATGTTTCACGCGATTTAAAATAACGAGCGCAACTTCCACTTTCCCGGCAAATGGCTCGCTAAAACCGGTTTCCGCATGGACAAGCTGTGCCATTAGTTTTCGTTCTTCTGCACAAATAGAAAATTTCGGCTTTTGGGAAGCAGGTTTCTCTGCTTGCTTCGCCGCTTGAGTTTTTACAAGCTGCGGCACTTTGATTGTTTCGCCGACAATAAGAACATCGCTTTTTCGATGATTTAATGATTTTAACGCAGAAGTGGTTGTTTTATATGTTTTCGCAATCTTGTAAAGCGAGTCGCCTTTCTTCACCTTATAGTATGTATAAGTTGTTGCCGCATCTGTTGAATAAGAGGTAAAGCCAACGACCATACAGCAAACTACCGCGAGTGTTGCAAGAGTTTTTTTCATCATTATTCTATCCTCCTCATAGTTGCCTTTTGGTTTGTCGTCTGCTTGTAATAGATTAGCATGTTTATAGATACATATCACTGGTTTCTATTTCCATTCGACTGCTATAACAATAGTCCAGCTATTGACACATAAAGGATTGCGGCATTTCTTTACATTTGCATTACATTTTCGTAACAATGTGATAAAAACATGCTTATCTTGCCAAAAACCGCTTTTTTCGCAATAATGGTTGATAGATTGGAATTCGTTGAGGTGGGAATGATGCTAAAAGGTTGGTTTCTTTGGTTTATATTGTTTTGGAGCGTTTTTTTGCTTGTCACCATGTCGATCGGTGGTTTTTTTATGTTTCGCAAATTTTTAAAACGGCTGCCAAAAGAAGATGGGAAATCGGAACTAGATTGGCAGGAATATTATATTGAGCAGACACGGCATTTATGGGGAGAAGAAGAAAAGGCGCTTTTAGAGGAATTAGTAAAACCGGTTCCTGAATTGTTTCGCGATGTCGCTCGGCAAAAAATTGCTGGAAAAATCGGGGAACTCGCGCTTCAAGAAAACGCTTCTCGAATTACAAAAGATTTAATTATTCGCGGTTACATTATAGCAACCCCAAAACGCGACCATAAATTTTTAATAAAAACATTAAAAGAAAAACAAATTAATATCGCTCCTTATGAACATTTGCTGCAAAGCAAGTAAGCTGATTGCAAAGAAAAAAGCGGGACGCATCTCCCGCTTTTTTCTCTTATTATGTTGTTAAAATGGGCGGTTGGTGTTTTAAACGCCGTTCTAATTTTTTATACGTAATATACATTGCAACACGCCACGGCACAATCATTGAAAAAGCAAGCAAATAAAACATCCCGCTTAATTGGCGATAGTCAATGGTTCTTCCTAAGTATGTTTTTAAGCCAAGACGAATGACAATCAAACCGACTAAAATGAAGATAAACGCTTTCGAGCGCTTTAAGTAAATTTTTCCATTTCTGATTTCAAATTTCGACGTTTTAATTAAGAAGATGGAAAAAAATGCTCCTAAAACAACCGCCTCAATCAGTTCTCCTTTCGTTACGCGAAATACTGGGTCGATAAACATTAAAGCCCCTGTGCTCATAAATATTGGAGGTAAAATAATTTTTTTGGCGTTTGTCGGTTTATTCGATGCTTTCATCCTCACAAACAAAACGAGCAATGCCATGAATACTGCAACGATCGAACTTACGATAGCCAAACACATCATCCTCTTCATTCAAGTGTATGATAATATATTATAACAAAAAGCAACAAATCTTGCATATGCATATTGCTTATAATAAACGCTCCACCGCTTCGATCACGCGGCTTTCTTCAAACGGCTTCACAATAAAATCAGCCGCTCCTGCTTCGATCGCCTCTACAACCATGCGCCGCTGCCCCATTGCTGAACACATAATAATTTTCGCATTTGCATCTTCTTGTTTGATCGCACGCACAGCTTCGATCCCATTCATCACAGGCATCGTAATATCCATCATGACGATATCCGGTTTTAATCTCTGATACAGTTCCACTGCCTCTTTCCCGTTTTCCGCTTCTCCAATAATTTCATGGTTCGCTTTTTTCAAAATGGTGGATAACGTCATTCTCATAAATTTTGCATCATCAACAATGAGAATTTTTGCCATGACTCCTTTACTCCCCTTAATAACAAACTAATTTAAAAGCCGGTGAATCCTCCAAAAATACTTGTCGTATACGTAATAATTTTTGTCATCCAGTCAAAAAAGAGAACAACACCCATTGCAATCATCACATAACCGCCGATTTTCATCATTTTTTCACTGTGGCGACGGATCCATTGCAGCTTTCCGATAAAAAACGAAAGAATAAAAAACGGAACGGCAAACCCCAACGAATAAGCAAGCATATATAGCATTCCAGAACTTGGGTTTGTCGCCGCCAGTGCAATGACCGACACCAAAATCGGGCCAGTGCACGGAGTCCAACCGGCCGCAAAAGCCATGCCAATGATGATCGAGCCGATGTAGCCAGAAGGCCGCTCTTGAAACGAAAAACGACGATCTTTCATTAAAAAAGCCGGGTTCCATATTCCGACAATCACAAGGCCAAAAATAATAATGAGAAGCGCACCGATTTGCCGTATAAAATCTTGGTATTCACTAAACCATTTCCCAATAAGCGACGTTCCGAATCCAATCGAAATGAATATAAGAGAAAAACCGAGCAAGAAAAATAATGTATGCAATAAACTTCGCCGCTGCATCAACGCGTTCTCCGTCTTCAGCTCACTCACCGATATGCCGGTGATATACGATAAAAACGCCGGGTATAAAGGCAGACAACACGGAGAAATAAACGATAAAAAGCCGGCACCAAATGCTAAAAATAGATTGACATCGGCCATTTTTTTCAACTCCTACTTGATTTTTTATTTTTATTGTAGCAAAAATATCATTATTAGTAACCTATGAACAACCATGCTTTTTTCTTTTTCAATTTTGCTCTTTTGAATTTATTGGTAAAATAGTATACAATACACCTGTAAAAATTTTAAAAGAAAGGACTTGTTCCTCTGTGCCGAACAAAGACATTTTAATTTTAATTGAAAAAAAGCGGATGGAATTGATTGAAGCAGTCGCAAAAAACGGATTGAACTCAACCGTGACGATTCAAGTGAGCCGGGAGCTTGATTCACTTTTAAACACGTATAACAAACAAAACTATAAGCAAAAAAGCGCTCCTCGTCCATAGCGTGAGAAGCGCTTTTTTACGCATATTCTTCGACATCTATTAGTCCGTTTTGCAATAAATACATTTTATAATATAACCCTTTTTGTGCTAGCAACTCTTGATGTGTTCCCCTCTCCACAATTTCCCCGCGATGAAGGACGAGAATTTGGTCAGCATCTTGAATCGTGGAAAGACGGTGGGCAATCGCAATCGTCGTTCGACCTTTCCGCATTTTTGCGAGCGCTTCTTGGATCGCTTCTTCTGTTTCTGTATCGATATTGGCAGTCGCTTCATCCAATACGAGTATTTTTGGATTTGCCGCAATGGTTCGGGCAAACGAAATTAACTGCCGCTGCCCACTAGAAAAAGTAGATCCTCTTTCTACTACTTGGTGATCGTATTTGTCCGGAAGTTTTTCAATAAATGAGTCCGCCTGCACGAAACGAGCAGCGCTTTTCACCTGTTCATCCGTTAAAGATTGGTTGTACATGCGAATGTTGTCTTTAATGGTTCCATAAAACAAAAATGGATCTTGTAGCACGAGGCCGATATTTTTACGGAGCTCTTCCTTCGTGTAATCGCGAATCGATACACCATCAATGAGAATATCACCGCGGTCAAATTCGTAAAACCGCATTAACAAATTAATAATCGAGCTTTTTCCGCTGCCGGTATGACCAACAAGCGCAACGGTCTCACCTGGTTTGGCGGCAAACGAAATATGCTTGAGCACATCCCGTTTTCCGTCATACGAAAAACTAACATCGCGAAACTCAATCTTACCTTCTGTAATCGATGCTTTCGATTTTTCCGCGTTCTTCGGCGCCAACTCTTCATGATCAAGAAGTGCAAATACGCGTGAAGCGGAAACGATTGCCTGCTGATATAGGGAAAGACGCATCATCATTTGCGTCACTGGTTCAAAAAAACGCTCCAAATAGTTGACAAACGCATACAACACCCCGATCTCCACCGGGCTTTCCATCGCGGAAATTCCAAAAAAGCTAAGAACAACCATAATCGATACGATGTAAACGAAATCGATCGCAGGACGCAATAACAAACCGTCGATTTTAATATTTTTCATGCCTGCGGCGTAATGTTTGTCGTTAATTTGCGAGAATTCTTCGCGAAGCCGTTTTTGCTGGCGAAACACTTGAATAACTGCCATCCCTTGCAACGATTCGTTTAGTTTCGCATTTAATTCGCTGAGACGTTCACGCATATCTTTATAAAAAATCGAGCTGTAATGACGATACAATTTCATAATCCAAATAATAACCGGCAAGATAAATAAACAATATACGGCTAGTTGTACGTTTAACGCAAACATCGCAATAAATACGCCAATCACAAATACGCCATTTTGAATAAAAGCGGCAAGTACACTAACAAACATGTCTTTGATCGCTTCCGTATCGTTCGTCACGCGTGACACAATGCTTCCGCCTGGCGTCTGATCAAAATAGCGCATCCCAAGCTCGTGCACTTTCGTAAACACGTCCATCCTTAGCGCCTGGATAACCTTTAACGCCAGTTCTTGAAATTTAACGAGTTGAAAGTAGGAAATGATCGTTTTAAGGAGCAAAACACCGATATATGCTGCCGAAAGCCAAAATAGTGGCTCAAAATCAAGGCGCTGCGGTGTTAAATAATCGTCGATAAATATTTTCACTAAATACGGTCCGATGAGTTCTCCGGCCGTTGCCAGCACAAGCAATATAAAGGCAAGCATGGTATCTTGTTTGTATAATTTCATGTACGATAACAATCTCCATAAAACTTGCCGTTGTTCTTTTGGTGTTAACGATTTATTTTCCATACTTGCCCTCCCTGTTCCACTAATGACTCAAGCTGCTGCCGTTCATACATATTGCGGTACCAGCCGCCTTCTCTCATTAGTTCTTCGTGTGTTCCCATTTGCGCGATGCACCCTTCTTCTAACACAAGAATTAAATCAGCGTGCTGAATCGCGCTAAGCCGATGTGCGGTAATAATCGTCGTTTTTCCACCGCGATTTTCTTTTAAAGCTGTCAAAATCCGCTCTTCCGTTTTAGCATCCACCGCTGATAATGAATCATCTAAAATAAGCACTTCCGGATTTAAAAGTAAAGCACGAGCGATCGAAATGCGCTGCTTTTGTCCGCCGGAAAGCGAAACTCCTCTTTCCCCAACAATCGTTTCATAGCCGTCGGCAAACTGTTCGATATCCTCGTGAATATTCGCTAATTTTGCCGCTTTTATCACATCTTCTTCACTCGCTTCCGGGCAGGCAAACGCAATATTTTCCCGCACCGTAGCAGAAAACAAAAAATGGTCTTGCGGTACATAGCCAATCGACGAACGAAGCGCATGTAATGTATATTCGCTAATTTCGTGATCTCCGAAACGAATTTCCCCATCGTATTGATCAAACTCGCGAATCAATAGCTTAAGCAGCGTCGTCTTTCCTGCCCCGGTCTTTCCGACGATGCCAAGCGTCTGACCACGCCGTAAGTGAAAGCGAATATTCCGTAAAACAGGTTTTTCTTCATTCGGATACGTAAATTGTTGAATATCGTAAACAATATCCCCTGTTGGAGGGGTGGCAATCGCATTTTCCGCCTCTTGAATTTCCTCTTTCTCGTCAAGCAGCGCTCGGACACGGTCATACGATGCCCGCCCGCGCTCGACAATGTTAAACAGCCAACCAAACGCCAACATCGGCCAAATTAACAAACCGAGATACGTCGTAAACGATACGAGCTTGCCGATGGTTAATTCACCGGAAAGGACCATTTTTGCGCCGAACGTAACGGCTAAGAAAAACGAAATGCCAACGATCAATGAAATCGTCGGGTCAAATAGAGCATCGATTCTCGCAACCGCCATGTTTTTCGAAACGACATCTTCCGACTGCTTGCGAAATGATTCAATGTCGTCTTGCTCATAGCCAAACGCTTTGATTACACGAATTCCACTTATGCTTTCTTGTACTTTATCGTTTAAGGAAGAAAATGCTTCCTGCGCCTTTAAAAACCGCTGATGCAGAAGCGTGCCATAGCGGCTTGTCGCAATCGCCATAATCGGCATCGGCAATAAACTAATGATCGTTAATTTCCAACTTATCGTAAATGCCATCGTCGCCAGCACGAAACTGCCTAACGCCAATGAATCGACAAGCGTCAATATCCCGATTCCAGCTGTTTGTTGAATTGCTTGTAAATCGTTTGTCGCATGTGCCATTAAATCACCGATACGTTTCCGTTGGTAAAAAGACGGCGACATTTTCGTAAAATGGGCATACAGCTCATTGCGAAGCTGCCGCGATAACTTCACAGCCGAACCAAAAATTAAAATGCGCCACCAATAACGCAATACATATAGGACGATGGCAACAACAAGCAAAGTAACCATCCAGCGAATGAGAATTGCTTTTGTAATCGTTCCTTCTTTTATATGATCAATCATAATTCCGATGACTTTCGGCGGAATCGTTTCGAAAAAAGCAACGATCAAAAGTACAATAATTCCTGTTATATATGCTTTTTTCTCCTGACGAAAAAACCAAAATAAATCACGAAATACCGTCATCGAACCTCTCCCATCGTCACGTAAAATGCGCTATATTATTGTAGCAAAAATAAAAAAATTTTGGAAGTTTATTTAAAATAAAAAGACACTCCGTTCCGAGTGCCTGTCCGTGTTTATTTTAGCTGATTGTTCATCATTTTCATCATTTGATTGATTTTTTTCTGGGATGGTGTCATCCCCATTTGCATCATCATCATCCGAATCATTTGTTCATTAATTGGCGGGTTTTTCTTTAAATAGTTCATCATCGTTTTACGGGCAATGAAAAATCCTAGCGCTGTTCCTGCAATAAGCGCTAGAACACCAACGAGAATCGTTGTCCACATACTATTACTTCCTCCTTCATGTTGTCTATCTAACAGTGTACTAAACCATGTGGTATTATACAATATTTCCTTACAAAAATCTTTTATTTACGCAAATTTTCTTCCGTCCATCAACGGAGTCAGCCAACCATAGTCGTCAAAATCGGCGCCGACCGCTAAAAAAGAAGGGGAAATTTGCGCAAGCGCGCGGCAAATGTCGTCAGCGATCGATGAACTGTCGGTGACGAGAAGCAGGCGGCGCTTTTGCACGATAAGCAGCGCTTCATCCCCGATTTCATTTTTCAATATAAACATATTTCGCTCTAAATTTTTGCCGACGCTGCCGGCAAAATATTGTTTCAATCCTAATTCCAATCGGGAAAACGATAACCGTTCGGTAATAAATTCGACTTGTTTTCGGCAAATGCTTTTCAACGGCGCTTTCGCGCATTGATGCTCACGCAATAGCCCGACAATCTTTTCCGTACGATCGCGATAATAGCTTGCCACTTCTTCATTTAGCAAATAAATCCAATAGCGTACCATTTCCCATCCCCCGTTCCTTCTATTCGTTTATTTCTATTATAAGAAAACAAAAGGGAAAAATATGTCTATTAACGGAAAATTTTTTTGCTAACATTGTCGATTTTTCACATAACAAAAGCTGTCTTCACCAAAAAAGGCGAAGACAGCTTTTTCTTGTTATTTGCCAAGCAATGCTTTTACTCGTTTGACCACATTTTCTACTGTAAATCCGTACTCTTCCATGATTTTTTCTCCTGGTGCGGAAGCTCCGAAGCGGTCGATGGCTAAAATATCGCCTTCATCACCGACATAACGCTCCCAGCCGAGCGAAGCTGCCATTTCAATCGCTAAACGTTTTTTCACTGTACGCGGAAGCACTTGTTGTTTATACTCATCTGGTTGTTTTTCAAAACGATCCCATGATGGCATGCTGATGACAGAAACGTGAATGCCTTCTTCCGCTAATGCTTGTTGTGCTTTCACCGCAAGGCTTACCTCAGATCCAGACGCAAGCAATAATGCTTCTGGATTGCCGTTTTTCGCCTCAGATAGGACATAAGCACCTTTTTTCACGCCTTCGTATGCCCGTTCTGCCGTATTCGGCAATGTTGGGACATTTTGCCGCGTTAACACTAATGCGGTCGGTTGATCGGTTGACTCTACGGCTAAACGCCATGCAGCCGCCGTTTCATTCGCATCAGCCGGGCGAATGACTGATAAATTCGGCATCGCGCGCAGCGATGGCAAATGCTCGATCGGCTCATGCGTCGGCCCGTCTTCGCCAACAGCGATGCTGTCATGCGTAAGAACGTACGTCACTGGCAAGCCCATTAATGCAGCGAGGCGGATGGCAGGACGCAAATAATCAGAGAAAACAAAGAACGTACCGCCGAATACTTTTAAACCGCCATGTAATGCCATTCCGTTCATTGCTGCGCCCATCGCAAATTCACGCACGCCAAACCAAATGTTTCGCCCTTCATAGCTTTCTGGCGTAAAGTTTCCGGCGCCTTTAATTAATGTTTTATTGGAACTTGCAAGGTCAGCTGAACCGCCGATCAATTGCGGAACCGCTTTAGCAATTGCGTTTAGCACTTCTCCAGAAGATGCGCGCGTTGCCAGGCTTTTTCCTTCTTCATATACCGGAAGAGCTTTTTCCCATCCTTCTGGAAGTTCTCCGTTCATCGCTAATTTCAATTGTTTCGCCAAATCCGGATACGCTTTTTCGTACTGGGCAAATAGTTCATTCCATTCCGCTTCTTTTTTCTCTCCCGCTTCTTTTACTACTTGACGGAAGTGATCATATACTTCTTGCGGAACGTAAAAATCTTCTTCAAATGTCCATTTATACGCTTCTTTCGTAAGTTTTAACTCTTCCGCCCCAAGCGGAGCGCCGTGTACGTTAGATGTTCCGGCTTTATTTGGCGAACCGTAGCCAATGGTCGTTTTCACTTCAATCAATGTCGGACGAGTCGTGTCCGCTTTCGCTTCTTCAATGGCTTTAGCGATTTCCTCAATATTATTTCCATCTTCTACGCGCAAATATTGCCAGCCGTACGCTTTAAAGCGCTGTTCTACATTTTCAGAAAAGGAAAGGTTTAATTCTCCGTCAAGCGAAATATCGTTCGAGTCATAAAGAACGATAAGGCGGCCGAGTTTTAAATGTCCAGCTAATGATGCTGCTTCAGAGGCAACCCCTTCCATTAAGTCGCCATCGCCGCAAATCGCATACGTATAGTGGTTTATAATTTCAAAATTTTCCCGGTTATATGTAGCTGCTAAATGGCGCTCTGCCATTGCCATACCAACGGCCATTGCAATCCCCTGGCCGAGCGGACCAGTCGTTGCTTCTACCCCTGGTGTATGGCCATATTCTGGATGTCCTGGCGTTTTGCTGCCCCATTGACGAAATTGTTTAATATCTTCCATGGAAACATCGTAACCGCTTAAATGAAGCAAGCTGTATAACAGCATCGACCCATGCCCTGCCGATAACACGAAACGGTCGCGGTTAAACCATTTCGGGTTGCTTGGATTGTGATTCATAAATTTCGTCCAAAGTGTATATGCCATCGGTGCCGCTCCCATTGGCATTCCTGGATGACCGGATTTCGCTTTCTCGATGGCATCAATCGACAATGTTCGAATCGTCGTAATCGCTAATTCTTCGATTGTATGCGTCATGTTTTTCATCCTTTCATCAACGTAGTGTCAATTCTATCATATAGAAAATGAAAGGAAATGTACAACTTATTTCTTTAGTTTATAAAAGAAAGCATCTTTATGTTTATGCCTTTTAATGCAACCGGCTTTTTTGACTTTCTTTTAATTTTTTTGGTGTCACATCATTGCCATTGGGATCGATAACCGTTACGGAATGCAACATATCCTCCATCGCTTTGCGAAACACTTGGATGTATTCGCGGCGAAGCTGCTGCTGTTCAAGCGCTTCTTCCTTTGTTAAACCAGATGATTTCGCCTTTTTGGCCAACTCGTTAATTCGTGCCATTTTTTGCTTTGATAACATGTTTGCCTCCACCTATTATTGTATTGTTACGCTCTCATCTTATAGGACATAAATAGAAATCGCAACTATCTTGCTTCATCGCACGCTTGGGCATATTTTGATAAGACGTTCAAAATCCATGAAATGCAAAAAGATCCGCCGCAAACGAAGAACGGATGCATCTTTATATAAAAAAGCAACGGAAAAGATTGTTTATTAACGATGCTTTCATATGGACGATGAATGAGAATCCACATATTCTCGATAGCGGCGGTGAACGGTCGCTTTCGAAACATCGTAACCAAACCCGCGCAATGTCGCAGCAATTTCCGCAAACGTCAAACCGTTATGGCGCAGGCGGACGATTTCTTCAACAGGGAGATCGATTCGCTCCCTCCCAGCATTTTCGCCAATGTGCTTTAAATTTTGCTCAGGCCGATACCCCTGCTCAATCGCCCGCTTCATTCCGCGCTTAATTTTTAAATTATGTATTTTCCGCTGATACTCTTCGACAATGCTAAGAATGTTTAATACCATCGAATCCGCCTCTGATAGCTGCATTTCACCGTTATGGGTGATCGTATATATTTTTACTCCCTCTTTTTGAATGCAGTGGAGAAGTGCGATTCTTGCATGGCCGCGTCCCAATCTTGTTTCATCTTGAATAAGAAGCGCATCAATCCGCTGCTCTTTCAATGTGGAAAGCAAGTCAAACACACCGTCTCTGTCTACTTCATAGCCGCTTGCTTGTTCCATAATGACTTTCACTACTTCAAAGCCGTGCTTTTCTGCAAGAAGCTCCAGTTCTTCTCTTTGGCGTTCCAGCGATGTCTCCTGCTCTCCTTTATCTGTGCTGACACGACAGTAAATAACCGCTTTCACTTTAACCACTCCATGATTTTATTTGCTGACGACTAACGATTTGTTTTCTTTTGATTTTAACACAGGAATAACGATTTTTTCACCGGCGACAATTTGCTGGCTTGACAAATGATTGACATCGATCACCCAGTTAATAAATTCCGTTGTCGAAAGTTGATGTTGTTCTTCATATTCCTTTGCCAACTTCCATAGCGTGTCTCCCGATGCGACCGTAATTTCCATATATTTGTCTTTTTCGAGCGGTTTGTTCGCATATAAAAATCCCCCAATTACCATCAATAAGAGCGCCGAAAAAATAATATAATGCACAAACATGCGTTTCATGTTATCCCACCCCTTAAGAATATTTGTTCGGTTTTATCCTCATTATAATGAAGAACATTTGTTTGTGTCAATATAAATCTCGAACTTATGTTTGTTTTTTTAATGCCTGCATGCTATAATGTAAACAAATGATGTGGTAAGAGGTGTGTAGGATGACGAAACTATCAAAGCGGCAACAGCAAATTTTGGATTTTATTAAAAAAGAGGTAAAAACAAAAGGCTACCCTCCTTCTGTCCGCGAAATCGGCGAGGCGGTCGGACTTGCTTCCAGCTCCACCGTACACGGGCATTTAGCACGGCTCGAAAGCAAAGGATATATTCGCCGCGATCCAACAAAGCCGCGAGCTATTGAAATTTTGGATGCAGATTTTTCTGCTTCCAATCAAACAGACGATGTCATCTCCGTGCCGATCATTGGCAAAGTGACAGCCGGTCAGCCGATTACAGCCATTGAAAACATTGAAGATTATTTTCCGCTGCCGAAGCGGCTCGTTTCATCGGGAGATCACGTTTTTATGCTTGAAGTGATGGGAGACAGCATGATTGAAGCAGGTATTTTAGATGGAGATTATGTGATTGTGCGCCAACAGCAATCCGCGGATAACGGAGATATCGTTGTGGCAATGACAGAAGACAATGAGGCGACGGTAAAGCGGTTTTTTAAAGAGAAAGATCATATTCGCCTGCAGCCAGAAAACTCTAATTTAGAACCAATTATCGTCCGCGATTGTACGATTCTCGGCAAAGTAATCGGCGTCTATCGCGTCATTCACTAAGATACAAACAAAGGCTATCTCGCATGAAGCGAGATAGCCTTTTGCCTTTTAATAGAGTTCCATATATTGATCGCGTTCCCATTGGTGCACAGCAGTTCGGAACATATCCCATTCGATTTCTTTCGCTTCGACGAAATGTTCGAATAAATGTTTTCCGAGCGCTTGAACGATTACTTCGTCCGATTTTAAGTTTTCGAGCGCTTCCGCCAATGTCGCTGGCAAGTCAACAATTCCTTCTTCTAGGCGTTCTTCTCTTGTCATCACGTAAATGTTGCGGTCCACTGGAGCCGGAGGAGTTAATTTGTTTTTAATTCCGTCTAGTCCAGCTGCTAACAATACTGCCATTGCTAAATAAGGGTTGGCCGATGGATCCACGCTGCGCACCTCAATGCGCGTGCTCATTCCACGTGAAGATGGAATACGGATCAGCGGGCTGCGGTTGCGAGCGGACCATGCAACATAACATGGCGCTTCATATCCAGGAACAAGACGTTTGTATGAGTTCACCGTTGGGTTTGTCACCGCCGTAAAGTTTGGCGCATGTTTCAGCACACCAGCAATAAATTGACGCGCCGTATCGCTTAATTGCAAGTCGCCATTTGGATCGAAAAACGCGTTTTCATTATTTCTAAATAAAGATAAATTGCAGTGCATTCCAGAACCGTTAATGCCGAAGATCGGTTTCGGCATAAATGTTGCATGAAGACCGTGTTTGCGTGCAATGGTTTTGACAACAAGCTTAAATGTTTGAATGTCGTCGCACGCTTTTACCGCATCGGCGTATTTAAAGTCAATTTCGTGCTGGCCAGGCGCCACTTCATGGTGCGAAGCTTCAATTTCAAATCCCATTTCTTCTAATTCAAGAACGATATCACGACGACAGTTTTCTCCTAAATCGGTTGGCGCCAAGTCAAAATAACCGCCTTGGTCGTTCAATTCAAGGGTGGGACGCCCATTTTCATCGAGTTTAAACAGGAAGAATTCTGGCTCTGCACCTAGATTGAAAGCGGTAAATCCGAGCGCTTCCATCTCTTTTAACATCCGCTTTAAGTTATAGCGTGGACACCCTTCAAACGGAGTACCATCAGCCTTATAGATGTCACAAATAAAGCGGGCTACTTTTCCTTTTCCCGCCGTCCATGGGAAAATAACGAACGTATCTAAATCAGGATATAAGTACATATCCGATTCTTCGATACGGACAAATCCTTCGATCGATGAACCGTCGAACATCATTTTGTTGTCTAGTGCTTTTTCTAGCTGGCTGATTGGAATTTCTACGTTTTTGACGGTGCCAAGAATATCGGTAAATTGCAGACGGATATACTTGACGTTTTCTTCTTTGACGATGCGCATAATATCTTCTCTTGTGTACTTTGCCATTTCTAAACTCCTCCCCGGCTCCCAATTTTATGAAGAACGATTATTAATGAAAGAAGCGAGCGAGATCTCCTTGGCGTAGTGATGCACGATGAAATCGGCCTGCTTGCATGAGTTCGGTTCGCAAAATTTCGCGCAATTCCTCATCGGATAAGCTTTGTTTCACCACTTTTTCCACTTTTTCCGTTTGTTCTTTATTCTTATCCGATTGTCGCGCTGCAAAAATTTGCTTGATGCCGGCCAAGTTTACTCCTTGATCAATCAGGTCTTTAATTTCAAGAAGGCGATCGATATCGTTTAGTGAAAATAAACGGCGATTCCCTTCTGTACGCGCTGGAGAAACAAGGCCATGCTCCTCGTAATAACGGATTTGACGAGCAGACAATTCTGTTAATTGCATCACTATCCCAATCGGAAACAATGGCATGGAACGACGAATGTTGCTATTCATGCCAATTCCTCCTCGCTTATGATAATTTATTTTACATCACGTTAGAATACATGTCAATTAAATGTTAGATTTCCTTACAAAGAAAGTAATTGTTTTTCCATTAACTGATCAATCGCCGTACAAATAGCGATTTTCACATGAGAGTACGTTAATCCTCCTTGTACATAAGCAACATATGGAGGCCGAATCGGACCGTCCGCAGTTAATTCAATGCTCGCTCCTTGAATAAACGTTCCTGCCGCCATAATGACGTCGTCTTCATAGCCGGGCATATAGCTTGGGTACGGAGTAAAATGTGCGTTTACCGGAGAGGAAAATTGTATCGCTTGGCAAAACGCGATCATTTGTTCCGGATCCTCAAATTGTACTGACTGAACTAAATCCGTCCGCTTCGCATCCCAAGACGGCTGCGTGTTTAAACCAATTCGCTCAAGCATCGCC
The DNA here is from genome assembly GCF_003064505.1 of Geobacillus sp. LYN3. NCBI lineage: Bacteria > Bacillati > Bacillota > Bacilli > Caryophanales > Anoxybacillaceae > Geobacillus > Geobacillus sp. LYN3. The sequence continues at coordinate 1,627,366 of NZ_QCWL01000001.1, read as the reverse complement.
GCTGTAAAAACCGCTCCTTTTAACGCTTGGCCAACGATATGAGGAGCTAAGAAAAACCCTTGATACATTTCATGTAAGCTATATAAAGTCGGACCCGCTTCGGCGCCGATGCCCGGAGAGGTCATGCGATACGAGCATGCCTGCACATATTCTTTTTTTCCAACGATATAGCCTCCCGTTTTCGCAATTCCTCCGCCGGGATTTTTAATCAGCGATCCCGCCATTAAGTCTGCACCGACGTGGCATGGTTCTTTTTCTTCGACAAATTCGCCATAACAATTGTCGACGAAGACAACGACATCCGGCTTGATCGCTTTTACAAACGAGATCATTTCGCTTATTTCTTCAATCGTAAATGATGGCCGCGTAGCATATCCTCTCGAACGCTGAATGCCGATCATTTTTGTCCGCTCATTAATCGCGTTTTTGACGGCATCAAAGTCAACGCGGCCTTCTGTTGTCAGCGGCACGCTTTGATAATGAATATGAAATTCCTTTAATGAGCCGACACCACGGCCGCGAATGCCAACAATTTCTTCTAACGTATCATATGGGTTTCCGGTAATATAAAGCAGCTCATCACCTGGCCTGAGAATGCCGAATAAAGCAATGGAAATCGCATGTGTTCCTGAAATAATTTGCGGACGGACAATCCCCGCTTCAGCTCCGAATACGTCCGCATATATTTGTTCGAGCGTATCGCGGCCGATGTCATCATATCCATACCCTGTTGATGGAATGAAATGGCTGTCACTCACTTTATGACGCCGAAAACTTTCTAATACCCGATATTGATTGATATCGATCCGTTCATCAATTTCTTTGTGGATTGGTGCAATTTGTGCTTCGATTTCTTTCACAAGTGCAGCGATTTTTTCTCCATGTCGTAACTGTGTGAACATATGATGACCCTTTCTATTATTGATATTGTTGCAATTGTCCATATAACGGATGTTTTGGCATTATATAGCCTTTACATTCATACATACCGCTTTCTTCATTATAATGCAACTCACGTAAAATCGTTTCCGCTTTTAACTGAGCAAGCAGTCTCCCCTCATTGCTCGGAATCGATACATGATAATGAACCATTTGCTTCATCATCGTCTCTTCAATAAATTGCCGCAGCCTGTGTAAATCGTGCGCGTCAAAAGCGCTGATGATGATTGCATCTGTTTTTGTACTTGGCACAAAGTTACGATGGGCAATATCCCGTTTGTTGTAGATGGTAACGATCGGAATGGCCGAGACGCCCAGCTCATCAAGCAATTCGTAAACCGTCTGTTCATGATTGTAATAATCTGGATTCGATGAATCAACAATGTGCAAAATTAAGTCTGCTTCTTTTACCTCCTCGAGCGTGGAACGAAACGCCGCTACTAACGTTGTCGGCAAATCTTGAATAAAACCGACCGTATCCGTTAAGAGCGCGGTATAGCCGCTTGGAAGTGTTATTTTTCTCGTCAGCGGGTCGAGGGTGGCAAACAATAAATTTTCTTCGAATGAATCCGCATCAGTCAAGCGATTAAACAGCGTCGATTTTCCCGCGTTCGTATAACCGACAAGAGAAATTTGAAAAACGTGATTTTTTTTGCGGCGTTCTCGGTATCGCTCGCGATGCTCGGCAACCAATTTCAATTGTGTTTTAATTTCATCGATGCGCCGATAAATATGCCGGCGGTCCGTTTCTAACTTTGTTTCCCCCGGTCCTCTTGTTCCGATCCCGCCGCCAAGGCGAGACAACTCCGTTCCTTGTCCGCTTAAACGCGGCAATAAATATTGCAATTGCGCAAGCTCTACTTGCAGTTTTCCTTCTTTGGAACGTGCGCGTTGCGCGAATATATCTAAAATAAGCTGTGTCCGGTCAATAATGCGTACGGATAGCTGCCTTGACAAGTTGCGGTTTTGACTCGGTGATAATTCATCATTAAAAATAACGACATCTGGCTCTAATTGTTCGACAAGGTGAGCAAGTTCTTCTACTTTTCCTTTTCCGATATATGTCGCTGGATGGATCGCTTCCCGCTTTTGCGTAACGGTCATGATGACTTCGCCGTTTGCGGTATGCACTAGCGACGCTAATTCTTCCATGGAATAAAAAAACCGTTCATCATCGATATGGGGAAGTTGACATCCGACTAAAATCACTTTTTCACGTTCGTTCAATGCAGCACCTTCCTTCCATCAGCGTAACTCAACCTGCATCCATCATAACAAATCTTATCGCAAATCGCTATATAACAAGCATACGGCCTGTTATCATAATAAAATAATGAGGATTGATTTTCCGTTTATATGACCATACAATTGTTACCGTACAACGAGAATGAAAGGGATGCACGTATGACATGGGAAGTGTTAAGCATCATTGGCACGATTGCCTTTGCGATTAGCGGCGCGATTGTCGCGATGGAAGAAGAGTACGATTTGCTTGGCGTCTATATTCTTGGCATCGTTACCGCGTTTGGCGGCGGCGCCATTCGCAATTTGCTAATCGGTGTCCCGGTATCGGCGTTATGGGAGCAAGGAACGTTGTTTCTTATCGCGTTATTGGCCATGACCATTGTTTATTTATTTCCGCAAAAAACATTGACACATTGGAAACGATGGGGAAATTTTTTTGATGCGCTCGGCCTTTCGGCGTTTGCGATTCAAGGAGCGCTTTATGCTGTAAAAATGAACCATCCGTTAAGCGCGGTGGTTGTTGCCGCGGTGCTCACAGGCAGCGGCGGCGGCATTGTCCGCGACATCCTTGCCGGCAGAAAACCGCTGGTGCTTCGCGCGGAGATTTACGCGGTATGGGCGATTGTCGCCGGCATAGCGGTCGGAACAAAACTTGCCTCCACCCCTGTCGAGCTTTATATATTGTTCGTTGTTGTCACGTTTTTAAGAATTTTATCGTACACGTATAATTGGAAACTTCCGCACCGTTCATTGCGGAATCAATCGATGGATCAGTCATGAAAAGAACCGGGCATTCATAGCGCCGGTTTTTGTTACAATCGTTCGATAATCGTTGCCGTAGCCATCCCGTGACCGATGCAAATCGTCAGCAATCCATATTTGCCGTTGCGCCGCTCGAGTTCGTAAACAAGCGATGTCATTAATTTCGCTCCGGTCGCTCCTAACGGATGGCCTAACGCGATTGCGCCGCCGTTTACGTTCACTTTGGAAAGCGGAGCGCCAATTTCTTTTTGCCACGCTAATACAACAGGGGCAAACGCTTCGTTAATTTCGATTAAATCGATATCATCAATCGTTAATCCTGCTTTTTGAAGCACCTTTTTTGTTGCCGGAATCACACCGTCAAGCATATATGTCGGATCGGAGCCGACGACTGTTTGCGCAATGATCTTCGCTTTTGGCGTTACGCCAAGCTTCCACGCTGTTTCTTTTTCCATTAATAGCACCGCAGCCGCCCCGTCGCTCATTTGGCTCGCATTGCCTGCTGTAATTTTTCCGTTTTCCCGAAAGACAGGCCTTAGTGAAGCGAGCGCTTCTGGCGATGTATCGCGGCGCGGTCCTTCATCTTTTGTTACCATTATGGCGTTCCCTTCTTTATCCAAACCTTCCACGGGCACAATTTCTCGATCAAATATCCCTTGTTCTTGCGCCCGAATCGCGCGCTGATGACTTTCGTATGCATATGCGTCCAGCTGCTCGCGCGTCAGCCCGTACTTTTCGGCGATTAATTCCGCAGAAACGCCCTGATGGACAAATTCGTATTTTTCATGGAGCGACGGCGGAATCGTTTTTTCGTTTCCATCGCTTAAAATCGGCACCTTCGTCATGCTTTCGACGCCGGCAGCAATCGTAATGTCCATATCGCCAGAGCGAATTTCTTGGGCAGCAAAATGAATTGCCTGCTGCCCTGACCCGCACATCCGATTGATTTGCACGGCTGGCACTTCGATTGGAAATCCCGCCTCCAGCGCAGCAAGCCGCCCAATATTGTATCCTTGCTCTGCAATGGGCGTGACACATCCCATCACAATATCTTCGACAAGCCGTTTTTCGATTCCAGCTCTTTTTACGACTTCATTGAGCACCGTTGACGCTAAATGAACGGGATGTACGTTGCGGAACACGCCGTTTCGCTTGCCGACTGGCGTGCGCACCGCTTCGACAATGACGACCTCTCTCATCCTTTTCCCTCCTTGCGCTTATTCGTTGTACGTATAAAATCCTTTGCCTGTTTTTCTTCCTAAATGCCCTGCTTCCACCAGCTTGCGCAAAATTTGCGGCGCCCGGAAACGGTCTCCGTAAGCTTCGGTTAAATTTTCGCTAACAAACAGCATTGTGTCTAATCCGACCATATCGGCTAGCTCCAACGGCCCCATCGGATAGTTCAATCCAAGACGAACCGCTTTATCAATATCCTCGGCGGACGCGACTCCTTCTTCATACATGCGGATGCACTCGATCATATGTGCGGCAATCGCTCTTGTCGTGACAAACCCTTGTCGGTCTTTGACAATAACCGTTTCTTTGCCGATTTCTGCGGACAACTGTTGAATAACTGCTACCGTCTCTTCGGATGTCGTCTCTCCTTTAACGATTTCAATCAGCTTCATAACAGGGGCTGGATTAAACCAATGCATGCCGATCACTTTATCCGGTCTTGTCGTCGCCGCGGCAATTGCTGTCACGCTTAATTCTGATGTGTTCGTTGCTAAGATGGCCTCCCGTTTCGTATAACGGTCTAACTTCTGAAATACGTCTTTCTTTAACGATAAATCTTCCGGCACCGCTTCAATGACGACATCCGCCCCCTCTACCACTTCTTGCAAATCAGTGCCAATGCGAATGCGCTGCAACGTTTGCTGCGCATCTTGTTCGGTTAATTTTCCCGCTTTTACAAACCGGGACAAGCTTTTTTGAATCGAAGCAATCCCTTTCTCAAGGGCCGCTTCGGAAATATCGTATAAACGGACGCTTTTTTTCGCCATCGCTACCGACTGGGCAATGCCGCTTCCCATTAATCCAGCACCAACCACTGCAATCGTCTTTGCCATAACGTCTCCTCCATTCAAAGTTCAAGTCTATCGCTCGTTTATGGCACATCATTTGTTATTGAGAATTCTTACTAGAATAATAGTTTTGCAGCTCCTCACGCAGCTTCCGTTTTAAAAATTTTCCGACGCTCGTTTTTGGTATTTCTTTCATAAAGACAATGTCATCCGGCAGCCACCATTTTGTAAACTGCGGCCGCAAAAAGTCATAAAGCTCTTCTTTCGTCACCGTTTTTCCTTCTTTTAAAACGACACATGCAATCGGGCGTTCTTGCCATTTCGGATGCGGCACAGCGACAACTGCCGCTTCAAACACCGCTTCATGCGCCATTAACGCATTTTCTAAATCAACGGAAGAAATCCACTCTCCACCGCTTTTAATCACATCTTTCGTGCGGTCCACAATTTTGACAAACCCTTCTTCATCGACATTGACGACATCCCCTGTATGCAGCCATCCGTCACGGAACGCCTCTCTTGTCCGGTCGTCATTATAATATTCCGCCGCAATCCACGGACCGCGCAAACATAGCTCGCCCATTTCTTTTCCGTCCCAGCGCACCTCCCCGTCCTTGCCAATCACTTTCATTTCCAAACCCGGGACAAGAATTCCTTGTTTTGCGCGCAATTCTAATTGCTCCTCATAAGATAAGTCTTGCTGATAGCTTTTTAGACGCGATACTAGAACGAGCGGGCTTGTTTCTGTCATGCCATAGGCGTGGATAAACGGGATATTGTATTTTTCTTCAAACGCGCGGATCACTCCTTTTGGCGCCGCCGAACCGCCGCATACGATCCGCGTTAAACTGCTTACATCATAGTTTCCTTTTTCTAATTCTTGCAACAAACCGAGCCAAATAGTCGGCACTCCCGCAGTCACGGTCACTTTTTCTGTTTCAATTAATTCTGCCAATACTTTCGGCGTAAATGCCGGTCCAGGCATAACTAATGTAGTACCAAACCATGTCGCTGCAAATGGAATGCCCCATGCATTGACATGGAACATCGGTACGACCGGCATCGCTACGTCTTTTTCCGATAATCCTAGTGTATCTGCTAATCCAAGCGCCATGCTGTGCAGTACCGTGCTGCGATGCGTATACACAACCCCTTTTGGATTTCCGAATGTATTGATACGGATTGTATAAAATTATTATGTATTATTCCTCTTAAAATAAAAAGGCGGA
>NZ_QCWL01000001.1:1618569-1621067 GCF_003064505.1 Geobacillus sp. LYN3 | reverse complement strand
ACGGAAAGTGTGGATTGAGCGTGTGGAATTTATGTAATTCTACACACTCTTTTTTATTACGTTCGGATTTCCAGTTGTTGCTGATGTATAACACATTCCAGCCGGCTCGTATTCATCTAGATCTTTTTTAAACGGAAATTTCGGATCTCCTTGTTCCAATAATTTTTCATAATGGTAAACAGGAGAAAGCGTTGTTTCTGGAAGTTCCGCTTCATCCGTCATAATGATAAAAGCACGTACGTTTGGAATATTGTCTTTCACTGCTTCAATCGCTGGAAGCAAATCATCGTCGATTAACAATACACGGTCGTCAGCATGATTAATAATATAGGCAATATGCTGCGGCGACAGACGGATATTGATCGTATGCAGCACCGCGCCGATTCCTGGTATCGCAAAATACGCTTCCAAATGACGATGATGATTCCAGGCAAACGTCCCGACGCGGTCGCCGACGGAAACACCCAAACTTGTCAATACGCTGGCAAGCCTTCTTGTCCGCTCACCGATTTCTTTATATGTATGGCGGACAATGCCACGTTTCATGCGGGAAACGACTTGTTTAGTCGGAAAGAACATTTCCGCTCTTTCTAACATTGTCGAAATGTTTAATGGCACATTCATCATCATTCATCACTCCTTTTTTCGTAATTGGCCGCCATGTTCATTCAGTGACGGCGCCTTTTTTCGTTTTTGTAATAATGTTTCGTCATAACGGGTCGCCACTTCTATGCGCCGGCCGGCAATATGAATCATCTTCCGGTAGCTGTCTCTTGCAAATAACGATTTCGCTTCATCTGTTTCCAACACAGGAGCAAGGCAGCAATCTACCGTTTGGCTAAATTCGATCCATTCTTGAAGCGTTTTCGTTTGAAATAAGCGCACAATTTCTAGAAAAATTGGATTTTCTTCTTTTGCGGGCGAATAATGATACGAGATCCATTCTGGCTTTTCGACAGCATGGCAAAAGTTTTCCCAAAATTTTTTCTCAAGCGCCGCAAGGCTCACATATCGCCCATCTTTCGTTTCATACAAGTGGTAACAAACGATCGTGCCGGCAAGCACATCGATGCCGTTTTTTCTTCCTGTATCATGCTCGATGACAAAATGATTCGTCATCATCGAAAGCAAGCCATCGACTAACGAAAGGTCAATATACGTTCCTTTTCCTGTCCGCTCGCGGTAATACAACGCGGCAACGATTTGTTCGACCGCATGGATGCTCCCGATCAAATCGGCAAGCGTAATCGTCGGATGAACGGGGCGCCCTTCTTTATCTTTTAGCTGCGCCAACACACCGGTTATCGCCATGTAATTTAAATCATGGCTTCCAAATGAAGCATACTTGCTCTGTTGACCGAAGCCGCTAATCGAACAGTAAATGATCGTTTCGTTGATTGCAGAGACATCTTCATAACTTAAACCAAGCCGTTTCATCACTCCCGGACGGAAGCTTTCGATGATGACATCGGCCTTTTGGATCAGCTGTTTTGCCGTCTGTAAATCTTTTTCGTTTTTTAAGTCAAGGGCGATGCTTTTTTTGCCTGCATTGTTTGCGCGAAACACACACTCCTCCGAAAGTGAACGCATCATATCTCCCGTTTTCGGTTCAATTTTGATGACTTCTGCTCCTAAATCAGCCAAACGCAGGCTGGCGAATGGACCGGGAAGGTAGTGGGAAAAATCGATGACCGTTACTCCGTCTAACACATCGTCACCTTCTTTCTATAAATCTAAGGTTCTTGCAATAATCGTTTTCATCATTTCATTCGTCCCAGCGTAAATCGCGCTGACCGGAATATCTCGGTAGCGTCTGGCAATCTCGTATTCTTCCATATACCCATAGCCGCCATGCAACTGCATGCTTTCTGCAGCGATTCGTTTCGCCATTTCCGTAATCCACCATTTCGCCATCGAAACATGTGTCACCACATTCTTCCCTTGCATATGCTCTTCAATGACACGGTCGACAAACGTCCGGCCAATGGCAATTTCCGTTGCCATTTCGGCAAGTCGGAATTGGACGGTTTGAAACTCGCTAATTCGTTTTCCAAATGCGGACCGCTGCTTTACGTACTGCTTTGTCAATTCAAACATTACTTCCGCTGCCGTTTGCGCGGCAATCGCCACAACAAGCCGCTCTTGCTGTAGCTTTTCCATTAAGTAATAGAATCCTTTTCCCTCTTCTCCAAGCAAGTTTTCTTTTGGCACTTTTGCGTCATTAAAAAACAATTCTGCCGTATCTTGTGCGTGCAGCCCGACTTTGTCAAGCTTTCGTCCGCGCGTAAATCCTGGGGTATCGCGCTCAACAACAAGAAGGCTGATACCTTTATGCGGTGGTTTGGCATTTGGATTCGTTTTGCAGGCAACGACGACTAAATCGGCATGAATGCCGTTTGTAATAAACGTTTTTTGACCGTTGACAATATACTGAACCTCTGCACGACTAAAGTCGGCAGGTTCTTGTGTACTAAAGAGCTTCGTCTATACCTTCGTAT
>NZ_QCWL01000001.1:1605929-1618469 GCF_003064505.1 Geobacillus sp. LYN3 | reverse complement strand
ATATTCTAATAATTTTATTATTCAGCCACTTCATCCCGATGACTAAAGTCACGGGCTTTCGTAGCAGTTATTATTGTAAGAATATACATAATGAAATAAATATACTAACTATTCAGAAAATTAATGATCCACTTGCCTTACTTATTTCTATTCTACATATTATAAAAAACTCCTTCATTTTGCATAAAAAAAGAAAGGGGAGATACTCCCTTTCTTGCTTACGAACCAACTATAAGATCCCGATCGCGGATCAGCATTAGTTCCTTTTTATCATATCGCCCTTCACGCAACAGGCGCACCGCCTGTTTGCGAATTGCTTTTTCAATCAAGTTGCGCACGTAGCGCCCGTTGCTGAATTTTCCGCGATGTTTATCCTCCAACACTTCTTCGATATGATAATATAGTTTTCGTTCCGCTTCCGGTGTAAATTCGTATTCCCGTTCATGCAACATCTGTTTTGCGATTTTCACTAGTTCATCGACCGTATAATCAGGGAATTCGATGGTCAATGGAAAGCGGGAAGGCAAACCTGGATTTAATGATAAAAAATAGTCCATCTCTTTCGGATACCCTGCTAAAATGACCACTAAATCATCACAATAATCTTCCATTCCCTTTACAAGAGTGTCGATTGCCTCTTTCCCGAAATCTTTTTCTCCGCCGCGGGCAAGCGAGTACGCTTCATCGATAAACAAAATGCCGCCGCGCGCCTTTTTAATTAAATCTCTCGTCTTGTTTGCTGTATGTCCGATATATTCTCCGACTAAATCGGCCCGTTCTGCCTCAATAAAATGCCCTTTCGAAAGAACGTTCATTTCAAAAAACAGTTTTCCCAATAAACGTGCTACCGTCGTTTTTCCTGTGCCGGGATTTCCTTTAAAAATCATATGAAGCGCTTGTTTATTCGATTTTAACCCATTTTCTTTGCGAACTTTGTTAATATATAGCCACGCATAAATTTCTTTAATGATTTTTTTTACATGATCAAGGCCGATAAGTTGATCAAGTTCTTTTTGAATATCTTTTAATATGTGATGTTCTTCATAATTAATAAAATCATTCCGATCTTCTTTGACTAGATGATTAATATTTTTCGAATTGAGCACAATATTAATTTGACCTTTTGCCTTGTTCATTGTTAATTCAGACAATGGAGCGTCACCTCACTTCACCATTTTCATGGCTACCTTTTTTGTCGCCTTGTTCTTTATCAGTATACGTTCATCATCACCAATTCGTGACAATCGCCCAAATGAAAGAAACCAAACGACAACATCTACTAACGATTGTCTATTTTTGCGATTTCCGAAGAAATAAAAGTTTGTATATTTTATTCAGCACGGTCGATTTTTACGCGTAAAAAAGTGCCCGTCTAAAAAGGCGGGCACTTCGCTGTTCGCGTTGTTATCCAAAAATTTTAGACACGCCGATTATTCTGTTTCAAACCGAACGTTTTTTTCCGGCGCGAACGTAGAAATCGCATGCTTATAAATAAGCTGCTGCTTTCCTTGGACTTCCAACAAAACGGTAAAATTGTCAAACCCTTTGATGTAACCCTTTAGCTGATAGCCATTTAGCAAAAATACGGTGACTTGTGTTCCATCTTTGCGCAACTGATTTAAAAACTGGTCTTGAATGTTAATGGAATTTTTCATGAGACGTCCTCCTCTTTTTCTCTCTACCTAATTTTTATATATTCGCTTCTAATTGAAGCTTTCCTGCTATGTACTGAAAAATTTCCTCCGCTTTCTCATCAAACTTTGCTGCATCCGTCATATCAAACCATTGAACAGGCATTTGATTGCGAAACCATGTCAGCTGGCGTTTCGCATAGCGGCGTGAATTTTGTTTTAGCCGCTCAATCGCTTCTTCTAAGGAAACGCGCCCATCAAAATAGTCATACAGCTCTTTATAACCAATCGCTTGGACGGATTGGCAATCGCGAATGCCACGGTCGTATAATGCTTTCGCTTCTTCCAGAAGCCCTTCGGCAATCATTTGATCTACCCGTTCATTAATACGACGATATAACTGTTCGCGTTTCATCGTTAGCCCGATAATTGCCACATCATAAAGAAGTTTTTTCGTTTGCCCGCGCTGCCATTCCGTCATCGTCTTGCCTGTGCAATGATATATTTCTAGTGCGCGGATGACGCGGCGAATGTTGCGCGGATGAATTCGCGCCGCGCTTTCCGGATCAATGGCACTAAGCATCTCATAAAGAACCATTTCTCCTTTGTCCTCGGCGATCTGTCGCAAATGACGACGATACGCTTCATCGGAAGGGGCGTCCGAAAAACGGTAATCATAAATGACGGATTGAATGTAAAGCCCTGTACCACCAACAATCATCGGCAGACGCCCACGCCCGGAAATTTCGTGAATAAGCGAGCGGGCAATTTGTTGAAATTCGACAACGGAAAACGATTCCCACGGTTCTTTAATGTCAAGCAAATGATGCGGAATCCCTTCCATTTCCTCCGGTTTAATTTTTGCTGTTCCGATATCCATTCCTTTATAAATTTGCATCGAATCCCCGCTGATGATTTCCCCATTTAACCGCTTGGCTAAAGCGATGCTTAGTTTTGTTTTTCCTACAGCGGTCGGTCCAATGATGACGACAAGCTTCTCTCCCATTTGCAATTCCACTACTTTCTTCCATCAGTAATATATACATTTATTTATTATATCCAAATGGACAAAAGATTTACATATAGAAAAAATTTAATGTGTTAGTCGGTCCGGTAAAACGTTTCAAAAATAAAACGAACGTCGTTATGGACGTTCATTACATGTTGAATCGTTTTAAAAGTGATTTTACGTCTTCCGCCATTTTCGATAAGGAAGCGGCAGAAGCAGAAATTTCCTCCATGGAAGCGAGTTGTTCTTCTGTTGCGGCGGATACTTCTTGGGTTCCAGACGCGGCAGATTCAGCAATTTGCGTCACTAGCTGCATCGATTGCACTACTTGTTCCGCAGCGGCTGACATTTGTTGAACAGAAGCAGAAACATCTTGAATGTGTGCCGCGACTTCGTGGACAGCTGTTTGAATTTGTTGAAATGCTTCACCAGAAGTGCGGATGGCTCCAGTACCAGTTTCTACTTCTTTCAGTACTGTCTCCATCGAGCGAACCGCCTCATTTGTTTCCTCTTGAATCATCGCAATTAATGAAGCAATTTGTTGCGCCGACTGTGCGGATTGTTCCGCCAATTTCCGAACTTCATCAGCCACCACAGCAAATCCTCGCCCATGTTCGCCCGCCCGTGCCGCTTCAATTGCTGCATTCAACGCTAAAAGATTCGTCTGATCGGCAATTCCACTGATCACTTCGATAATTTTTCCGATTTGCTCGGATCGGTTTCCTAATCCTTTCACAATCCCGGCAAGGCGTTCAACGGTGTCATTTACTGTATTCATTTGCGCAACAGCTGTTTGAATCGTTTTTCCGCCTTCTGATGCTCTTTCCGACGTTTGCATCGCAATTTTCGACACGTTTTGGGCACGCTCGGAAATTTGCTGAATTCCCTCAGACATTTGATCGATCGTTTCCGATGTTTCTTCTACGCTCTGCACTTGCTTTTCCACACCTGCAGCAACATTTTGAATCGTTAATGCAATTTGTTCTGTCGCCTTGCTCGTCTGCTCCGCACTCGCCGTCAATTGTTCGGAAGACGCCGCAACTTGTTCGGCATTCATCGCTACTTGCTCTAATACATCACGTAAATTTTTCGTCATTTGGTTAAAAGATGCCGCCAGTTCCCCGATTTCATCGCGGTTGCGAATTATAACTTTCTCCCCAGTCAAATCACCATCGGCGATTCGTTTTGCCGCTTTAGAAAGGGTGAGGAGCGGACGAGAAAGATTGCGGCTCATGTAAATGGTAAGGAGGTTGCCAATAGCGAGCGCAATGACTCCGATAATAATCATCCATACTTTAATGGATGCCGCTTTTGACGTTGCATCCTTGTCAGCCTGATTCATATCTTTTTGCTGGATTTCCACTAGTTGTCGTGCCGCTTCATCAAATTGTGTAGTAATATCCCTTCCTGTTGTTGTAATTAACTGTGTATAAGCCTCCACATTATTTTCCTGTTTTAATTGAAACGTTTTTTGCCCTAGTTCGTAAAACTGTTGTTCCAGCTCATTCAATCGTGCTAGCAACTCTTTTGTTTCCGTCTTTGTCAACATTTTTTCCAGTTCATCGCTTAGTTTTTCATATTCATCGTGCGCTTTCGTAAAATTTGTCAATGACGTTTGATCGCCGGTAAGCAGATAACCGCGCATGCTCCCTTGCTCACGCCGGATCAGAACTTCTAGCTGTTTAACATCGATAAGATTGGAAACTTTATCATTTAAAAGACGCGTATAACTAGCATTAATAGTAGAAATCTGATAATAAGCTATACCAACGAGCGCGATTAACAGCATATATACGGCGGCAAATACTGCATACAATTTTTTTCGGACTGTCATCTTCATCATCTGATCCCCCCGTTTATTCACATCTAACAACCCATCTACAAAAAAAGAAGGAAATGACCCTCCCTTCTTTATTATCGGTATATCATGTTAAATATTTAGGCCATTTCCCCGGAACGAAGCAAATTATTTTTTTTCTGTTCCGACTCATCACGAATGAAAAACGATGTGAATAAAGCTACAATGCTGCCGATAAATCCAAATAAAAACAGATGATGGATGCCAGTCATAAAATCAGCCGCTTTCGTTAAAAAGGCGCCCATAATCGTTACACCAATGGCTGTGCCGATGTTGCGGCAAAACATGAAAAACGAAGTCGCAATTCCCTTTTCATGCGCATCGGCAAGCTGCTGCGAGCCGATGACACCGACGGTAGATGTCAATCCAAACGACAGCCCTTGAATGAACATGGCAAAAAAGACATACAAAAATCCGTGGTTTTCATTTAAAAGTGCAAGCAACAGCCCAGAAAGCACAAGAAGAACGTTTCCGATAATCAATAAAATGCGATACCCATAGCGCAAAATCCATTTTCCCGCCGGCACCGCCGCAATCATCCAGCCAATCGACATGCCTAAAAGGGCGACACCGCTTGCAAACACTGATTGATGGGCGATATTTTGCAAAAATAGCGGAATGTAGCTAGACGTGCCAAATAAAGCGACACAGCTGGCAAATCCGTTCATGTTCATCCATTTTAACGTTTTATGCTGCACGAGCGTCAATGGAACAAGCGGAGACGTTTGCTTTTTTTCATATAAGTAAAAAATAACTAATAACACAACGCCAATGCCGACATACATCCAATGGTTGCTTTCGGCTACCGTCGTCAATAGAAAAAGGCTGATCGCGGCCGCAAATAATGCCGCTCCGATATAGTCAATCGACGTCCGCTTCGGTTCGTACACTTCTTTATATGGCAATAGTGTGAGCAAGGAAAGCAAGCAAATCGGGATATTCACATAAAAAATCCAGCGCCATGATGCGTATTCAACAAAAAAGGATCCTAGCAGCGGCGCAAGAACCGCGGAAATCCCCCACATTGCCGTAAAAAACGCTTGAATTTTTCCGCGCTTTTCAATTGGAAATAAATCCCCAGCAATGATGGCAGGAAAAGGCATCATAAAACCAGCGCCAATTCCTTGCAGGGCGCGGAATACAACAAGCTGGACCATATTTTGCGACATCCCGCAAAGAAGAGAACCGATTAGAAATAAAATAATACCGAAGCTAAATACTTTCTTTCTCCCAAATATGTCGGAAAGTCTCCCGGCGATTGGAGAAAGAACGGTCGTCGTGATCATGTAGGAAGCAAACGACCACGCGTAAAGAGAAAATCCTCCAAGTTCTTTGGCAATGATCGGCATCGTCGTATTCATGATCGTTGTATCCATCGATGCCACGAGCATCGCGAGCACAATGCTTACCATTACGGATATTCTGTTATTCACTATTGTCTATCCTCCTTTTTATCTGCCATGAATATTTTATTTTACATGACATAACCGTTTCCCTACAAAAAAAATGCTTGTCTCCTGTTAATAAAAGCAAATCCATTGCCATTTCTGTATTTTTTCGTTACCATAGAAATGGAAAACTTTTTTCTTTCCTTCTCCGGCACCCGAAAACGCTAACACGATCCTCATCGGCACATACTAATACTAAAGGAGGAATTAGATGAAAAAAACAACAAGCGTGTTTTATTTTTCAATAGCAATTGCTATTTTATTTATTTTTTGGGGAGTGATTCCTGCCAATAAACTGCCCGACTATAACTTAGGTGCTGTTAGTACAGCAATGCATTCCTTTTTAACTGATAAATTCGGCTGGTTTTATTTATTGGCAGCAACGACATTTCTTGCCTTTGGTTTGTTCTTAATTTTTTCTAAATACGGAAATATTCGTCTTGGCGGAGACAATGAAAAGCCAGAGTATAGCAACATCACATGGTTTGCGATGTTGTTTAGTGCCGGTATGGGAATCGGGTTAGTGTTTTGGGGGGTGGCTGAACCAGTTTCCCACTATTATGCGCCACCTGCCGGAGAAGGAGAAACGCCGGAAGCAGCCCGCATGGCGATGCGATATGCCTTTTTTCATTGGGGGCTTCATCCGTGGGCGATTTATTGTGTAATTGCTCTAGCGCTTGCGTATTTCCAATTCCGCAAAAAAGAACCTGGGATTATTAGCCGTGTATTGCGGCCAATATTTGGCGATAAAATAAATGGCGCTATCGGCGTCGCGATTGATACGCTCTCTGTATACGCAACGATCTTTGGTGTTGCAACTTCGTTAGGGCTTGGAGCAATTCAAATTGCCGGAGGATTATCACATTTATTTCCATCCATACCAAACAACTTTACAACTCAATTATTGATCATTATCGTTGTTACGTTTTTATTTATGCTTTCCGCGCAAACAGGATTGAATAAAGGAATTAAAATATTGAGTAACATAAACATCATTCTTGCCGTCCTGCTGATGTTTTTTTTGCTTTTTGTTGGCCCGACGAATTTTATTATGGATGTGTTTACAACGACGATTGGTTCCTATTTGCAAAACTTGCCGTCCATGAGTTTCCGGTTGGCGCCGTTTGAACAAAGCGACTGGCCCAAATCGTGGACAATATTTTATTGGGCATGGTGGATTGCGTGGGCGCCGTTTGTTGGAACGTTCATCGCCCGCATCTCAAAAGGTCGTACCATACGTGAATTTATGATCGGTGTGTTAGCCGTTCCGACCGTATTTAGTGCCTTATGGTTTTCTGTCTTTGGTGGTTCGGCGTTATATCTAGAACGGTTTCAACATATCAGCATCATCGATGTCATTAACGAAAAAGGGATGGAATCAGCACTGTTTTTCACACTGCAGCAATTCCCATTTGGCACTATTTTGTCGGGATTAGCTATTTTATTAATTTGTACATTTTTCGTCACATCAGCCGATTCCGCTACGTTCGTTCTCGGTATGCAAACAACAAAAGGAATGTTGAATCCGCCAAATTCGGTAAAATTTATTTGGGGAATCGTTCAATCAGCAACAGCTGCTATCTTGCTTTGGACAGGCGGCTTAGAAGCACTGCAAACCGCATCAATCATCGCGGCGTTTCCGTTTGCGATCATTATGATTTTGATCGTCATCTCATTAATTCGTTCGTTTCAAAAAGAATCGATTGCCAAAAAAAGAGTATAAATAAAAAGCGGATGCCGTGTATTGCCGGCATTCGCTTTTTCATTACGCGAAATTTATTCCTTCCCGACCTGCACCTTGCCGCTTTGTGCGGCATGCATCGATGCGAACCGATCGTTTGGCATGAAAAAGACGAACAGAAGCGTCAGCGCTGCGGGAATTAGGCTCCATAAGAACGTATGCGCGATGGAAGAAGCCAACGCGGCCGTTATTTTTTCGAGTATAGACGCTGGGATATGGGCGCGCGCTTCCGGCGAAAGAATCGCATGAAGGGCATGAATGCTCATGGACGGAACCCTGTTTGCCATTCCGTGAAACGCTTCTTTTAATCGATCCGTAAATTATGATCTTCTTTTTGCTTTCACGGTCGCTTTTTCGTCTTGGTGAAAGCTTGTGTGATACTCAACAAGATCAATGTTGCAGCCTGGACCAATGATGATGCGGTCGCCTCTGACAATTTTGGCGTTGGTGTGTTCTAAATAAATGCCATCCCCTTCAATCGTTTCCACTTTTAACTTTGCCGAATCGGGAGCAAATCGTTTTAAAAAGTGAAGAATACTCAATGCTTTACTCCGTTTGACTTGAATCGTTTTCCCGCCAATTTCGGCGATGCGGCTATCCGCAAAATGGAGGTACAATTCGACCTGCTCGGCGTTTAAGGTGCCGCCAACCTCCACCGCACCTTTGACAGAAAAAACGTCCGCCTCACAATCGCGGAACACTTTCATTTCTCCGTAACCATGAATTGTTCCTCCTGTTACATCACCATCCACATGGGCGGCGCCGCGGAGATGAAAATCGTATGCCGAAGCATTTCCGCGTAGATTCATTTCCCCCCAATAGCTTGATCGTCCCTCCCTCTATAAAAATATCGATTTTCTCATTTTTTAATCCTTACTTCTGGACTAAGTAACAGTCTTTTAAAGGGAAAGATTACTACGGCTGAGAACTCTCAACAGCCTCATATTTGACGATGCAGCTGCAGCAACTGCAAGGTTGTCTCTTCCTTATTACCTGTATTTCTTATACGCTTGACCACGGATCCGTCTCTCATGAATAGAATATGGTCCCCCACCTCGGCGGCAACATCCATCATATGGGTTGAAAAAATAATAATGGTTCCGCTTTCTTTCATTTCTTTGAGCAGATTCACAAATATGTTGACCCAGAATGGATCCAGACCGTTTGTCGGTTCATCCAGTAACAGCAGTGCAGGTTCACCCAACAATGCTTGCCCGAATAAAAGCCGCTGACGCATTCCTTTCGATAAATTTTTCACCAGTTCTCGCTTTTTCTCCGCTAGGCCTATCCTCTCGAGGATTTCCTGTACTTTTGACTTTCTCGTTTTCCGCAACGCAGCATAAAAGGAAAGGAACTCTTGGACGGTCATCATTTGCTGAGCATAAAATTCATCCGGCATGTAACCGATCTGTGAGACATATGCATTTCTATTTTTCTGTAAACTGATATCGTTTAACATTACTGTCCCGGACGTCGGCGCCAAAATACCTGCTAAAATATGAAGAAGCGTGCTTTTTCCGGCACCATTCCCGCCGCATAAGACTATGCATTCTCCTTTTTTTGCTTTCAATGAAAATGCGGAAAGAGCAACTTTTGTTTTATATGTTTTTGAAACCTCCGAAACCTGCAATGAGGTCATTGCACTTTTCTCCTTTCAAGCTTCCAGGCGGAAAGAATGAACAAAAAAGATGTGTAAATGAACACATATAAACCTAGTATTCCCCATGCCGCTCCTTTCTGCAAAAATGTGACAAGCCCATCGTAGGATTGCCCAAAAACGGCTCCTCCGCCAAGTTGAACCACAAATACAATACGCAGCAATTCTGCTGGATTACAAAACAGAGCAATTTTTAGAAGCGGCACAATCATTGGATAAGGCACCAAGCCAAGAATAGCGATAAGGGCGGACGGCCATATCATAATCAAGAAGAACCAAACTCCAACAGAAAGTGTTAAAGCTTGCCACCTTGTCGCAACGAACACACCTAGGGCCAAACCGATCACAAGAAAGAAAAAAATTAATGATATAGCAAATATATAGAGAGCCAGCACCCATTTTACAGACAAAACACTTCCGCTAATCAGACCGACTGCAAGGCTCGTACCAAAGCTTAACGTAAATACAACAGCTTGTGCTGTAAATTGTCCTGCAAGTTTTCCTATTAAATAGGAAGAAGTCGACAATGGATACGTGCATAGCAGACGCCACTGTCCATTTTCCATCTCGTTTGCGATAGTAAATGAACCGCTGATAAGCATAAACAACGGCACAATATATAGCACCAAATTCGCGATGGTTCCTGTCATGTTTGTATATCCAGTTAAAGCAGGCGTATTCCGTTCCAACAGAAATATGAGAGACAAAACACCTACCCAGAGCAATACAAGCATGTAGGAAGAACGCTGTCTTATCGTCATGCGCCACTCAGAGTACCAAATGTTCCACATACGATCCCTCTTTCCTGTGAAAAAGGACAATCAGAACGATTGTCCTCTCTATTAATGCGAATGGTTCATATCCATATTCTTGCCATGCTCTTTTTTCATCTTCATCATCATTTCTTTGTTTCTTTTCCATTTATGATCTTCTAACTCTTTATATGTTAATACTGTACCTTTGTTTTTAGATACAAAATTTTCTGCATCTTTTTTATCTTTGAAAGAAATCACGTTGTAAGCCATAGGGGTCCGAATAGACTTATTGTATACATAAGTAGCTTTGTCCGCCTTAATCCAATCTTTTGTATTATAATCACGAACAAACATTTCTTGTAATTTTTCATCCTTATGCTCGCTTATCCATTTATACATACAGCCGATATCATCGAATACAAGAGCTTTTCCATTCTCAAGAATGACTTCAGTAGCAAACTGATTATCCATCACTGCCATATTACAAACTGCGCATTTATCATTTTTCTCATCAATGGATATTGGCTTAACTTCCTTTTTGCCGCAACCAGCTGCCGCTAATATCAAAACTGCTAACATGGTAATCAATATACCTTTCCACTTCATCTTCTTTTCCTCCCAATTATAAATAAACTCATACTTCCCACAAACATACTGGCACTCACCGCACCCAGCAGCATTTTGGATGGCGCATTTATCCTTCCATCATATACAACCGGTTTCATAAGAGGCGCGTCATCTGTCATGACCTCATTATCCGGGCTCTTCAACAATTTTTGCAACACAATCATGCCCGGCGCTTGGAAAAACAGCTGATATTCTGGTACATCATTCGTCAGCGTCAAGAAAAACGGATCAGCTCTATACGGTATGGCACTAACCCCTGATCCAGTTGCATCAAGCTTTAAAGACGCATCCCAATAATTACGCACAATCGCATTTTCAGAGCTTTTTATCGCCTGTGCCTCATTCACATTTCCAATAAATGTATTATCAGATACGGTATTTGCGTTCGCATTTTTGAATTGTATGCCAATGAAATTGCCTCTAACTTCATTGGCTAAAATGCGGTTATTTCTAGCATTCTCCGCATAAACACCAATCCGATTATAAGAAATCTTGTTACGAATAGCTTCTGTTTCCGATGCATCATACAGCAACAGCCCCTGCGCATTTACGTTCCGGTTGTTGAATATTAACTCATTCTCCTCAATTTTTGTTCTCTTCGTTCCCATAACCATGGCACCTGTAATATTGTCTCTAGAAACGTTATTCTTCACAGTTACGTTATCAGAAAACATAATATGTATGCCGTAACGTGAATGTCGGATAGAGTTTTGAGTTATCTGGTTGAAGTTGCTGTTTTCCATGTAAATCCCGTCTCTTACTTTATCAATACGGACATCATGGATCATATTCCAATCTGAATCCCATAAATCAATCCCGTTTCCTTTCTGCTCGCCTTTAACAGAACATCCTTCAATAACTGTATTGCTAGCTTGGTCAAGCTTTATGCCAAACTGCTTCGTCCTGATATGAAGATTTTCTAATCTATGGCCCTTGCCTGTAACATAGATTGCTTCCGTATCCTCCGCGTTGCTGCATTGTTCCACATTTATATTTCTCAATGTAACGTGTTGACCATGTATCGTGATAACAGGTTCTTTACTGCAAGAACGAATAGTAACTTGTCCTATACCTTCCAAAGTAACAGGCTTGGAGAGGACAATCGTCTCATTATACACGCCGCTTGGCAACTTCGCAACTCCATGCGCAGGGGCTTTATCAATTAGAGACTGCAAATTGCCTTCTGCATAGCTGGTCAGCGGTAGAGTCCATAAAACAATAAAAAAGAGAAAAGAACGATAATACTTTTTCATAGACTGATCCCTTTTTCTCATAATCTGTATTTTCAAGATGAAGCATAACAAATAATTATGTGAGATTTATGAAATATTTATGTATATTTTCTGACAGGATGCATTTATAATCGAAAAATGTTAAATGTTTTTGAAGGGGAAGACGGAGGAGGCGCCGCCTTCAATTATTTGGACTCCCAACACCATCGTTTGTCCCTATTCAAGATGTCATTATTAATAATTGGGATTTTGATCCGAAAAAATCAAGTAATATAATGAGTATTGGAATTTTCGACATTAATCCTAAAAGCAGGGGCACGATTATGGTCGCCCATAGCGATCCTGAGGCTTATCCATCCGTTGATCTTAATCCGCTGGGAAATCCTGATGACTTAGATTTTATGGTGGATCAGTATATTCAGGTTTTCAATATTATGAAGAGAGCTCGTAAACTAGATCCGGACGGCATTTATAAGGTTGTATACCCTCCTGAAAATATATTCTATTTAACGTAACTATTCAGCCACATCATAAAGTGAGCTGAATATTTTCTTCTTTCCTTGTCTATGATGTGAATATTGA
>NZ_QCWL01000001.1:1600987-1605829 GCF_003064505.1 Geobacillus sp. LYN3 | reverse complement strand
CAAGCAAACACCGAAAGGGAAGACCACTTATTCCGTGGAGTTTAAATGGAGGGCTGTCCAGATGTACATCGAAGAAGGATGGGGATATAAGCGGATATGCCAAGAGTTAGGGATTCCCTGCACGAAAACGATCAGACTTTGGGTAAAACGTTACCATGAACATGGTCTAAAAGGGCTCGAAGAACGGCGCGGGACATCCAAGTCTCCATTCAAGGGAAGGCCTCGAAAAAAAGAGTGCAGTTTAGAGGAAGAGAATCGAAGACTGAAAGCAGAGAATGATTATTTAAAAAAGTTACGAGAGCTGGCAAGGAGGTGAAACCGAAAGAGCGGTTCTCGATCATTCAGGAGTTATCCAACACCTATCCGATTGCCTGGCTATGCCAACTGGCCGGTGTGTCAAGAAGTGGATACTATCGATGGATGAACCAGCAGGGAATCGTCACAGAGAAGCAAAAGGAAAATGAACAAATCAAACAAATGATCCTCGAATGCCATCAAAAGGTCAATGGGATCTATGGATACTACCGCGTGAAAGCATGGATAAAACGAAATTATGGGAAGACCGTGAATCATAAGCGAGTGTACCGACTGATGAAAGAGTTGGGGGTTCAGGCCAAAATCCGTCGAAAAAAGCCGAAGTATAAAGCGGGAAAGGAGAATATCGTAGCGTCGAACGTGTTAAACTGTGATTTTGTGGCCACTGCAGCCAACCAAAAATGGGTGACGGATATTACCTATGTGCCATTTCAAGGAACCTATTTGTATCTGTCTGCTATTAAAGATCTGTACAACAATGAAATCATTGCGTATCGCATCAGTCGTTCGAATGACTTAAAATTGGTGATCGAAACTGTCAAGGATGCCATCAAAAAACGGGATGCGCGAGGAGTCCTTCTCCATAGCGATCAAGGCTCCCAGTACACATCCCGCCAGTACCATCAACTGCTGAAGGCTCATCATATCATTCCTAGTATGTCCAGAAGAGGAAACTGTTTAGACAATGCCTGCATGGAAAATTTTTTCGGGCATTTGAAATCGGAAATGGTGGACCTTCCCACCTTTGAAACGGAAGAGGAAATGATCGAGGCGATCGATCAGTACATGTATTTTTATAATTATGAACGGTGCCAGAAAAAACTAGACTACCTCAGCCCAGTGGAATACCGAATTGCCTAAGCAGCCTAGCAGACGAACGGCTGAGAATGTCTCCTTCTTCAGCTTGCCAACGATGAAGTGGAATGAAGGAGACGTTGTCAAGTGCTTTCCTTGACAACGTTTCCTCATTCCACTATCCTAACAAGCAGCTGAAGAAGGTGGGTATTTTTCACACTGTCTACTTGACAGGGATATGTTCAGTAGACAGATTCATGTGCTTTCTTTTTCTGTCTACTATAAGGGGATCATATCATACTCCCCCTTTTCCTTTATTCATCTTCCCGATGCTTTTCATATGATTGTTTAATTAGAAACATTGCATACTCGATTTCACTTACAGAAGAAACGTGAAATTCAACGTCTCCGTTCCCCAAGCGACCGATATTGGTGACATCTCTACAAATCCCTTTAGGATCTTGTATTTCATCGAAAGGCATATTCAAGCTTAACCGCAGTCTGCTTTCCTGCGGCACAATATCGACGAAATTAGTCGATGTTTTAAAGGCAATATATCGCTTTTTGAACTCCATGCGGACAGAGCTGTCTAAGTTGCAAATTCGTTTGCTCAATTCATTAAATAATACCAACATATCTCCCTGTAATTTAGGATAATCGGCAATTGTATAAGTCACACTTTCACTTTTGGAACTTTTCTTTCGGTATTTAGCCAGAATATCATCGGAAAGCTGTGGATACTTCCAGACTTTTAACGCTAAATCCGCCAAGAATTGAGCTCTTTTGCAGATTTCCTCCTCATTCCAAGTTTCAAGTCTAGCTAGTCCTCTATTTAACCTCAGTGGACTGTCAGCAAACCCGCCCTCCATATCCCGTTTTTCCTTAAACGGACGATCACTGAGCTCGGAATTATATCGGGTCAGTGTTAGATTTCCCAACGTATGGAGATATGTTTTGTGTACTTCTTCCCAATTTGGCCCTAAATCCCGTCTCCACTCTGGAGACAAGTTTGGATTTTGCGGCATGATGTGTTCAATCGTATAAGCTTCGATATCAATAATCTCTTTCCGATTGAAATTTTCCAGCTTCCGAAGCAGGTAATTTCGATTTCTGAAATTATACACATCCTTAATCATGAGTTCCCGCTTGAACTCCTCATCGGCCGGAAACCGTTTATAGGAATCTTTGAGTAAAAACGCCGCACGAACGCTTTCCAAATAATTCGCCTTGTCGATCTCTTTGCTGAGTGTCGCAAATGTTTTGTTCAATGAATTGGTCGGAACCCCGCAAACCGCTCGGCGGAACACGTAAGCTTCAACAAGCTTTAGGATTTCGATAAGTTCCGATTTTGATAAAATTTGACGCTCATAGTCGTCATATACCTCAAGCAAGAACGGATATGAGACATCGACCTTAAGCGTATTGATATCTTTAAGCACTTCATTGATTTCTTTATCTTTTTCCGTCTGGAATGCAAGCTTCACAAAATATTGGGAATATCGATAAATGTCCTCGACAATTTGCTGGACACTCAGTTCACTGTGCTCAAATACATACGCCTTGAAACTGGAGTAAACTTCTTGTATGTTTGGAATTCGCCCCGTTTTCACCGTTAAATAGTCACGCATAAATCGGTCAAACAAAGCGGAATTTGTCAGATTCCCGAAGCTTTTTTCCATCGGATACCAGTATTCCCTGTACAGTTCCGCTTGCTCTTTCGGCTCCAGTTTCATCAAAACGAAGTTTCGGATCAAATCGGCTTGCGACAGATCAAGCCCTGTCGAGTTCAGACTTTCAAAAATCAACTGCGGATTATCATGGTCACGATCCAACGAAATATCTACAATAATCAGCTTGGAGATTCCCTGATACAGCTTGTTCAGATCGATACCGCTGTTTTTGATGGATTCCGCAAAAAAATGATAGTTCTCGTACACCCTCGGGGAGTATTCCTCGGGGAGTTTTTTGTCTAAGATCAGGTTGATCAGCGTGTCCTTATCGCTCTGCGTCAATATGAGTTTGTGATACAGCTCCCCCTCTTCTTCGCTGTTGACCAGATAGTAATTCATGATCTTCTTTTTTGTCATATCCAGATATGTAGTTAAATGGTCAAACCCACCTCTTTTAGTTTTTTCGATAACATAGCTTTTGTTATAGGTTCGTTAAATAACCATTCAATTAATATAACCCCATTTTCTGTACACAGATTTTTTTTTCTGTTATCCAAATGTATTCTCTTTTTTAGAGCTTCTTCACCTCCGAAATAATCGATTGGTTTAAAATGCTGCTCTCCTTGATATTCAAAAGCAACATTTAATTCTGGAACAAAGACGTCTATGTGTTGTGGTTGTAGCCATGTTGGTGAATAATGCATAATCGCTGATGGATAATGACTTGCAATTAACTCAAATAGTGCCAATTCCGACTTCCATCTTATTGGTATTTTTCTCTCTAGAATTAATTTATTTTGTATTTCTTTCTTTTTTCTCTGTAATACTTCATAAGGAAGTACCTCAAGTCCTTTGCGATAAGCATGCAAGCTTTTTAAATTCTCTTCAAATACGCTTTTTAGTATATCTTTATATAATTTATCTGCTAATTGTTTTTTATATTCTAAGTTATAATAACTCATTAAACGATCTCGTACAGCTTCTACATGTAATTGATAATTAGAATCATTTGTCATAAAAGAATTATAATTGTACTGATATGCTTCTTTAATAAGATCGCTTGTCTGTGAGTGTCCCATTAGCGTTTCACAAGATATTAAAATATCCTCTATATTTACACCGTATATAGAAAAACCTAGAGGATCATCATTATTTCTAAATATACCTCTATTCAAGATATGACACATTAGCATAAAATCTTCAAACTTATCTTCTGTATATGTAACTAAATGGTTCACACTATCGTCATCCTCAAACAAATTGTCTAATATTATATGCTCACTTGCATATTGAGCCAACTCTAATGCGGTATAATATGTTTTTCCAATTTTCTTCGTAAAGTAAATTTTATATGGCGCAGAAATATCTGGTTGTTTTACAAATTGATGTTTTTTCAAAAGTAAGAGATTAATTTTATGTTGATTTTTCATATCTTCTTGTTTTTGAAATAGAGAACGATACTCTTCGTTATAAACGTAATCGATGTCAACTTCGCTGTATAATACTTTTTCTTTATTTTTCTGTTCTAGACTTTTCAAACACAAGGAAAATTTGATTTTTCTCTTACTACTTTTGTTTTTAACATACAAAATTTCTGTTAAGGTTTCATTTATAACATAGTCACGAAGGATATTCGAAATTGTGTGAATAAGTTCTCCATTTTCGGAATAAATAAATAAGTCTCCATAGGAAAGGGAACCTATGAAATCTCCTTCTAATGGAATTTCTAGTGAACCTCTTTCCTGAAATGCAAAGATAAATACTCTCTCATCATAATTTAAAATTTCATAATCATTAGGAAAATCAAGAATTTCAATAACGTCATGATTTTCTTCATATAATATATATAAAGTTCCATTATTTGATTTTTTACTTGGAACAAAATAGATAACTTTTAACTCATCATTATTGTTCCTCTTAAATTTATATCCCCAATCTACGTTTTTTGCAATTAGGGTACTACCATTTTTCTCGTCATAAATATATAAATCGTAACTATTCAGCCACATGATCAAGTGAGCTGAATATTTTTTGTATTTCCTGTCTATGATGTGAATATTGA
>NZ_QCWL01000001.1:1600663-1600941 GCF_003064505.1 Geobacillus sp. LYN3 | reverse complement strand
GAAAACAAACAGCTACGCAAAGAAAATGAACAACTGAAGTACCGTGTTCAAGAGCTGGAAGCACGCACGAAAAAAAACAGCTCCAATAGCCATTTGCCCCCATCTTCTGACCGTTTTGAGAAAAAGCGTTCCTCCCGCGAGCCGTCTGGCAAAAAGCCTGGTGGGCAAGAGGGACATGAGGGGAAGACGCTCCGTCAAGTGGAACATCCACATCATCGTGTCGTCCACCGTGTGCATACGTGTCAAGGATGTGGAGCTTCTTTGCGTGAAGTCAAACC
>NZ_QCWL01000001.1:1600369-1600656 GCF_003064505.1 Geobacillus sp. LYN3 | reverse complement strand
TTCAAAGTAGATATCCGTCAAGTGTTTGATGTCCCTCCTGTGGCGATCGAGGTGACACAACATGAACGTGAAGTGAAATCGTGTCCACATTGTCGATGCGTGCAACAAGCCGAATTCCCATCCCATGTCACGAATCATGTGCAATACGGTCCACGGCTCACGGCGCTCGTTGTTTATTTACATCATATCCAATTGATCCCGTACAAGCGTTTAAGTGATACAATCGAAGCGTTATATCAACACTCGATTAGTACGGGAACTCTTGCCAATATGGTGAAACGAGGACG
>NZ_QCWL01000001.1:1599733-1600313 GCF_003064505.1 Geobacillus sp. LYN3 | reverse complement strand
GAAACTCGCATGGGTGCATGTCGCGTGTACATCGAGATATACATACTTGGCTCCTCACGCTTCTCGTGGAAAGAAAGCAACGGATGAGATCGGGGTTCTTCCACAATACAAAGGGACGATGATGCATGATGCATTCGGTACGTATCCGAGATACACGAAAGCCACACATGCTCTTTGTCATGCCCATCATTTACGTGAGCTAAAAGGCTTCACCGAACAAGGGCATACGTGGGCGATGCGCATGACCACGTTTCTGTTAGCCGCCAAACAGGCAGTCGAAGCCCANCGAACAAGGGCATACGTGGGCGATGCGCATGACCACGTTTCTGTTAGCCGCCAAACAGGCCGTCGAAGCCCATCACGGTGCACTTTCCGAAGAAGAAGCGAGACGGTGGGAACGAGTGTATGATCGCATCCTAGAAAGAGCACAACACCGATTAGAAACGATGACGCCTCTTCCGAAAAAAGCACTCGCTTTTGTTCGACGCCTTCAAAAACGAAAGGAAGAAGCGCTGCGTTTCTTACGTGAAGTACATGTTCCCTTTGATAACAACCAAGCCGAACGCGATCTTCGCATGGT
>NZ_QCWL01000001.1:1559294-1599675 GCF_003064505.1 Geobacillus sp. LYN3 | reverse complement strand
AGCGCTGCGTTTCTTACGTGAAGTACATGTTCCCTTTGATAACAACCAAGCCGAACGCGATCTTCGCATGGTCAAAGTCAAAGAGAACATTTCGGGTACGTTTCGCGAAGAAACATTCGCGCAGTCGTTTTGCATCGCAAGAAGCATCGTTTCCACACTGACGAAAAAAGAAAAAAACGTGTGGGATTCGTTATGTCTTCTGTTGGCAGGCGAAACGATCGATCGAGTTCTTTCCGCTACCTAGGGCATTTTCTATGACCGAAATGCCCTATTTGTGCTGGGCTTTTTTATACACTAGCACTGGGGTGAATAGTTACTTAAAAATTAAGGTCGGTTGGGGAAAAAGCGGCAACTCAGTCCGTAACATTTAAGGTAGTAGAGGATAAAGATGGCTAAGATTCCGACTAGAATCTCCCACATATGCACATTCAAGATGATCATCTTACGGGCAATGGCAAAAATGATTATATCCATGACGAGTGTCATATCGTGCTTGATGAGCATAAGTGCGACCTCTAATCCAATAATATACAAGAGTGCATGAGCTAAAAAATCCTGAAATTTCTCCATGATTTCCCCTTCCATGATGTAGCTGAATAGGTCATGGACGAGATTTGACGGCCACAGAGCCTTACTACACTACCGGAGTGGTAGTACTAGCCGCCAAACGAGTGTACTTTCCAGTACCCAGAAATGAAGAATATTAATTTACCTTCAGACTGCATCCTTGACGGAAAAATGATCGTGCTGGATGAACAAGCAACACCTTGCTTTAAGCCCGTCATGCAACGTTTCCAAGCACGGAAAGAAAAAGCAGTCAAACGCTTAACAAAATCTAGCCCTGTGCATTTTGTTGCTTTTGGCGTTCTAGGGGAAGTGGATTGATTGAAAAGTAGAAGTTGTTCCACTGAAACGGAATAAGCCGGAACGACGTGTGCAGCTGCTGCACTTGCGCTCCGGCTTATGTCATGTTGCTCAACCTTTATTCTGTAATGGCATGGACCTCTTTCTTCTTATCACGTTGAATTCGACCGCCGCCGACAAAGATATATTTAAGACTCCAGCAATCTTTATCCTTTTCATCCATCGCGATAACACCGATGTCGTTATAAAATTCAAACGGTTTAACAGTCTTGTAGCGAATTATAATTTCATTCAACCGCTCTTTATCATTCATTCGTTATCACCTCTTTGGAAACATAATTACTCTTTTGTTTCGTTGCCTAATCTACTGTTCGCCCTTCCGGAACAACGAATTACTGTGTTTTTGTTTGCATACACAACAATCCGTAAAGTGATTCGGGCTTACAAACAGGGCAAACGAAAAAATAAAGCGCAACTCCTTGATAGAACAAGGCGTTGCGCTTTTATGTTTACATCACTCTCTTAAACATTTTCTCCAGCTCATACGTGGAAAAATGGATGATGATTGGGCGGCCGTGCGGGCAGGTGAATGGATCAGTCGTTTTGCGCAGTGATTCCAAGAGTGCGAAGATTTCGTCATCGCGCAAATACTCGTTCGCTTTAATCGAACGTTTGCAGCTCATTAAAATCGCTGCTTTTTCACGAAGCTGCTTCATATCGACTTTTTTCATATCGATCACTTGCTGGATCATTTCTTCAATAATCTCCGCTTCTTCCCCTTTTGGAAACCACGATGGGTGGGAGCGGACGATGAACGTATTGTGCCCGAACGGTTCTAAAAAGACGCCGCATTTCGCCAATTCTTCACGATGTGCGTCAATTAACACATATTCGTCTGTCGGATAATGAAATGTAAGCGGAACAAGCAATTCCTGCACTTCGTTTATTACTTCGCCAACTTTTTCGCGAAAATATTCATACTTAATGCGCTCTTGGGCGGCATGCTGGTCAATGATGTAAAGCCCTCTCTCATTTTGCGCCAAAATGTACGTTCCGTGCATTTGCCCGATTGGATAAAGCGGCGGAAGCCGGTCATTCACATGCTCTTGTTCGTCTGATGATTCCGTTTGCTCGTCCATTTCGACTAGTTCATCATCGACATCATTTTGTTTCGATTCTACTGTCGGCAAAAACGAAGGGATTTCCTCCTTTGGTTCTTGCACTGGACTTGATTGCTTTGGCTCATCTACTTGTTTTGGTTCATCTACATGAACGAGTGGAGAAACAAATGGTTCTTTAACGACATGTTCAAACGTCCAAGCCGTTTGTTCTGCTTTTGGTTTTGGAGTTTCTTTTTGCTTGATCATCATCTCAGGAATAAGCGTCCGCGCTTGAAGCGCCTGGCGAATCGCTTGGGTGACGAGCTCGTTTAATTCCGCTTCTTTGCTGAAACGTACTTCTAATTTCGCCGGGTGGACATTGACATCGACTAAAATCGGATCCATCGCAATCGATAAAAATACAATCGGATAGCGGCCGATCGGCAACAGTGTATGATATCCCGCTTCGATCGCTTTTGCGAGCGGAATGTTGCGCACATATCGCCCGTTGACGATCGTGGAAATGTAATTTCGCGAAGCGCGCGTCACTTCTGGAAGCGAAATGTAGCCTTGAACAGTAAAATCGAGCGATTCCGCTTGAATTGGAATCATCTTTTTCGCGACATCCATGCCGTAAATCGCGGCAAGCACATGGCGCACATCGCCGTTGCCGCTCGTGTAAAGCAGCTGCTTCCCGTGATGGCGCAGGCGAAACGAAATATCAGGATGTGCCATGGCAAGGCGGTTGACGACATCGGTGACATGACCAAGCTCAGTATGAATCGTTTTCATATATTTTAAACGGGCCGGGGTGTTGAAAAACAAGTTAGATACGGTAATATCGGTTCCCTTGCGGCTTGTTGTCCGTTCGTGTACAACGAGTTTTCCGCCTTTTAGAACCACTTTCGTTCCTGGACCGTCTCCCGTGCTTGTTTTCATCTCAACTTCCGAGACGGAGGCGATGCTCGGCAGCGCTTCGCCGCGAAAGCCAAGCGTGCGGATGCGAAACAAATCGTGCTCATCTTTAATTTTGCTTGTCGCATGTCTTTCAAAAGCAACGAGGCAATCATCTTCTTCCATTCCGTCCCCATTATCGATGACGCGAATTTTCGCTAGTCCTGCTTCTTCTAATTCAATTTCAATAATGGTGCTATTGGCGTCAATCGCGTTTTCAACAAGCTCTTTAACGACGGAGGCAGGGCGCTCGACGACTTCCCCTGCGGCGATTTTATTGGACAATTGGTCATCGAGCTTACGAATTTTTCCCATCGCTATGCCTCCTTTACTTTAATAGTTTTTGAATTTCGTATAATTTGTTTAACGCTTCAAGCGGCGTTGTTTCCAATAAATTGACCGATTTTAATGCCTCAAGCGCCTTTTTCTCTTTTTTCGATAGATGGGATTCTTCTTTTGAAGGCTGCTCTTCGGCAAACATGCTGAGCTGTTCGAAGACCGCCTCGTTCTTGCCGCTTGGCTGTTCTTTTCGCTGTTCTTGCTGCTCAAGCTCGGCTAAAATTTCTTTGGCGCGCTGAATGAGAGAAGCCGGAAGCTCAGCAAGCTCGGCGACATGAATGCCGTAACTTTGGTCGGCTGGTCCTTCTTCAATTTTATGAAGAAACACGACTTTTCCATTTTCCTCAACGGCTCTCACATGAACGTTTTTCAGCTTGGCAAGCGATTGCTCCAGATCCGTTAATTCATGATAATGTGTGCTAAATAACGTTTTCGCGCCAATATGATCATGAATGTATTCGATGATCGCTTGCGCCAATGCCATCCCATCATACGTAGACGTGCCGCGTCCGATTTCATCAAACAAAATTAAGCTGTTTTGTGTCGCGTGAACGATCGCATTGCGCGCTTCGAGCATTTCGACCATAAACGTACTTTGCCCAGATACTAAATCATCCGCCGCACCAATTCTCGTAAACACTTGGTCAAAAATTGGGAGGACTGCTTTCTCTGCCGGTACAAAGCAGCCAATTTGCGCCATAATGGCAGTAAGGGCAATTTGCCGCATGTACGTGCTTTTTCCGGACATATTCGGTCCCGTAATTAACAACAGTTCCCGTTCTTTATTCATATAACAATCGTTCGGTACATACGTTTGCGCCCCAAGCACTTTTTCCACTACTGGATGGCGGCCCGCTTGAATGATCAGCTCACGATTATCGGAAAACTGCGGTTTTACGTAATGACGCTCTTCGCTTACGGTTGCAAACGACTGCAAGACATCGAGTTTGCTAATCGTTTTCGCTAATGATTGCAAACGCGGAATATATTGTTTTACGCGTTCGCGAATGTCCACAAACAATTCGTATTCTAGTTCGATGCTTTTTTCTTCCGCTTCTAAAATGAGCGCTTCTTTTTCTTTTAATTCCTGGGTAATAAAACGTTCAGCGTTTGCTAGTGTTTGTTTTCGCTCATAACGTCCCTTTGGCAACAAATGAAGATTCGCCTTCGTCACTTCAATGTAATAGCCGAACACGCGGTTATAGCCAATTTTTAATGATTTAATCCCGGTTAATTCCCGTTCTTTGCTTTCTAGCTGGGCAATCCATGCTTTCCCATTGCGGCTTGCATCGCGATAACGATCAAGCGTTTCGTTATATCCGTCTTTAATGATGTTTCCTTCTTTGACGGACAATGGCGGATTTTCTTGAATCGACCGCTCTAACAGATCGACAAGTTCCGAACATGGATCGAGTTTGTCGGCAAGCTGCTTCGCTTCATCATCTGAAAGGTTTTCAACAATATCTTTTAACGCCGGGATTTGCTGAAGCGATTTTTTCAGTTGAATTAAATCGCGCGCGTTTACGTTTCCGTAGGCAACACGGCCAGCGAGGCGCTCGACGTCGTACACTTCGCGAAGACGTTCGCGCAGCTCCTGCCGTTCAAAATAATGATGGATCAGTGTTTCGACCATATGTAAGCGCCGTTCGATTTGTTTGCGATCCAAAAGCGGGCGATCAAGCCATTGTTTCAGCAACCGTCCGCCCATTGCCGTCACTGTTTCATCAAGAAGCCACAATAGCGAGCCTTTCCGCCCTTTGGAGCGAATTGTCTCGGTTAATTCCAAATTTCGCTTCGAGTACAAATCGATTTTCATATAATGATCGACTTGATACACTTGAACAGACTGCATATGATCGAGGCGTCGTTTTTGTGTGCGAATAATGTAATGAAGCAGGCGGCCGAATGTTATTTTTAGCTTATCTTGCTGAAGCGCTTCGACGATCGACGTAAATCCTTCAGGAATCACTGTCTCATCCTCGTATGAAATCGTCACATCATAGCGTTCCTTTAATAGCTGCTGATACTGTTCTGGAAATTGAGAAGAAATGACAATTTCTTTCGTACCGATCGCATACAGCTCATTCATCACATCATCCAATGAAGCAAGAAGCGTTATGCGATTTTCCCCTGTTGATAAATCCGTATAAGCAAAACCATACGTACCATCATCAAACATGGTCACCGTCGCCAAGTAGTTGTTTTCTTTATCTAACAGCCCTTTCCCTTCCATCACTGTTCCAGGGGTAATGAGCTGAACGACTTCGCGGCGGACGACCCCTTTTGCCGTTTTTGGGTCTTCGACTTGTTCGCAAATCGCGACTTTATATCCTTTTGAAATCAACTGTTCAATATATCCTTGCGCCGAATGATACGGGACGCCGCACATCGGCACCCGTTCTTCGCCGCCGCCATCACGGCTTGTCAGCGTAATTTCCAGTTCCTGCGCCGCTTTGATCGCGTCGTCAAAAAACATTTCGTAAAAATCGCCAAGGCGAAAAAATAAAAAGGCATCTGGATATTGTGCCTTAATGTCCAAGTATTGCTGAATCATCGGCGTATATGTAGCCATCGTTCTCCTCCAACCTTGCAAATTTACGTTTTACCAATAAAATTAGCGGCCACCCTGTCATTTTGGCGTTTCCATCCGTGTATCGCCATCAACATAAAGCCGCTTAATTCCGCGAAATCTTGTTTTCTATGTATCTAGTTTCGAACCAATATGGAGATTTTTTTGAATACATTAATGCATCTGCGTTTCAACACGTTTCATTATAACATATTTTAAAGAAGAAAAAGAGAAAGTTCAAATTCTGGCATCGCTAAAGCGTTAAGCAGTCCGGCAGCTCCTATGTCCGTCTTTCCAATAATGAGCTTCTCCCTTGCATTCCATTTCAGAAAATGCAATGCATAAAAACAGACGGCAGCTTTTCGCCGCCGTCTGTTTTTTATTTTTATTTCGCCTGCGGAAGCGGGCGCTTTAACCATTCTTTATAGAATGTATCGATATCAGGCTCGAAGTCTTTGATGACCGGATACCACGGTGTCACCGCTTCTACCTCAAGCTGTGTTGCGCAGCCAGGGCAATAGTACTCGCGAAGCACCTGCCATTCCGGATCTGGCGCCATCAATTTCGGATACAGTTCCGCCATTTTTTCTACTGTATCACGAACATAGATGAGCGCATGAAGCTTCCAGTTGTCGCTTGCCTCGCAAAATTCATATCCACAATCACATTTTACGATGCGCCGGCCATCCGGCTTTTGCACAATATAGAGATGAAGGCCGGCCGGAAGCAAAATCGGATCATCCTACGGCACCCTTTCTTGAAGGATGCTAATATATTTGTCAAATCGGTCAGTGTCTTTATAATTGGAGAGCATTGCTTTTAATTTGACAAAATCTATGGTACCGTCGATTAATTCCTCTATCGTCTTGCGATCGTATTTATCGTATTTTTCCGTATTTTCACTTCATTTCAACTTATTAGGTTCATCACCAAAAGATGTACTTGATTTTTACGTTAAAATGTGATAGAGGTCTCTAGACGGACACGCAAAGTAAAACGCTGGATATTTCGATCCCCATATCCTCGCCTTTTGATCAATTTTATTTTGTTGTGGATTCCTTCCATTGGACCATTTGAGTAAGAAAAAACGATGCAAGAAAGCACTGCGTCTCTTCGGGTGATGAGTGCCTTGGCAATACTGCGTACGGCGGCACAGTCGCTAAAAAGGTACCGGTCAAACCATGGTTGATGGTTTGGTCACCTTTACCATACAGGAAATTTCGCATTTTTTGTACCCTTGATCAGAAAACAACCTGATTGTCAAGTACATTTTGTGGTGAAGAGCCCAAAAAAAAACTAGGAAGATCTTTCTTCCTAGTTTTACTCTTCATCGCCGAGAAGCAAATCTGGGCTTAAATCTTCTAGTTCTTCATCTAGGTCACCGTAGTCAAAATCATCGTCATCATTGCCGCAGCCGTCTGGATGGATCGCGACACATATTTTCGTTTCCCCAATGACTTCGGAAATAAATTCGCGTTCTACATCGACCACAATTTTATTTCCGTTTGGCGAAATGGTGCATTCTAGGCAGTTCGGCTGCTGAATGACGCGAACGATAATGTCTGTATCATCGCTAATAATATCATCATCGTCACGGTATTTTAATTTCACCACATCCGCATATGTTACTGTTTCTGTGACAACTTCTGTTTTTGTATTGTTGTCGTATGAATACCAAACGTTAACGTCATATTTCCCATGGATTTCTACTGTCTTGTCACATTTTTTCGCATCGTAACGATGGTTAATAATCCAGCATCCTAAAATGCTTGATGGACGATTCGGAGCAGTAATCGTATGAGTAGATTGCGTAAATTTACGACCTTTCCCGACGACCGCCTTTGTAATAATTTCTCTGTATTCAGACATATAAGAAACCCTCCTCAAATGAATCTTCATTTCATCCTATGCATGATTTCGCCTAATGTGCACATAAGTTTATAAATTATTCCTTATAGTTCATTGTATGCAGGGTCCCCGTATGATGTGCCTACTTTTTCCGCAATAAAAAAAACGCCCTTGAAAACCAAGGACGTCAGTCAAATTTTAATAACAGCCGCAGCCGCCGTTTCCACTACAGCGTATTTGCGCACCTGTCTCCCCGCGCAACACGTTGCCGCCTGTTGATGCGATAATCTCATCGGTCACCGTATTGGAGATGGTAGAAGCGACTAATTGAAGCAGATCATTCACTTCCGTTTGCGATTGCTGGAATTCGCTAACGATCGGAATTTGCGAAAGCTCTTCGTAAATCGCGTCAATTTGTGCTTCTACTTTTTTCAGCGCTTTATATTTCCCATAATGTTTTAAGTTGACTGCTTGTTTTTGCAATGATTTAATTTGCTCGATCATCGCGCGCACTTTTTCGTTTTGGTGTATTTTTTCTTCCGCGCGTTTAAAAAAATCAACTTCTTCTGTCTCGGCAATCATTTTGGCGAGTTCCTTCGCCTGTGCTAAAATCTCATCACGTGTATATTTTGCCATCTCATTTCACCTCGATCGCTTCTTCTACCATTTCCCCGTTTAATGTCCATGTTTTCGCTTCGGTAATCCGCACTTTGACAAGTTTGCCAATCGCCGATTTCGGACCGATGAAGTTGACAAGCTTGTTTTTCCGCGTGTATCCAGCAAGGACATCCGGGTTGTTTTTGCTCTCGCCTTCAACTAATACTTCGACAACTTTCCCTTCATATTCCTTCATTTTTCGCGCTGAAATTTCATTGACAAGCGCGTTTAGCCGCTGCAAGCGTTCTTTTTTCACTTCCATCGATACGTTATCAACCATTTTCGCCGCCGGTGTGCCTTCACGTGGCGAATAAATGAACGTGTATGCAGAATCAAATTCGACTTCGCGGTAGAGCGACAGCGTTTCTTCAAACTGTTCTTCCGTCTCGTTCGGGAAGCCGACAATAATATCCGTTGTTAACGCAACGTCTGGAATCGCCGCTTTAATTTTGCGGACAAGCTCTAAATATTCCTCACGCGTATATTTCCGGCCCATCAATTTCAATATTTCCGTGCTGCCGGATTGCACTGGCAGGTGAATATGCTCGACTAGATTGCCGCGTTTGGCGAGCACTTCGATTAAACGATCGTCAAAATCGCGCGGATGGCTAGTCGTAAAGCGAATGCGCGGAATATCAATTTTACGAAGTTCGTCCATCAAGTCGCCAAGACCGTATTTCATGTCGGTGAAATCTTTCCCGTAGGCGTTGACGTTTTGGCCAAGAAGCGTAATTTCTTTATATCCTTGGGCGGCAAGATGGCGCACTTCTTGAATAATGTCTTCCGGACGGCGGCTTCGTTCTTTCCCTCGTGTATACGGAACGATACAGTACGTACAGAACTTATCGCAGCCGTACATAATGTTTACCCATGCTTTAATGTTGCCTCTGCGCGCTTTTGGAAGATTTTCGATCACATCGCCTTCTTTTGACCAAACTTCCACAACCATTTCTTTTGACATGTATGCTTCATGTAAAATGTATGGAAGGCGATGAATGTTATGCGTACCGAAAATCATGTCAACGTATTGATATTGTTTCAAAATTTTATTGACGACCGATTCTTCTTGCGACATACAGCCGCATACCCCAAGAAGCAAATCCGGATTGTTTTGCTTCAGCGGCTTTAAGTGGCCGATCTCGCCAAACACTTTGTTTTCCGCGTTTTCGCGGATCGCGCACGTATTCAATAAAATGACATTCGCATCTTCCGGGCGGTCAGTCGGCTCATATCCGAGCGCCATAAAAATTCCTGCCATTACTTCGGTATCATGTTCGTTCATTTGACAGCCATACGTGCGAATATAAAACTTGCGGCCTTCGCCCATGCCACGGAATTGCTCCGGTATAGTGAAGTCTTTAAAATATTTTACTTCTTCTTTTCCACGTTTTTTCGCTTCTTTTAAATTTGGCGGAATAAATACGCTAGTAAAATATTTTTCGTAATCTTTGCTCGTTTTTTTCTTTAACGCATCCAAAGCGGATTTTTTGTCCGTTGGATGATCAGCTGTTTGAATTTGTCCTGTTTGTTCTAAACGTTGTTTTTCGTTCATAATAATCTCCTTTCTATAGCTATAGAAAACAATTGTTTCCTTTTCATCATACACATTATCATAGTATATAATTGATCACAAATTTAAACAATACTTTTCTTATTCAGCTTAACACTGAACAAATTATCATAACAAAATCACTCCCAACTAGGCAATACCTAATTGGGAGTGAATCATTTCCAAATTACATAAATTCAGAAACTAATTCATCGAATTTTTCTTTGCTTAGTTGAAGATCTGCCTCCGCAAGCGGTGTTTCGCTATAACCGTGAAGCAGTTCTTGATACGATTTTTGCTCTTTGTTTTGATAAATTAACCCTGTTACTAATCCTTTATATTTCATTACTGTCTGCATGGCCATGGCGCGGTCCGATGGGTCATATCCTTCAATCTCGCTTACTTTCACAAGGTTTTCTTTAAACCAGTCATATGTGTTTACCTTATTATAGGTAACACATGGACTGAATACGTTAATAAGCGAGAATCCTTTATGTTTAATCCCTTCTTCAATTAAGCTTGTTAATTCTTTTAAATCGCTTGAGAAGCTTTGCGCTACGAACGTCGCACCGGCGCTTAGCGCGATTTCCATAATCGAAAGAGCCGGTTCAACCGAACCTTGCGGGGTGCTTTTTGTTTTAAATCCAACATCGCTTCTTGGTGATGTTTGCCCTTTTGTCAAACCGTAAATTTGGTTGTCCATCACAATGTAGGTAATATCGATGTTGCGGCGAATCGCATGAATGGTATGACCCATGCCGATCGCAAATCCGTCTCCGTCGCCGCCTGCGGCAATGACCGTTAAATCACGGTTCGCCATTTTCACTCCTTGGGCGAGCGGCAACGCGCGGCCATGGGTGCCGTGAAAGCCGTACGAATGAATATAACCGGAAATACGTCCCGAGCAGCCAATTCCGGAAATAACTGCTAATTGATGAGGTTCAAGCCCAACGTTTGCCGCGGCGCGCTGAATGGCAGCTTGAACGGAGAAATCGCCGCACCCTGGACACCAGTTCGGTTTTACATCGTTACGAAAGTCTTTAAACGTCGCCATATTTATAACAACTCCTTGCATTTTGTATAAACTTCGTTCGGCAAAAATGGATTACCGTCATATTTCAATACACTAGAAATTTTTTCAGCATGTCCAACATTCATTTTAAGAATGTTTGCAAGTTGGCCTGTTGCATTTTGCTCAACGACGACGACTTTTTTCGCTGATTCGACAAGCGGCAGCACTTCCTCCGTTGGGAACGGATGAAGAAGACGGATGTGCGCGTGATTGACTTTCACGCCGTCTTGCTCAAGACGGTCGATCGCTTCTTCGATCGCACCGCGCGTAGAGATAAAACCAACAATTAACAAATCTGCTTCATCGTGTTTAACGTTTTTATGAACTGGTGTGTTGAATTGAATATGTTTTAATTTGCGCAAACGCTTATCCATCTGTGCATTCCGATTTGCCGCAACTTCAGACGGTCTTCCTGTTTCCGCGTGTTCTACTCCTGTTACATGGTGAATTCCGTTTGGCGTTCCCGGAATTACGCGCGGAGAAATGCCATCTTCGGTAACTTCGTAACGTTTAAAATTATCTTTTTTCTCCAACGGCGGGAGTTCTTCTTTTACTAGTTTGCCACGGCGGATTTCGATTTTATCGTACTCTAACGGTTCAACCGTTTGTTTACCAAGGGAAAGTTGCAAATCAGATAAAACGATCACCGGACATTGATATTCTTCGGCAAGGTTGAACGCTTCCACCATATCGTAAAACGCTTCTTGCACTGTGCTTGGCGCCATAACAATTTTTGGAATTTCACCATGCGTTCCGTAAATCATGGCCATTAAGTCAGATTGTTCTTGTTTTGTCGGCAATCCTGTACTTGGACCGCCACGTTGTGTATCAACGATGACAAGCGGTGTTTCTGTCATTCCAGCAAGCCCGATCGACTCCATCATAAGAGAAAGACCTGGACCTGCTGATGCGGTGAATGCCCGCACGCCAGCATAGTTGGCACCAATCGCCATCGTACATGCGGCGATTTCATCTTCCGTTTGAATGACAGCTCCTCCTAGTTCCGGAAGTTTTTTAATTAAATATTCCATAATTTCTGAAGCCGGAGTAATCGGATATGCCGCCATAAAACGCGCACCGCCGGCTAATGCGCCCAATGCAAGCGCGTCGTTGCCGATCATGAACATCCGCTTTTTCCCATCCGCTTTTTCTAATTTCATTGTTTGAACATGATCACCGAGCTGTTCTTTCATATACTGAGCCCCTGCTCGGATCGCTTCCATGTTCTTTTCGACAACTTGCTGGCCTTTTCTTCCGAAAATTTCTTGTACCACTTCTTGATATACGTTAATATCAAGGCCAAGAACTGCGCTTGACGCACCAACAGCGACCATGTTTTTCATAAGCGATGTTCCTAAATTTGTCGCGATATCTGTAAACGGAACTGCATATAACGTTACATTTTGACCTTCCGGAATCGTTGGGTTAAACTTCGCATCAGCGATCACGATGCCGCCATCACGAAGTTCATGAAAATTAAAGTCAATCGATTCTTGGTCAAACGCCACTAATATATCAAGATCATCGGCAATCGAACGAATTGGTGTTGTACTTACACGAATTTTATTATTCGTATGACCGCCTTTAATCCGTGAAGAAAAATGACGATACCCATATAAATAATAGCCTAGGCGATTTAACGCAATGGAGAAGATTTCACCGGTACTTTCAATTCCTTCTCCCTGCTGTCCTCCAACTTTCCATGAAAGTTGACTAATCATTTCTTACACCCCTTTAAGTTCGGTCAAAATTACAATTATAAGTGTAGCACTTTTCCAATAAAATCACTAGACTTGCAGGCAATGATTTTCACAAAAATTTAAACATATAAAAATATATCAAATGATTTCATTCTAGACCTATATGAAAAAAATGCAACCTTACTTATAAAAACTCTTTTCTATTGCCATCAATCTCTTATTTTACTGCGGCAAATGGTCATAAAAATTGCGAAATAAAAACCGTTCTACCTCATCTTCTGAGTAGTGTTTTTGCAGCTCGTTGACTAAATTTGTATAGCACCGCGCATTTTCGAGTCCTTTTGCCGTTTCTTCCATTCCGTCAAAAT
Organism: Geobacillus sp. LYN3; assembly: GCF_003064505.1. Lineage (NCBI taxonomy): Bacteria > Bacillati > Bacillota > Bacilli > Caryophanales > Anoxybacillaceae > Geobacillus > Geobacillus sp. LYN3. The sequence continues at coordinate 1,586,655 of NZ_QCWL01000001.1, read as the reverse complement.
CAGAGCCAAACCCAACGTGCCTTGCTCCCCCGAGTGAACAAATGTGTTCCAAATGGCGGAGAACGTCAGAAATCGCCGCTTTTTCTTTTTCTTTCGTTAAAAAGTACGGAACGAACGTAATTCCAATCATCCCATTTTTCTCAATCAACGCGCGAATTTGCTCATCTCGCAAATTACGCGGATGTGGACAAAAGCGATATGTATTAGAATGAGAAGCAATCGGAAATTGCGCGATTTCCATCACGTCCCAAAATGCTTTTTCCGATAAGTGGGAAACATCGACCCAACGTTTTGCCTCGTTAAGATGCCGCACCACTTGTTTTCCGAATTCCGTTAATCCGGCACCGCGCACTTCCCAAGAACCATCTGCTACAGCATTGGACCAATTCCATGTCAGTCCAACAGACGAGACACCAAGGCGAAGCAATGTTTTTAATTTTACAAGGCTTGTCCCAATCGCATCGCATCCTTCAAGCGTTAACATCGCCCCAATTTCATTTTCTTCCAATGCGTCAATATCGCGTTTCGAACGAACAAATTTCAACATTGGAAATCGCTCAATCATTTGTTCAAAAAAAATGTCTATCATTTCTAGCGCAACCGTAAAACGCGCTTCTTCCGGAACAGTTTCCGGTATGTAAATGGCAAAACATTGAACTTTTATTTTCGCCTCTAGAAGTGATGGAAAGGTGACATGAAGACTTTTGCCATCTTGGAACGATAAAGACCGATCCATCCATAATTTCATCAGTGCGTCACAATGCGCATCGAAAATCATACATATCCCCCTTTATAAAGTAAAATAACCTGCCTGCCTTCCAATAGAAGGCACAAACAGGTTATGTTTCTATCATAAAAGCGTTACTACTATTAACGAGGTTCTACAATTAATTTAATCGCCGTACGTTCTTCCCCATCAATAATAATATCCGTAAATGCAGGAATACAAATAAGGTCCATGCCGCTCGGTGCCACAAATCCTCGTGCAATAGCTACTGCCTTAACGGCTTGGTTTAATGCACCTGCGCCGATTGCTTGAATTTCTGCTGATCCGCGTTCGCGCAATACCCCGGCAAGTGCACCAGCTACAGAGTTAGGATTCGACTTTGCTGAAACTTTTAATATTTCCATTTCTAGCTCCTCCCTCATTTCCTCAAAAATAGTTCTACTGTTACTATATTCACTGTTTTAGCGAGTATTCCTGCTAAGTTTATAAGTATTTTTAAAAATTCCTAAAACAATGACTATTCTAAATAAGGATTGTCATCATTTATCACAATTCTTTCGATCTTATTTGCTCGTCCCGTTTTCTCATCAATATCAATGAGCACAGCGTTTAATTGGCTTCTCCCCTCTTTTACCTCAAAACGAACGGGTAATGAGGTTAAAAATTTCCGCAACACCGCCTCACGATCCACTCCTAAAATTCCATCATACGGACCGGTCATCCCAACATCAGTAATATACGCCGTTCCTTTCGGCAAAATACGAGCGTCGGCAGTTTGAACGTGCGTATGTGTACCAACAACTGCAGAAACACGTCCATCCAAATACCAACCCATCGCTTGCTTTTCACTTGTTGCCTCCGCGTGAAAATCAATCAAAATCATCGGCGTGCGCCTGGTTGCTTCTTCAATTAGCTCATCTGCTTTTTTAAATGGACAATCGATGGCGGGCAAAAACGTTCTCCCTTGCAAGTTAATAACAGCTACTTCCATTTGCTCTACTTGTACATATACAATCCCTTTTCCTGGGACACCTTCCGGAAAATTAGCCGGCCGTATTAATGACTTTGCATCATCGATAAATTCAAATATATCGCGTTGATCCCATGCGTGATTGCCAAGCGTGACGACATGGGCGCCTTGCTCAAGAAACGTACGATAAATTTTTTCCGTAATTCCTTTTCCGCCTGCGGCATTTTCCCCATTAATGACAATGATGTTCGGTTTATGTTTTTCTTTTAACTTTGGCAAATATTGTTCTATCATTTTTCTTCCCGGTGAACCGACAACGTCGCCAATAAACAAAAATTTCATTGTATATCCCTTTCTAAGCTGAAATCTAACTAGTTCAAGTTTGGCACAAAATATAAAAAAAATAAAGTGGCAATATCGCCACTTTATTTTGCATATTCTACCGCTCTTGTTTCACGAATAACGGTAACCTTAATGTGTCCCGGATAATCGAGTTCCTCCTCGATCCGTTTACGAATTTCCCGCGCCAATCGATGCGCTTCTAAATCATCAATCATATCCGGCTTCACCATAATACGCACTTCTCGACCTGCTTGAATCGCATATGATTTCTCCACACCTTCGTACGATTCAGCGATTTCCTCCAATTTTTCGAGGCGGCGAATATAGTTTTCCAATGTTTCACTGCGCGCTCCCGGTCTTGCCGCAGAAAGTGCATCAGCCGCTGCAACGAGCACGGCAATGACGGAAGTTGGCTCCGTATCACCATGATGGGAAGCGATGCTGTTAATGACAACCGGGTGTTCTTTATATTTTGTCGCCAATTCTACACCGATTTCAACATGGCTTCCTTCCACTTCATGGTCAATCGCCTTGCCAATATCGTGCAGGAGGCCAGCACGTCTTGCTAACATTTCATCTTCGCCAAGTTCCGCCGCCATCAACCCGGCTAAAAACGCCACTTCAATTGAATGCTTCAAGACGTTTTGCCCGTAGCTTGTCCGGAATTTGAGGCGTCCTAAAATTTTTATTAAATCCGGATGTAACCCGTGAACGCCAACTTCAAAGGTGGTTTGTTCGCCGACTTCACGAATATGCTCATCCACTTCACGTCTTGCTTTTTCGACCATTTCCTCAATTCTTGCCGGGTGAATGCGTCCATCTTGAACAAGTTTGTCTAAAGCAATTCTAGCCGTTTCACGGCGGATTGGATCAAATCCCGATAAAATAACTGCCTCCGGCGTATCATCGATAATTAAATCAATACCGGTGAGCGTTTCAAGCGTACGAATATTCCGTCCTTCACGACCAATGATCCGGCCTTTCATTTCATCGTTTGGCAAATTAACGACAGATACGGTCGTTTCGGCGACATGGTCAGCCGCACAGCGCTGAATCGCCAGCGATAAAATTGCTTTTGCTCTTTTATCCGCCTCTTCTTTCGCGCGGGTCTCGGCTTCTTTCACCATCATTGCAATTTCATGAGATAGCTCTTTTTCGACACGCTCCAAAATAACTTGGCGTGCTTCTTCGCGTGTTAGACCAGAAATTCGTTCCAATTCCATTTGTTCCTTTTGAACGAGCTCTTCCACTTTGCTTTCCATCTGTTCAATATGTTGTTGTCTTTGATTCAGTGCTTCCTCTTTCGATTCTAAGAGCGCTTCTCGTTTATTCAGCGCCTCATCTTTTCGGTCAAGATTTTCTTCTTTTTGCAGCAATCGGTTTTCTTGTTTTTGCAACTCGCTTCTTCGATCGCGAATTTCACGTTCAACCTCTGTACGAAGTTTATGAATTTCATCCTTTGCTTCAAGAAGCGCTTCCTTTTTCAGCGCATCAGCTTCTCGTTTCGCATCTTCAATGATTTGGTTTGCAGCTGCTTGTGCACCGCCAATTTTCGCTTCTGCAATGGATTTTCGAATAAAAAAGCCGACAACGGCACCGACAACTAAGGCAAGCAAAGCGGAGATGATGATTGACCCCATTTTTTTCACCTCCTCTTGCTATAAAATTATTTCGAAATAACTGTCGGCATGTACGTTGTTACAAACGTTTCAACATACAGTACCATACTTACTGACATCGAAATCAGCAACACATATATCCGCCCATTAGCCGAACGTATGCGCCGCTAAAGCCGATCAAGCGAGAACTTTCTTTCCATTTTTCATGCGGACGCGCTCCAGTTTCTGCTAAATGTTTACAGACAATAAAAAAACATCATTAGTGTTTTTATACAGTTGGCTCAATCCAAAATACATTCATGTTTTGTGCATGAGCCACTTTCATTTAGCCGGAGTCACGGACTTTCGTGGCTGATTCTTTGTATAAAATATACATGTTAATTTTAAAGGTGGCAAAATTTATTGTCAAGATATAGAAGTTTCTCCCTGTCACAAATCAGAAAAAATAAAAAAGAGAGGAAACAGCATTTCCTCCCTAGGTTTAGTCTTCTAAAAATCCAAGCTCCTCTTGTTGCGTCTCGTTTGCGTTGTTCGAAACAGAAGGCGATTCAATTCCGTAATGTCTACGGATTTCTTGTGCAATTTCTTCAGCGATATGCGGATTTTCTTTTAAAAACTGTTTTGCATTTTCACGTCCTTGACCTAGACGCTCGTCTTTATACGAATACCAAGAACCGCTTTTTTGCACGATATCCAGCTCTGATGCCATATCGATGATTTCGCCTTCTCGGGAAATTCCCTCTCCGTACATAATATCTACATCAGCCGTTTTAAATGGAGGGGCAACTTTATTTTTTACTACTTTAATTTTTGTTTTATTTCCAACCATGTCATTGCCCTGTTTAATTTGTTCGGCACGGCGCACTTCTAAACGGACCGAAGCATAAAATTTTAGAGCTCGGCCGCCTGGTGTCGTCTCCGGATTTCCAAACATCACTCCGACTTTTTCGCGAATTTGGTTGATGAAAATAGCGATTGCCTTTGATTTATTAATCGCTCCGGATAATTTGCGCAATGCTTGTGACATAAGACGCGCTTGCAAACCAACGTGGGCATCGCCCATTTCTCCTTCAATTTCCGCTTTCGGTACAAGCGCCGCAACAGAGTCAATAACGATAATATCAACCGCGCCGCTTCTTACTAATGCCTCGGCAATCTCCAATGCCTGTTCTCCTGTATCCGGCTGGGAAAGCAACAACTCATCGATGTTTACGCCTAGCTTTTGTGCATAAACTGGATCAAGCGCGTGCTCCGCATCAATAAACGCAGCTTGTCCCCCCTGTTTTTGCACTTCGGCAATCGCATGAAGCGCAACTGTTGTCTTCCCGGAAGATTCAGGCCCATATATTTCAACAATGCGTCCACGCGGATATCCGCCGACTCCTAAAGCGATATCCAGTGCAAGCGATCCACTTGATATAGTGGAAATTTTCCGGTCTGTTTGTTCTCCAAGTCTCATGATCGAGCCTTTTCCAAATTGCTTTTCGATCTGTTTTAACGCCTGTTCTAAGGCGGCTTGACGATCTTGATTCACTAACAAACTCCTCCTTTTTCTCAACTACTTATACTATACCGTTTTTTAGGGATGTTGCCAAGAAAAAAATCGAACGTCCATTCGTTTTTCTTGTGGAGAAAATAGAAACATTCTCCATTTGTGATGAAATAAAAAGCGGGGGAACATCAAAGAGGAAAGGCAGCTACCCTTCATATGCAGCCGCCAATTTTTTTAATATAATGGAGCAACCATATTTCGCGGTACGAATTCGAATCGCATCACGCTGACCGGGTAATGCAAGGGCATAGACTTCTGTCTCGTTTTCAGGGGTGGAAATGCCAATATATACAGTGCCGACTGGCTTTCCTTCAAGCGGGTCTGGTCCTGCTACGCCTGTAAAACTGATGCCAATATCAGCATGACAAAGTGTGCGGACATTTTCCGCTAATAGCTGCGCACAACGTTCGCTTACTGCTCCATCTGTTGTCAAAACAGAAGCAGGAACGTGAAGAACTTTCTCTTTTACTTCATTGGCATAGCAGACAACTCCGCCGCGGACAACTTGAGAAGCGCCGGGAATGGCCGTTAATTCGGTTAAGAAAAGTCCGCCTGTGAGGCTTTCTGCCGCCGCGATCGTTTTCTTTTTTTCCTTCAACATCTTCACGGTCTTTTTAAACAACGTTTCGTCATTATAGCCATAAAAATAGCGGCCGACGCGCTCTAAAATCGCTTGTTCCGCTTTATCTAAAAGTTTTTTTGCTTCGATTTCGGAATGGTGTTTCGCGGTCAAGCGCAACGCTACTTCTCCGTCACCAGCAAGCGGAGCAATCGTCGGGTTTGATTGTTGATCAATAAGATCTTCAATGTCTGTTTCCAGCTGCGACTCACCGATTCCGAAAAAGCGTAATACACGCGATTCAATGCGCTCATGACGGCCAAGCTGTTCCATTAAAAACGGTCGGCCATATTTGAGAAACATCGGCTGCATTTCTTTTGGAGGGCCGGGAAGAAGCATATACGTAATTGAATTCAGCGTAATTGCCATTCCAGGTGCCATTCCGTGTTCGTTTTTCAATATAGTAGATCCTTGTAATACAAGCGCCTGTTTTTTATTATTTTCTGTCATGGTCCGGTTTGTGCGGGCAAAATATGCTTCAATGGAACGAAGCGCTTCCTCATCGATCACAAGCTCGCGCCCTAACAGGCGGGCGATCGTTTCTTTCGTTAAATCATCTTTCGTCGGCCCAAGCCCGCCAGTAAAAATAATGAGTTCGGCACGCGCCTGCGCCACTCTTACCGCCTGTTCGAGCCGGCCGGCATTGTCGCCTACAACGGTATGAAAATAGACATTGATTCCAAGTTCAGCGAGCTTTTCAGATAAAAACTGTGCATTCGTGTTGGCAATCTGCCCAAGCAATAACTCAGAGCCGACAGCAATAATCTCCGCATTCAATGAAAATGCCCCCTTTGTTTGACTGCATACATCTTTCTACTTTGAATGCAAAAAAGCATGTTTATTTTTCGAAAAGTAATCCCATCCGGACCAAATCGTAAAAATGACTGCAACCCAAAGCGCTAAATCGGCAAACGGAAATGAAATAAGAGAAAAAGGGAAATTATGTAAAAGAAGGGCGGAAATGGCGACAATCTGCGTCCATGTTTTAATTTTACCAAGCATGTTGGCAGCCATTACTTCCCCTTCTCCTGCAAGCACAAGCCGAAGCCCCGTAACCGCAAATTCACGGCTAATGATGATGATCACCATCCATGAAGGAGCGGCCTTTAGCTCAACAAGTACAATGAGCGCTGCCGATACAAGCAGTTTATCCGCAAGCGGATCTAAAAACTTTCCTAAATTAGTTACTAGCTGATATTTACGGGCATAATATCCGTCAATCCAGTCAGTTGTCGAGGCAATAATGAAAATAAGCGCACCAATCAGATGGGCAATTGGCAGCGTGTCTGTTCCTATTTTCACGCTGCCCCATCCAAACGGAACTAACATGACAATCAAAAATAACGGTATTAGCATAATTCTTGCTACTGTTATTTTATTAGGTAAATTCACTCTGAATACCTCCGCTAGCAAACATGTGAAAAGAGCCATCTACAGGAAAGATGACTTTATGATTTTTTAAAGATAAATTTCATTTTTTGATATACTTCGTCTTTTGGGTCCATTGGATAGGTGAAAGGTTGTCCATTTACTTTTATGTCAACATCGAGCGTTCTCCCGATTTTTACAAACACTTCCGCCTCTGCTGATAAGTCAAACGTTTGCGTTTGCCCGTTCGTTAAATTTCCTTTGAAAAAGGAGTGGCCTTTTGTATTATATACCTCTACCCAAGAGTTTCCTTTTGATGTCAATTCAATAACAAATTCGTTTGTATTTGTTAATTCGATTGTCGATAAATTACCGCGTGTTTCGACAACAGTAAGCGTCGCAGCTGAAGAAGGTGATTTTTCCGTTTCTTTTTCCGATTTTGGTTGTTTGTCCTCAGCTTCTTGTTTTTTCTCTTTTTCTTCTTTTTTCGCTTTTTCAAGCGGTGAATTTTTCGAGCGTTCTACCTCCGTCGTCTCCCCGGCAATTTGATTTTGCGGTTTGTCCTCTGCGTTATTTTGTTGCAAAAACAGCCAAATCACAACAGCAATGCCGACAATCCCTGCAGCAATAAGCAATTTTGGAAGCAAATCTAACCATTTCGTGCTGTTCGGTGAAATTTGTTGCCGCGTTTTTACTCGCGATAATTGCTGAGGGATTTCTTCATCATATGATTGTGGAATATCTTGTTTGTACTGTTCAAATATTTCGTCCGGGTCAAGCCCAACTGCTTCGGCGTATTGCCTAATGAACGCCCGAACATAAAAATTCCCCGGCATAATCGCATAATTTCCTTCTTCAATACCGATTAAATAGCGCTTTTGAATTTTCGTCATCTCTTGCAACTCGTCCAAACTAATGTTTTTCGCTTCTCTTGCTTCCTTCAAACGTTTACCTAGTTCCGTCAACGACAAACACCTTCCATTTTTTGATTAAAAATCAAATTCTGAAAAAACATCGTTTCCAAACAGTGACGGCTGATCAATGACATCGTACGTAATCTCTTCATTTGGATCATGGCGCAACTCAATAATATAGTCAAAATCATCAAGAGTGTATTCAGTATGGCGGACAAAAATATCTGGGTGTTCCACCACTTTTGTCGCCTCAAGGCGCATCAGTTCGCGAATCAGTTGCCAATGTCTCTCATTTGCCCGCCGAGTAGACACGATGGCGTCAATAATAAAAATATTATCTTCGCTATATTCGCCTTCGATCAGCTGGCTGCGCACCGTCTGCTTAATCAGCGTTGAGGATACAAAAAGCCATCGTTTATTCGCACAAACACTTGCCGCAACGATCGACTCGGTTTTGCCGACGCGCGGCATTCCGCGGATGCCAATAAGTTTATGGCCTTTCTCTTTAAAAATTTCCGCCATAAAATCAACAAGCAGCCCGAGCTCGTCACGGACAAAGCGGAACGTTTTTTTGTCATCGGCATCCCGCTGAATGTAGCGGCCGTGGCGGACGGCAAGGCGATCAAGCAGTTTTGGCTGGCGCAGCTTCGTCACTGTAATATTATCCATCGTTTGCAAAATGGTAGACAATCGTTCGATTTGTTCGTTATTATCACAAAGTAGAAGCATGCCGCGCCGCGAATCGCGGACACCGTTAATCGTAACGATATTAATAGACAGCATTCCTAATAATGAAGCAACATCGCCTAACAAACCCGGGCGATTAATATGTATCTCATATTCCAAATACCACTCTTGCTTCCCCATCCCGTCTTTCCTCCCTCATCCTTAATGCCCGCACAAGCTCCCTATGATAAATTCATACTACTATAATATCGAATGGAAAAGCAACAGAAAAGGGACTGGAATGAAAAAAGAGAGGGAACCCCTCTCTACACGTTATTGTTGTTGCACTAATTTTACCATCATGTTGGCGATAGCGTGCTGCTCTTGTTCGTCTGCAACCTTCCAAAGGTCCGCAAGCAACCGTTCTTCCGGGTTTTTTGGATCTACTTGTTTTGCTAGGTAATCACCGATTTGATAAGCGATGTCTGAAATCACTTGTTGGCTTAATCCTTGTTGCTGCGCTTGTTCAAGACGATTTGCCAGGAAGTCTTTCCATTGTTCAAAGTTATCTAATACAGACATATGTTTAACCTCCTTCATCTTCGTTTCAAGGATAGTTTGCCTGCTTTTTGATAAAATATACTTAACAGTACCAACCGCCATTGACGGAAATAATTTGTCCCGTTATGTATGAAGCAGCATCGGAAAGCAAAAATGACACTGTTTTCGCAACCTCATCGGGTGTGCCAATACGCCCGATCGGAATATCGTCCGCAATGGATTGCAATTCCTCATCACTGAACCGGCGCAACATATCTGTATCAATGGCCCCTGGAGCGACGGCATTCACACGAATTCCGCTGGGCGCCACTTCTTTTGCGAGCGCTTTTACAAACGCATTTTGTCCGCCTTTGACCATGGAATAGACGACTTCGCAAGAAGCACCTGTAAGTCCCCAAATCGAAGAAATAACAACGATGTTTCCCCGCTTGTTCGCAATCATCCGCGGCAGTAGTTTTTTCGTCAATAAAATCGGACTTGTCACATGAAGCTGAACCATTTTCCTAACAAGCTCATCGCTCATATCCGTAATGAGACCGTAATAGCTGTTTCCGCTATTATGAATAATGACATCGATGGGACGATTGATTTGAGAAAGAAGCATGCTTGCTCCATTTTCATCCGAAAGATCCGCTTGGACAGGAATGACATGGACATTTGCTAACTCGTTTTTCAGTTTTTCTACTCGTTCATACCGGCGATGATAATGCAAAAAAAGCCCGTAACCATCAGAAGCAAGTTGGCGGGCGATGCTTGTCCCAATTCCTCCGCTTGCTCCAGTAATAAGCGCATATTTCATGATAATCCCCCTAAAAAAGCACCCTCCATAATGAAGGATGCTACTTTCTTTCTTTTGGAACAACTTGGCATACCGCAATTTGGGATTCGCGGAAACATTGTTTTGCAATTTGATCCATCTGTTCGATCGTTAATGATTGTAATACTGGAATAACATCAAACAAGCTTACTTCGTTAAATGCGTATCGCGTAAACTGGTTGGCGATATATTCTGGAGAGTTAAGCGAGCGTAAAAACGCACCGATTTTTTTCTTTTTCACTCTCTCTAATTCTGATTCTGTCATGGAATCACCGGAAAACGACAACAATATTTGTTTCACTTCTTCGCTAAGCCGATCTGGATCGCTCGTATCCCCGCCGACCATGGCAAAGCCAAATTCCCGCTCTTCTGTATAATCGTACATAAATGTTTCATCAATAAGCCCAAGCTGATACAACCGTTCATAATGCGGCGAACTTTTTCCGAATAAATAATCTAACAAAACATTGAACGCTAACTCATGAATTAATTTTTCTTTGCCGGCTGAGTGAACAGTTGGCGCCTTGATTCCGACAAGACATTTACTCGTTTGCACGTGCATCGGAATGACTTTCTTTTCTTCCGCTCTCTCTTTCGGTTCATCGTACACAAAGCGCTGAATCTCACTAGCTTGCGGAAACGATTTTTTTGCTTGGTTATCGCGAATTTGCTGCATTATTTTTTGTTCATCGACCGGCCCGACGATAAAAAGCAGCATATTGCTCGGATGGTAAAACGTTTCGTAACATTCATATAACAATTCTTTCGTAATATGAGAAATGGTTTCAACCGTACCGGCAATATCAATTTTCACCGGATGGTTTTGATACAAGCTTTCAATGACGCCGAAATAAACGCGCCAGTCCGGATTGTCATCATACATGCGAATTTCTTGGCCGATAATTCCTTTTTCTTTTTCTACCGTTTGATCGGAAAAATATGGGCTTTGCACAAAATCGATGAGCGTTTCTAAATTTTTTTCCACATTTGCTGTACTCGAAAACAAGTAGGCCGTACGCGTAAACGTGGTGAAGGCGTTTGCGGATGCTCCTTGTTTACTGAACTGCTGGAACACATCGCCATCTTCTTTTTCAAACAGTTTATGCTCTAAAAAGTGAGCGATTCCATCCGGCACCTGCTTCATCTCGGTCTTTCCGAGCGGAATGAATTGATTGTCGACCGATCCATATTTGGTCGTAAACGTTGCGTACGTTTTATGAAACCCCTTTTTTGGCAAAATGTACACATCTAAACCGTTTTCCATTTTTTCATAAAACAGTTGTTCTTGCAGCTGTTCGTATACAATTTTCTCCATAATTATTCCGCTCCCTCCATTCCGGTCAGGAAGTAAATCGTGTCGAGCTCGACCTTGCCCGCAACGCGCACGATTTCCTCCCGCGATACGCGATCTGCACCTGATAGCCATTCTTCAATTGGCCGTTTCCGCTTTGAGACAACGTTATGGTAAAGCACTTCCACCAATCCGCGCGGCGTATCGATCGTTTCTAATAATTGATTGCGAATAACCGCTTTTGTTTGCGTGATTTCTTCATCGGTAAAATCGCCGTTTTTCATCGCTTCCATTTGTTTTTCAATAATTTGCAACGCTTTTTGATAATTGGACGGTGCGATGCCGGACATCACCATTAATAACCCTTTATGGCTTTCTAAACGCGAAGCGGCGTAATACGCTAAACTTGCTTTTTCACGAACATTGATAAACAATTTCGAATGAGAAAAACCGCCAAAAATGCCATTAAACATTTGGAGCGCGTAATAGTCATCGTCTTCATACGTGACATTCGTCCGATAACCGATGTTCAATTTTCCTTGTTTGACATCTTGTTTTTCGATCACTTCATTTACTTTATCACGCGTTTTAGTTGAAACTATTTCTCTCACAGATGCGCGAACCGTGCGGTTTGGCAGTGAAAAATGCGATGCAACTGCTTCCAATACGGTCTCTTCTTGTACATCACCAATGACGTATAAATCGATTTCGTCTTCTTCCAGCGTTTTTTTATAATATTGAAACAGCTGCTCTGCAGTAATGCGATCCACATCGTCTAGCTCGCCATTCGCGTGCAGGGCATACGGTTCTCCTTTGCACATTTCCTGAATAAGCCGCAAGTTGGCATACCGCATTTTATCATCGTACACGGCTTGAATACGCTGCTTAAGCGCTCGCTTTTCTTGCGCGACAATGTGATCGACAAACCGGCCGTCTTGCAAAGCGGGACGAAGAACAATATCGCTTAACAGCTTGAGCGCTTTGCGAAGAAGCGGAATTTTCTCTTGTAAAAACACTTCGTTTGCCACATCGATTCGAATCGTAATAATATGGCTTTCGCCTTTTTTCGATAAATCCACATTTAATGTTGCGCCATACAGTTCATCTAAATATGTGCGCAATTGTTTCACACTTGGATACTCCGCCGTGCCGCTTTGAAGCACATACGGCAAAAGCGCGCGTAACGTAACCGTTTCTTTTGTAAGCGGTGCTTTCATTTTCCATACAAGTGTATTTGTTTTATATTTATCGGTCGGAATTGTATGGACGTTCATGTTTTGGATTGTCGTTATTTTTTCATTGATCAATCGAACTCCTCCTTTGTAAACTTATCGATATTTTTATGTTGTGTTCATCATATCAACAATATACCTTTCACAAAACATAAAATGCAAATAAAAGCAAAAAAGAACTCGAACTTTACGATCGAGTTCTTTTTTCACGATTTTCATTACGTCTTTTACCGTTTTCCTTTAATATAAGGCGTACCTAAAGCTTTCGGTGCTTCCGCGCGCCCGATAAAGCCGGCAAGCGCTAAAATCGTTAGCACATATGGAGCAATCAGCAAATAAACCGTTGGTACATCTTTTAAAAATGGAAGCGTTTTTCCAACTATACTTAAACTTTGTGCCAAACCAAAGAACAACGCCGCTCCCATCGCCCCAATCGGATGCCATTTTCCGAAAATCATCGCCGCAAGCGCCATAAAGCCGTGCCCGGAAATCGTCGCATGGCTGAAATCGCGCGAAATGATCATCGCATACACCGCACCGCCAAGCCCACCTAACGCTCCGCTGATCATAACGGCAATATAGCGCATTTTCGTCACATTAATTCCCATCGTATCCGCTGCCATCGGATGTTCACCGACTGCGCGAAGACGAAGGCCAAACGGCGTTTTGTAAATGACATACCATACGACAAACGCCAAAATAATCGCCAAATATGATGGAATGTACATATTGGAGAAAAAGAGCGGCCCGATCACCGGAATATCACTTAATACCGGAATGTCTATTTTATCAAATCCAACTTGAATCTGATCGGTTTGCCCTTTTCCGTATATTTTTTTGACTAAAAAGAGCGACAATCCAAGTGCTAAAAAGTTAATCGCCACACCGCTAACCACTTGATCAGCGCGAAACGAAATAGATGCAACGGCATGAAACAGCGAAAAAATGGTGCCGACAACCATCGCAACGAGTAAAGCGAGCCATGGGGTAAGCGCTCCAAATTTATCAGCAAACGTTAAATTGAAAACAATGCCAATAAATGCTCCAATGGTCATTAACCCTTCTAAACCAATATTCACAACGCCGGATCGTTCGCTAAATACGCCGCCAAGCGCTGTAAAAATAAGGGGAGCAGCAAAGAAAATGGCAGAAGGAATAATTACTTGCAATACTTCATAGACGCTCACTTATTCCGCCCCCTTTTTCAAACGAGATAGTAATAAACGAATGACATAACTTGACGCGACAAAGAAAATAATGAGTGCAATAATAATATCCACTAGTTCTGTTGGCACACCAGCGCTTGACGGCATTTCAAGCGCCCCAACTTTCAACGCGCCAAATAATAATGCTGATAGCAATATTCCAAATGCGTTGTTTCCGCCAATCAGCGCCACAGCAATTCCATCAAATCCTACACCGGTAAAACCGGCTTTCACGGAAATATTTCCGAAAGTGCCGAGACCTTCCATCGCCCCAGCGATTCCAGCGAATGCTCCAGAAATGATCATGGATAAAATAATATTTGCTTTTACATTCATTCCTGCATATTGAGAAGCATGCTGGTTAAACCCAACAGCGCGCAGTTCAAATCCTTTTGTCGTTTTTTCAAGAAGAAACCACATAACGACCGCACCGATGATCGCGAAAATAATGCCATAATGTACGGAAGAGTGATACGTAATGGATTCTAAAAACTCCGAACGAAGCGATGCGCTTTCATGCACAGGCTTTGATTTAAACCCTTCATCCGATAAAACAGAGCGAATAATAGCGTTTGTCACATGAAGGGCAATATAGTTCATCATAATGGTAACAATCACTTCATGGACTCTTAAATACGCCTTTAAAATCCCTGGAATGAGCGCCCATATCGCTCCTGCCAGCGCTGCCGCTAAAATCGCCATCGGCAGGTGAATGACCTTTGGAAGTTCAAACGATACACCGACCCATACCGCCGCAAGCCAGCCAACAATAAGCTGACCTTCTACACCGATGTTAAACAAACCGGTGCGGAACGCAAAGGCAACTGCAAGACCTGCTAAAATATAAGGTGTCGTTTGTCGAATCGTTTCTCCAATGTAATATGGATCGCCAAATGCACCGTATAGAAGAGACGAATATCCGGCGAGCGGATTATAACCGCTTGCGATCATTACAACCGCACCGACAATCATCCCTAACAATACGGCCAATACAGGAACAACAAAGGCAGACGATGCGGAAACAAAAAATTTTTTAAGTTCACTCAACTTCATGAAGACACACCTGCTTCCTTCCGTTTACTTCCCGCCATTAATAATCCGAGTTCTTGCTCTGTCGTCTCTTTCGGATCAACGATGGCAACAATTTTTCCTTCGTAAATAACAGCAATACGGTCACTTACATTCATGACTTCATCTAGCTCAAATGAAACAAGAAGCACCGCTTTTCCTTGATCACGCTGTTCAATTAAACGTTTATGAATAAATTCAATTGCCCCAACATCCAGACCGCGTGTTGGCTGTGCGGCAATAAGCAAATCTGGATTTCGATCTACTTCCCGGCCGATAATCGCTTTTTGTTGGTTCCCGCCAGACAGGGCGCGCGCTTTCGTAAATTCGTCCGGCGTGCGCACATCGAATTCGGCAATAAGCTGACGCGCTTTGTCGTAAATCGCTTTAAAATTTAAAATTCCGCGTTTCGAATATGGGGATTTGTAATATGTTTGCAGCACCATATTTTCCCCAATTGGAAAGTCCAGAACAAGGCCATGTTTATGGCGATCCTGCGGGATATGGCCGACGCCTGCTTCGGTAATTTTTCGCGGCGGAAGGTTCGTAATATCGCGGCCGTTCAACAAAATCGATCCCGATTCCACCTTAACAAGCCCTGTAAGCGCCTCAATCAGTTCTGTCTGCCCATTGCCGTCTACCCCTGCAATACCCACAATTTCTCCAGCATGCACCGTTAAGTCTAAATGATTGACGGCAGCCACGCCGCGCGCGTCTTTTACGACTAAATCTTTAATTTCCAGCACTGGTTTGCCTGGCTGTGCTGGTTTTTTTTCTGTTTTAAACTGCACTTCGCGGCCGACCATAAGAGAGGCAAGCTCATTTGGATTTGTTTCTGAAACATTTAAAGTAGCGATTCCTTTTCCGCGGCGAATAACGGTGACACGATCGCATACTTCCATTATTTCCTTTAACTTATGGGTAATTAAAATAATCGATTTTCCTTCTTTCACCAACTTTTTCATAATTTGAATCAGTTCATGTATTTCCTGCGGAGTCAACACTGCCGTTGGTTCGTCAAAAATTAAAATGTCCGCCCCGCGATATAGCGTTTTTAAAATCTCGACGCGCTGCTGCATGCCAACCGAAATATCAGCGATTTTCGCCGTCGGGTCTACCGCAAGACCGTACCGTTCCGACAGTTCGCGTACCTCTTGTTCTGCGCGCTTTATATCAATGATTCCGCCTTTTTTCGGTTCACTGCCTAAAATAATGTTTTCCGTGACTGTAAACGTATCAACAAGCATAAAATGTTGATGCACCATGCCAATCCCAAGTTCATTCGCAACGTTTGGATCAGTAATGTTTACCTTTTGGCCCTTTACGCGAATCTCGCCGCCATCCGGCTGATAAAGGCCAAACAGCACGTTCATGAGCGTCGATTTTCCTGCTCCGTTTTCCCCTAAGAGCGCATGAATTTCCCCCTTTTTTAACTGCAATGTAATGTTATCGTTTGCGACAAAATTGCCAAACACCTTTCGAATGTTCAACATTTCAATAACATATTCCAAATAAATTCACTCCTTACTTAAGCAAGGTAAAATCATAAAATGGAAGGATGCAATATCCGATTGCAGCCTTTCATTTTATGATTTTTGGCGAATAAAAAGGCTAGCGTAACCACTAGCCTTTTTATTCAATTATTTTAAGGATGCTTCAAACTGTTTGTATTCTTTGCGAGTCATTGGAACTTTTACTTCGCCTTTGATGATTTTTTGCTTCCATTCATCGACTGCTTTTAACACTTCCGGCTTAATGTTGTCTTGTGTAGGCGCAATGCCAACCCCGTCTTCTTGAAGACCATATTCAAGCGTTTTTCCGCCAGAGAAATCGCCATCTTTTGCTCGTTTTGCCAAGTCATATACAGCCACATCGACACGTTTTACCATCGATGTTAATGTAACGTTATACGTTTTGCCGCCAACTTTCACAACACCTTCAGGCGATTGGTCTTTATCCACACCGATTACCCAAATTTCACGGTTCGGATCTTTCTTTTTCAAGTCTTTTGCTTCAGAGAACAAACCATTTCCTGTTCCGCCAGCGGCATGATAAATGACATCGACTCCGGAAGCATACATGCTTGATGCAATCGCTTTTCCTTTATCCGCTTGGTCAAACGCACCGGCATATTGCACTTCGACTTTCGCTTTCGGATTAACAGCTTTTACTCCTGCAAGGAATCCGCTTTCAAACTTCTCAATTAATGGAATTTCCATGCCGCCGATAAATCCGATTTTATTCGTTTTTGTTGTTAAGCCGGCAACGACACCAACAAGGAATGAACCTTCATGCTCTTTGAACGTAATGCTAGCTACGTTTGGTTGTTCAACAACCGTGTCAACGATCGCAAAATGCTTTTTCGGGTTTTGTTCAGCAACTTCTTTTACTGCATCTCCCATTAAATATCCAATTCCATAAATCAAATCAAAGTCGCTGCGCACAAGCTTATTTAAGTTTGTCGGATAGTCAGTATCGCTTGATGATTGTAAATAATCATAACCGCCTCGGCCTTTTTTCAAGCCATTCTCTTTTCCAAATTTTTGCAAACCTTCCCAAGCAGATTGGTTGAAAGATTTGTCATCAATACCGCCAACGTCTGTTACCATCGCAACACTAAACGTGTCTTTGCCTTTGTCACCAGCATTATTCCCCCCTTGTCCACCGCATGCACTTAACAGTGTACCTGCTGCTAAAACAAGGGAAAGGGCGAGTCCAAATCGTTTTTTCATTAAAATACCCCCTAATCCATAAAAAAATTGTTGTGCTTTCTTACTTATTATAAAATCATCCCTATATTTCTATGTATGGATGTCACCTCCTTAAAAACTAAGGCGTTTTCGAAGTACATGAAAGCTGATTTTGTCAGAACGGAAATAGTTGATGGAATAAAAAATCGGCTCATCATTTTTATCAAAATGCATTTGCTTTAACACAAGAAGCGCAGTTTCTGGCTCACATTGCAAAATCGGCGACACTTTCTCATGGTAACCGAGCGGTTCAATGCGAGCTACAGCATAAGCAATATCGCGATTCGCCTGATTGTGTAAGTTTTCAAAAAGGGATTCTTGCTCATAGGAAATTCCTTTTGGTAAATATTTACATAAAATTTTGTCTATACAATATACAACAGGCTCCCCGTCAGCTGTACGGACACGTTCAATCAAAAGAATGTCATCGTCCGCCGAACATTGAAATCTCCGGATGTCATCTTCCGTCGGCTGTTGAATGGAAGAAGATAAAAAAATCGTTCCAGGTTTTCGACCTGCCTGCCGAATCATATCAGTAACGCTGCTTAACTGCTCGATCCCCGATGTAAACAGCGGTCTTGCATTGACGAACGTTCCAACACCATGCCGGCGAATAATCACGTTTTCTTCCTCTAAAACACGCAATGCCTCACGCAATGTTGCACGGCTGACACCTAGTTGTTTCGCTAATTCAAATTCCGATGGGAGCTTTTGTTTTTCTTTATACACGCCTGTTTCAATATCACGCTTAATTCGATCAATCACTTGTAAATATAGGTGACGGTTGTCTGACTTGATGGACATGAAAAAATCCCCCATTTTTCATTTCAACAGATATCAGACCTCTGACGTTAGACATGTAGACTCTTCGAGATTACTATACCATTTTTTTGGGGATAAATAAATAGTAAATAAAAATTTTGTCGAAAAAAGCAAAAAACGATTGATAACGTTTTCAATGTGATATATTTTTTAAAAGAGCAGGCAACAAGTTTGCCTGCTCCCCTATGATGTTTTTACATTTTCTTTTGGAATAAGTACAGCGCGAGGTTTACTTCCTTCATAGGGGCCAACAACTCCACGTGCCTCCATCGCATCTATGAGACGAGCCGCACGATTATAACCGATGCGAAAGCGCCGTTGCAGCATGGAAACCGAAGCACTTTGCATCTCTACAACAAGCCGAACCGCTTCATCATACAATTCATCGTCAAATTCCTCGCTCTCACCATTCTCTTCGCTGACCATCATCTCTTCATAATATTGTGCTTTTTGCTGGGAAATAACAAAATCGACAACCTCTTCGACTTCTTCATCGGAAACAAACGCTCCTTGGACACGAATCGGTTTGGAAGCACCCATCGGCAAAAACAGCATATCGCCACGGCCCAGCAGTTTTTCCGCTCCCCCCATATCCAAAATAGTCCGCGAATCGGTTTGGGAAGAAACGCTAAAAGCGATCCGTGACGGAATGTTTGCTTTAATGACACCTGTAATGACGTCAACCGAAGGCCGCTGCGTTGCAATAATTAAATGAATTCCTGCCGCGCGCGCCATTTGCGCCAAGCGCGTAATCGAATCCTCTACATCGGAAGAAGCAACCATCATTAAATCTGCCAGCTCATCAATAATAACGACAATATAAGGAAGAAGCGGCTGTTTTCCTTCCGATTCTTGATTATGGCGCTGCACGTATTCATTATACCCTTCGATATTTCGTGTGCCTGTATGTGAAAATAATTCATATCTTCTTTCCATTTCTTGAACAACCTTTTTTAACGCTTGTGACGCTTTTTTCGGATTCGTCACAACCGGAGCCAACAAATGCGGTATTCCGTTATACACGCTTAATTCTACCATTTTCGGGTCAATCATCATTAATTTTACTTCATGCGGCTTTGTACGCATAAGCAAGCTTACGATAATTCCATTAATGCACACACTTTTCCCGCTTCCCGTTGCCCCGGCAATTAATAAATGCGGCATTTTGTTAAGCTCAGCTGCAACAACTTCGCCAGAGATGTCACGGCCTAGCGGAATTAATAGTTTCGCTTCATGTTTGTAATGATCGATCGCTTCTAACACTTCTCTTAAAGAAACGGTCGCAATTTCTTCATTTGGAACTTCAATGCCGATCGCGGATTTTCCGGGAATCGGCGCTTCAATACGAATGTCTTTTGCAGCTAGCGCAAGGGCAAGGTCGTCGCTCAAACTAACAATTTTGCTTACCTTCACCCCTACGTCCGGATATACTTCATATTTCGTTACTGCAGGGCCAAGATGAACTTGGGTTACTTTCGCCTTTACACCGAAGCTTTGAAATGTTTTTTCCAGCTTGCGCGCATTTGCATAAATGTTTGCATGATCTTTCGCTTGGTTTGATTGTTTTGGAAGATGGAGCAGTTCAAGAGGCGGAAGTTGATAATCAATATTTTCCATTTCCGAAAACGCTAACGGCCCAGACGCCTCTTCCTCGATGTCTTCTGCGTTTTCCTGCTCTCGTTCTTGTTCTATCTCATTCGAACGCGCGGCAGTAAAATCAGAAATAATCGGCGGAGGAGAGAGCGTTTCTCCTTCTTGTATGATCGGCTCCTCTTCTGTGCTGTCATGCTGCTTGTCGGGTTGTGGAGTTCTTGTTTTTTGCCGTTTTCGTCCCTGCTTTTTACCGCCCCACTGTTTTATATCCGCACCAAACGCCAGCCATTGCTCCTTGAGAAAAGAAGCGATTATGATCACCACTTTTCCCACTGTTTCACTCAATGATTTTCCGGTAATGAAAACAGCCCCGATGATAAAAAGAAAAAAACAAATCCATTTTGTTCCAAGTTCATCAAATAATTGATAGCTTGCCGCGAAGAAAAACGCCCCGACCATCCCGCCGCCTAAATCATTATTCGCCGATTCTCCCCGCACTTCGTTCCAAAACAACTCCCATGTTGTTCGAATGATGCTAGGGTCAAATTGCCCGCGTCGGGACAACAAATCGAATAACGTTTCGTGACTTAGTAATAAAAGCGCGGAAACGATAATATATAAACCGAGAAGAATGCGATGAGTAAACGAAGGCCATGCACGCTTCCAAATGATATAAAACGACAATATAAATAAGGCTACAAACAGCAGCATATACCATTCTCCAAAGAAAAAACGCGCAATAAATACGAGCGTCTTTCCAACTAGCCCAAGACGCGCCATTGCGATGACGGAAATCGCTAACATCGTAAGACCAAGCAATTCAAATTGAAATGCTTCTTTCCAATGTTGCTTTGACCGTCTTGATTTTTTCTGTCGTTTCCGTTTTGCCACAACTATTCACTCCAATAAACAAACTGAAAGATTGGAAAAAAGCAGCCATACTTGGCTGCTTTTTTCCGTTTGTTTATTAATTATATCACGAATGGACATGGAATTCATTACGATGTTGTGGAAGAAATCGTAAATCTCGTTCCTGGTGCATATTTTTGTTCTAAAAAATGAAGCGGATTCGTACTTAAATTTTGAACAATTTCATATTCATTGGTTTCCGTTTTTTGTACAAGAAATGGAATTCCATCATAGTATACCATTGTTCGTTTTTCGTATTCTTCCTTGGCAGTTTGGAAGATAAGATGTTCCGGCATGATCGTATATAAAATCATTGGACAATCTTCCTTTCCCCTGATTTGTTCAGTTCAATTAATTCGCGCAATTTGTTCATCGCTTGAGCAACGCCGCCGACTTCATCAATAAGTCCGTATTTTACCGCATCAGGGCCGACAACATTGGTGCCGATATCACGCGTTAAATTCCCTTTGGAAAACATAAGTTCCTTAAATTTTTCTTCCGTAATTTTGGAATGTTTTGTAACAAAGCGAACAACTCGCTCTTGCATTTTATCCAAATATTCAAATGTTTGCGGAACGCCAATGACCAGCCCAGTCAATCGAACAGGGTGAATCGTCATCGTTGCCGTTTCGGTAATAAATGAATAATCACAAGAAACCGCAATCGGCACACCAATCGAATGACCGCCTCCTAATACGATAGAAACGGTCGGTTTCGATAAGGACGCAAGCATTTCCGCAATCGCTAATCCTGCTTCTACATCTCCGCCTACCGTATTTAAAATAACGAGCAGGCCTTCAATATTTTGATTTTGTTCAATGGCGACAATTTGTGGAATAACATGTTCGTACTTCGTCGCTTTATTTTGCGGTGGAAGTTGAATATGTCCCTCAATTTGCCCGACAATCGTTAAACAATGAATGTTTGTATCCGGCGTCATTTGCGGAATGTTTGTTTGACCTAGCTGTTGAATCGCCGCTGTTACTTGTTCCTCTTTCGTTTCTTGGTTTTCTTCTGATTCCGATTGTATGTAACGCTCTTTTTCCATGCATATTCTCCTTTCTTTCCGTCATACATATAGTATGCTCGAGTTGGAAAAGAAAAATGCCGATAGAAATTTCCTATCGGCATGTTCGTTGACTTTGAGCATGATTGTATTATACTTCCATAATAATTGGTAAAATCATCGGTTTTCGTTTTGTTTTTTCAAATAAAAATTGGCTCAATGCTTCGCGAATGTTTGATTTTAATGACGACCATTCGATCATATAGGTTTGCAAGCATTTATTCACAATATTTGCAACGATTTTTGTTGCTTCATCAAGCAATGATTCTGATTCTCTGACATAGACAAAACCACGCGAAATAATTTCCGGTCCAGCGATAATTTTTTTTGACTCTTTGCTCAATGTAACGACAACAATTAAAATCCCATCTTGCGAAAGAAGACGCCGGTCTCTTAAAACAATGTTGCCAACATCGCCTATGCCAAGACCATCAATCAAAATGTTGCCGTACGGAACTTTTCCTCCAGGACGCGCTACTCCATTGCGAAATTCAATGACATCACCTTTGTCAATCAAAAACGTCCTATCTTCGGAGATGCCAACCGCTTTTGCAAGATTAGCGTGTGCTTTTTGCATACGATATTCGCCATGAACAGGAATAAAATATTTCGGTTTCATTAAATTAAGCATTAGCTTCAATTCTTCTTGGCATGCGTGTCCAGACACGTGCACTTTTCTCTCGCGGTAAATGACGTTCGCTCCGGCACGATACAGTGCATCAATGGTTTTTGAAAATACTAATTCATATCCAGGCATCACCGATGCCGCAACAATGACAGTATCTCCTTCTTTTATGTTGACCTGCTTGTGTACTTGTTTAGCCATACGGGCCAATGCGCTCATCGGTTGGCCATGCCCGCCTGTTGTTAAAATAATAAGTTCCTTGTCATCATAGCGGTCAATGTCATGGATGGAAATAGTCACTTTTTCCGGAAGATGTAAATATCCAAGCCGAACAGCAATATCCATCACTTTATGCAACGTTTTCCCTACAACCGCTACCTTCCGTCCGTACATTTTTGCTGCATGTAATACTTGTTGAATTCTGGTGATGTTCGACGCATAGCAAGCAACAAAAACCCGACCATTCGCGTTATAAATAACATCGGCAATTTCCTGGGCTACAAGCGTGTCCGATCCCGTATAACCCGGTCTTTCCGCATTCGTACTATCGGATAATAGGCAAAGCACTCCTTGTTCGCCAATCTGCGCCATTTTCCCTAAATCGGCTCGATTTTTGCCATATGGAGTCTGGTCAAATTTAAAGTCGCTCGTATAGACAATGGCGCCTTGGGATGTATGAATGCTAATCCCAACCGAATCAGGGATGCTATGAATCGTTCGGAAAAACGTCACTTTTGCTTTATCAAACAAAATTTCCGAATCGGAGCGAATTTCGATTAGTTTTGCGTTTGTAATCCCCTGTTCCTTCAAAATCGATTCTGCCAATCCTAACGTAAGCTTTGTTCCGTACACCGGCACCGCCGTAATCTTTTTCAACACGTAAGCAATGGCTCCAATATGTTCCTCATGCCCGTGGGTTAAAAAAATTGCTTTAATGCGATCTTGGCGTTCAATGAGATAGCTAATGTCAGGAATCACTTTGTCAATCCCAAGCATCTCGTCCTCAGGAAACATGACGCCGGCGTCGATCACAAAAATGTCGTCATCCAGCTCGACCACATACATGTTTTTACCGATTTCCCCGACTCCCCCAAGGGAAAAAATCCTTATTTTCTCTACTTGTTTCGTTTTCAATGTCACGTCCTCCTATGATGATACTAACCCGCTCAAAGTCACTTGATTTTATTATAACTGATGGGAGATTTTGAATACAAGATGATTTATGAAGCGCTTTATAACAGCAAAAAACCAATCCGCCTATGCGGATTGGTTTTCCTTTTTTTATAATGTATTTAATAAATTCATTAGCTCGATGCGCTCTTGTTCGGTAAGCGGGACAAGCGGCAGACGAACAGAACCAACGTCTAATCCTTTTAACTGCAGCGCCGTTTTTACCGGTACAGGATTTGGCGCTGCAAATAACCCTTTCATAATTGGCAACAGCTTTTGATGCAGTTTTGCCGCTTTGGCAAGTTCCCCTGCTTCGAAAGCAGCAATCATTTGTTGCATTTCATTGCCAATAATATGAGAGGCAACAGACACAACGCCGGCACCGCCAATCGCCAATACCGGAAGGGTGATGTTATCGTCACCGCTGTAAAGCAGAAAATCCTCTCTCGTCCGGGCGATTATTTCCGTCATCGTATCTAAATTGCCGCTCGCATCTTTTATAGCAACGATGTTTGGAATTTCCGATAAACGAACAACCGTGTCAACAGACATGTTCACAACAGAACGTCCAGGAATATTATAGAGCATCACCGGAAGCGACGTGCTTTCGGCAATCGCTTTGAAGTGTTGATATAACCCTTCTTGATTCGGTTTATTATAATACGGCGCTACTAACATTACCGCGTCGACGCCAGCTTCTTCCGCTTTCTTCGTCAACACAATCGATGCGTGTGTATTGTTGCTTCCAGTCCCAGCAATAACTGGAACTCTCCCGTTCACAACCGAAACAACGTGACGGAATAAAGCAACTTTTTCTTCCGTCGTTAATGTTGGCGATTCGCCTGTCGTTCCGGCAACAACGAGGGAATCTGTTCCGTTTTCGAGCAAATAATCGACAAGCTTGGTCGTTTTTGCAAAATCGATATTTCCTTTATGATCAAACGGCGTTACCATCGCTGTCACGATTTTGCCAAATTGGATCAATACCCTCACTCCTCACTCCAATTTTAAATCGTACTCTTCTGCCGATTCCTCGGAAAGATGGAATGCATCATGCAACGCGTTCACCGCTTTTTTCATATCTTCCTCTTTCACTAATACCCAAATGGTCGTATGGCTATCGGCTGATTGTAAAATTTGAATTCCTTGCTCAGAAAGAGCCGTAACGATTTTTGCCGTCACTCCAGGGACTCCAGCAATCCCTGCTCCGACTGTAGATACTTTCGCACATCCTGTTGTAACGATCGGTTCATAACCAATACGGCGAAGGGCAGCGACCGCTCGCTCTGTCATTTCACCAGAAACCGTATAAACAACACCGTTTGGCGAGATGTTAATGAAGTCGACACTAATTCCTTCATTCGCCATCGCCTTAAAAACATCGGACTGCAATTCATAATGTCCCTCTTTCGCCTGTACTTTAATTTGCGTAATATTGGAAACATAAGTAATGCCAGTGACTAACCGCTCTTTTACATCGCTTCCTTTTTTCGAACGAATAGCAGATGTAACAAGCGTTCCTAAAGAATCGGAATACGTTGAACGAACGCGCAACGGCACTTTTGCCTGCATCGCAATTTCAACAGCGCGTGGATGAATCACTTTTGCCCCTTGATAGGCCATATTGCAAATTTCCGTATACGTGACGACATCGAGCGGACGGGCGTTCTCGACAATGCGCGGGTCTGCAGTCATCACCCCTTCGACATCGGTAAAAATATCGACCCATTCGGCGTTTAACGCCGCACCAAGCGCCGCCGCAGACGTATCGCTTCCGCCGCGCCCAAGCGTTGTAATATCGCCATTTTCTGTCGCGCCTTGAAAGCCAGCAACGACAACGACATCGTATTCGTTCAATGCTTTAAGCAGGCGTTCGCACCGCATTTCGATAATTTTCGCATTCGTATAATCATCGTTCGTTCGGAAACCTGCTTGCGCGCCAGTAAACGCAGTTGCTTTTATTCCATGCTTATTTAATAGATTCGTAAAAACAACGCTAGAAATAATTTCACCGCACGCCATTAGCATATCTTGTTCGCGCTTCGTGACATAATTGTTAGCCCCGCCGATGAGGCTAAGGAGCGT
The DNA here is from genome assembly GCF_003064505.1 of Geobacillus sp. LYN3. Classification (NCBI taxonomy): domain Bacteria; kingdom Bacillati; phylum Bacillota; class Bacilli; order Caryophanales; family Anoxybacillaceae; genus Geobacillus; species Geobacillus sp. LYN3. Next base: position 1,560,684 of record NZ_QCWL01000001.1, on the reverse strand, counting down.
ATCCGTCGCATACGGTTCTCCTTTTCGCCCCATCGCCGAGACGACAACAACTACTTTATAGCCGTCTTCAAGCGCTTTTTCAATATGCTTGCGTGCAAAATCACGCCCGCGTCCGTCACGGACGGATGTGCCGCCAAACTTCTGAACAATGATTTTCATGTTAACACCTCGATGTAATTCGCTTCTCTATTTATTTTACAATCCCTAGTTTAATTAAACTTTCCGCAATTTGCACGGAATTCCATGCCGCGCCTTTTAGTAAATTATCAGATACGACCCATAAATGGAACGCCCGGTCATGATCTAAATCCTTGCGAATTCGTCCGACAAACACATCGTATTTGCCAACACAATCAACTGGCATTGGATATACTTGTTCGCTTGGGTCATCTTGTAAAATGACACCCGGAGCATCTTTTAATACCGCTTTAATGTCGTCTGCACTGACCCCATCTTTTTCAATTTCAATATATACGGATTCCGAATGGCCGCTAATGACCGGGATGCGCACACATGTTGCTGCCACTTGCAGCTCCGGCATATGCATAATTTTTTTCGTTTCATTGATCATTTTCATTTCTTCAAATGTAAAGCCGTTTTCTTGGAATTTATCAATCTGCGGGATGGCATTAAAAGCAATTTGATAATGTTTACGGTCCGATTTTACTGGCAGAATTTCCGGTGTCACCGGCTCACCGTTTAACACCGCTTTCGATTGCGCCTTTAATTCCTCAATCGCCTGCACCCCGGCGCCGGATACAGCTTGATACGTGGAAACGATCACTTTTTTTAGACCGAACGCTTGGCGAATCGGTTCAAGCGCAACGACCATTTGGATCGTTGAACAGTTCGGATTGGCGATAATGCCATTATGCCATGTTAAATCATTTTCGTTCACTTCAGGGACAACGAGCGGGACGTTTTCTTCCATACGAAACGCGCTCGTGTTATCGATCACGATTGCCCCGCGTTTGACCGCTTCCGGTGCCAATGCTTTGGAGACAGATCCGCCTGCGCTAAACAGGGCGATATCCACCCCTTCAAAGCTTTCCGGTTTTGCGGCTTGCACTTCGATTTCTTCGCCACGAAAGCGCATTTTTTTTCCTGCTGAACGTTCTGATGATAATAATGTCAGCTTTCCGACTGGGAAATTTCTATTTTCGAGCGTTTGCACCATTTGTTGGCCAACTGCGCCAGTTGCTCCTACGACTGCAACATGAAAACGTCTTTGTTCCATGAACCATTCTCCTTCCGCATAGTCACTCAATCACATTGGTAAATTTATAGTTTTTATTTTACCATATTCCACTTTAAAGGAGTCAACTACCCAACGGCTAAAGTCGTGGGCTTGCAACTAGCCTAATTGGCTGCCGCGTTCGGCTGGTTGACA
>NZ_QCWL01000001.1:1454211-1559194 GCF_003064505.1 Geobacillus sp. LYN3 | reverse complement strand
ATATACTGAAAATATAAACCCCGCCTTCCTCCTACAGCTAAAGCAGTGGGCTTCCGGCGGATGTTCTCGTGAGTTTTCTATCGATTGCTTATTGATCCCGGAATTTTTCAATAATGACCGGCTGAAGCTGTCTTCCTTCTAATGCGGCGAGGACCGTATCACGCAACAGCGACATTTTTGCCACCATCGAATTCGGTTTTGTATGCGGGGCGTCTTGGCCAAACGGAATAAAATAAATATTTTTCGCCGCCATTAGGCGCATTAAGTTTACCCCATTTAATCCTAACGCATCATTCGTGGAAATGCCAAGAACAACTGGGCGGTGATTACGCATCGTTGCCTTTGCTGCCATTAATACAGGCGAATCTGTCATCGCGTTAGCAAGTTTGCTCATCGAGTTTCCTGTCAGTGGGGCAATAACCATACAATCAAGCGGAATTTTCGGACCGAGCGGCTCTGCTTTGACAATCGTATCAATCACTTCGTTTCCTGTTATTTCTTCTAGCTTCTTCACCCATTCTTCTCCTTCGCCAAAGCGAGTGTTTGTCGTTTTTACCGTATACGTAACAATTGGCAATACTTCTGCTCCTTCGTTTACTAATTTTTCAATTTCCGGCATGACCGCATCATACGTGCAATGAGAACCTGTCAACCCAAATCCGATTCGCTTTCCTTTTAAACTCATTTACACATTCCCCTTTCTTTTTTCTAAATCTGTATATAATAGTTGTGAAAGAACATTTGCGATAATTTGCCCTGCTGTTTTTGGCGCAACAACTCCCGGCAGCCCTGGTGCGAGGATCGCTTTTACTCCACGCTTTTCGGCGTAACGAAAATCGGTGCCGCCAGGCCTTGAAGCTAAATCAACGATAAGCGTATGCGCCGGCATTTTTGCGATGACACTTGCCGTTACGATTAAATGCGGAACGGTATTAATGCAAATATCGATATCCTGCACTTCTTTTTCTAAATCATTGAGATGAAACGGGGTAAGACCCATTTCTGTAATGCGGGCCAGATGCTCCGAGCGGCGTGCCCCTACTTTCACTTTTGCACCAAGTGCAGCAAATGTACGTGCAACCGTCATGCCGACGCGCCCAAGCCCAAGGACCGCTACGCGAGAACCATGAATCGTAAAATCGGTATGCTGAATGACAATCATGATCGTTCCCTCTGCGGTTGGAATCGAGTTATAAATCGCTACATCGTCGCGTTCAAATAATTGAACATATTTGCGGTCGATGGTTTTCATTAAATTGTCCAAGTAGCTATTACTAATTCCGGAATAGACCGTGCAATGCTTCGGTGTTTTTAACATCATTTCTTCTGTAAAGGGAATTGGTTCATGCGAAAACACGGTATTTACTTTTCCATCCGGAGTTGTTCCGTGAACCGGCAAAATAATCGCATCTAAATCGGCGAAATCGACTTCATCTATTCTCAACTTTGTCGCTCCCGTAAAATGATGCGCTAATTGATCAAAGCCAACTAAAGACAATTTCGCATCTAGCTCAATTAATTTGCGTATGACTTCTAATTGCCTTGCGTCCCCACCTATAATGGCAATATGCATGCCTGTTAGCATCATCGTGTATACTCACCTTCTTTATGCGAAACTTATATTTTAGCTTTATTTCTTTTCACATCTTATGTAAAAAAGGAATTGTAGGTGAATATCTCCAGTTTAAAAGAAAAAAGTGACCGCCTTTGGCGATCACATGCACTCTTGATCATTCATCCGGAAAATCGATAATAATCATATCCGTACCAACTTTTTTTATATATTTCCACGGAACGCGAATTTCGCTCCCCTCTTTCCGAAATCCAAACCATTTTCCTGTCGGAATGAGCAACGCTTGAATTTGCCCAGTTTGCTCATTGATTTCCAAATCCGTCTGTCCTAGCACCCCTAGCCGTTCGGCGCGTCTTGCATCCACAATTTCTTTGCCGCTTAACTCGCTTAACCTCACCGCGTTCTCCTCCTTTCTTTTCTTTCTATTATTGTAAGATGAGGAAAATAAAAAAATGCCTGCATTTTAGCAGGCATTTTCGCACAACGATGTTGCTATCAACTTGCTTACGAACTGATTCGGTTCGGTAATTGACCGCTTGGACTAATTAAGGCAAGCGCGTAATCTTCATTAAAAATAGAGCGTGCAAGTTCATTCACTTTTTCCACTGTTACGCTATTAATTTCCTCAATAATTTCATCAAGAGAACGATGGCGGCCAAGCAACAATTCATTTTTGCCGTTGCGGCTCATCCGGCTGTTTGTGCTTTCTAAGCCTAACATTAAACTTCCTTTCATTTGTTCTTTACTGTTGTTTAGTTCTTTTTCGGTAATTCCATCTTCTTTTAATTTGTCGATCGTTTCTTGGATCGTTTCAAATAACAAATCAAGCTGGTTGTTGCCTGTTCCGGCATAAATCGCTAATAAGCCGCTGTCTTGGTAAGAAGAGTGATAAGAAAAGACCGAGTACGCTAAACCGCGCTGTTCACGGACCTCTTGGAAAAGACGGCTGCTCATGCTGCCCCCTAAAATATTATTTAAAATAATTAATGTGTAAATATCTGGGTGGCCGACAGGAAGCCCGTTGAATCCGATACATAAATGCGCCTGTTCCGTATCTTTTTGCCGCACTAATTTTTGCGGCTGAAATAACGGCGCTTGCGATTCGCTAGCTTTTTGTTTTGCCGTGAAAGAACCGAAATAGCTTTCCACTTGCTGAATAAAACTTTCATCAACATTTCCAGCAATAGAAATGACAACACGGTCTGGAGTATAATAATCAGCCATATATCCGCGCAGCGAATCGCCCGTAAACGTGCGCAGCGTTTCTTCCGTTCCTAAAATTGGATAACCAAGCGGATGATTCGCATAGCAAGCTTTGCTTAATAAATCATGAACAATATCATCCGGTGTATCTTCATACATTCTAATTTCTTCTAGTACGACATTTCTCTCCTTTTGTAATTCCTCATCAACAAAAGTAGAATGGAAAAACATATCTGCTAACATTTCGAGAGCAAATGATGCATGCTCATCTAATACTTTGGCATAATAGCAAGTATATTCTTTAGAAGTAAACGCATTTACTTGACCGCCAATACTGTCAAACGCTTCGGCAATCTCTCTTGCCGTGCGCGTTTTTGTCCCTTTAAAGAACATATGTTCTAAAAAGTGTGAAATTCCATTATTTTGCTCCGTCTCATTGCGTGAACCTGTTCCAATCCATATCCCGATCGCGACAGAACGCACTGTCGGAATTTGTTCTAGCACGATTCGTACTCCGTTTTTGCAAGTATATTTATTAATCAACATCACGTTCCTCCTATTTTTGTACAATTCTCTTTTCGTCTAATAATGTAGACACATTACCAATTTCATATTCTTTTTGCTGAATCGAAATAATAAGCGGCTCAAGCGCCTCGGCAGTTGATAGCGTTGGATGCATCAAAATCATTGCACCGGGATGAACTTTGGACATTACCCGTCTCACTATAACAGATGGAGACGGTTTTTGCCAATCAATTGTATCGACGCTCCACATAATTGTTTTCATATCTAAATCAGCGGCGATTTTCACGACATCATCACGATAGCTCCCGCTTGGAGGAGCAAACCATTTGCATTTCACCCCGGTTGTCGCTTCGATGATTTCGTTCGTTTTGACTAGTTCCTTGCGGATTTTTTCATTATCTAGCGACTTAAAGTCAGGATGGCTATATGAATGATTTCCTATTTCGTGACCAGCATCTACAATCATTTTTGCCATATCAGGATGATTTTTTACCCAACGTCCTTCCAAAAAAAACGTTGCCTTCACGTTATGCTTTTTTAAAATATCGAGCATTTTCGGAATATACTCATTTCCCCATGCCACATTGATGAGAAATGCGACCATCGGTTTATCCGGATGTCCCCGATAAATCGGTGCTGGCGGCAAATCTCCTAAATGAACACGTGGAGGAACTTGTTTGTACACAAGCTTCCGTTCATCAAACTTTCCTTCCTTTTTCATATTTTCATACGAAGCTTGCACATCGATTTTTAATCCGTTATAACCAGGCGTTGCTTTCCATACTCGATCGATGACCGCATCTTGTGGGGGAATTTCATACTGTTTTGCTTTTTCTACAATTTCTGCATAGAGCTTATCGGCTTCTTTCATAGCCATAATATTCTCTTTTTGCAAAAAAACGGTAATATATTGGCTCACTGGTGGCTGATTGATGATGACCCAAACAAAGAAAAACATAATCGCCACCGATAAATAGCGGGTATAATTTCTGTTCACATCTGTCCCTCCTTTTATACTACAAATATGTGAAGAAGGGACAAGATAGAACTTTCCCCCACAACAAAGAAGCCTTAAGGAGCGAAATCCTAAGGCTTCATTCTATGCCGTTCCGGACGTTTGCCTTTTTTTTCCTTTTTCTCGCGCAATACTGCTTTTCGCGATAAATTAACGCGTCCTTGTTTATCAATTTCCATTACTTTTACTAAAATTTCATCGCCGATCGAAACGACATCTTCCACTCTTCCGACACGCTCTTCTGCTAATTCGGAAATATGAACGAGACCGTCTTTGCCGTTGAACAATTCAACAAATGCCCCAAATTTCTCAATGCGCTTCACTTTACCCAAATAAATTTGCCCGACTTCGACTTCGCGAACGATATCTTCGATAATCTGCTTCGCCTTTTGGTTCATCGCTTCGTTGACAGACGAGATGAAAATTGTTCCATCTTGTTCGATATCAATTTTTACGCCGGTTTCATCAATAATTTTATTAATTTGTTTTCCGCTTGGGCCGATGACTTCGCGAATTTTTTCTGGATTAATTTGCATCGTTAAAATTTTCGGAGCGTATTTCGACAACTCTTTGCGCGGCTCGCGGATCGTTTGCATCATATGTTCTAAAATTTCCATACGACCTTTTTTCGCTTGCTGGAGCGCTTCTTCTAATATTTTACGAGATAAGCCTTTAATTTTAATATCCATCTGCAAAGCGGTGACGCCTTTTGCCGTACCCGCTACTTTAAAATCCATATCTCCGAGATGGTCTTCAATGCCTTGAATATCTGTCAAAATCGTATAATTGTCATCGTTTTTCACAAGTCCCATCGCGATTCCCGCTACCGGTGCTTTAATCGGGACACCTGCATCCATCATCGCGAGCGTGCTTGCACAAATGCTAGCTTGAGATGTCGAACCGTTCGATTCTAGCACTTCGGAAACAAGGCGAATGGTATATGGAAATTCTTTTTCAGATGGAACGACCGGTTCTAACGCTCGTTCTCCAAGCGCTCCGTGTCCAATTTCACGGCGGCCTGGACCGCGCATCGGTCCTGTTTCGCCAACCGAAAATGGCGGGAAGTTATAGTGGTGCATAAACCGTTTCGTTTCTTCAATACCAAGCCCGTCCAATATTTGTACATCGCCAAGCGCTCCTAACGTACAAACACTAAGCACTTGCGTCTGTCCGCGCGTAAACAGCCCTGAACCGTGCGTGCGCGGCAATACGCCGACTTCAGAGGAGAGAGGCCGAATTTCGTCAATCTTACGGCCGTCCGGACGTATTTTTTCTTCGGTAATAAGCCGCCGCACTTCTTCTTTAACAAGTTTATGCAAAATTTCATTTACTTGTTTTAATGTTTCTTCATCTGCTTCTTGTTCTTCGTATTTTGCGATGACACTAGCTTTTACTTCCTCAATCGCTGCATCACGCGCCAATTTTTCTGGCACTTGAACAGCTCGTTTAATATCCTCTTCCGCCAGTTGGCGAATTTCTGCTTCTAGTTGAGGATCAAGCTCATAAAGAACTACTTCCATTTTTTCTTTGCCTACTTGGGCGGCGATTTCCTCTTGGAAAGCGATCAGCCGTTTTACTTCTTCATGTCCGAACATAATCGCTTCTAAAATCACTTCTTCCGGCACTTCGTCCGCTCCAGCTTCGACCATATTAATCGCGTCTTTCGTGCCGGCAACAACAAGATGAATATCGCTTTTTTCCGATTGTTCGACAGTCGGATTAATCACAAACTCTCCATCCACACGGCCGACTGTAACACCGGCAATCGGTCCCTCAAACGGAATATCCGAAATCGTTAAGGCAAGTGACGCACCGAATAACGCCGCCATTTCCGGAGAACAATCTTGGTCTACACTCATGACCATCGAAACGATTTGCACTTCATTGCGGAATCCTTCCGCAAACAATGGACGAATTGGCCGGTCAATTAAACGGCTTGCTAAAATCGCTTTTTCACTAGGACGTCCTTCCCGCTTAATAAATCCTCCCGGAATTTTACCAACCGCATAAAGACGCTCCTCATAGTTGACCGTTAGTGGAAAAAAGTCGACGTTTTTTGCTTCTTTTGATGCCGTTGCTGTGTTTAATACCACTGTGTCGCCATAACGGACTAATACCGCTCCATTCGCTTGTTTCGCTAATTGGCCAATTTCCACGACAAGCGGCCGTCCAGCCCAGTCTATGGAAAAAATGCGTTTTTCTTGCTCCATATAAACGAGTACTCCTCTCTATGTACAAATCGAAAATAAACGAATGTATATACTGTTAGTATGGACGAATCATTGGCAATGTATCAGTTCCTATTTATTAATCATAGCGAAAAATCGCTTATATAACTAGCAAAAAAGCGGGAATGCTCCCGCTTTTTTTATCGACGTAATCCAAGTTTGTTAATCAACTCACGATAGCGCGCAATGTCTTTATTGCGTAAATAAGTCAATAAGTTACGGCGTTTACCGACCATTTTCAGCAATCCGCGACGTGAATGATGGTCTTTCTTATGAACGCGTAAATGTTCATTTAAATTGTTGATTTGCTCTGTAAGGATAGCAATTTGCACTTCCGGAGAACCTGTATCGTTCTCATGAATTTTAAACTGCTCGATAATTTCTCTTTTACGCTCTTGTGATAATGCCATCCTTATTCACCTCCTCGTTTATAAACCCCAATTACCTAGCAAGCGGCGGTGACTCGACTTGCCAAGCAATGGTTATTTTACATACATTCATTAGAATACCTCTTTTTGCGATAAAATGCAAGTGTTTTCGGTGAAATTGCGAAAGTATGCTTGCGCTTTTTCTTTATCCCGCTGAATTTGCGCAACCAATTCATCCACGCTTGCAAATTTTTGTTCACTTCTTAAGCGCACATGCCACTCAATCGTCATCGTTTCCCCATAAATGTCTTTCGCAAAATCGAAAATATGCACCTCGATATTCGGCATTCCTTCACGGGTGGAATGAAAAGTCGGTTTATATCCAACATTACACACTCCTTCAAATACGGCCGTCCCGATTTTTACTTTCACGGCATATACACCAACGGCCGGCAATAAATAATCATCATTTAACGCAATATTTGCCGTTGGAAATCCAATTGTTCTTCCGCGGCGTTCGCCGTTAACAACCGTTCCTTCCACTTCATAAAAGCGGCCGAGCAAACGCGGCAGTTGCTCTACCTCTCCGTTTTTCAGCAACTTTCGAACATAAGTGGAGCTTATTTTCTCTCCGGCAATGCTCAATTTTGGAACCACCGTCTGCGTAAATTGATCACGCGAATGAAATGGCAATGTCTCCATCGTTCCTTTTCCAAGACGCCCGTAAGTAAAATCAAAGCCAGCAACAACGTGTTTCACATGAAAACCGATAATATACTGATCCACAAATTGTTGCGGAAACAGTTGTGCAAACGCAGGAGTAAACTCAACAATATATAAAAAATCGACGCCAAGTTGGGCAATTAGCTGTTCTTTTTTCTTTAACGGCGTAATGAAATGGGTATGCTGCTCTTTTTTTCCAAGCACAACGGAAGGATGTGGATGAAACGTCATTACTGCGCTTTTATATCCTTTCTCCGCCGCAATGTTCACCGCCGTACGGATCACTTCCTGATGCCCAAGATGAATGCCGTCAAAATAGCCAAGCGCCATAACAGTAGGGGGTAGCTTTTCTTTTTTTATATGATGGGGATGCGAAATAAACAATGTTTTCATTTTCTTTAATCACCTTCTGTTTTTTTGCAACTTTCCTTATCATCGAAGTACTTTTAACGGTTTCATTAAGTGAGGTTTAGTAGGATGTTTTATATAAAGGGCAAGTGCCTCTCTTTGCTTGCTTATCATTAATACCGGTCCCTCGAGCGACTGTAAAAAAGCTGGAAGCGGCAATATTGCTCCGTTTTTTACTTTCTCTGCTACTTTATCATTTATTTCATATTTCGGCAAATGAAAAAGTGCTTTGCCAATCGGCAGTAAAATCGACTTCAGTTGGCCGCTCTCTATGTACTGCTCTAATTGTTCAAATGTGACGCAATCTTGCAAGGAAAATGGACCGGATGCAGTACGAACAAGGTCGGACATATGGGCTGGGTAGCCAAGACGTTCGCCGATCATCACTGCTAATGTACGAATATATGTACCTTTGCTGCAAGTGACACGAAAACGAAACGAAACGATGTCTCCTGCAAACGCGTCTCTTTCATCAAGCAATGTTAGTTCATGGATCGTCACAATGCGAGTCGGCCGCTCGACTTCAATGCCCGCACGCGCATATTCGTATAGTTTCTTTCCTTTCACTTTTACCGCGGAATACATTGGCGGCGTTTGCGCAACTTCTCCCGTCAATTGACGGAACACCGCTTCGATTTCATCGCGTGGAATAACACGGTCTACCTTTTGTTTTGCGATGATTTCACCTGTGCTGTCTTCCGTTGTCGTAGCAATCCCTAGTGTAACCTCCCCCTCATATGTTTTCGTAGCCCCTGTTAAAAACTCAGCGATGCGCGTCGCTTTGCCAATGCAAATCGGCAATACTCCCGATACATTTGGATCAAGCGTCCCTGTATGCCCTACCTTTTTTATTTGCAGCATCCGGCGAATGCGTGCAACACAGTCATGTGATGTCATTCCAGGCGGTTTATGCAATAGTAATACTCCGTCCATTTGCGCACCCTTTCTTAGTAAAATAACTTATGTATTATGTACATAATGGAAATGGATAGACAAATTGTCTATCCATTATTCCTCTTTGTTTTCCTCTTCTTTTTTCCCGCCTTCGTGCTCAGTGGAAATTTGGCGGATTAATTGCTCAATGCGATTGCCGTATTCGATTGATTCATCAATTTCGAAAAATATTTCTGGTGTTTTCCGCAAGCGAATGCGCTGCCCAATTTCGGAGCGGATAAATCCTTTTGCTTTTTCCAGCCCTTTTAAAGTGTTTTGGCGTTGTTCTTCATCACCTAACACGCTGATATACACTTTTGCTTGTTGTAAGTCGCCTGTGACGCGCACATCAGTAACAGTGACAAAACCGATACGTGGATCTTTTAATTTGCGACCAATAATATCGCTTAATTCTTTTTTCATTTGTTCACCGACACGTGTAGCCCGTAAATTCATTGCCAATCACCTCGATTAAAACCACTCAAATGTCGTAACCGTTCTTTCCAATTCCGGGAAGGAATCGATCAAAGCAAGCGCTCGCTGCAGCTCCCGCTCGGTTGTCACCCGATTGGACGTAATCGCGACAATCCCGAGCGTAGTCCGCTGCCATACGTTTTGGTGATCGATTTCGGCTATAGATATATTATACTTTTGTTTTAACCGTGTCATTATTCGTTGTAACACAGCACGTTTTTCTTTTAATGATTGCGCATCATAAATTACACATTCACAGGCGACAAAGCCGATCATTTTCTTTCCACTTCCTGCATAATGTACGCTTCAATAACGTCTCCTTCTTTAATATCGTTGAAGTTTTTAATCGTCAAACCGCATTCATATCCTTGCATCACTTCTTTGACATCGTCTTTGAAGCGCTTCAAGGAATCGATTTCTCCTTCGTAAACGACAATGCCTTGACGGATCAGGCGCACTTTGCTGTCACGCGTAATTTTTCCATCTGTCACATAGCATCCGGCAATCGTTCCAACTTTCGATACTTTAAACGTTTGACGAACTTCCGCTTGACCGATGACTTTTTCTTCATATTCCGGATCAAGCATTCCTTTCATCGCTGCTTCAATTTCTTCAATAACCTTATAGATGATGCGGTGCAGACGAATGTCGACTTTTTCGGATTCGGCGACGCGTTTTGCATTGGCGTCCGGACGGACATTAAAGCCGATGACAATGGCATTTGAGGTCGTTGCTAAAAGAATGTCCGATTCGGTAATCGCGCCAACAGCGGCATGGATAATTTTGACGCGCACTCCTTCGACTTCGATTTTTTGCAGGGCAGCAACCAGCGCTTCAACCGATCCTTGAACATCCGCTTTGACAATAATATTTAATTCTTTCATTTCACCTTGTTTAATTTGTTCAAAGAGGTCATCTAGGCTAACGCGAGCTTTCATGTTGCGTTGTTCCATTAATTGTTTTTGTGCGCGCGCTTCTCCGATTTGCCGCGCTTTCTTCTCATCTTCAAACACCATGAAACGGTCTCCAGCCTGCGGTACTTCGTGAAGACCAGTGATTTCCACCGGTGTCGAAGGACCTGCTTCTTTCACACGACGCCCTGTATCGTTGACCATCGCCCGCACGCGGCCGTATGTGCAGCCAACAACAATCGGGTCGCCGACATGCAACGTTCCTGCTTGAACAAGCAACGTTGCCACTGGTCCACGGCCTTTATCCAGTTTTGCCTCGATAACAGTTCCGGTTGCACGACGATTTGGATTTGCTTTTAATTCTTCCATTTCGCTAACAAGCAAAATCATTTCCAATAAATTGTCAATACCTTCTCCTGTTTTTGCTGACAGTTTACAGAAGATCGTATCTCCGCCCCATTCTTCCGGAATAAGATTATACTCCATTAATTCTTGCATCACGCGATCTGGATTGGCATCCGGCTTATCCATTTTATTGATGGCAACAATAATTGGGACATTTGCCGCTTTCGCATGGTTAATTGCTTCTACTGTTTGCGGCATCACCCCATCATCCGCAGCAACAACGAGGACAACAATATCGGTTACTTGCGCTCCTCTTGCCCGCATTGTTGTAAACGCCTCATGTCCTGGCGTATCAAGGAACGTAATTTTTTTATCGTTCACTGTCACTTGATATGCACCAATATGTTGCGTAATACCCCCTGCTTCTTGCTCCGTCACTTTGGAGTGACGAATCGAATCCAATAGCGTCGTTTTCCCATGGTCAACGTGCCCCATAATCGTGACGACCGGCGGACGTTCCACTAAATCTTCAGGATCATCGACAATTTCGATCGATTCAAAATTCGTTTCATCAATGACTACTTTTTCTTCGACTTCTACTCCGTAATCGGAACAAATAAGTTCGATCGCATCTTTATCTAACTCTTGATTGATCGTTGCCATAACGCCGAGCATAAATAGCTTTTTAATAATTTCTGAAGGTTCGCGCCCAAGTTTTTTCGCTAGTTCGGCAACCGTTAATGTTCCTTCAAACGTAATCTTCTTAGGAAGCTCTTTTTCTTTTTTCATTGGCTGCTCTTGTTGTACAGGCTGCTGTTCTTTCGCTTTTGCCTTCCCTTTAATTTTCTTTTTCTGTTGATGGAAAATTTTCTTTTCTTGCTGCTGTAATTGCAAATCGTGTTTTTTTCCTTCTTTCTTTTTGTTTGCCGATTTTTTCTTCGGAACTTTTGTTTTCACTACTTCTTCATCTTCGTCATCAAAATCATCGACATAATTTTTCGGTTTTACTGGCGCCTTTTGTTTTTCCTTTGGAGCAGAAGCTTGCGGCCGCTCATTTTTTTTGTTGTACGTATGATCAAGCTTTTCGACAACTTCTGGTTCCAACGTTGCCATATGATTGGTAACTTCAATATTCATTTCTTTCAATTTATGAATGACGTCTTTACTCGGTACATTGTTTTTTTTCGCGTACTCATATACACGCATTTTAGACATAGATTCACCCCCATAAAGATCAATCGAGCATCGTCAGTAGTTTGTTAGCAAACCCTTCATCTATAATCGCAACAACGACGCGGGCATCTTTTCCAATCGCATGCCCGAGCGTATAACGGTCAGACACTTTACGGAGCGGAACGCCATAGGAAGAGCATTTATCTTTGATTTTTTTCATTGTATTTTCTGACGCATCCTCCGCTAAAAGTACGAGTTTTGCTTTGCCGCTGCGAATTTCTTTGACCGTCAGCTCCTCACCCGAAGTTACTTTCCGTGCTCGATTCGCTAATCCCAATAATGATGCCCATCGGTTATTGCTCATTTCCAGCAGCAGTCTCCTTTTCTGCCAACTGAAGCAACTCATCATACAGCGCATCAGGAATTTCCGTTTTTAAATGATGGGCTAAAATATTTTTCTTTTTTGCTAGTAAAATGCATTCTTTATCTAGTGTAATGTACGCGCCACGACCAGCCTTTTTTCCTGTCGGATCAATGGAAACTTCCCCATCTTTTGAGCGGACGATGCGCATCATTTCTTTTTTTGGCTTCATTTCACCAGTCACGACGCATTTTCGCAACGGAACTTTCTTTTGACCAGCCATCTCGCTCCCCCCCTCACTCGATTTTCTCTTCTTGTAAATCGAATGATTGGTTGCTGTCATTTTCATTATTGACCGATGTCTCTTCTGAATCAAGAAAAGTGGATTGCGCATATGGATCGATTCCTAATTCTCTCGCTTCCGATTCGCTTTTAATATCAATTTTCCAGTTTGTCAGCTTTGCTGCTAGCCGAGCGTTTTGCCCGCGTTTGCCGATTGCTAATGACAGCTGATAATCCGGCACGATTACGGTCGTTGCTTTTTGTTCTTCATTGACGATTACACGCAACACTTTTGCCGGACTTAATGCGTTTGCGACAAACTCAACAGGATCTGCAGACCAGCGGACGATATCAATTTTTTCCCCGTTTAATTCCTCCACAACCGCTTGAACCCGCTGCCCTTTTGGACCGACGCACGCGCCGACCGGATCCACTTCCGGATTGTCGGAATGCACCGAAATTTTCGAGCGGTCTCCCGCCTCACGGGCAATGGATTTAATTTCTACTGTTCCATCATAAATTTCTGGGACTTCCAGTTCAAAAAGACGCTTAAGCAATCCCGGATGGGTGCGTGAAACAAAAATTTGTGGTCCTTTTGTTGTCTTTTCCACTTTTGTAATATACACTTTAATGCGGTCGTGCGGTTTGTATGTTTCGTTCGGCATTTGTTCGCTAGCCGGCAGCAACGCTTCTGTTTTACCGAGACTGACATAAACAAAACGAGGATCTACACGTTGTACGATCCCTGTCATGATATCTTCTTCACGGTCAACAAACTCAGCATAAATAACGCTTCTCTCTGCTTCGCGCACCCGTTGTGTAACAACTTGTTTCGCTGTTTGTGCCGCAATGCGGCCAAAATCTTTCGGCGTTACTTCTAACTCGAGAACATCGCCGATTTGATAATTCGGATTGATTCGTTGTGCTTCTTCTAAAGAAATTTCGAGGCGCGGATCATTTACTTCATCAACCACTTCTTTACGCGCAAATACACGGATCGTTCCTGTTTCTGTATTTAAATCAACCCGTACGTTTTGCGCCTGGCCGAAATTGCGTTTATACGCAGAAATGATCGCCGCTTCAATCGCTTCCATCACAACTTCTTTGCTAATGCCTTTTTCACGGATAATATCCGCTAGGGCATCGAGTAATTGTGTATTCATGAAACGAAAATCCCCCTTTTACCATTAAAAAAAGATAACAGCAAGTCTTGCGCTCGCCACTTTTTCATACGGAATATCGATTGTTTTTTTGCGAGTTTTGTCTTTAACCGTAACAGACACTGTTGTTCCATCAAAACCGATAAGTTCGCCTTCAAACTCCTTTTCTCCTTCAATTGGTTCATATGTTTTGATATATACATTTTTCCCAATCGCTTTTGTAAAGTCCTTCGGCTTTTTTAACGGTCGTTCCGCCCCAGGTGAAGAAACTTCAAGAAAATAGTTGTGTGGAATTGGATCGACTTCATCTAGTTTTTCACTTAACTTTTCGCTCACCATGCCGCATTGTTCAATATCAACACCATTATCGGAATCAATAAAGACACGCAAAAACCAATTTTTTCCCTCTTTTACATACTCGATATCCACAAGTTCTAAATCCATGTCGGCAAGAATTGGAGTGACTAGTTCTTCTACTATATTCGTCACTTTTTTGCTCATTCTTTTCCTCCTAACATAGAGAAACTGCATCCGTTCGTTATAACGAGAAAATCCCCTGCAAATCTGCGGGGAATGAAAAGCAATTGGCATCCATTCAAGACGAAAGAGTGGGTTTCCCCACTCTTTCCTTACCCATTATCTTTACCATTTCCACTAAAACTATAACATATTGGAAAATATATTGCAATGGGAAAACAAAACGAGATCCTATTTGTCAAGGATTTTTTAAGGTCCGGCTGAAAATGGGACATCGGTTTTGCGCTATATGCCGTTACAAACGAAAAGCCTATTTGCTAATCTGTTTAGCGCTGACAACGCGATAAGATGACTTTAAAATAAGGAAAGCTGGTTATGGTCTGGCAACGAATCAAGACAACCGCGGCTCTCTAAATATTCGATGAGCGTCTTTGAAAGTTTTCCGCGCTGCTGTAAATCTTCTTTTGATAAAAATTCTCCTTCTTCGCGAGCACGGACGATGTTGAGCGCCACGTTTGTCCCAAGACCCGGAATGGCGTTAAATGGCGGAATAAGCGAATTGCCGTCAATGACGAATTCGGTCGCCTGTGAACGGTAAAGGTCGATGTTTTTAAACGAGAATCCGCGTTCACACATTTCTAAAGCGACCTCTAATACCGTCAACAAGCTTTTTTCTTTTGCCGTCGCGTTCAATCCTTTCGCATTAATTTCTTCGATGCGTTTGCGAATCGCCGCAGAACCTTTAATCATCGCGTCCAAATCAAAGTCTTCCGCACGCACTGTAAAATAAGAAGCATAGTACAAAAGCGGATGATGCACTTTAAAGTAAGCAATGCGAACCGCCATTAATACGTACGCGGCAGCGTGCGCTTTCGGAAACATATATTTAATCTTTTTACATGATTCAATATACCATTCCGGCACATCATGTTTGCGCATTTCTTCTTCGAATTCCGGCGTTAGCCCTTTTCCTTTCCGCACCGATTCCATAATTTTAAAGGCAAGCGACGGCTCAAGCCCGCGATAAATTAAATAAACCATAATGTCGTCGCGGCAGCCAATTACTTCAGAAAGGGTGCAAGTGCCGTTTTGAATTAACTCTTGAGCGTTTCCAAGCCAGACGTCCGTTCCATGGGAAAGGCCGGAAATTTGCACCAGCTCGGAAAATGTCTTTGGCTTCGTTTCTTCAAGCATCTGCCGGACAAAGCGCGTTCCGAATTCTGGAATACCGAGCGTGCCGACATTGCACATAATTTGTTCCGGCGTGACGCCAAGTGATTCAGTACTGCTGAAAATTTTCATCACTTCCGGATCGTCCGTCGGAATCGTTTTTGGATCAATGCCGCTTAAATCTTGGAGCATACGAATTACCGTCGGATCGTCGTGCCCAAGAATATCTAGCTTCAGAAGATTGTCATGAATCGAATGGAAATCAAAATGCGTCGTGCGCCATTCGGAACTCGTATCGTCAGCTGGATATTGAATTGGCGTAAAATCGTAAATATCCATATAATCCGGAACGACGATAATGCCTCCTGGATGCTGCCCGGTTGTCCGTTTTACTCCGGTACATCCCGCGGCAAGACGGTCGATTTCCGCACTGCGCAGCTGCAAATTCAAATCGCTCGCATACCCTTTGACAAAACCGTAAGCCGTTTTATCAGCCACCGTACCGATCGTTCCTGCGCGATATACGTTATCTTCTCCGAACAATACTTTCGTATAGTTATGGGCGCGCGGCTGATATTCCCCGGAGAAGTTCAAGTCGATATCCGGAACTTTATCCCCTTTAAAGCCAAGGAACGTTTCAAACGGAATATCATGCCCATCTTTTTTATATTTTGTGCCGCATTTTGGACAATTTTTATCCGGCAAGTCAAATCCTGAACCGACCGAACCGTCATTGAAAAATTCCGAGTGCTTGCAATTCGGACAAACATAGTGCGGCGGCAGCGGATTTACTTCTGTAATTTCTGTCATCGTCGCGACAAAAGAGGAGCCGACAGATCCGCGCGAACCGACAAGGTAGCCGTCATCAAGCGATTTTTTTACGAGTTTATGGGAAATTAAATAAATGACGGCAAAGCCGTGTCCGATAATGCTTTTTAACTCTTTCTCCAAGCGCTGTTCAACAATTTCCGGCAGCGGATCACCGTAAATTTCTTTGGCGCGCCGATAACTCATTTCGCGAATTTCCTCTTCCGCCCCTTCAATGCGCGGCGTATACAGCTTATCTTTAATCGGCTTTACCTCGCCAATAAGATCAGCGATTTTTTGCGTATTCATAACGACGATTTCTTTTGCTTTTTCTTCTCCTAAAAAAGAGAAGCACTTGAGCATTTCGTCCGTCGTCCGAAAATATACATCCGGCAGCTCATAACGGTTGAGCGGATTTGCTCCGCCTTGGGAGTGAATCAAAATTTTTCGGTAAATTTTATCTTCTGGATTTAAATAATGAACGTTTCCAGTTGCAACGACAGGAATGTTTAATTTTTCCCCGAGCATCACGATCTTGCGGATAATTTCCTTGATCATATTTTCATCTTTTACGTAATCCATTTCAATCAGCGGTTTGTACACTTCCGGCGGATGCACCTCGAGAAAATCGTAAAATTTCGCGATTTCTTCGACTTCTTCCGGCGCTTTTTGAATCATATTGTCAAATACTTCTCCTTTATCACAGCCGGAACCGACTAAAATTCCTTCACGATGCTGCTGAAGCACTGAGCGAGGAATGCGCGGGACCCGGTAAAAATATTTCACATGTGATAAAGAAACGAGTTTGAATAAATTTTTTAATCCAATGTCATTTTGCGCAAGCAATGTCACATGGAACGGACGGGATCGTTGATACGACACTTCTTCCTTCGAACGTTCATTTAATTCGTCATGATATAAAATTCCTCGTTCTTGCGCGTCTTTTAATAGGCGCATAAGCAAATATCCAGTCGCTTCTGCATCGTAAATCGCTCGGTGATGCTGGGTTAGCTCGATATCAAATTTTTTACATAGCGTGTTTAAACGGTGATTTTTCAATTCTGGATATAAAAACCGCGCTAATTCAAGTGTATCAATAACCGGATTCGTCACTTTACCAAGACCGAGTTTCGTAAAGCCGACATTTAAAAATCCAATGTCAAAGCTAGCATTATGTGCGACAAGGATGCTATCGCCCATCCAGTCGTAAAACTGGCGCAGCACTTCTTCGACATCTGGGGCATCTTTCAACATGTCATCGGTAATGCCTGTCAGCTCGATCGTTGTAATCGATAACGGATGATGCGGGTTGGCAAATGAAGTAAAGCGGTCGATAATTTCTCCGTCCTTCACTTTCACAGCGGCAAGTTCAATAATCGTATTATACACCGCCGATAGACCGGTCGTTTCCACGTCAAAGACGACGTACGTGTCCTCGGAAAGCAAGCGGTGCGCTTCGTTATAGGCGATCGGCACGCCGTCATCGACAATGTTTGCTTCGACGCCGTACAATACTTTCATATCGTATTTTTTTGCGGCACTGTACGCTTCTGGAAATGACTGCACAACAGCATGGTCCGTAACAGCGATCGCTGGGTGGCCCCATTTTTTTGCTTGTTCAATGAGCTTCGTAACGGAAGTGACCGCATCCATTTGGCTCATCGGCGTATGCAAATGAAGTTCCACCCGTTTTTCTCCTTCCGGAGCGGTATCTTGGCGTTCTTTCGCCTTTATTTCGTTTATATCGTTGGCGATTAACACAAGGTCACGGACGAACGTATCATTTTGCACACTCCCTCTTACCTTTACCCACATTCCTTTTTTTACATCCGCCATCAGTGCGGCATCTTCTTTATCGCGTGAAAACATTTTTACTAAAATCGAGTTTGTATAATCGGTGATTTTTAGTGTTAATAACGTCCGTCCGCTTTTTAACTCATTGATCTCCGCGTCAAACACATATCCTTGTACAACGACGCGGCGTTCTTCTTCGACGATGCTGTCTAGCGTGCGAATTTCCTCTTCTTCTCTAATTGGATAACCGATAATAAGCGGCCCTGCCGGCGCATTGCCTGCTGTTTCCGATTTCGTTTCTTTCGTCATCTCCGTTAATGCCGCTAAGGCACGTTCCGCATCTTCTTGCTGTTTTTGCGCTATAAATTGCTCAAAATCTTTTTCTGACTGTTTGACTTCTATTTCCAGCTGCAAAAGCGGAAAACCAAACGATTGATATACTTCAGCTATTTTTTTGGCGAAGCGGCGCTTCACCGCCATTGCTTCTGCATCATTGCGAGCAGTAACATATAGTTTATTTCCTTTTACAGTCGGAACTTGCTCATGAAGCAACGATAAAAGCGGCGAGACCCCTTCTTGCAACTCTTGCAAACAGAGCGTCCAATAGTCACGCACATCCGATTCCGTAAAATGGGAATCGATCGTTTGTATTGTATATTTCACATTTGCGATATGATGGAACGCATGAACAAGCTTTTGTGTAAACAGTTGATAAACCTGATAAGGCAAAATTTTCGGCAGCAAAAAATAGAAATGCCAACATTTTTTCTCCTTTTCAATGACAAGCTTTTGAATGCCTGCCTCAGAGAAATACGGAACAAATTCGTCAGACGTCAATTCAAGCTGCTGCAACAACACTTGAAATCGCTCTTTTTGCTCGTTCGTTAACATGACGTCGATCCTTTCCCCTCTCAAAATGATTACACATCTCTCCTAATATAATAACAGAAGGGCTGTCTGAAAAGTAACATTTCTACTTTTCACCAGCACAGCCCTTCAAAATCTATATTTATTGTTGTAAAAGACGTCGAATCGTGTCGATCAGTTCGTCTACAGACACTTCCATTGACTCGCCTGTTTGGCGCACTTTTATTTCCACAATTCCTTCATTAGCGCGCTTTCCAACTGTCACCCGAATCGGAATTCCGATTAAATCGCTGTCGGCAAATTTGACGCCAGCGCGCTCCGGACGGTCATCATATAATACTTCAAAGCCGGCTTGTCCAAGCTTTTCATACCATTCGTCAGCAAGCTGACGCTGCTCCTCATTTTTTGCATTCACCGAAATAAGATGGACGTGGAAAGGAGCAACTGATGCCGGCCACACAAGACCGTTTTCGTCGGCAAATTGCTCGGCAATCGCAGCCACTAACCGGGAAACGCCGATGCCGTAGCAGCCCATAATCATCGTTTGTGAACGTCCATTTTCATCTAAATAAGTCGCGTTCATCGCTTTGCTGTAACGCGTGCCCAATTTAAACACGTGGCCAACTTCAATGCCGCGGGCAAAGCGAATCGTGCCTTTTCCATCTGGAGACGGATCTCCTTCTTGAATAAAACGTAAATCTGCATATTCAGAAATGGTAAAATCACGCTCTGGATTGACGCCAATATAATGATATCCTTCCTCATTCGCCCCACATACACCATTGACAATTGCTTTTACCGCGTGATCGGCAACGATGGTAACAGATTCGCTAACACCGATTGGACCGAGCGAACCGACCTCACAGTTCATTGCTTGCTTCGTTTCTTCCGGTGTTGCCAGCTCTACGACCGATGCGTCAAATAAGTTTTTCACTTTTACATCGTTTGCTTCATGGTCGCCGCGGACAAGTACAAGTACGTAACGGTCGTCCACTTTAAAGAGCAATGACTTGATGCATTTTTCTGGCGTCACCTGTAAATAGGAAGCTACTTCTTCTATTGTTTTTTGCCCCGGTGTATGCACTTTTTCCAATTTGCGAAGCGGCTCATCGCTTTTTTCATATGTAGTAATAACAGGGGCCATTTCGATATTTGCCGCGTAATCAGAAGCATCGGAATAGGCGATCGTATCTTCACCGATTTCCGATAATACCATAAATTCATGCGTATCTTTTCCGCCAATCGCTCCGGAATCAGCAATGACGGCGCGGAAATTTAAACCACAGCGGCGGAAGATGTTCGAATACGCTTCATACATTTTATTGTATGTTTCATCCAAACTTTCTTGTGACGTATGGAACGAATAGGCGTCTTTCATAATAAATTCACGGCCGCGTAATAAACCGAAGCGCGGGCGTTTTTCATCACGGAATTTTACTTGAATTTGATAAAGCGTAAGCGGCAGGCGCTTATATGTTTTCACTTCGTCACGCACAAGCGCCGTAATTATTTCCTCATGCGTCGGTCCAAGCGCAAAATCGCGTTCATGACGGTCTTTCAGGCGCATAAGCTCCGGACCGTACGAATACCAGCGGCCGGATTGCTGCCATAATTCCGCTGGCTGCAGCGCCGGCATGAGCAATTCGATCGCTCCGGCACGATTCATTTCCTCACGAATGATCGCCTCTACTTTTTGCAATACGCGCTGGCCAAGCGGTAAAAACGTATATACACCGCTTGCGCTTTGTCGAATAAATCCAGCGCGCAACAACAGCTGATGGCTTTTCACTTCTGCGTCTGCAGGCACTTCACGCAATGTTGGGATAAATGACTGACTTTGTCTCATCTTCTCGCACCTCTTTTTCTCTATCTCTTTTGTTCAAGGAAAGAAGGAAGAAGACTTCCCATCTTTCCTTCACTTTTCATAGGAAAAACTTTTGAATGTCATTCCATGTAACAACAAGCATTAATAGCATTAAAAGGGCAAAACCGATAAAATGAACCATTCCTTCTTTTTGGCGGTCAATCGGTTTGCCACGCAGCGCTTCGATGGCGAAAAAGAGCAATCGCCCACCATCAAGCGCAGGAAGCGGCAATAAGTTGACAATACCAAGGTTAATGCTTAAAATCGCTCCCCACTTCATTAAATAGTAAATTCCCGATTCTGCCACTTTTCCAGTTGAAACGGCAATGCCAACCGGTCCCGATAGCATATCGAGCTTAAATTGACCAGTGACTAACTGTCCGAGACCAACAAGAATTTCTTTCGTCCAATAATACGTTTCAATGACTCCTTGTTTTAATGAGCCGAAAACCGATTTTTCCATAGGCCCGTACACACCAATAAGACCAATCGTTTCTCCTTGTACTGTTTTCGCGTCAGGCGTTACCGTAATATCCATAATTTTTCCATTCCGTTGTATTTTAAAAAGCAATTCCTCTTCTGGATGGGCACGAATAATATCAACGACTTGCGTCCACGTCTTGACCGGTTCGTCATCGATCGAAAGAACGATGTCACCTTGCCTGAGGCCCG
The DNA here is from genome assembly GCF_003064505.1 of Geobacillus sp. LYN3. Classification (NCBI taxonomy): domain Bacteria; kingdom Bacillati; phylum Bacillota; class Bacilli; order Caryophanales; family Anoxybacillaceae; genus Geobacillus; species Geobacillus sp. LYN3. The sequence goes on along the minus strand of NZ_QCWL01000001.1, from coordinate 1,537,861 downwards.
CTTCTTTTGCCGCGCCGTCTTTTGTCAGTTCGCCGATTATCGGTTTGTCAACCGGATATCCTTGAAGCAATCCGATTAACAAAAATACAACAAATGCCAACACAAAATTCATAAGCGGTCCTGCTAAAATCGCCATCGTCCGTTGCCCTAACGTTTTCGCGGCAAATTGACGATGATACGGAGCAATTTGAATTTCTTGATGGTCGACGACGAAAAAGGCTGGCTCGTTCACGGAAAATCGTTCGAGGCGATCTTCATTTTGATCCACATAGCCGGTAATGTACATCTGATGTTCTAAATCTGCTTGTTCTACTTCAATTATTTTCGCATTTGGATAGTCGTCTTTATGGTTGACAATAATTTTGTCAACGTTGCCATCGCGATCTAGTTCTAATCCGACGACTTGCCCAGGTTTAATTTCGATCATTTCCGGGTCTTCACCGGCCATGCGGACAAAACCACCTAATGGGAGCAAACGAATCGTATATACGGTTTCGTTTTTCTTAAATGAAAATACTTTTGGACCGAAGCCGATGGCAAATTCACGGCATAAAATTCCCGCGCGCTTAGCGAAAATCAAATGGCCAAGTTCGTGGAAAAACACAAGCGCACCGAAAATCACAATAAACGCAATGATCGTTTCCAATGTTTCAACCACCTTTTTTTATAGTAGTGACCGAACGTACCGGCGGGTTTCCGCATCAATTTCACGAATCTCCTCCAGCGATGGTTCATTTACGAATTCATGCCGCTCTAGTGCACGTTCAATATATTCCTCAATAGTTAAAAATGCGATACGGCCTTGCAAAAAGGCGGAAACTGCCTCTTCATTCGCTGCGTTCAACACCGTTGGCAACGACCCGCCCGCTTTTCCTGCTTCATATGCTAATTGTAAACAACGAAAACGCTCAAAGTCTACCCGCTCAAAGTGTAATGTGCTAATTTCTGCTAAGTCAAGCGGTTTCGCATTGGCTAGCGGCAAGCGTTCAGGGTATGTTAAAGCATATTGAATCGGTACGTGCATATCTGGCGTTCCGAGCTGGGCGATCACGCTTGTATCACGGAATTGAACGAGCGAATGAATGATGCTTTCACGATGTAATAACACATCAATTTGCTCATATGGCAACTCGAAAAGCCAATGCGCCTCAATAACTTCTAACCCTTTGTTCATCATTGTCGCCGAGTCAATCGTAATTTTTGCTCCCATCGACCAGTTCGGATGGCGCAACGCTTCTTCCACTGTTACGTTTTTTAATTCTTCCCTTGTTTTATCACGGAAGCTGCCGCCGGAGGCTGTTAAAATAATTTTTTCCACACGGTTTCGTTTTTCTCCTTGTAAACATTGAAAAATTGCCGAGTGTTCGCTGTCAACTGGCAATAAAGAAACGCCGTGTTTTTTAGCGGCTGCTGTTACAATATGCCCTGCTGTTACAAGTGTTTCTTTGTTCGCTAATGCAATCGTTTTGCCTGCTTCAATAGCTCTTAGTGTCGGAACAAGACCTACGCTTCCAACAACGGCTGTCACAACGATATCCGTCTCTGGGAAAGCCGCTGCTTCAATTAATCCCTCCTCGCCAAACACGATTTTCACTTTTCCTGCGTATTCGCTGCGAAGCTTCTCATAAGCGTCCGCCTCAGCAACAGCGACAAGCCGAGGAGCAAACTCTTCAATAATCGCTCGCGCCATGTCCACATTTTTTCCAATCGATATTGCTGTCAATTGAAACTCATCTGGATGGGAACGAATAATATCCAACGTCTGGGTGCCGATGGAACCACTCGCCCCTAATATACTAATATATTTCAATTCCTTCACTCCTAACTCCCTTATAACGCTGCATTGATGAAAAAGTGTAAAATCGGCAAAATGAATAATAAACTATCAAAGCGGTCCAAAATACCGCCATGACCCGGCAAAATATTTCCTGAATCTTTCACGCCATAATGCCGTTTAAATGCGGATTCGACTAAATCCCCTAATTGACCAAATATGGAAAGAACAATCGTCATCACAATTAAAAGGGCAAAACTGTCAAAAAGGTTTGTACATAGTTGATATATAATGGCAACAACAACCGCACAAACAATTCCGCCAATCGAGCCTTCTACGGTTTTATTCGGGCTAATTTCCGGCCAAAGCTTGCGTTTTCCCCATGCTCGACCGATAAAATACGCTCCCGTATCTGTCGCCCATATGGTAAATAAAGCATAAACCATATACGCTAAACCAATAAAGCGGGTTTCCATGAAATAATAAAACCCGAAGCCAACATAAAGAATGGATAAACATATAAATCCTGCTTCTTCAAATGTAAATGCGTTTTTTGTCACCACCGTATATATAAGCAACAATAATACGGCAACTACTAATAATTCGACTTTCGTTATATTGAAGGACTCGAGCCAATTGGTGTAGGCTTTTGGAATAAGAAGCCCCCATAAAATCAGGAAACCAATGATTCCTTCTTTAGAAAACACGCGAAGACGTTTCATGCGCAATAATTCAAACAGCCCAATCGTTGCCAATATATATGTTACTATTATAAACGGAAATCCGCCAAAAATAACAATCGGTAAAAACAGTGCGGCGGCAATGACTCCAGTAATGATCCGTTGCTTCATCTTGTTTAAACTCCTCCAAACCGGCGATTACGCTTTTGAAAAGCAGCAATCGCTTCTAATAAATGTTGCTCTGTAAAATCTGGCCATAACACATCGGTAAACCAAAATTCAGTGTAAGCGAGCTGCCATAACATAAAATTGCTTAAACGTATTTCTCCGCTTGTACGGATGAGTAAATCCGGATCTGTTAAATCCTTTGTCATTAAATAGGAAGACACTAATTCTTCCGTAATTTCCTCTGGAGATAACCAGCCTTTTTGCACTTCTTTGGCAATTTGTTGCATCGCATATGTAATTTCCGCACGGCTTCCGTAGTTTAAAGCAAAATTAAGAATCAACCCTGTATTTTCCTTTGTTTCGTCAATGGCTCTTTCTACCGCCCGCCGTGTATGCTCTGGAAGCCGTTCGATATGGCCAATCACGCGAACATTGACATTCTCCTCTGCCAATTCAGGAAGAAATGTCGTTAAAAATTGCTCTGGAAGCTTCATTAAATAATCTACTTCGCTTTTCGGACGCTTCCAATTTTCTGTTGAAAATGCATATAATGATAATATTTTAATGCCAAGTTCGTTGGCAAAACGAGTAATTTTGCGAACGACTTGCATGCCTTCATAATGGCCTGCCGCCCGCGGCAATGCGCGTTTTTTCGCCCATCGCCCGTTTCCATCCATAATGATGGCGACATGTTTCGGGATCGGATTTTGCATTATTTCTTCTTTTGTGTAAACAAGAGAAGAGGACGACACATCCTCCTTATTTTTCCAAATTTTATTAAACATACTAGTCCTCCGTATTGATTTTTATTATTAATGTGCCATGCGGCTAGCTAGTTTCAAAACAGCTATTTTAACTCTCTGTCTCATTTGCTTTTTCATTATAACAAAAAAACCCTCCATGTATATAGAGGGTCTTTCCTGTTTCATTACACTTCCATAACTTCTTTTTCTTTCTCTTTCGTAATCGCATCAATCTTTGCGATATGGTCATCGGTAAGCTTTTGAACATCATCTGTATAACCGCGCAATTCGTCTTCAGTAATTTCCCCGTTTTTCTCAAGCTTTTTCAACTCATCATTTGCATCACGGCGGATGTTACGAACAGCAACTTTCGCATCTTCCGAATATTTTTTGACAAGCTTCACTAGCTCGCGGCGACGTTCTTCTGTTAATGGCGGAATGGTGATGCGAATGACTGACCCATCGTTGGATGGCGTTAATCCTAAATCAGAAGATAAAATGGCTTTTTCGATATCTTTGATCACCGATTTATCATACGGCTGAATGACAAGCAGCCGCGCTTCCGGAACACTGATGCTTGCCAGCTGGATAATTGGTGTAGGCATGCCGTAATAATCAACTGTTACTTTTTCTAATAAACTCGGGTTTGCTCTTCCTGCGCGAATGGTCGCAAGCTCACGAGTGAACGCTTGAACAGCTTTGTCCATTTTTTCCTTTGCAGTATTGATAATTTGTTGTACCATATTTATTTCCCCCTTACGATTGTTCCTATATTTTCACCAAGAACGGCACGTTTTATATTGCCTTCTTCCATAATGGAGAAAACAATCAACGGAATATCGTTATCCATACATAACGATGAAGCAGTGGAGTCCATCACGCCTAATCCTTGTTTAATAACCTCTAAATAGGATACTTCATCATATTTTACCGCGTTTTCATCGATTTTCGGATCAGCGCTATATACACCGTCAACGTTATTTTTTGCCATTAAAATAACGTCTGCTTCAATTTCAGCAGCACGTAATGCGGCAGTCGTATCGGTTGAAAAATATGGATTTCCTGTTCCTGCCGCAAAAATAACGACACGTTTTTTCTCCAAATGACGGATCGCTCTTCTTCGTATGTAAGGTTCAGCCACTTGCCGCATCTCAATCGATGTTTGCACTCTCGTTTCAACACCGAGATTTTCAAGGCTATCTTGGAGAGCAAGCGAATTCATCACTGTTGCAAGCATTCCCATATAGTCCGCTGTGGCGCGATCCATTCCCATCTCGCTTCCCGTTTTTCCGCGCCATATATTGCCGCCGCCGACGACGATCGCAATCTCAACACCGAGTTCGGCGACTTCTTTTACTTGTTTTGCAATGGATTGAATGATCGAAGGATTAATACCAAATCCTTGTTCACCAGCTAACGCTTCACCGCTTAATTTTAATACAACTCGCTTATACTTTGGCTTTTCCATGTCAAACCTCCATGCAGCTAATTAAAAGCGAAAAAACGTTTATTTCCAAGGAAACATCGCAAAGAAAATGCCACATTGCTTCCTGTCAAGCTAAGCGTTGTAACGTTCTATTTTTAAAAATAGGGAACACGGCGTGTGTTCCCTATGGACTTCATTCATTGCTTTCTCATTTGATTCATTACTTCTTCAGCAAAGTTATCTTGGCGTTTTTCCATACCTTCGCCAACTTCATAACGGATAAATGTTTTCACTGTCGCGCCGTTAGATTCAACATATTGACGGACTTTTACATCTGGGTTTTTCACAAATGCTTGTTCTAGCAAGCAAATATCTTCATAAAATTTGTTTAAACGGCCTTCTACCATTTTTTCAACGATATGTTCCGGTTTTCCTTCATTTAATGCTTGCTGTTTCAATACTTCGCGTTCGCGATTAATTTCTTCTTGCGGCACTTGGTCGCGAGAAACGTATTTCGGATGCAATGCAGCGATATGCATTGCCACATCTTTCGCTACTTCTTGGTTTGCCGAACCTGCTAATAATGTTAATACGCCGATGCGGCCTCCCATGTGCAAATACGCACCGAAAACATCATTTTCTCCTTTTTCCACAATTTCAAAACGACGCAACGTGATTTTTTCACCAATTTTTGCAATTGCAGCATTAATATGTTCTTGAACTGTTGCCCCGTTATCCATTGTTTGTCCAAGCGCTTCTTCCAACGTAGCTGGTTTATGTTTTAACAAGTGTGCAGCAAGTTCTTTTACTAACGTTTGGAACGCTTCGTTTTTCGCAACAAAGTCCGTTTCAGAGTTCACTTCTAAAATAACAGCCGTGTTGCCGTCGACTTCGACCAGCGTCATTCCTTCCGCAGCAATACGATCCGCTTTTTTCGCCGCTTTGGCGATCCCTTTCTCGCGAAGCCAATCGATCGCTTTTTCCATATCACCGTTTGTTTCTGTGAGCGCTTTTTTGCAATCCATCATCCCCGCGCCTGTTTTTTCACGCAATTCTTTTACCATTTGTGCTGTAATCGCCATAAATAAAAATCCTCCTTTAAACTCGCATATATGTATCGTTCAAGCAAAATCGGCGGAAGCTAATTTTGCTCTCTCCCGTAATTAGTATAGCCAACTACGGCCATTTTCTGTCTCAAAAAAAGGTGATAAAAGGCTTTCCCCCTCTTATCACCTTTCCTAAACAAGTTACTCAGCAGCAACAACTGCTTCTTCGCCTTGTTTTCCTTCTAACACCGCATCAGCGATTTTCGAAGTAAGAAGTTTTACCGCGCGAATCGCATCGTCGTTTGCTGGAATGACATAGTCAATTTCATCCGGATCGCAGTTTGTATCAACGATACCGATAATCGGGATGTTTAATTTGCGCGCTTCTGCAACAGCAATGCGCTCTTTGCGCGGATCGATTACGAACAATGCGTCCGGCAATTCTTTCATTTCTTTAATGCCGCCTAAAAACTTTTCTAGGCGCTCTTGTTCTTTCTTTATGCGAATAACCTCTTTTTTCGGAAGTACGTCAAATGTGCCGTCTTCCGCCATTTTTTCGATTTCTTTTAAACGTTTAATACGTTTTTGAATCGTTGCAAAGTTTGTTAATGTACCACCTAACCAACGTTGATTCACATAGAACATGCCGCAACGTTCTGCTTCTTCTTTCACAGACTCTTGCGCTTGTTTTTTCGTACCGACAAACAAAATTTTACCGCCGTTTGCTGCTAATTCTTTTACGAAATTATATGCTTCTTCCATTTTTTTGACGGTTTTTTGTAAGTCGATAATATAAATGCCGTTGCGTTCTGTGAAAATATATTTTTTCATTTTTGGATTCCAACGGCGAGTTTGATGTCCGAAATGAACACCAGCTTCAAGCAATTGTTTCATAGAAATAACTGACATTGCAAGATCCTCCTATTTGCTTGGTTTTTATTCCTCCGCCCACGTCATTTTTAAGCAAGACTGACAGCGTCAGCACCGTTGCTTAAATCGATGGGCGTGTGTATTCACACCATGTAAAAATATATCATAACTGCATGTGACAATCAAGCAATTGTTAGCCTACTTTTGGCGAAATTTTAATAATAACTCGATTTCCGTTTTTCCTTTTTTTAGAATTTTAGCGATTTCTTCAATCGTTTTTCCTTGTTCGAAAAGCTGCCATGCCTCTTCGACAAGCGAAGGCATAGCTTGATGACGTATATCAACGATGTCTTTCACATCGTCAACGTTTGGAAAATAGTTAGGCAGCGCTTCTTCTTTTGTCGATGTTGCATCGGCTTTGGGAGGAGATTGCTTTCTATCAGCCTTAGTGCGATTGGTCAGCATGTCGGTCAGCTCTTTTAGAAAACGCTCGTTTTCTTCCTTCCACTCCAATAAATATGCAGAAAACGTTTGTTCCATCTCCTCAGCCATTTGTTGCTGACGTTTTTCTGTTTCTTTCACTTTCGATAATTGTAAATAAAGCAAAATAATAACGAACAATGAAAGCGCATGAAGAATAAAACTGACAACAAGTAAAAATGCAATCATCGCATCCCTCTATCCTATCATATCAATGATTTTTCCTTTATATGGATGGATATTTTTATTGTTTTGTTCCCGGCAAATATTGGCGCTTGTTCGCTTTTCTGTCACTTGCCTCCGCGCTCGCTCCTCTTGTTTTTTTGTCGCTTCAGCAAGCTGCGATTGCATAAGCTGTGCGTGATGATGCAAAGCATTTTGAATTTTTCCAGCATCGTACGTTTTTGGGAACGCTATTTGTAATTCGATTAATTTGATATCCATATGTCCCCACTTCCTTTTAAGCTAAAGCGCTTGTTCTAGAATTTTGCGCAGCTTAAAAATGGCTTTTGAATGAAGCTGGGAAATTCTTGATGTGGAAAGTCCTAAAATTTCTCCAATTTCGGTAAAAGTAAGTTCTTCTTTATAAAACAAACTAATAACAAGCTGCTCTTTTTCACTTAGCTGCTGGATTACTTCTGCCAATTTCTCATACAATTCCTGCTTTAAAACTTCTTCCTCCGGAGAAGGTGTTTTTTCATCACGAATGGCTAGAAGCGCGTTTTCTTCTTCCTTGTTTTCCGTAATAACATGTTGAAAAGATAAGACGTTGGCAAAAAAGTTCTCATTTACTGCCATATATACTTCCTCTTCTGTGATCCCTAGTTCATCGGCAACTTCTTTTGCTGTAACAGACCGCATATACCGCTGCTCCAGCTTTTCGATCGTTTCCTCAATTTTTTTCGCCTTTTCCCTTACGCTGCGCGGAAGCCAATCTTCTTTGCGCAGCCCATCGAAAATGGCGCCGCGAATCCGAAATGAGGCGTACGTATCAAATTTTAAATCACGGGAGGGATCAAACTTTTCGAGCGCGTCGTAAAGCCCCATTAATCCAAGACTTATTAATTCTTGTTTACTTATAGTTTTTGGCAACGACGCGGCTATTCGTTGAACATGATAATGAACAAGCGGCATATATGTTTGCACGAGCTTATCTCCGGCTTGCGGGTCACGGTGATATATCCAACGATCCCAATATTTGCGTTCTTCGCTCGTTAAAACGTTCGCCATGTGATTCCACCTCATCTTTTTCAAAATGCCGCTGTTATTTCTCTCATATTTCTTTCGTCCCTTGATTCACTGTACGAATCGATAAAATGGCCGTTTTCGGATTAAATTCGATCGTTCGTCCGCTGTTGCCGCCAACATCTTCGGCAACGATCGGAATATGAAACCGGTTCAACTGCTGCCTAACTGCTTCGACATTCCTTGCTCCAATTCGCATCATATCCGTACTTTTGGAAGGAAAAGAAAACATTTGCGCTCCACCGGCCATTTTTGCTTTTAGCATCCCTTTTCTTCCTCCCGCCTGAACAACGAGTTCTATTAACGCTTCGATCGCTGTATCTGCATATTTGGCTACGTTCATTGTTTCCGATCTCGAAAGCGAAGAATCAGGAAGCATCACATGCGCAAGTCCCGCCACTTCCTTCCATTGGTCAAAAATGACGACGCCGACACATGATCCTAATCCAGATGTTCGAATTAAATTTGGCGCATGAACCACCTTCATATCGGCAATGCCAACTTTTACTACATGAATGGTTTCGCTCACGGAAGATCCACACCTAATGCGCGAAAAATGGAAGCGAACGAATCTGGATCAGGAAGCAAGAAGAAATGCCCATTGACACTATCTTCTGGACGGCGTTCATCATACAAAGCGGTATCAATAAGAATCGCATAATCACCAACGCGAGACAATTCCAATAACCCATATTGCAAAATAGCGCCAATCATATCAACGGTTAGCATCGGAACAGATGGATAAAATGTCAAATTAGTAAAGTCAGCCAGTGCCGAAAGATAGGAACCGGCAAGTATATTTCCTAGCTCTTGCAGCGCTGATTGTCCTAGTTCTGATGGATGTGAATCAAACGTAAACGTCTCATCCCCCGTCATTTGACGTATAAACCGCTCTGCCTGTGCCAATGAAAGTACAAAAAACATATTTCCCGGAGCATCTCCTTCAATCCTCAAATACACACATGCTACTACTTGTTCCGCACCGCCAATAAGCTCCATTACTTCATCAAATGTAGCAATTTGAACATATGGAACAGCCATTTCAATTTTTTTATTTAATAGTTTTGATAAGGCTGTTGCTGCATTCCCTGCTCCGATATTGCCGATTTCTTTTAAAATATCAATATGGGTGCCACTTAATTTGTTGATATGTTCCATCATTTTGTAACTCCTCTCGATAAAAGCAAAGCTTTCCCGACAATGGCATTATGTTTCCAACGCTTTCTCTAAATTGAGCAAAATAAGCAATCTTTTTCCTACCTTTGCTACCCCATGAATATAATCCACTTCCACAGCACCAATCGCTTCTGGAGGCGGTTCGATGCTTGACGCGGGTATATCAAGCACATCGTTAGCAGCATCGACAATCAACCCAACTTCTATATCTTGAAGCGCAACAATAATAATGCGCGTTTGTTCGGAATAAGGGGAAGAAGGAAAACCAAATCGTTCTCTCAAGTCAATAATCGGTGTTACTACACCACGTAAATTAATAACTCCTTTCACATAATGCGCCGTACGCGGAACTCGAGTAATATGTTGAATTTTTTCGATGGAACGAACGTATTGAACAGGGAGTGCATATTCTTCATTTTTTAGTTGAAAAACAATCACTTTCCATTCCGACTCTTGAACGTCAACCATCTTACATTCCTCCTTCCAATTAAAACCACTATTATTTAATTAACGCATTGCAGTCGATAATAAGCGCTACTTGCCCATCCCCTAATATGGTGGCACCGGAAATAGCAAATACAGAAGTTAAATAGTTTCCTAATGATTTTAAAACGACTTCCTGTTGCCCAATAAAGGAATCAACAACAAGGCCCGCCATTTTTTCCCCTTTGCGAACGATGACCACGGAAACAAATTCTTTCTCTTCCGATATAGTTGGTACTTCAAAAATTTCTTTTAAGAATACAAGCGGGACAACTTTTCCACGGAAATCAATGACTCGCTGATTATGCGCATGGAAAATATCTTCTTTCTTAATGATCGCTGTCTCAATAATGGATGATAATGGAATAGCATATTTTTCTTGTTGAATTTCAACAAGCAGCACTGAAATAATGGACAATGTTAACGGCAGTTGAATCGAAAAAATGGATCCTTTTCCTTCCTCGGAATCCACTGTCACCGCACCACCAAGCGATTCGATCGTGCTTTTGACAACATCAAGCCCAACTCCGCGTCCAGAAATATCAGAAATTTTGTCTGCCGTCGAAAAACCAGGAGCAAAAATAAGCTCATACACTTGCCTATCCGTTAAATTAGCGGCGTTTTGCTGGGAAATAATTCCCTTATCCATCGCTTTTTGCAACACTTTATCACGATTAATGCCGGCACCATCGTCCTCTATTTCAATAAACACATGATTACCGCTATGATACGCTTTTAATTTTACCGTTCCTTCTTCCGGTTTGCCGTTTGCCCGACGCACATCTGGTGTTTCAATGCCATGGTCAATTGCATTGCGGAGAAGGTGAACAAGCGGATCACCGATTTCATCAATAACCGTGCGATCAAGCTCTGTTTCCGCCCCGATGATTTCTAGCTTTACTTTTTTCCCTAATTCGCGCGCCAACTGACGAACCATGCGCGGGAAGCGGTTAAAGACCGTTTCTACCGGCACCATGCGCATATTTAAAATAATGTTTTGTAAATCGCTTGAAATGCGCGACATTCGTTCCACCGTTTCATGAAGTTCCGGATGATTTAATTCGCGGGAAATTTGCTCCAAACGCCCGCGGTCAATGACAAGCTCCTCAAATAAATTCATTAACATATCGAGTCGTTCGATATTAACGCGGATCGTTTTATTTGCTGATATCGATTGTTTTGTCGCTGCATTTGCCTCAACGCTTTTCGGACGCTGTTCTTTCTCGACGGTTGCTGCTTGTTGTTGCATTGTTTCTTCCTGAACAACTTCGACATCGTTTGTTTTCTTCCGCTCATCTATATCGAATAGTGCTACGTCCACTTCTTCCACTTCGGAAACTTTCATTATCCGCTCATATAATTCTTCTGCTGATTTTTTCGTTACAACGGTGACAATGAATTCCCGATCAAACTTCTCCTCCTCAAGCATCTCTACAGGAGGGTTTGATTTAATCACTTCGCCTGCTTCGTTTAATGCTTCAAATATCATAAACACGCGTGCAGATTTTAATAAACAGTCAGCTCGTAATTTAACGCGTATTTCATACGCAAAAAAGCCTTGCTCTTTTGATTGTTGCAGCACATTGTACTCAAATTCTCCGTAAGTTTGGGTAAGTGATATATTAGAAGAACTAGTCTGTTCCGTTCCTAATTTAGTCGGTGACTCTCCTTGTTCAATACGTTTTAATTGATCGACTACTTCTTTTACATCACGCTTGCCATCGCCGCCTTCCGCAATGGACATAATCATCGCTTCTAAATGATCCACTGCCTGAAAAACAACATCTAATATTTCTGGGGTAACGGTAATTTTATGGTTGCGAATGCCGTCAAGCACATTTTCCATTTGATGGGTCAAATTTGCTAAATCTTCAAACCCCATCGTTGCAGACATTCCTTTCAACGTATGTGCTGAACGGAAAATCTCGTTTACAATCGACATGTCTTCAGGTGCTTTTTCCAATTCTAGCAACTGTTCATTGATTGCTTGTAAATGCTCTTTACTTTCTTCAATGAACACTTCCAAATATTGGCTCATGTCCATCGCCTTTTCCCCCTTGCCCTTCTACATATTTGACAATCATTTCTGCAATTTGTTCTAAAGGCACGATCGAATCTACTACATTTGCTTGAATCGCTGCTCTCGGCATCCCGAACACGACCGCTGTTTCCTGTGCTTCAGCGATTACTTTGGTGTTTCCATTTTCTTTTAATTTTTTTAATCCTGCTGTTCCGTCTGAACCCATTCCTGTCATAATGACTGCAATTTTTTCATAGCCCGTTAATGCGCTTATCGATTCAAACAGCACATCAACAGATGGACGATGGCCATTTCGTGGCGGCGACTGTTCCACGCATGCCGTAAGCGACCCATTTGATTCACGTACTAATAAATGAAACCCGCCAGGCGCAATATAAGCAGTGCCATTTTGCAACGTTTCCCCATCTTCTGCCTCTTTTACGGTAATTTGTGAAAGTGAATCAAGCCTTTGTGCCAATGATTTTGTAAATCCTTTTGGCATATGTTGAACGATCATAATTGGTGCAGCAATATTTTCTGGCAATCTCGTTAACACTTGCTGTAAAGCGCGGGGGCCTCCCGTTGATGTCCCAATACAAACGATTTTTTTGCGCTGATGTGCCCGCTTGTCATACATCGGATTCATTATTATTTCACTGGCATTGTCTTTGGATATTACCCGTACATTGGCACGACTTGCTAGCAGCACTTTGTTTATTAGTTCTTCTTTCACTTTATATAAATCAAGCGAAATCTCCCCGGACGGTTTTGCAACAAAGTCGATCGCCCCATATTGCATGGCGATAATCGTATTTTTTGCACCTTCTGTCGTCGTGCTGGATAACATTACAACAGGAAGCGGATGTTCTTTCATTATTTGTTTAAGCGCATCAATCCCATTCATAATCGGCATTTCGACATCTAATGTAACGACATCCGGATTTAGCAGAGAAACCTTTTTTAGTGCTTCTTTGCCGTTTCTAGCCGCTCCTACTACTTCGATTTGCGGGTTTTCGGAAAGAAGATCGGTAATAAACTTTCGCATAAAAGCCGAGTCATCTACAACGAGCACTTTCACTTTGTTCATGTATTCTCTACCTTTCTAAAAGGAAATGCCGCAATCTAGCAAAGAAGTTAAACGATCGCTGGACTCTTTCTTCATCCATTGCCCGCGCTGACAAATAACGATCCGTTAGCATATACATTGCACGGCTAATTTTCGAAGCCGGGTCGAACAGTAAAAACGGTGTTTGCCGCACTACTGCCTTATAGACAGAGCGGTCTTCCGGCAAAACGCCCAACGGAATAATATCCTTATTAAGAAATTGTTTTGCCACACTTTTTAATCGACGCAACGTATCTCGTCCTTCTTGATCGGTCTGGGCTCGATTCACAATGACATAAAACGGAATATTCTTTTCTTGCATATGAACATACTTCATCATCGCATACGCATCTGTCATCGCTGTCGGCTCCGGTGTCGTGACGATAAAAATTTCATGGACCGCCTTTAAAAGACGAAGACGATCTTCGGAAATCCCCGCTCCCATATCGAAAATAAGATAGTCGTATTGTTCCGACACCAATTGCAGCTGCGTTAAAAAGAAATCTACTTTTTCTTCGTCCATTGTAAATATGTTTGCTAGTCCTGTTCCTCCAGCAATAAACGAAATATTTTCCGGACCATTTTTAATCAGCTCATATAACGAAAACCGCTCATAAAACAAGTCAATTACCGTCGCATGAGACGATTGACCGAGCAAAATATCGATGTTTCCCATTCCAATGTCCATGTCAAGCAACAATACCCGAAAGCCTCGTTTGGATAACATAATCGAAAAGTTGAGTGAGACGTTGGATTTACCGACCCCACCTTTCCCGCTAGTGATTGCAATCGCTTTTGTCGCACTTTGTTCATTTCGTCTATTTAATCGCAACCGTAAGCTTTCTGCTTGATCTCTCATGTTCGTTCGACTCCAAACAACATATTCATCATTTGTTCAACCGATGCTTCCATCATATCGTCAGGAACGTTTTGGCCATTTGTTAAATAAGCAGCTCCTACTTTATATTCCATCATTAAATTAAACATCGCACCGTAATGAGTTGTTTCATCTAACTTTGTAAAGATGAAGCGATCAATCGGAATGAGAGAAAACTGTTCATAAATCGTTTTCATATCCTCGTATTTTGCCGTTAGCGCAAATACGAGAAACGTTTCCATTTCTTCATTAAAATCGATCATATTTCGCAAATCTTTTACATATTGTAAATGACGGAAATTTCGTCCCGCTGTATCAATAAATACTACATCGCGATCGGACAGTTTTTTCTTTGCTTCGTGAAAATCTTGCAAATTATAGCAAACTTCAAGAGGTACATTTAAAATGTTGGCATACGTTTTCAGTTGATCGATGGCTGCAATCCGATACGTGTCTGTCGTAATAAATGCAATGTTTTTTCCATGCTCCAAAACGCAGCGCGCCGCAATTTTGGCTAATGTCGTCGTTTTTCCTACCCCTGTTGGCCCAACAACATTAATATATTTTTTCTGAAAGGAAATTCCGCCGAACGGAAGCGGCGACAATTTTTCCTTCACGATTTCTTTGGCCCAGGCAAACACCTGCTTTTCTGCCGCTTTTCCGCCACTTTTATACCATTTCTCAAGCAAATCAGCCATGATTTCTTGCGCAAGCGGAGCAGAAATTTCTTGTCGTACTAGCCGGTAATGCACTTCTCTAAGCGGTTTCGGATAATGGGAAAAGCCGGTGGTGACGTTTGTCGAGAGCTGTTTTAACATCGTTTTTAACTCTTTTAGTTCATGAAGCAACTCCGCATCTTTGTTCTGTTTTTTCTCGGCAAGAAACGGAGCCGTTTCTTTTTTTCTTTCTAATCTTTGGCGAACAGGCTGCGAGTCGACAGCGGCAATCACCTCGATATTTTTTTTTGTAAATAACCCCAAAAATCCGCCTTTACGAACCACTTTTGAATTTAAAATCACCGCATCGCTCCCAAGTTCCGCACGAATCATTTTCATTGCTTCCGGCATCGACGGTGCAACAAATTTCTTTACTTTCATGCTATATCCACCATCCCAACGCTTTGAACTTCCACATTTGCTTCAAGCTCGTTGTAAGATAAAATCGGCAAGTTTGGAAAATATCGTTCCGTCAATTGCCGCACATACATACGAACAGCAGGGGAACAAAGCAAAATCGGCGTCTGATTCGCAAACGGATGCTGTTCAAGCTGTGCGGCAATCGCTTCAATAATCGACTGCGACCTTTCCGGATCCAGCGATAGATAGCTTCCATGTTCAGTCTGTTGTACCGCATCGGCAATCGTTTTTTCCACTTTTCCTGATAATGTAATTACTTTTAACGGCTCTCCCGGAATGACATATTGATTCGTAATTTGCCTTGCTAACGCTTGCCTCACATATTCGGTTAATATGTCTGTATCCGTTGTCATGCGGGCAAAATCTGCCAGTGTTTCAAAAATGAGCGGCAAATTGCGAATCGATACTTTTTCTTTTAATAGTTTCGCTAGTACTTTTTGCACTTCACCGATCGAAAGTGGATTCGGCGTCACTTCTTCCACTAATACCGGATACGATTCTTTCAAATGATCGATAAGCTGCTTCGTTTCCTGACGCCCTAACAATTCATAAGCATGGGCTTTTAACACTTCTGTAATATGTGTAGAAACGACAGACGGCGGATCAACGACCGTATAGCCCAACATTTCCGCCCGATCTTTCATATCTTCGGAAATCCATTTGGCAGGAAGTCCAAATGCCGGCTCCACAGTGTCAATTCCCTCAATGGAATCATCTTCGATTCCTGGGCTCATCGCTAAATAATGATCTAAGAGCAGTTCACCGCGCGCCACTTCATTCCCTTTAATTTTTAAACGATACTCATTTGGCTGAAGTTGAATATTATCACGTATACGAACAACTGGAATGACTAACCCTAGCTCTAGGGCTAGCTGCCGGCGAATCATGACAATCCGATCAAGCAAATCCCCGCCTTGATTCGCATCGGCAAGCGGAATAAGGGCATAACCAAACTCAAACTCAATCGGATCCACATTCAGTAGGCTAATAACACTTTCCGGACTTTTTAATTCGTCCATTTCCGTTTCTTTCGTTTCTTCTTGCGAAGGCGCTGCTTCTTGACGGGCCGTCTGTGTGGAAAAACGATATCCGCCAAGCGCAAGCAGACCGGCAATCGGAATCGTAAGCACATCATTAATCGGTGTGAACAGGCCTAACAAGAAAATCGTTCCCGCCGTCACATATAACATTTTTGGAAATGCAAACAACTGCTTCATAATGTCGCCGCCGAGATTGCTATCGGATGCGGCTCTTGTCACGACAATTCCCGTAGCTGTTGAAATTAATAATGCCGGAATTTGACTAACAATTCCATCCCCAACGGTTAATAACGTGTAGCGCTGTGCCGCCTCAGAAACATCAAGCCCCTGCTGAACAACGCCAATCACCATGCCAAAAAGCATATTAACGACGACAATAATCATCCCGGCAATAGCATCGCCTTTTACAAATTTGCTCGCTCCATCCATCGCCCCATAAAAGTCCGCTTCCTGAGCAATTTTTTCACGGCGCTGCCGCGCTTCTTGTTCCGAAATCATTCCTGCATTTAAATCAGCGTCAATGCTCATTTGTTTCCCGGGCATCGCATCGAGCGTAAAGCGTGCCGCTACTTCTGATACACGTTCAGCGCCTTTTGTAATGACGACAAACTGGATAATAATTAAAATCAAAAACACAACGAAGCCGACGACCACATTGCCGCCAACAACAAACGTACCAAACGTTTCCACAACCCCGCCTGCTTCTCCTTTACTTAAAATCGAACGTGTCGTAGAAACGTTTAACCCTAACCGAAATAGTGTAAGAAGTAATAAAAGGGACGGAAAAATCGAAAATTGCAGCGGCTCTTTCATATTCATCGCCGTAAGGAGAACTAATAGCGCAAGCGAAATATTAATAATAATTAATACACTTAACAGCCATGACGGCAGCGGGATAATGAGCATTGCTACAATTAAAACAACCATCAATAATACCGATAAATCTCTTGCTTGCATACACGTTCTCTCCTTACTGCTAAACTTTTCGTTTCAAGCGGTACACGTACGCTAAAATTTCGGCTACCGCTTTAAAAAACTCTTCCGGAATCATATCGCCAACTTCCGTTTGCCGATAAAGCGCCTGGGCAAGCGGACGATTTTCTACCGTCACGACATCATGCTCTTTTGCTAGTTGCTTGATTTTTAGCGCAACATAATCGACACCTTTTGCCACAACCATCGGTGCATCCATTTTTCCGTCCTCGTACTTTAGTGCTACCGCATAATGCGTTGGGTTCGTTATGACAACGTCGGCTTTCGGAACCTCTTGCATCATCCGCCTCATCGCCATTTCCCGCTGCTTTTGCTTGATCTTTGATTTAATTAATGGATCGCCCTCTGTTTTTTTGTATTCGTCTTTAATATCTTGTTTTGACATTCGAATATTTTTTTCAAAGTCAAAGCGTTGATATAAATAATCAAAAATGGCGAGAAACAACAGCGCTGAAGAAGCATAAAGCCCCATTTTTGCCGTTAAACTAGCTAACGAGCTTAATGTCGTGCTTATTGATTTCGTTGTTAACGACAAAATATGATCAATCTGAAACCATAACAATGCAAACGTAACAAGTCCGACAACACTGATTTTTAAAAGCGATTTTAAGAGTTCTACAATCGCTCGCAGCGATATCATTCGCTTAAACCCTTGAACGGGATCAAGCCTATTCCATTTCATTTTCAACGGTTCTGTCGTAAACAAAAAACCGACTTGCAAAAAATTGGCTAAACAAGCGGCGATGACTGCCGCGAAAAAAATGGGTGCAACGAGCATCGCCATATTTTTCAGCCAAGTGATAGAAAGACGGTGAACCGAGTCAATGGTTAAATCAACTCGTGCATATTGTTCGAAAGATTGATACATGAAGTGCAAAAGCTTTTCTTTATAAAAAGTTCCTAAGAAGTACAAAACAAGAAAAACAACAAGCATCACAATCGCTGTATTGATGTCGGCACTTTTGGCAACTTGTCCTTTTTCTCGCACTTCTTGCCGCTTTCTAGGCGTCGCTTTCTCCGTTTTTTCGCCGGCGAAAAATTGTAAATCAAGGCGCAACTCATTCATTTATGTGCCTCCTAAAAGCTTCATCAGCTCACGCATCGCCAAAAACATCATGTCGAACAAATGGCGGACAGCGATAAACAGCGTTGCCATCGTTACAATCAATAATATAAACGCCGCAGCAATCTTTACTGGAAAACCGACAACGAAAATATTAAGCTGCGGTACGGTGCGGGCAACAATTCCAAGCGCAACATCGACTAAAAATAAGGAGCCAACAAGTGGAACCGACATTTGAAAAGCAATAATAAACATCGTGCTAAACGATTTGACAATGTATTTAGCGACATGGCCGTGGTCAAAATGCGGCCAATGATCAAGCGGGATAAAACGATAACTGTAAAATACTCCATCTAGCAGCAAATGATGTCCATCGACTGAGAGCAACAACAATAAAGCAAACGTATAAAGATATTGCCCCACTAGCGGGCTTTGCGCACCCGTTTGCGGATCGATGACATTGGCAATGGCAAACCCCATTTGAAAATCAATCAGCCCGCCAACGATTTGAATCGCCGACACAATCATATAGGCAAATAGACCTATAAAAAGACCGACAAGCACTTCTTTAACTACTAGCAGCACATACATTCCGTCTAAGGGGATTGCCGGTTTAGAAATGGCCAAAAACATCATCCAACTTAGAAAAAAGGATAGCCCGATTTTATGTACCGCTGGAATCGTTCGATACGAAAACAGCGGCAATGTCGCAAAAAAGGAAGCGACCCGCGCAAAAACGAGCAAAAATGCTGGAAAATGTAATAATAATTGCTCCATCACTCATCAGCCTATAAATTTTGTTAAGTTATTAAAAATCTCATATGCATAGGACACCATTCTCGATAACATCCAAGGCCCGAAAAAAATAAGTCCGATTAATACCGCAACAATTTTGGGCACAAATGCAAGCGTCTGCTCTTGAATTTGCGTTGTTGCTTGAAAAATGCTGACAATCAGTCCAACGGCAAGAGCCAATAAGAGAAGCGGACCGCACACGATTAAAATCATATACACTCCCCGCTCCGCCATATGAATGACAAAATCGGCACTCATTTTTGCCACCTACTTTACTGAAAGCTTTCTAACAAAGATTTCACGACTAAATACCATCCATCAACAAGGACAAACAATAAAATTTTAAACGGCAATGAAATCATCACAGGCGGCAGCATCATCATTCCCATCGACATCAAGACACTTGCAACGATCATATCGATGACAAGAAACGGAATAAAAATCATAAATCCCATTTGAAACGCCGTTTTTATTTCGCTGATCGCAAATGCCGGAACAAGCGTCGTAAGCGGGATATCTTGTACGGATTTCGGTTTTTCTGCACCGCTATAGGACAAAAATAAAGCCAAATCTTTTTGCCGTGTATGTTTGCTCATAAACTCTTTTATCGGTACAGAAGCACGTTCATACGCTTGCTCTAAACTAATTTTTTCTGAAAACAATGGTTGCAACGCTTGGTCGTTTATCTCTTTAAAAGTCGGGGCCATAATGAAAAACGTTAAAAATAGCGCTAAACCGACCAGCACTTGGTTTGGCGGCATTTGCTGCGTTCCAAGCGATGTGCGAACGAACGATAAAACGATAACGATGCGTGTAAAGCATGTCATCATAATTAAAATGCCAGGAGCGATGGACAATACAGTTAATAATAATAATAGTTTTACAGACATAGAGACATTTTCAGGAGCGACTTGGTTAAACATTTGCACAAATTCATTCATCGGATGTCGTTCCTTTCCGTTTGACCTGCTTCAATAATTCTTTCCGCTTGACTGACAGCTCCTGCATTTCTTTTAAAAACATATCGCGGAACGAATCATGACGATCACTTGTCTGTTTTCGTTTCTCTGTTAAGTAATCGTGCAGACGAGCACCCCATTTGCTTGGTTCTAACATTTGCTGCAATCGTTCATGATGCAGCGCCAAAATTTCTTCTATCTCTTTTTCATCATCGATTTCTCGCAATAGTTGAATCGATTCGCCAACTCCAATCACAAGAATGCGATTTCCTACTTTTATTAATTGGACCGAACGATTTGTTCCAACGCTTGTCCCACCAAGATGCTCAATAACTCCTTTTTTTCCAGTAAACAACTGGCCGCGATGATGGAGAAATTTTAGCAATCCATAAATTAATAAAAGTACAAACACTGTTGCCCCAATAAGTTTAATGACATCCCAAACGGATAAAGGCGAACCTTGCTCTTTTTGAGTTGATGTAACTTTTTTATGCGAATCCGTTTGTTGTTCGCACAAGTCAGGATGCTGCAAACATTCATTCACCGTTGGCGATTGCTCCGCAAAAACAGGAAAGCCTGTTTGCGCAGCAATCGTGATGACGATACATAAAAATAATGGAATGATTCGTAACCGAAACAAACTTGTTCCACCTCTTATATTTATCCAAGCGTTTTATTAATCGCCTCAATGACACGGTCAGCTTGGAATGGTTTTACAACGAAATCCTTTGCTCCCGCTTGAATAGCATCAATCACCATTGCTTGCTGCCCCATCGCTGAACACATAATAACTTTTGCATTGCTGTCAATTTTCTTAATTTCTTTTAATGCAGTAATACCATCCATCTCCGGCATGGTAATGTCCATCGTTACGATATCTGGACGGGTTTCCTTATATTTTTCAATCGCTTGCAAGCCATCGGCTGCTTCTGCCACTACTTCGTGTCCGTTTTTTGTTAAAATATCTTTAATCATCATTCTCATAAACGCTGCATCATCAACAACCAATATTCTTGCCATTGTCTATCAACCTCCTAAATGATTATTTTAGTCTTTTTAGGCGATCACTTTGACTGATAATATCGGTGACGCGTACACCGAAATTTTCATCAATCACAACTACTTCTCCTTTAGCAATTAACTTATTGTTCACCAATATATCAACAGGCTCTCCCGCTAATTTATCCAATTCGATAATAGAGCCTGATGACAAACTTAAAATTTCCTGAACAGAACGTTTCGTACGACCAAGTTCGACGGTTACTTGAAGCGGAACATCAAGAAGAAGCGATAAATTTTTCACTTCTGCATCCGCTGACGGGGATGGTTCAAATTCAGCAAAATCAACCGATTGAATTTGTCGTTCTCCCGCTCTAGCATACGTCCCAAAATGATTTGTATCGCGATGAGAAGGAGCTGTTTCATGTGTAACATAATTTTCCGTTTTAGGAAGTTCGTAAGACGGCGATGTATCAATTGTTTCAGCCGTTACTGATTGCTTAGAAAGCGCCGCTTCTTGCATAATGGTTTCTTTCCCTGCTTCTTTCACACCGCTAGAAGAGTCTGTTTCACTAGTTGAATGAAGGAGCTGTTGCACAAGTTCTTTCGCAAAATCAACTGGCAATAATTGCATAATATTTGAATCAATTAAATTGCCAATTTTCAACCGAAAAGAAACTTTAATAAATACGTCTTCATCCGGCAAATATTCAATTCCTTCCCCTTCTTTGACATCTAGCAAGTGAACGGTTGGGGGAGAAATATCTACACGTTTTCCGAAAATAGTGGACATCGATGTCGCTGCCGATCCCATCATTTGGTTCATTGCTTCTTGCACAGCGCTTAATTGAATCTCTCCTAATAAATCAGCCGCACTTTTTCCATCTCCACCTAGCATTAAATCCGCAATGATAGCTGCATCTTCTTGTTTAATAACAAGCAGATTCGTTCCTAAAAGTCCATCTGTATAATTTACTTGAATCGCTACATACGGTAATGGAAACTCGTCAGCTACATTTTTTCGTTCAATGACCGAAACGCTTGGGGTCGTAATTTCCACTTTTTGATTTAACAATATCGAAAGCGCTGTTGCCGAGCTTCCAAACGAAATGTTGCCAATTTCCCCTAGCGCATCTTGCTCAAGTGGCGACAATACATCATCTAGCTGCGGAATTTTATCACTTTCGCCTGGTCCGCGCAGCAGCGCATCAATTTCATCTTGGGATAACATATCATCATTCATCATTGTAATTTTCTTCCCCCTTAAACGTATCTAAAATTTGTATCGCCAACTTTTTATTTCGCTTTCCGGGCTGGCCAATAAATTTTGGAATATCCCCTACTTTAATAAGAAGCGGTTGATGAATGGACTGATCGAGCTCAATAACATCACCGACTTCCAGCTGTAAAAATTCTTGAATGGTAATCGTTGCACTTCCAAGCTCAGCAATAATAGGAAGTTTTGCAAAGCGAATTCGCCTATCGATCGCTTTTGTTTCTTCCGGTAAACTTTCTTTTTTCTGCGTTTGCATCCAATAATGGACGGAAAGCTTAGGAATAATCGGCTCTAGCACAACATGTGGTATACAAATATTAATCATTCCGCTCGCCTCGCCAATTTGTGTGTTTAACGAAATAACGACAACCGTGTCATTCGGTGATATCATTTGCAAAAACTGCGGATTTACTTCAAAATCGGTGAAAATAGGATCAATCTCTGCCACCGATTCCCATGCATCACGCAAATTGGAAAAAGCTTTATCAAATAAATTGGACATAATTTTTGTTTCAATTTCTGTTAAATTATCTACTTTATTCATACTTGTTCCTCTTCCGCCCATTACACGATCAAGCATCGCATAGGCGATATTTGGATTCACTTCTATTAATATATGGCCATTGAGCGGTGGTACTTCAAAGATGTTTAAAATCGTCATTTTCGGAATGGAACGAATAAACTCTTCATACGGAATTTGGTCGGCAGATGCCACCGATATTTGCACATATGTACGCAATTGCGCCGAGAAAAAGGTAGTTAATAATCTTGCAAAATTTTCATGAATGCGCGTTAGACTGCGAATTTGATCTTTCGAAAAACGAAGCGCCCGCTTAAAATCATATACTTTAACGCGCTTTCCCTCTTCTTCTTTTTTTAATTCTTCCGCGCTCATTTCTCCCGCGGACAGCGCCGCTAACAGCGCGTCTATTTCGCTTTGTGATAATACTTCACCGGTCGTCATGTGCTCGTTTTCCCCCTTTTTAAGTACAAGCTATTGGAGGATAAAGGAGGTAATATATACTTGCTCCACTCTTCCTTCTTGCATAATTTGGTTAATTTGTTGTTTTAAACGTTCTTCTAAATCAGTCATGCCTTTTTTTCCTTTAAAATTTTCCGCTTTCATTTCAGAAAGCTCTTCGATAATAATATTTTTAATTTGAAAATCGCGTTTTGCCGCTTCTTCTTTTCCTTCTTCACTGTTTGCTTGAATTTTAAAGGAAACTTTCACATAACGTCCATCTGCTAAATTTGTTGTTATTTCTGGGATATCGATCGAGCACGCCACGATTTCATCGGCACTTGGCGCGCTGTGATCTTTTTCTTCGGTTAGTTTCATCACAGCAATTAAAGCTACGGTGCCAATGAGAGCAATAATAACAAGTATAATTACCATCGTTTTTATTACATTACTTTTCACGTTTCCGATCCTCCTAAACCTTCCGGTAAGCGCACCACTGCAACTTGTCGATAAAAATCGTTCGCCAATCGAATAACCTCTTGTACGGATTCACGTACGACAAACTTTTTTCCGTTTGTTAACGTAATCGTTGTATCGGGAAATGCTTCCACTTGTTCAATATAAATCGCATTTAACACAAACTTTTTTCCATTTAGCCGTGTTAATGTAATCATGTATGCACAGGGTACTAGACGGCAGCTAGTACCCTCCCCCCTTTACTATTTCTTCAAGTTGACAAGCTCTTGCAAAATTTCATCCGATGTTGTAATAATGCGCGTATTCGCTTGGAAGCCGCGCTGCGCGACAATCATTTCCGTAAACTCTTCCGCAAGATCGACGTTGGACATTTCCAGCGTACCAGCGACAATAGTGCCAGTTCCATTAGCACCAGGAGCGCCTGTAGTTGCTGTACCAGAGTTAGCTGTTTGTCTGAAAAGATTGTCTCCTGCCTTTTCTAATCCGTCATTATTGTTAAATTTGGCTAATTGTATTTGTCCAGCAGGTTTTAGACTTCCGTTTTCGATATAATTAACCGTACCGTCTGAACCGATACTAAAACTTTCCGCACTAGATGGAATGTTAATGAGCTTATTTCCTATTCCTAGCAAATACAATCCATCTGCATTGACAATATTTCCGTCTTTATCTAAATAAAAGTTGCCAGCTCTTGTGTATACATGATTTCCCCCATTCTTATCTCCAAGCACGAAAAATCCGTCTCCCGAAATCGCTAAATCTAACGGACGTCCTGTCGTTTGCAAGCTTCCTTGCGTATGGACGGTATCAATCGCTGCCAGTTGGGATCCTAGACCAACTTGTTTTGGGTTTACGCCGCCGCGGTTTGCTGTCGGACCGCTTGCCCCTGCAATTTGCTGGCTTACTAAATCTTTAAAAATCGTTCTTCCTTTTTTAAATCCATATGTATTGACGTTGGCGATGTTATTCCCAATGACATCCAGCTTTGTTTGGAAATTTCTCATTGCGCCAATTCCCGAATACATAGAACGAAGCATTGTGTTTCCTCTCCCTTTCTTTATTTAGATTCCACTTTCACCACAAGACTCGCTTTGATCGTTGTGCCATTATCAAGTTCTAGAAAAATTTGCTGATCTTTTTGTGACACCGATTGAACGATCCCGCTTTTTGTGTTTTCATCCTCTTGCCAATAAACGTTTTTGCCAATCCATTCGCTGTAACGAAGCAGGGCATGATCATGTTGTGTTTTTATAAATTGTTCGATCATGCTTGAAATATTGATCATTTGTTCCAAAGAGGAAAAGCTCGCCATTTGCGCAATAAACTCTTTATCTTCCATTGGATTTAACGGATCTTGGTTTTGCAATTGAACAAGCAAAATTTTTAAAAAATCATCTTTTCCTAATATTTGATTTCCCGTTTTCCGCTCGGGCGGCTTATAGTTGTCTAACAGCAAACTTGAATCAATTCCATTTGTCACGCTTTTCCCTCCTATACTTTCCTATCGATCATTTCTGACATCAACGTATGGAAAGGAGGCTGCTTTTTCGCTTTCTCTTCTTTTCGCTGCTGCCGTTCTTTTTGTTCATGCCCGCGTTCTTCTTGGTAAAATGCAGGCGCATGGCGATCTTGCGTCAATACGTTCCATTTTTCCACCATTATATTTTCCGTCGACAAAACTTGCTGAAGTTGCGATAAATTTGCATCTAAAAGTTCTTTCGCCGAATCCGTCGACGCGATCAGCTTTGCTGTTAATGTCCCATGTTCCCGTACAATCTTTATGGTCAATGTTCCTAAATGCTCAGGATAAAGGCGAATGACGAGTTGCGCATTTCCATTTTTTAAACGAGCAAATCGACCTGATTGAAGAATGGTTGTTAATTGTTGGAGAAATGCCTCATTTACTTTTTGTTCTGATAAGGCTTGATCCACAACAATAACCGGTGCGTTCTCTCGTGACATCATGATATTTCCATTCGGCAACAACCTATTAAACGGTTGTTTCAGATATTCTTTCTGTCTCTCTACGTTTTCAGCAGCCGCTTTGTCTCCTAATGTGGAATCAAAGCTTTTACTAAAAGCAGATGAAAGTGAAAACCGATTTTGCAACATCGATCTTTCTGTTTTTTTACTTTTCTCTTCTTGCCTATCCAATCTTGTCAGCACTTCTCGCAAAAACGCTTGTATATCGATCTGTTTTTCACTTTCTTTCATGATACTGTTTTGCTGCAAAGGCTGTATATCGTTATCAAAAAAGGAATACAAACGGGACGCTACTTCGTCATTTATAACATTGCTTATTTGTTCTACTGACATATCTTTATCCGCAACATTGCTTATTTGCTGGATTAACTGTATGATCGCTTCTTTATCTACTACATTATTTAACTGTTCGATTGAACGGTTGGGAAAAATAGAATGAAAATTAGTTTGATTGGTATCTATCATGTTGTTCAACAGGAAAAGAAGAAAAGAAAACGATTCTTCTATCCTAAATTCACCGGTTACGTCTTCCTGTTCTTTCGATGGCGTGGAAAAACGCTCATTAGAAACAAGAACGTTTCCTTCTTCATTTTTTGCATTTGTTTCGATCATCGCCAGCAGCTGCTGAAACGGACTGCATTCCTCTTTTTCCCCTGCTAGCTTAAGAGTTGATTTTTTTGGCGGTCCTACTATTGGTTGACCGAACTGTGGATAGCTAGTTCCAATTTTCACCTTGCCGCCTCCTCAACGGGTGGATTTTCTTCAGCGCGTTTTGCCAGCATCGACGTATATTTTGCCGCATCATCTGGCGGCATTTTCTCTAAAATGGCCGCCGCTTTATCACTGTCTAGTGAGGATAAGATCGTCAGTACATCGCTTTCCGGCATTTTTGTTAAAATCATTGCAGCGTTTTTCTCTGACATCGTTTCATACATGCTCGCAATGTCTTCCATCGTTGTGTTGTTCGTTGTGTTCATCGTTGCGGTTTTGTCTTCAGGTAGTTCCTCTTTGTTTGCTTCCATCAATGATAATTGTTCTTCTAAATGTTCCTTCTCTTTTTTCAGCCTGTCCACTTCTTGTTGTTTTGCCGATAATTCATTTTCTAGCTCGTTAATTTGTTTCTTTTGTTGCTCGATCACTTCGTTTTGCTTTTCAATCGTTGTTTCTAGCTTTCTTTGTATTTTGTGCACATCTACCAATTGCGAGATAATCGGAATATTTTTGCTGAATGTTTTTACCGTATCAAGAACGTTAACTCCCGCAATGGTCATAATGACAAGAGCTAATGCCGCCGCAAACAACGATGGAATGACAATGATAAATAAAAACCATTGGAGTTTGCTTTCTTTTTCTTCTCTCTCCATTTCTTGATTTTGTGCCATCTTCTAATCTCCCCGATGTACAAAACGTTGAATCGAAATTTCATCCATCCATTTATTTTCTGCGGTTCTTTCCGCATCGAAAGCAGCTTGTATATATTTTTCTTTCATTTTTTCATATTTTTTTACTTCTATATTAAGCTCTGTTAATTTCATTTGCTTCCGGTGCATTTGTTCTCTTGCTTGCATCACTAGAAGCTGATAATGGTGGATCGTTCGTTCAAGATTGGAAATAAACTGCTGGAAGTGGCGAATTTCTTGAATGGACAATCCTGATTGAAGTTTTTGTTTATGGATTTCTTCATATTGTTCTTTTTGCTTAAGAAAGTGGTATAATTTTTCCGCCACTTCCTCAAAGCGCCGTACGGCTTCATTGTATTCTCCTGCTGCTTGATGTTTCTCATTTTCTTTCATTGTTAAAACTTTTTGCAGCTTAAATGCGTATCCCATTTTTTTCACCCTGCATGGATTAGGTCAATTAGCATTTCAATGCTTTCGTCTTTTGTTATTTTTTCATGAATATCTTGTTTGCAAAAGGAAATGATTTTTGGATAATAACGAATCGCTTCATCAATTTCGTTTGACGATCCTCGTTTGTACGCCCCTATATTGATTAAGTCTTCCGAATTAATATAAGTGGATAGAAGCTGGCGCAGTTTATCTGCCGCTTGCCGATGTTCTGGTGTAATAATATGATTCATTACGCGGCTAACGCTTTTCAATACGTTAATGGCTGGATACTGTCCCCTATTGGCTAAGCTTCGTTCAAGGATGAAATGTCCGTCCAAAATGCCGCGTACCGTATCAGCAATCGGCTCGTTCATGTCATCTCCGTCAACAAGTACGGTATAAAATGCGGTAATAGTGCCGTAAGCGCTCGTCCCTGTACGCTCTAATAATTTCGGTAAGATAGCAAACACGGACGGAGTATACCCTTTTGTTGTCGGCGGCTCGCCGATGGCTAGTCCAATTTCTCGCTGCGCCATGGCAACGCGTGTGACAGAGTCCATCATAAACATCACATCCATCCCTTGGTCGCGGAAATATTCCGCAATCGCCGTGGCGGTATATGCTCCTTTTACACGCATGAGCGCAGGCTGATCAGAAGTGGCAACGACAACGATAGAACGGGCCAAACCTTCCGGACCGAGGTCCCGTTCAATAAATTCACGGACTTCACGTCCGCGCTCACCAATTAATGCGATAACATTTATATCCGCATTCGTGTGACGGGCAATCATCCCCATTAACGTGCTTTTTCCAACTCCCGAACCGGCAAAAATTCCGACGCGCTGCCCTTTGCCAACCGTTAACAAGCTGTCAATGATCCGAACCCCAACTTCGATCGGTTCGTTGATCGGCGGCCTTGCAAGCGGATTGGGCGGATTGCGCTCAATCGAAATAGGATGCAATCCCTTCGGCAATGGGCTGCCATCCAGTGGATAGCCGAGAGGGTCAAGCACTTGCCCGATTAATGGCGAGCCAACGTGAATTTGCAACGGTTTTCCAGTTGCTTCAACAATACATCCTGGTGAAATATGCTGAACAGTCGAAAACGGCATTAACAATACATGTTGCTCTTTAAATCCAACTACTTCTGCCGCAATCAATTGTTTTTGCCTGCCGCTTCTAGTGTGAATATAGCAAATGTCGCCGACTGAGCTTTCCGGTCCTTTCGCTTCAATCATTAAGCCAATGACCCGTGAAACTTTGCCAAACCGTTTATAAGTGTCCATCTCGTCGATTTCATCGAGCAGAGCTTGCCAATTCAGTGGATACCCCCTCCTTCATTCGTTCGAACAGCTTCTCTTTTATTTGCTCAAGCTGTGTATCAACGCTTGCATCGATGCGTCCGAACGGGGTTTCAATGATGCAGCTATATTCCGCAAGCTGCAAATCTGGATGAATGAACACATCCGCTTCATGATGAAATAACGCTTTTAATTCTTCTTTTTGTTGCACGACCGTTTCATAAGAAAGCGGATGGACGTAAATCGTTACTTCCGTTTGTTCCCGAACTTCTTTAATCGCCCGCTTTACTAGTGATAAAAAATAGTCGTGATTTTCCGCTAATTTTTCACCGATAATACGCTCTGCTACTTTCATTCCAATGCGGAGGATCGTTTCTGCGGATGCATTGATTTGTTCATAAAATTGAACATTTGCTTTTTCTGTAATTTGTCTCGCCTGTTCAATCAGCTCGCGATAACGATGCAGCGCTTCTTCTTTTCCTTGATGAAATCCGTCTTGATATCCTTCTTCACGCGCTAATTGGATAAGCTGCTCCTTTTCTATATGCCAGGCTTCTTGTTCTTTCAACAATTGCTGCCGAATAGATTCATAATATTGTTCTGCTTCCCGTCTGATTTGTTCTGCCTCATACTTGGCATGTTCCATCATCATTTCGTGATTTTCTTGCTGTTTTTCTGTTATATTTTGCTGTTCGAGAAAAAGTCGTTTAATTTCAATCGTTTTTTTAGCAGTACGATTTGTTTTTGTAAAAGGAGCTTTAATGACGTTAGACAATAATATCATCTCCTCCACCGCGTGCAATCACAATTTCCCCTGCTTCTTCTAGGCGGCGAATCACTGCGACAATCCGTGACTGCGCTTCTTCAACATCACGTAAACGGACAGGACCCATAAATTCCATTTCTTCCTTAAATGTCTCTGCCATGCGCGTGGACATGTTGCGAAACACAATCTCTTTTACTTCATCGCTTGCCACTTTGAGCGCTAGCATTAAATCATTGTTATCCACTTCACGAATCACGCGCTGGATTGCGCGATTATCAAGAGTGACGATATCTTCAAAGACAAACATTCGTTTCTTAATTTCTTCGGCAAGTTCAGGATCTTGAATTTCAAGGGCATCGAGAATCGTCCGTTCTGTGCTGCGGTCCACCTGATTTAACACTTCCACTACCGCTTCGATGCCGCCGGCTTGTGTATAATCTTGCACAACCGTTGTCGATAGTTTTCGTTCTAAAATTTGCTCCACTTCATTAATAATGTCAGGAGATGTGCTATCCATTAACGCGATGCGTCGCGCAATATCCGCCTGCATTTCTTGCGGCAGTGCCGATAAAATTTGTCCTGCTTGCGCCGGTTCAAGATAAGAAAGAATAAGGGCAATCGTTTGTGGATGTTCGTTTTGAATAAAATTTAATAGTTGCGTTGGATCCGCTTTACGGGCGAAATCAAACGGCCGCACCATCAAGGCGGACGTTAACCGGTTAATAATATTCATCGCTTTTTCCGGACCGAGCGCCTTTTCCAGCACTTCTTTTGCATAAGCGATCCCGCCTTGTGCAATATAATCTTGTGCCAGTGCAATTTGATGAAATTCTTCCAGCACTTCTTCCTTTGCGTCTGCTGTCACTTGCCGCATATTCGAAATTTCTAACGTTAGTTTTTCAATTTCTTCTTCTGACAAATGTTTATAAACGGAGGCGGACACATCTGGACCAAGGGAAATGAGAAGGATCGCTGCTTTTTGTCTCCCTGTTAACCCTCCTTTTTTGTCGCGCTTTGCCATTTTCCGTTCCTCCTACTCTTCCGATAGCCATGTTCGCAACAGCTTTGCAAATTCGTCTGGCTTTTCTTTCGCTAATTTTTCTAGTTGCTTACGGCGCATCGTCGATTCCGTTTCGTTCTCTTCATGGATATCTGGAATTTCTTGAACCATAGGCTCCAGAATATCTTCCTCTTCTTCCTCTTCTTCCTCTTTACGTCTGCGCCACAATAAGATGAGCAATGCAATAAGAAGAACAAGGCCAATTCCACCGACGATGTATACCCACATTGGAATCGTCTGTTTTGGTTCCGTAAATGTTGGTTTTCCGTTAAATTTCTGAACAGAAACAACGATGCGATTTTGAATATCCTGATCGGTTAATGTTTGGCCATCTTGCTTATTAATCGATGTTCTGACAATCGTTCCTAATATTTTTTGAATATCGTCGATCGTTTGCTGTGGCAAAGAGTTTGGATTTTTCGGATTTGGCGGCTCAACCATTACTTGAATGCCTAAATCACGAATTTTATATGGACTTTCGACGATATGTTTTTTGATCTTATTCACTTCGTTATTAATCGTTTCCTCGGTTCGCTCATAATCTCCATTTGTCTCGCTTGCTCCAGCCTGATAGCTTGGCACTTCGTTTTCTCCCGTACCGGCCACGCCGCCCGGCTGCGCGCCTTTCCCAGAGTATGTCTCTTTAATACGTTGCACGCTGACGGCAATGCCTTCGTTATTTTTTTCATCAACCGGAGCAACAAGGTTTTCTTCCCGTTTTTCCTGCGTAAAGTCCACATCAGCCGTTACGGATACAACGACTTTATCCTGCCCCATCATTGTTCCTAACATTTGCTGTACTTGCCGTTGAATATCCCGTTCAATTTGTTTTTTAATTTCTTGCTGTGTGGCAAACGTTGTGCCTGTCGAAAAATTTTCGTTATTTTTCAAATCAAAATACTCAAAAAACTGATTCATAATGACGATATTATCTGTAGGAAGGTTAGGAACACTTTTAGAAACAAGATGGTACAACGCCCTAATTTGCTGATCGCTAAATTGATATCCCGGTTTTGTTTTTAACACGATCGAAGCCGATGCCTCGCCTTGGTCATCGGAAGCAAACACGCTCGGCTGTGGAAGATTAATCATTACTTTTGCGTCTTCTACACCATCGATGCTTTTAATTAAATTTGCCAGCTCATTTTGCATTGCTTCGAGTTTGACAACATTAAACTCGTTATCCGTCATTCCGAAGCTTGCATTTTTTCCAAAATAAGAATAATCAATGGTGCCGCTGTTTGGAATTCCTTCTGCCGCTAAATCAACTTTTAACGAGTTTACTAACTCTTTTGGCACTTTAATCGTGGTGCCGTTATCCGCTACTTCCGATTTGACTCCCCGCTGGTCGAGCGTTGCTTTAATTTGCCCCGCTTCCTGTGGCGTTAAGTTGCTATATAACGGCGCAAACTCTGTTCTTGTCGCAAAATATATAGCTACGCCGGTTATAAGCAAGAAAAGAGCGAGGCTGGCAATGGCGATCCATTTTTGTTTTTTTGTTCTCTCTTTCCAAAATAAGGTGAATCGGCTCAGCCATTCTTTTAATTTGTTGCTCATACTATTCCCCCGATTATTTCACAATCCATATGCTATATTTGCATTCTCATCATTTCTTGATATGCCTCAATCACTTTGTTGCGCACTTCTAATGTAAGTTGTAAGGAAATGCTCGCTTTTTGCGAAGCGATCATCACCTTGTGTAAATCAACGTTTTCCCCTTTTACAAGCTTCTCTGTTAATTGGGAAGCTTGCAATTGCTCGTCATTCACTTTATTCAGCGCATCTTTCAAAAAAGTGGAAAACGCCTTTTGCGCATCAGCTGGTTTTGTCGCTTGTGAAGCAACGTTTGTCGCCTCTGAAAACAAAGAGCGATGAATTCCTTGTATCATCATCTATATCCCCTTTATTTTTTTACTTTCCGATTTCTAATGCTTTCATTAACATTCCTTTCGTCGCATTAAAAACCGTTACATTTGCTTCATATGACCGTGTTGCACTCATTAAATCGACCATTTCTTTTAACGGATCAACGTTAGGAAGGCGAACATATCCGTTAGGGTCTGCGTCAGGATGAGAAGGATCGTAAACGAGTTTAAAAGGAGTTTGATCCTCCATAATTTTTGTTACTCTCACTCCGTTACCAACAGATGAGCGGCTATTCATCGCAGCTTGCAAATATGTAGAAAATCCTTCTTGACGCGGTTCCATCACAACGAATTTGCGTCGATACGGTTCCCATTGTCCATTAACCAATCGAGCGTGAGTCGTGTCGACATTAGCCATATTGGAGGAAATTACATCCATGCGTAACCGTTGAGCCGTAAGCGCAGACGCTGTTATATCTAAACTTTGAAAAATAGACATAATTATTTTCCTCCCTTAATGACCGTTTTTAACGTTGTGAACTTTCCGTTCAATTGCTCGACTAAAGCGTTGTAATAAATTTGATTTTCTGCCAAATATGACATTTCTTGATCAATATCAACATTATTTCCATTATGATTGTATACTACATTGGTCCTTGACGTCACGAGAAATTTGTTTGTCATTGGACGGGTAAACGGAAGATGTTTCGGATTTGTTCGCTTTGCTTCTAGCGGTTGAAGCGCTCGGTCTAGTTCTGCCCGAAACCGCACTTCTTTTGCCTTATAATTGGGCGTGTCTACATTGGCGATATTGTTTGCAATCACTTTTTCCCTTAATGACGCATAATCCAGCCCTTGCTCTAGCATCATAAATGTACGCGAAAACAGTGACAAAGGTATCCCCTCTTTTATCCTATTTTTTCGACAATATATGCTAATATTCATTTTACGAGAATGAAAAAATATTGTATAGCCGGAAGATTGTACTATTTTTTTCATCCTAAATAGAAAAAAAGACGAAATTTGTCTATGTCTGTCGTTTTTATATTATTGTAAATGTACTAAAATCGCTGGCCAAACAAATGTTTTGACATATAAAAAACCGGCCTAAAAGCAAGTCTGCTTTTAGGCCAGTTTTCTTATTTTATTAACTGGATTTTAATTTCTCTAGTTCTGTTAAAAACTTATCATTTAACACTTTAATATATGTTCCTTTCATACCGAGGGATCGTGATTCAATCACACCGGCGCTTTCTAGTTTACGAAGGGCATTCACGATAACGGAACGAGTAATGCCGACACGGTCAGCAATTTTGCTTGCGACAAGCAACCCTTCTGTACCGTCTAGCTCTTCAAAAATATGTTCGATCGCTTCTAGTTCGCTATAAGAAAGCGAGCTAATTGCCATTTGTACGACCGCTTTGCTGCGTGCTTCTTCTTCAATTTCCTCCGCTTTCTCACGCAAAATTTCCATGCCGACAACCGTTGCGCCATACTCTGCTAGAATAAGATCATCATCATTAAATTCACGATCCAATCGCGATAAAATAAGCGTTCCGAGCCGCTCGCCACCACCGTTGATCGGAACAATCGTCGTCAAACCAGTTTTAAATAAGTCGCGATTTTCCACTGGAAATGCTGTATATTCGCTATTAATATCAATGTTAGGGGACGTTTCTGTGATGTTAAATAATTTTTTCGTATATTCTTCTGGAAATTGACGTTCTTCCAACATTCTTTTCATTCGCTCATTTTCAATCGATTGTTTAATCGCAAAACCGAGCAATTTACCGCGACGGCTCACAACGAATACGTTTGCTTCAATTACTTCGCAAAGCGTTTCTGCCATTTCTTTAAAGTTTACCGGTTTTCCCGCTGCTTTTTGCAGCATTGCGTTAATCTTTCTTGTTTTTTGTAATAAATTCATATGTTCATTCTCCTCCTCATTTAATTTGTTACAAAATGAATTCACTTAAATCTTTGTTTTTGACAATGTTGCCTAGTTTTTGTTCGACATACTGAGGTGTAATGACTACTTCATCTAGCGTAATATCCGGAGCTTCAAACAATAAATCTTCAAGCAGCTTTTCCATGATCGTATGAAGGCGTCTTGCTCCAATATTATCGGTTGTCTGATTCACTTCAAAGGCGACTTCGGCAATCTTACGAATAGCATCGTCAGAAAATTCAAGATTTATACCTTCCGTCGCAAGAAGCGCCTTATATTGTTTAATAAGAGCATTATTAGGCTCCACTAATATTTTTACGAAATCATCAACCGAAAGTTTCGTTAATTCGACACGAATCGGAAACCGCCCCTGCAACTCCGGAATTAAATCGGACGGTTTTGCCATATGAAATGCCCCGGCTGCGATAAACAATATATGATCTGTCTTCACAGGGCCGTATTTCGTCATAACGGTGGAGCCTTCGACAATCGGCAAAATGTCGCGTTGCACGCCTTCCCTCGATACATCCGCTGAAGAAGCAGCTTGCCCGCTGCGCGCAATTTTATCGATTTCATCGATAAAAATGATACCGGATTGTTCGGCAAGACGTATTGCTTCCTGCGTTACTTCATCCATGTCAATTAACTTTTGTGCTTCTTCATTCGTAAGCACTTTACGCGCTTCGCTTACTTTCAATTTTCGTTTTTTGCGGCGCTTCGGAATGAGGCTGCTTAGTGCGTCCTGCATGTTCATTCCCATTTGCTCGATGCCGGCCCCTTGCAAAAAGTCAAAAAACATCGGCTGTTGCTCTTCTACTTCGATTGTCACCATTTCATCTTCCAGCTGACCGTTCGCCAGCTGCCAAGCGACTTGTCTCCGTTTTTGTTCGATGTGATCGTCTTCGTATGTTTGAGTTGGGTCTTGCTGCGTCGTTTGCCCTCCACCGAATAGCAATTCAAGAGGGTTTTTCATCGTTTGTTTTTGTTTTCCCGGCACTAAAAGCTCAACAAGCCGTTTATTCGCTTGCTGTTCAGCGCGATCTTTCACTTCGTTCATTTTCCGTTCTTTTACTAATCGAACGGACGTTTCCACAAGATCGCGCACCATCGATTCGACATCGCGGCCGACATATCCAACTTCCGTAAACTTTGTTGCCTCCACTTTGACAAACGGAGCGCCAACCAACTTCGCCAACCGTCTGGCGATTTCCGTTTTTCCGACCCCTGTCGGACCGATCATTAAAATATTTTTCGGGACAACTTCATCCCGTAATTTTTCATCAAGCAAACTGCGGCGATAACGATTTCTTAGCGCAATCGCAACTGCTTTTTTCGCTTCCTTTTGCCCAACGATAAATTGATCAAGCTTTTCGACAATTTGCCGAGGCGTTAATGCTTCTGACACCGCTGTCCCTCCTCTCTTTTTATAGTTCTTCCACAATAATATGGTCATTCGTATACACACAAATATTTGCGGCTATTTCTAGCGCCGCTTTGGCAATCTCTTTGGCCGATAGCTGATCTCCTGCGTATTGTTTTAATGCACGTCCTGCCGCTAGCGCGTAATTTCCGCCAGAACCGATCGCTAATATTCCGTCATCCGGTTCAATGACTTCACCAGTTCCTGATACGAGAAGCAAATGGCGTTCATCCATCACGATTAGCATTGCCTCTAAGCGCCGCAATACTTTATCGCTGCGCCATTCTTTTGCTAATTCCACAGCGGCGCGCGGCAAGTTCCCATTAAATTCTTCTAGCTTTCCTTCGAACATCTCAAATAATGTAAACGCATCTGCGACCGATCCGGCAAATCCTGCTAACACTTTTCCTTGAAATAATCTCCGTACTTTTTTCGCTGTATGTTTCATCACCACTGCATTGCCAAACGTTACTTGACCGTCTCCTGCCATCGCAGCCTTTCCATTATGATGAATCGCAAAAATCGTCGTCGCGTGGAACTGTTCCATCGCTATCCATCCTCCTTTTTGCTCGCGGCAGAGTTATGCTCGCGGATGCGTATGTAAATAAATATGGCGCAGCCGGTCTTTCGTTACATGGGTATACACTTGTGTTGATGAAAGATGCGCATGTCCAAGCAATTCTTGAACTGTACGCATATCGGCCCCTTCATTTAATAAATGAGTCGCAAACGTATGTCTCAGCACGTGTGGGCTAATATTTTGAGTAAGCGCCGCTTTTTTTACTATTTCATCCAAAATATAACGCACTCCCCGAGGTGTTAACGGATTGCCGCGGGCGTTGACAAACAAATAAGCATGAGCGCTTTTTGCTTTTTGCAAAAGCTCACGCCGTCCATGATGAATGTAACGCTCCAATGCTTCTTTGGCAAAACGGCCAAACGGGACATAGCGCTGTTTATTTCCTTTACCATGAATCAAAATAGTTGAAACAGAAAAGTCGATATCAGAAAGTTGAATGTGACAACATTCACTAACACGGACGCCCGTCGCGTAGAGAAGCTCAAGAATCGCTTGATTGCGTTGGCCGATCGCTGTATTAACATCATTGACATAAAAAAGTTTTTCTAATTCCTGCTCATATAAAAAATTAGGAATTTTTTGTTCTTTTTTCGGAAGTGCAGCGAGCGCAAACGGATTTTCTTTTACCTTTTTTTCCCGCAGCAAAAACTTATAGAAGCTTCGCAAACTAGAAATTTTCCGTGAAATGGAACGGCTTGACTGTTTTTGTTCATACAGCTTCGTCAAATAGAGACGAACATCATTATACGTTACTTCATGCAGATGATGAATCCCTTGTTCATTCATAAACTCGAAAAACTGCTCTACATCTCGTTGGTAACACACAATAGTATATTGTGAATAATTTTTCTCGACTTGTAAATATTCTATGAACAATTTTAACGCAATTTTCGAATTTTCCATTTTTCACACCTCACAAAGGCTACTAAATATTAACATATATTAATAGCCCTTGCAATCTTTTTTAATAAAATTCTGAATTGTATCCAATGCCCGTTGCGCGTATCGTTCATTGCGGCGCTGTTTATCTTTGATTTTTTCTTCTAGAGGTGCAAACAAACCGAAATTAGCATTCATCGGCTGAAAATGATTTGGATTCGTTGACGTAATGTAATGCGCCATGCTGCCAATTGCTGTTTCACGCGGAAAAACAACAAGTTCTTGCCCTAATACAAGCCGTGCTGCGTTAATTCCTGCGACAAGCCCCGATGCTGCTGATTCCACATACCCTTCGACACCGGTCATTTGTCCAGCAAAAAATAAATCGTCACGTTCTTTATATTGATACGTTGGCCGCAATAATTTTGGCGAGTTGATAAACGTATTGCGATGCATCACGCCATAGCGGACAATTTCTGCATTTTCTAGCCCCGGAATAAGGCGAATTACTTCTTTTTGCGGGCCCCATTTCAAATGTGTCTGGAATCCGACAATATTGTAAAGCGTACCTGCCGCATCATCTTGCCGAAGCTGAACAACAGCGTATGGACGCTTTCCGGTACGCGGGTCTTCCAAACCAACCGGTTTCATCGGCCCAAATAGAAGCGTCTTTTTCCCTCGCCGCGCCATTACTTCAATCGGCATGCAGCCTTCAAAATAAATTTCTTTTTCAAACTCTTTTAATGGAACCGTTTCTGCGGAAATGAGCGCTTCGTAAAAGCGGTCGAATTCTTCTTCTGTCATCGGGCAGTTGATATACGCAGCTTCGCCTTTATCATAACGTGATTTGACATATGCTTTATCCATATTAATGCTTTCTTTTTCGATGATTGGAGCAGCGGCATCGTAAAAATATAAATATTCTTCTCCCGTTAGCTCTTTTAGCCGTTCGGATAATGCTTTAGACGTTAATGGCCCTGTTGCGATAATCGTTGGGCCAGACGGAATTTCTGTCACTTCTTCACGAATAACGGTCACATTCGGATGCCCTTGGACAAGATTGGTTACACGCGCGGCAAACTCATGCCGGTCTACAGCAAGCGCACTTCCCGCCGGAACAGAGCATTCATCTGCTGCCTTCATAATGACAGAATTCAAGCGGCGCATTTCTTCTTTTAATACGCCGACTGCATTTGTTAATGAATTAGCACGCAACGAGTTGCTGCAAACAAGTTCCGCAAATTTATCTGTATGGTGAGCAGGCGTTTGCTTCACCGGTCTCATTTCGTAAAGGCGGACATGGATGCCGCGGTTGGCAAGCTGCCATGCCGCCTCACTGCCTGCCAAACCTGCGCCAATGACATTTACCGTTCGTTCGTTCACCATATATTCCTCCTTTATTTGTCAAGATTGTGGTGCTTCTTCGTAATCACATGCCGTACATTGCACTTGCACGCCTTTTTTCAGTTTCTTTTCCACTAGCAAGCCGCCGCATTTCGGGCAAGGGCGGGCAAGCGGTTTATCCCACGAGACGAAATCGCATTGTGGAAAACGGTCGCAGCCATAAAAAATCCGCTTTTTCTTACTGCTGCGCTCCACAATATTTCCTTCGCGGCATTTCGGACATTTTACCCCGATTTCCTTAACGATCGGCTTTGTATTGCGGCATTCCGGGAAATTGGAGCAGGCGACAAATTTGCCGAATCGCCCCATTTTATATACCATTGGGCTTCCGCACACTTCGCAGTCGACTCCCGCCGGCTCGTCTTTAATCTCGACTTCTTTCATTTCCTTTTCCGCGGTTTGCAGCCGCTTTTCAAATTCCTGGTAAAATTCGTCGACCACTTTCACCCATTCTACTTTTCCTTCCTCGATTTCATCCAAATTTTTCTCCATTTTCGCTGTAAACTCCACGTCAATGATTTCTGGGAAAAACTCTAACATTAGTTCTAACACGATTTCTCCAAGTTCTGTTGGAACAAAACGTTTATTTTCTAGCACGACATAGTTTCGTTTTTGAATCGTATCAAGCGTCGGCGCGTACGTAGACGGCCGGCCGATGCCAAGCTCTTCTAGCGTTTTCACAAGCCGCGCTTCCGTATAGCGAGGAGGCGGCTGAGTAAAATGCTGCTTTGGTTCAATATCTTTGCTGAAAACAGTTTCCCCTTCCTGCAAATCCGGAAGAAGGCGATCTTGTTCATCCGTTTGGTCATCCGTTCCCTCTACATATACTTTCATAAAACCAGGAAATTTTACTTTCGAGCCGCTTGCCCGAAAGATCACCCCTTCATTTTCAAGTTCAATGCTCATCGTATCTAACAGTGCGGCTGCCATTTGGCTTGCGATAAAACGTTCCCAAATTAACTTATACAACCGAAATTGATCGCGGGTTAAATATGGCTTTACCTTTTCCGGCTCGCGAAATGCAGAT
The DNA here is from genome assembly GCF_003064505.1 of Geobacillus sp. LYN3. Taxonomy (NCBI): domain Bacteria; kingdom Bacillati; phylum Bacillota; class Bacilli; order Caryophanales; family Anoxybacillaceae; genus Geobacillus; species Geobacillus sp. LYN3. Next base: position 1,498,007 of record NZ_QCWL01000001.1, on the reverse strand, counting down.
GTCGGACGAATCGCTTCATGCGCATCTTGCGCATTGGCATTTTTCTTTTCTTTTCGCTTTTCTTGTGCGACAAATTCTTTTCCAAACGTCGCTTCTATATAAGATAGTGCCTCTTGCCGTGCGCTTTCTGATACTCTTGTCGAGTCTGTACGCATATAGGTAATTAAGCCGACCGTTCCTTCACTGCCAAGATCGATTCCTTCATATAGCTGCTGGGCGATCATCATCGTTTTCTTCGTTCGAAAATTAAGCTTGCGCGCTGCTTCTTGCTGCAAGGAAGACGTCGTAAACGGCGGCACTGGATTTCGTTTCCGCTCCTTTTTTGCCACCGATGTCACCGTAAAGTGGTTGCCGTTTATGCGTTGTAAAATCGCGGCAACGTCTGCTTCCTTTTTTAATTCAAGCTTTTGCCCATCCACTCCGTAAAAAGAAGCAGTAAACGTTTCATTTCCTTTTACAAATTCGGCTTGAATCGTCCAATACTCTTCCGGCTGAAATTGTTTAATTTCTTTTTCGCGGTCGATGATCAAACGCAGCGCTACAGATTGAACACGCCCCGCGCTCAATCCTTTCTTCACCTTTTTCCAAAGAAGCGGGCTAATGTTGTATCCAACCAGCCGGTCCAACACTCGGCGCGCTTGCTGCGCGTCAACAAGATTCATATTGATCGGACGTGGATGTTGAAATGACTCTTTAACCGCATCCTTCGTAATCTCGTTAAATACAACGCGGCAGTCGGAATGAATATCAAGGTCGAGCATATTGGCTAAATGCCAAGCAATCGCTTCCCCTTCGCGGTCCGGGTCCGCGGCAAGAAACACTTTTTTTGCTTTTTTCGCTGCTGTTTTTAATTCTTTAATGATTGGCCCTTTACCGCGAATCGTAATATACTTTGGCTCATAGCCGTTATTTATATCAACGCCCATTTGGCTTTTTGGCAGATCGCGAACATGTCCCATCGAAGCTTTTACTTTATATTTTTTTCCTAAATATCGTTCGATCGTCTTCGCTTTCGCTGGCGATTCCACGATGACAAGATAGTCTGACATCAAACTTCCTCCCCTAACGAGGTAAATTTAAAATCTTCATTATTATTAATGATTCTTATGATATTTGTCAAACAAGATATGAAAAATTCTTGCATTGCTTTTATCGAATGTAGGAAAATTCCTCGAATATATCGGTTGCCGAATGAACTAATTTTGCTCCTTGCTGTATTAACATGTTTGGCCCTTTTGATTGTTCCAAAAAAATTGGACCAGGAACGGCAAACACCTCTCTTCCTTGCTCTAGCGCTAATAGAGCAGTAATTAATGAGCCGCTTCTCTCTTTCGCTTGTACGACGATCGTTCCAAGCGATATTCCGCTGATAATCCGATTGCGCAGCGGAAAATGCCATTTTTGCGGCCGCACATGCGGCGGATGTTCCGATAAAATAAGGTGTCCGCCCATTAATTGGTCTGCTAGTCTTTTATTTTGTCTTGGATATATATGTTCAAATCCTCCTGCGATGATCGCGATTGTATGTCCACCGTTTTCAATTGTCATTTCGTGCGCTAACGTATCGATTCCTACCGCGAGACCGCTTACGATTACCCAATCGTTCGCCACCAGCGGCGGAACTAGTTGCCGCAACGATTGTATCCCTTCTTTTGTCGGCTGTCTCGTCCCAACAATACTAATCATTTTAAATGACGACAAAAGGCGAATATTCCCTTTTGCATATAGCACCCATGGGGGCTTGTATATATGTTTTAACAAAGGTGGATAGTCTGAGTCAAAAATTGTGATGACGTGGATATTTTTGTCCTTATATGTTTTTATCATACTTTCAATATGAGGGGAATGTAAATCTTGGAAAAATTGTGTATATTGTTGGGAGGATAAAGGAATACGCGTTCGCAATGCAGAAGATGGAAGGGTAAATACAGAGGAAAAGGTCGGATCGATTTCCAATAAGCGATGGATCGTTTTCCAGCCTGCCCCGCGGCAGTGGTGAAGATGAATAAGGCGCTCACGAACGGATGAATACATCGTATCTTCCTTTCTATCCCTTTGTCTGTTTTTGCACGGTTCCGATCATGAATCTGCCATAACGATGATAGAATTCGCCAATACCCAATAAAAATCGTCCCGCCTGAAAAACGATGCGGGACGATGTATTTTAATGAGTTTTACATTTTTCGTAAAGGCCTTGTTCCTTCAAAACGGAAATTAATGTTTCGCCAATTACTGCAGGTGTTTCTGCCACTTTAATGCCGCATTCGTTCATTTTCTTAATTTTTTCTGCTGCCGTTCCTTTACCGCCGGAAATAATTGCGCCAGCATGTCCCATCCGTTTTCCTGGAGGCGCTGTTTGGCCGCCGATAAAGCCGACGACCGGTTTTTTCATGTTCGCTTTTACCCATTCTGCCGCTTCTTCTTCCGCGGTGCCGCCGATTTCCCCAATCATAATAACGGCATACGTTTCTTCATCTTCGTTAAACGCTTTTAATACATCAATGAAGTTTGTGCCATTGACCGGATCGCCGCCGATTCCGACCGCTGTCGATTGGCCGATGCCCGCTTGCGTCAATTGATGAACCGCTTCGTACGTTAAAGTACCAGAGCGGGAAACAATGCCGACATGGCCTTTTTTATGAATGTAGCCTGGCATAATGCCGATTTTACATTCTTCCGGCGTAATGACGCCAGGGCAGTTTGGTCCGATGAGACGAGTTTTCTTGCCTTCCATGTAGCGTTTTACTTTCACCATATCAAGGACAGGAATACCTTCCGTAATACAAACGACAAGGTCTAATTCTGCATCGACCGCTTCCATAATCGCGTCTGCGGCAAATGCTGGCGGAACGTAAATGACAGAAGCGTTTGCTCCTGTTTTTTCTACCGCTTCGGAAACAGTATCAAACACTGGTACTCCTTCGACTTCTGTACCACCTTTTCCTGGCGTGACACCGCCTACAATTTTTGTTCCGTACTCGAGCATTTGTTTTGTATGGAATAATCCTTGTGAACCCGTAATCCCTTGTACGATCACTTTTGTATCTTTATTAATAAAAATGCTCACGTTTCTCCCTCACTTTCTTAACGTACTAGCTCCACGATTTTTTGTGCGCCGTCTGCCATCGAATCAGCAGCGGTAATGTTTAGACCCGATTCTTGCAAAATCTTTTTCCCTAGTTCGACATTTGTTCCTTCGAGACGGACAACAAGCGGAAGATTAAGGCCGACTTGTTTTGTCGCCTCGACAATGCCGCTAGCGATCACGTCGCATTTCATGATGCCGCCGAAAATATTGACGAAAATGCCTTTGACGTTCGGGTCGGAAAGAATAATTTTAAACGCTTCCGTTACTTTTTCCGCGGTTGCGCCGCCGCCGACATCCAAGAAGTTTGCTGGTTCGCCGCCGTAATATTTGATGATATCCATCGTTGCCATTGCAAGGCCGGCGCCGTTGACCATGCAGCCGATATTACCGTCAAGGGCGATATAGTTTAAATCATATTTGGATGCTTCAACTTCTTTCGGATCTTCCTCATCTAAATCGCGGTATTCTAAAATGTCTTTATGGCGATATAAAGCGTTCGAGTCAAAGTTTAATTTCGCATCAAGCGCCATTACTTTGCCGTCGCCAGTGACAACAAGCGGGTTGATTTCCGCGATCGAGCAGTCTTTGTCAACAAACACTTGATAAAGCCCCATCATAAACTTGACTGCCTGATTGACAAGCTCTTTTGGAATGTTGATGTTAAACGCTAAACGACGTGCTTGAAACGCTTGTAATCCCACCGCTGGGTCGATATATTCTTTAAAAATTTTCTCTGGTGTTTTTGCTGCTACTTCTTCGATTTCGGTACCGCCTTCTTCTGAACCCATCAACACAACGCGAGAAGTTGCGCGATCCACAACGAGACCAATGTAATATTCTTTCTTAATGTCGCAGCCTTCTTCAATAAGTAAGCGTTTTACTTCTTTTCCTTCCGGACCTGTTTGATGAGTAACAAGCACTTTTCCTAGCAGTTCGCTCGCATATGTACGAACTTCATCTAAACTTTTTGCTACTTTTACCCCTCCGGCTTTTCCGCGCCCGCCGGCATGAATTTGCGCTTTTACAACGCAAACAGGGCTTCCTAATTCTTTCGCCGCCTCTACCGCTTCCTCAACAGTGAACGCTACGCGGCCGTTTGGTACGCTAACGCCATAATTTCTGAGGATTTCTTTTGCTTGATATTCATGGATATTCATGCGCCAACCTCCTATGTATAAAACTAAAAAGTTCTAGCGCTTTCATTTTATAATGATACTTTCTATATTGTCCACCTTTTCGACACAAAATTAAAAAATTTCAAAAGGGAAAACCCTTTCAATCCTTTGATACAAGGGGATCTATTCTTTTTTTACATGTTTGTCTAAACGATAAATAAACGCAAACAATTCAGCAACAAGATAGTACAAATCTTCAGGGATTGTTTCGTTTATTTCCAGTTCACTCAATAATTGGACGAGAGACGGATCTTCTTGTATAGGGATCCCGTGTTGTTTTGCGGCATCGATGATCGCTTCCGCTACATGCCCTCTTCCTTTGGCAACCACTACCGGAGCTTCATGTACATTCGAATCATAGGAAAGGGCCACCGCTTGTTTTTCTTTGTTTTTCATATACGGTAATCCACCCCGTTATAACGTTGTTGAAATACGATATCAATGGGCATTTTCTTTTGTTTAGATGTTTCGATTTTCAAAGCGGATAACGTATATCCATGCGCCTCTAGCCGTTCTTTCAGCATAGGTTGAAACTCATTGGCAATGCGGAGTAAATGGGGATGATCATTGAAAATGGAAATGTGAACAATACGTTGTTGCACGCGCACGTCGACAACCGTTTCTTTTAATTTGTCCAAAAGTAAGCAAAAAACGATATGACAATAGTCTGGGTCGATTTTCCCATCTTTTTGTCTTTTTCCTTGCCAATGAATCGCTACATCCGTCCGTTGTTCTCCAATCTGAATCGGAATTTGCATAAATACATGTTGCAACGGTCCTTCGCCTTGGGATAATAGTTGCTGACCAGTAATATGATAAAGAAGCGTCTGTAACGTTTCTTTCAATACCGGTTCATGCGCGTTTTCTAACGCCTGCAAAAGAAGGGATTTTAAAGACGTTAGCGTCGTCATGGCAAGCGTTTTTGTTTCCAGCGCTCGGCGTATATTTGCTTCATACTGAAGCCCAAGCTTCTGAAACGACTCTTTTAATAGATGAAAAATCGATAAAGCAATATCATCATCCGATCTTGTTAAAATAGCAGAAAAAAGCTGTTGTTCCTCATTGGAGAGAAAACCGTTCTCATAGGATTCATAAAGCGTTTGAAAATGTTTAAGAAATTGCTGTTCTTCAAATCCTGGAAATAACAGCTGTAAATGCTGCTGTATTTCTTGGAAGTCGCCATTCCTAATGGCAGTTTGGAATTTTTTTAATTGATTAGAATCTATGTTGTGTAACGGTAAACCTAACTTGTTCAATAATTGTTGCGCAATCTTTTGTTCAGGTTGTTGTAATGATTGAAGTAATTTGGCAAGAACCTCATAGGCGTTTTTAAAATTGTTTGTAATGTGTTGCAAATAGCGATGCAACGCTTGCAATGAATCTTTTTGCTGTTCCGTTGGCAAAGACGCCAGCAGTTTTTCCGTATATTGCAGCTGCTGAAAAAGCGGGGGATTGGTTTTTACCGCAAGCAATGAAAAGAAAACATCTTTCGTCACCGGAAAACGACGGGCAAACATATAGCGAAGCGTTTCCCATCCTTGTTCCTTATCTTCTAATTGCTCTGTCCATTGAACGATTTTACTCATTTCTTCTTTCGCAACCGGTATTTTTTCTTGTAATACAAAGCGAAGAAAAGAATGCGCATCACGCGGTAATTTCCATTTTTGAATAAGATGCTGCGCCGCTTCATCGATGTTGAAAGAGAGCCCTCTCTCTTCACCTATTATTTTCCAATATATATTGTCATTTTCGGCTTTTACTTCGAATAAATAATAATTTCCCGCTTGTAAAGAAGCGCGTAATCTTGCAGTTACCATTTCATCCCCGACGCGCACATGAGCGATCTTTTCAGCTTCTCCTTGTATGCTCTCAATTTTTCCATAGACAACTTGTCCATGGCGAAAGCGGCCGTGCGTTGCATCGCTAGCTGGAAAAACCGGCAATGCTTTGTCGATGCGTTTGATCATATTCCTTTCCTTCTTTCTTCATTTCTATCATTTCTTTAATTGGAGAAAAAGAACGACGGTGTTCATCAATGGTACCGTATACGCGAATCGCTTCTAAATGCTGGGCAGTGCCATATCCCATATTTTTTTCAAATCCATATTGTGGATATTGCTTTGCGAGCTGTTTCATAAAATGGTCGCGCGTCACTTTTGCAATGATGGAACTAGCCGCAATCGAAACGCTATTTGCATCGCCTTTTACAATGCTTTGTTGCGGTGTTGATATAGGCAGTGTCATTGCATCAATTAATAAATAATCCGGTTTCGGTGAAAGCTGTTCGACCGCTTTGATCATCGCTTTTTTTGTTGCTTCATAGATGTTCATTTCATCAATTTCCGCAGCTGTGACGACGCCAATGCCAATCGAAATCGCACAGGATTGAATCATATGAAATAACATTTCCCGCTTTGCTTCCGATAGCTTTTTCGAGTCATTTAATCCCGGAATGTACGCATCTTTCGGCAGCATGACGGCCGCGGCAACAACTGGACCAGCAAGCGGCCCTCGTCCCGCTTCATCGATGCCGGCTATATACTCGATTCCTTGTTCAAACAACTGCCGCTCATAGCGCGACATTTCCTGCCATTGTCTTTTTGCTTGTTCTTCTTGTTTTTTCTGTTTATACCAGCGAGCAACGAGCTTTTGTACGCTTTTTCGCTCATCTTGAACAATCTCTTTAAACAAGGGAGCATTCTCATCATCGATTTGCTGTAATAGAGCTTGTATTTCTTTTACAGTATATTTATTCATTTCTCCTGTCCCTCTCTTCTTTCTCTATACATTTTATCGGCATTGCAATAAAAAAATAAAGCCCGATTCATTTAGCGGGCTTTTATGGAGTTTCAAAACTCAATCTTCCTAATTTTTCCGTACGAATATCGTGAAGCACAATTTCGGATACTTTATCATAGTCAACGGCACCCCCGCTGACAAGACAGCCGCGCCGTTTGCCAATTGCATCAAACAATGCCACAATTTCTCCAGGAATATCATCAAGAGAATACCGCTCTTTTAATCGTTCTGGATAATGCTGTTTTAAAAAATTTAACGCATATACAGCAACATCTTGCAAATTTAAAATCGTATCTTTAATGGCCCCGGTTGTGGCAAGCTTCAGACCAACTTCCTCATCCTCAAATTTCGGCCATAAAATACCTGGTGTATCAAGAAGCTCCATTTCTTTGCCGACTTTAATCCATTGCTGCGCTTTCGTGACCCCCGGTTTATCCCCTGTTTTTGCAATATTCCTTCCAGCAAGACGATTAATTAGCGTAGATTTTCCAACATTCGGAATTCCAACAATGAGCGCGCGCATCGGTCGAGGATTTTTTATTCCTTTCGCCGCCATTTTCGCAAATTTGTCTTTCAACATTTCCTTTGCTGCCGATACAATTTGCCTAATTCCTGTGCCTGTTTGCGCATCGATCGCCAACGCATGCAACTGCTGCCGTTCGAAATAGGCAATCCATTGCTCCGTCACCGTCTCATCAGCCATATCCGCTTTATTTAGTAAAACGATACGCGGCTTGTTGCCGAGAATTTCATGAATCATCGGATTTCTCGATGACAGCGGAATGCGGGCATCGAGCAATTCGAACACGATATCGATTAGTTTCAGTTTTTCTTGCACTTCCCGTTTTGCCTTCGCCATATGGCCTGGAAACCATTGAATCGTCATATGCATCACCCATTTATCGCGTTATTTCACAATCCGTGCGTCAGACAACGGCCAATAGACGATGCTGGCCTTGCCAACAATTTTGTCCATTGGGATAAACCCAATATGGCGGCTATCTTTGCTAAAACGGCGGTTATCGCCCATCACAAACAGATGGCCTTCCGGTACTGTCTTCCGGCCGGTACGTTCCTCTAAAGTAAACGGTTCGGTCCATGGACCATCGACCACTTGTTTTTTATATTCGGCCAAGTACGGTTCGTCGTACGGTTTGCCGTTTATATATAACGTGTCGTTTTTATATTCAATATGGTCGCCCGGCAAACCGATCACCCGCTTAATATAGTCTTTTCCCTCTTCGGCATGAAAAACAACAATGTCAAAACGATGAGGCGTACCGATTTTATAAGAGAGCTTATTGACAATCATACGGTCATGATTGTGCAGGGTTGGCATCATTGACTGGCCGTCGACAATAATCGGCGCGAAAATAAAATAACGAATGCCGCCCGCGAGCAAAACGGCAATCACAATCGCTTTTAACCATTCCCGCAGTTCGCTTCTTTTCTTTTCCATCATTCTCCCACCTAAACGATTTTTTATCTATTATGACACAATTACGGGTAGTGAAAAAAGGAGCTTGCCATCAAGCTCCTTTTTCTCCATTCATAATGTTCATTATCGAACGATTTCTTTAATGCGTGCTGCTTTACCACGAAGTTGACGTAAATAATACAATTTCGCACGGCGTACTTTACCGCGGCGAACAACTTCTAACTTCGCGATTTTCGGTGTATGCACTGGGAAAGTACGCTCTACACCAACACCGTAAGATACTTTGCGGACGGTGAATGTTTCGCTAATACCAGCACCGCGGCGTTTAATTACAACGCCTTCAAACACTTGGATACGTTCACGGTTTCCTTCGATGACTTTCACATGAACGCGCACCGTGTCACCAGGACGGAAATCTGGTAAATCTGTCCGCAATTGCTCTTTCGTAATTTCTTGGATTAAATGATGCATCATTTTCCACTCCTTCCAACAGATGTTCATGACAATGCTTATCCATCATTGCAGCGGAACATCGTTTTCCTCACTTAAGCAAATCACTTAAGTCACACAAAAAATATACTAGCATAAACTTGCATCATGCGCAATAGTTACCGCTCTTCTTTTTTCCACTCTTCGATCCATCGTTTTTGCTTTTCTGTTAATGGATAATTTTCTAGTAAATCCGGTCGGCGCAAAAACGTTCGTTTTAACGATTGTTTTTCACGCCATTCTTCGATGAGGCGATGATTTCCCGACAAAAGTACTTCTGGAACTTTCATGCCGCGGAAATCGGCAGGACGCGTGTAATGTGGGTGTTCGAGCAAGCCGGAACTAAACGAGTCATGAACAGGAGAAGCTTCGTTGCCAAGCACACCCGGAAGCAGCCGGACAACGCTATCGACGATCACCATTGCTCCTAATTCCCCGCCTGTTAATACATAATCCCCAATTGAGATTTCATCGGTCACTAAATATTCGCGAATTCGTTCATCATAGCCTTCGTAATGGCCGCAAATAAGCACTAAATGGTCCTCTTTCGCCAGTTCTTCCGCTTTTTTTTGCGTGTAGCGTTCACCTTGCGGGCAAAGCAAAATGATGCGTGGATGTTCGGAATACTTTGTCACATAGGCAACTGCGTCAAAAATCGGCTGCGGCTTTAACACCATTCCCGCTCCGCCGCCGTATGGATAATCATCCACTGTTTTATGCTTGTTATCCGCGAAATCGCGAAAATTGATCACATTAAGCGAAACCGCCTTTTTCTCTTGTGCCTTTTTCAAAATCGACTCATTAAAAACTCCAGTAAACATGTTCGGAAATAATGTTAATATATCGATTCTCATCATTCGAGCAGCCCTTCCATTGGGCGAATGGTAATGGTTTTCGTTTCTACATCGACATTTTTTACAACGTCTTCTATATATGGAATAAGCACTTCTTTTCCGTTATCCCGTTTTACCACCCATACATCGTTGGCGCCCGGAGTTAAAATTTCTTTCACGGTTCCGATCGTTTCCCCTTCTTCTGTAACGACCGTACAGCCAATAATTTCATGGAAATAATATTCTCCTTCATCTAACTCGCCAAGCTGGCTCTCCGGCACCTTCAACATCGCCCCTTTAAACTTCTCGACAAGATTAATGTTGTCATATCCTTCAAACGCAAGCAAATCAAATGATTTATGAACACGATGGCTTTTGACGGTTACTGCGACTGGTTCTTTCGATTTCTCCATAAAAATATATAACGTATTTCCTTTTTTATAACGTTCCTCTGGAAAATCAGTGCGGGAAATAACACGTACTTCGCCACGAATCCCATGCGTATTCACAATTTTTCCGACATTAAACCACTTTTCCATTCCATTCACCCCTTCTAGCGAATTTCTTTGACGATTCCATCTTCAATAATAATGGCACGTTTGGAAATGACATTTTCCCACTTGTCACCGACCTCTACGTCAATGAGCGCTTGTACTTCCCGCTCTTTTAATTCGCTTCCTAACGGTAGGATATGTAATTGTTCCAGCTGAAAATCAAGAAGTTTGATCTTTTCCAGCCTTGCATCCATTTCTTTTGCAAAGTGCTGCTTTAGAAGGGAAGAAGAATATTTTCCTGTTTTTTCGAGCCGTTTCTGTTCGAAACGAAGCTGATCACATTCCCGCTTGAGTTGTTGTTTTTGGGCTAAAAATGCCTCACGAAGCGCTTGTTTGCTCTTTTCCGTTACGATTTGCCGCACTTCTATCGTTTGAATAATTTTCATAATGTCACTCCTAACGGAAATAAATATAGAAAAAGGGAGAGGAAAATCACCCTCACCCTTTTTCTTTTACTTGCACGATCACACGTTTTGGCTGCTTTACTGCTGCAGCGTACACGACCGTGCGAATCGCATGAATCGTACGACCTTGCTTTCCAATCACTTTGCCGATATCTTCTTCGTGCACTGACACCTCATAAATGATTGTCCGTTCATCCTCGATGTTTGTCACGAAAACCTCTTCGGGATGATCGACAAGCGCTTGTACGATCGTTTCAATTAATTGTTTCATGTACACCACAGACATTATTTGCCGTATTTTAAGTTATGGAACTTCTCTAAAATGCCTTGTTTGGATAACAGGTTGCGGACCGTATCCGACGGTTTTGCGCCGTTTTGCAGCCATTTAAGCGCAAGTTCCTCATCGATTTTGATTTCTGCTGGTTCTGTAATCGGATTATACGTACCAATTGTTTCGATGAAACGTCCGTCACGCGGAGAACGAGAGTCCGCAACAACGATACGATAGAAAGGTTTTTTCTTCGCACCCATGCGTTTTAAACGAATTCTTACTGCCATGTTATTTTAGCACCTCCGTAAATAGTTCACACAAGATAGTATATTAACAATAATTACGTAGTTTGTAAAGTGTTTTTTCTTAACACATCATTCTCTACATAAACGGGAATTTAAACCCTCTTTTCTTTCCTTTTGGCATATTTGTCATCATTTTCATCATCTTTTTCATTTCTTCAAACTGTTTTAAAAGCCGGTTTACCTCTTGCACGGATGTACCGCTTCCTTTTGCAATCCGCTTTTTCCGGCTTCCATTAATAATTTCCGGATGCATTTTTTCTTCTTTCGTCATCGAGCGAATAATCGCTTCAACGCGGCTAATTTGTTTTTCATCAATTTGTAAGTTGTTCAACCCTTTTATTTTATTCGCACCCGGAAGCATTTTTAAAATTTCATCAAGAGGTCCGAGTTTACGCACTTGCCCAAGCTGCTCTAAGAAATCTTCAAGTGTAAACGTAGCAGTGCGCATTTTTTGTTCGAGCTCTTTGGCTTTTTCTTCATCGACAGCGGCCTGCGCTTTTTCAATAAGTGTAAGCACATCACCCATTCCTAGAATGCGCGAAGCCATGCGCTCCGGATGAAACGGCTCGAGCGCGTCGAGCTTTTCACCCATTCCGACGAATTTAATCGGGGTGTTCGTAACCGCTCGAATCGAAAGCGCCGCCCCGCCGCGCGTGTCGCCGTCAAGCTTCGTTAAAATAACGCCGGTGATGCCAAGCTGTTCATGAAAGCTTTGCGCGACATTTACCGCATCTTGCCCCGTCATCGCGTCGACAACGAGGAAAATTTCATCTGGCTTCGCTACTTCTTTCATTTGCTTTAATTCATCCATCAATGTTTCGTCAATATGGAGACGTCCGGCCGTGTCGATGAGCACATAGTCGTAATGCTCTTCTTTTGCTTTTTCGATGGCTTGCTTGGCAATTTCCACAGGGCTGACTTGATCGCCTAAAGAAAAAACAGGCATATTTAGTTGCTTTCCAAGCGTTTCAAGCTGTTTAATCGCCGCTGGACGATAAATGTCCGCCGCGGCTAACAGTGGTTTGCGATTATATCGTTTCCGCAGCAAGTTCGCTAATTTCCCGGTCGTCGTCGTTTTTCCGGCGCCTTGCAATCCAACCATCATAATGACGGTCGGCGGACGGCTGGCAACCGCAATTTTGCTTTGTTCGCCGCCCATCAGTTCGGTCAGCTCTTCTTTGACGACTTTAATGACTTGCTGTCCCGGCGTTAAGCTTTTTAACACTTCCTGCCCAACCGCGCGTTCGCTGACCCGCTTGACAAAGTCTTTGACAACTTTAAAGTTGACGTCCGCTTCAAGAAGGGCAAGGCGAACTTCACGCATCATTTCCTTAACATCCGCTTCCGTTACTTTTCCTTTGCCGCGGATTTTGTTCATCACGTTTTGCAAACGTTCGGATAATCCTTCAAACGCCATCTGTTTTCACCTCCTTATCATTCTAATTCTTCTAGTTCTTTAATCATATCGAAAAGTTGTTTGTCCTCTCCATATTTTTGTAAAACATAATCTTTTAGTTGGTTCATCAGCTGTTTTCGTTTTTGAAACTTCTGAAAGAGCGATAATTTTTTTTCATATTCTTCTAGCATCGCTTCGGTTCGCTTTATATTATCATAAACAGCCTGACGGCTGACTTCATACTGCTGGGCAATTTCACCGAGGGAGTAATCGTCTAAATAATAGAGCGACATATAGCTGCGCTGTTTTGGCGTCAGCAGCGCTTGATAAAAGTCATACAAATAATTCATTCTCATCGTTTTTTCGAGCATGAAACTCCCTCCTTTTTTGTTAAGTGAAACACCTTTACAGATGTTTAGTGTATCTCCTTTTTTGTTAAGTGAAACACCTTTACAGATGTTTAGTGTATCTTTTTTTATTATACATGTCAAGATTTTATCTTTACAAAAAAGAAGCTGGCTCAAAAAGACCATGAATCATGATGTCTCGAGCCAGCCCCGTCTTTTAGACCTATATGTTACTCATTTGTTTCATCAAATAAATCCGCAAACAAACCATATACATATTGTTCCGGATCAAACGGCTGCAAATCATCCATTTTTTCGCCAAGCCCAACGAATTTCACCGGAATATGAAGCTCATTGCGGATCGCAAGCACGATCCCGCCTTTGGCCGTGCCGTCGAGCTTCGTCAACACGATGCCAGTGACGTTAGTTACTTCTTTAAAAATTTTCGCTTGGCTCATCGCATTTTGTCCGGTTGTCGCATCAAGTACAAGCAGCACTTCATGCGGCGCTCCTGGAATTTCCCGTTCAATGACGCGTTTTACTTTTTCAAGCTCTTTCATTAAATTCACTTTGTTTTGCAAACGTCCAGCTGTATCGCATAAAAGCACATCGACATGGCGCGCTTTTGCCGCTTGGATCGCATCATATATAACGGCCGCTGGGTCTGAACCTGCCGATTGTTTAATGACTTCCGCACCGACGCGCTCCCCCCAGACTTCAAGCTGCTCAATCGCTCCGGCGCGGAACGTATCGCCTGCCGCGAGCATAACCGTCTTTCCTTCTGATTTCAACTTATGGGCAAGCTTGCCGATCGTCGTCGTTTTGCCGACTCCATTGACACCGACAAACAAGATAACGGTTAAGCCATTTTCTTGGATATTTAATTCGGCTTTCGCGTCATCATCGCCGCGGTAAATCTCAACAAGCTTTTCGGAAATGACCGCCTTCATTTCTTTCGGATCTTGAATATTGCGGCGTTTCACTTCCATTTTCAGTTCATCAACCAGCTCCATAACGGTATTCACACCAACATCCGCACTAATCAAAATTTCTTCGAGTTCTTCAAAAAATTCTTCATCGACTTTCCGATAGCGGGCGATTAAATCGTTGACGCGGCCAGCGAATGAATCACGCGTTTTCGAAAGGCCTTGCTTAAACTTTTCCGTAACCGAATCCGCTTGTTTTGTAATTTTTTCTTTTAACTTTTTGAAAAAACTCATATCGACGCCATCCTTTCTACATTATGACTTTACGAGTTGTTTCGAATCTTCTAAACGGACGGAAACGAGTTTCGATACGCCAGATTCCTGCATCGTGACGCCATACAGCACGTCCGCTTCTTCCATCGTTCCTTTTCGATGGGTAATGACAATAAATTGTGTCTGGTCGCTGAATTGTTTTAAATATTGGGCGTAGCGATGCACGTTCGCTTCATCCAGCGCTGCTTCCACCTCATCAAGCACACAAAACGGAACAGGGCGCACCTTTAAAATGGAGAACAATAGAGCAATCGCCGTTAGCGCACGCTCCCCGCCGGAAAGCAAGCTTAAATTCTGTAATTTCTTTCCTGGCGGCTGTGCGACGATTTCGATGCCTGTTTCGAGCAGGTCGTCCGGATTCGTCAGGCGCAAATCAGCGTTTCCTCCGCCGAACAGCTGGCGAAACACGTCGCCGAAGTGGGAACGAATATGTTCAAACGTTGATAAAAATCGTTTTTTCATTTCTTGGTCCATCTCGTCAATGACTTGATGAAGCGTTTCTTTTGCTTGCTGAAGATCCGCTTTTTGTTCTGTTAAAAATTGATAACGCTCTGATACCCGTTCGTATTCATCAATTGCGCCTAAGTTCACCGTTCCGAGCTCATCGATCGCCCGTTTAATAAGCTTTACTCGTTTGCGCGCTTCTTGAACGTCCACCGTTAACGGATACGCTTCTTTTGCCGCCTCAAACGAAAGCATATATTCTTCGCGAAGACGGCTTAACAAATTTTCCAACTCTACATCAAGGCGGTTCATCTTGACTTCTTCGTCTTTTACAATATCTGCAAGCTGTTTATGCTGGCGTTTTTTCTCTTTCCATTCCCGTTCCAAATGCTCGAGCTTCGTCTGATATTGCAAGCGCTGTTCACGGCGGCTGGCGATCAGTTCAATCGTTTTTTGCTTATCTTGTGATTTTTTTTGCCGCATTTTCTCTAATTCTTCTTCTCCAAAATGGCTCGAATTCATCTCTTCGATCAAAGAGGCAAGTTCTTGTTTGGACGCCTGCAGCTGTTTTTCTGTATCTGCTAGCTCGTTATGGAACTGTTCTACTTTTTCTTGAACATTTTTTAGGCGCTGCTGTGTTTCGGCTAGAGCGATTTTTTGTTCCGTCATCGCTGTTTGCAGCGCTTCTTTTGATGTCTGCTCTGTTTGTTTTTGCGCTTGAAGCGTTTCAATCGTCCGATCGATTTCCTTCAATTTTTCTTCTAAGTCGCAAAGCTGTTGTTCAATCACAGCAAGCTTTTCTGTCATCTGTTTTGCTTCTTGTTCATCATTGGCTTTTTCATGGTCGTAGAGAGCAAGACGTTCATTCATATTTTTTTCCTGCAATTGTACTTCGCGCAATTCGCTTTTTACTTCTTGAAGCGCAAAACGCTCCTCCTCTATTTGCTTTCGCAATGCAAGCAATGCCGCTTCCTCTTGATGAATCATTTTCTTCTTCGTTTGTACAAAACGTTCAAGCTGTTCTGTTTTTTGCTCCATTTCATGCAGCTTTGCCGTAATCGTTTCTAATTCACGGTTTCTGCTTAAAAGAGAATTCGCTTTTTTCGCGATTCCGCCGCCAGTCATCGCACCGCCCGGACTAACGACATCTCCATCGAGTGTTACAAGACGGTAACGATAATGAAGCAAGCGCGCTAGTTCATTCGCTCCTTTTAAATCGGTTGTGATAATCACATTTCCAAGCAAATTGGCAATGACCGAACGATAGGCGCTGTCATAATGAATGAGCTCGCTTGCAATTCCGACAAATGACGGATGGTCTTTAATAAGGGCAAGTTGTTCGGAAGAAATTGTTTTCGGCTGCATGACATTCATCGGCAAGAAAGTAGCACGCCCGTAAGCATGCGCTTTTAAGTAATGGATCGCTTTTCGCGCTACTTCCTCATTTTCTACAACGATATGCTGCATCGCGCCGCCGAGAGCGATTTCCATCGCCGTTTCGTAGCGGTCAGGCACTTGAATCAATTCGACGATGGCTCCATGAATGCCCGGAAACTGTGCACGTGCTTTTAATATTTCTTTTACTCCTTGGAAAAAGCCTGCATAGTCTTGCTGCATTTCCTCAAGCATTTCTTTGCGCGATTTCGTTTGTTGCAAATATTGGTATGCTTGATAAAGCATGGATTCTTTCTTTTCCAAATCGGCTTTCATCGCCGCAACTTCGTTTGTTTTTTGCTGCAAGAGCGTTTCCTTTTCTTGCAGCGTTTTTTCCATTTGTTGACGCTTTTGGTCTAGTTTTGCGTATTGCTCTTCGAGATATTTGCGCTCGTCTAAATATTTGCGGTTTTCTTCGGCAAGCGCTATTTGTTTTGCCTGTAATTTTTCTAACAGTGTTTGCAAATGGGAGCGCTCATTTTTTAGCGAAGCTTGTTCATGAACTAGTTCAATATAATCGCTTTTTAACTGCTCGATTTTCTCTTCGACGTTTGCGTCATAGGCTGAAAGAGACGCTTGTTTCTCTTTTAGTTCCGCTTGAATAGTAGAAACGGTCTTCTTTAACTGAGCAAGCTGTTCTTTCTCATGCTTTAACGTTAGCTCGAGGCGTTCCTTTTTTTCGGAAAGAGATGAAATTGTATCTTCGAGCTGCTTTTTATATTGAGCGGCATTTTTCTTTCGCTCTTTTAATACTTCTTTTTTCCCTTCGAGCTTTTCCAATTCTTCGCTCGCAACGAGCAATACTTGCTGCAGGCCGTCAATCGACTCATCAAGCGCCGTAATATGATCGCGAAGCTGTTCGATTTCCGCTTCCTCTTTTTGCAATGTGGAAGATAGCTGTATCTCTTCGTTTTGGTGCTGGGCAAGCAGTTGCTTTAGCGATGTCCATTGCTGATGCAATTGTTCAATATCATGCACCATCAGTGCTACTTCAAATCTTTCGAGTTCATCGCGTTTTTCTAAATAATCTTTCGCGATGGATGCTTGCATTTTCAGCGGCTCTAGTTGTTGTTCTAGTTCATGTAAAATATCGCTGACACGGTGCAAGTTTTCTTGCGTTTCCGCAAGCTTATTTTCCGCTTTTTTCTTGCGGATTTTATACTTTAACACACCGGCTGCCTCTTCAAAAATGGTCCGTCTTTCTTCCGGCTTGCTGCTTAAAATTTCCTCGACGCGACCTTGGCCAATGATGGAAAAGGCTTCTTTTCCTAACCCGGAATCCATCAATAGATCTACAATATCTTTTAAACGACACGGCTGTTTATTAATGAAAAATTCACTTTCTCCCGAGCGGTAAACACGCCGCGTAATGCTGACTTCTTGATAATCGAGCGGCAAAAATTGATCTTCGTTGTCAAGAGTGATCGTCACTTCTGCCACATTCAGCGGTTTCCGGGAATCACTCCCAGCAAAAATAATATCTTCCATTTTCGCACCGCGCAACGACTTTGCTGACTGCTCGCCAAGCACCCAACGAATCGCATCGGTTATATTGCTTTTTCCGCTCCCGTTCGGACCGACAACCGCCGTCACCCCGGGAACAAATTCAATGGATACTCGATCAGCAAATGATTTGAATCCGATAATATCCAACCGTTTGAGGAACATTCATACCCGCCTCACAATCTTTCCTATGTCTGTACCATCACTATAACATAAAGAACCGAAAGAAGGGCTGACTATATTGGAGAGCCAGCCCCTTATTCTTTTCCTATTGTTTTTAATTTTTGCAATGCCATTTGCGCTGCATGTTGTTCTGCTTCTTTTTTTGACTTTCCGATTCCGATGCCAAGTGCCTGTCCATTTAGCGAAACGCGAGAGACAAATTCTTTATTATGTGCCGGTCCTTTTTCTTCTAAAATGCTATATTCAAGCACACCGATGCCATCGCGTTGAACGAGTTCTTGCAATTGGCTTTTAAAATCCATCACATGAGAAAAAGCACCTTCATCAATTTTTGGGAAAATCGTTTGTCCCAAAAATTGCATGACCGCATCCATTCCTTGGTCTAAATATAGCGCACCAATGAATGCTTCGAATACATCAGCCAACAGCGCTGGCCTTGTTCTCCCCCCTGTCAACTCCTCCCCTTTTCCTAAAAGCACGAGTTCACCGAATGATAAGGCGTTGGCAAATTTGACAAGCGATGGTTCACATACAATGGCCGCGCGCAGTTTTGTTAATTCTCCTTCACTCATATGCGGAAATTTTTTAAACAAATATTGCGAAACGGTAAGCTCAAGCACCGCGTCACCTAAAAACTCGAGCCGTTCATTATCTTCATGCGGCCGTCTCCGATGCTCATTCACATACGATGAATGGGTAAAAGCCTGAATAAGAAGTTTTTCATTCGTAAAAAAAATGCCGATTTTTTTTTGCAGTTCCTTAAATTTCGCTCGCCTTTTTTCATTTATTCGTTCTTTATCTTTTGGTTTCGACATACATAAGGCCCTCCGACTTCATTCCACACAAAAATATATATAGAAAAAGCAATGTTTTATCCTTCCTTATTATATCCGTTCATCCGTACGTTACACTGATAAAAAGCATAGAAAGCCCCGCTTTTGTAACGGGACTTTTCTATACGATATTACATGTGGCTTTTTATGTAGTTCACAGCATCTCCTACTGTGACAATTTTTTCAGCCTCTTCATCAGAAATTTCCATATTAAATTCATCTTCTAATTCCATCACAAGCTCTACGATATCTAGAGAGTCTGCACCTAGATCATCTTTGAAAGAAGCATCCAATGTAACTTGGGATTCTTCGACACCCAAGCGGTCGACGATAATTTTCGTAACACGCTCTAACACGTCTGCCATCACATTCACCTCCCTTCATGATTATAGTAGATTCAGCTAGAAAATACTAGCGGCTATTTCAAAAACATATGATTTTACATGACCATTCCGCCGTCGACATGAAGCGTTTGCCCTGTCATGTAGCTAGCGGCATCCGATACAAGGAATGAAACGACTTTCGCAACATCTTCCGGTTCGCCGAAGCGAGCAAGCGGAATTTGTTTTAACATTTCCGCCTTCAGTTCTTCACTAAGACGGTCGGTCATATCGGTTGTAATAAATCCAGGAGCAACCGCATTGACGGTAATGTTGCGGCTCGCAAGCTCACGGGCTGCTGTTTTCGTTAACCCGATGACGCCAGCTTTTGCGGCGACGTAGTTTGCTTGTCCCGGATTTCCGCTGACGCCGACGATAGAAGCAATGTTCACGATGCGTCCGTACCGCTGTTTCATCATCGGGCGTGTCACTGCTTTCGTGCAGTTAAACACCCCTTTTAAGTTAATATTCATCACGTCATCCCATTCTTCTTCTTTCATGCGCATTAATAAATTATCGCGGGTAATGCCGGCATTGTTCACTAAAATATCGATGCGCTCAAATCGTTCTAATACCGCTTTGACCATCTGATCAACAGCTTCGGCATTAGATACGTCCGCTTGAATGGCGAACGCTTCCCCACCCATATTTTTAATTTCTTCGACAACTTCATTCGCTTTCGCTTCATTGCCGGCGTAATTGACCGCTACTTTTGCGCCTTGACGCGCCAGCTCCAATGCAATCGCCCGGCCGATGCCGCGCGATGCTCCCGTGACAAGCGCAACTTTTCCTTGCAACATCGTTTATTCTCCTTTCAATGCCGCAACGGTCGCTTGTAAAGACTCAAGATCGTTCACTGCGTACACGCTCACGTTGCGGTTAATTTTTTTCACAAGTCCTGACAGCACTTTTCCCGGACCGATTTCAATAAATGTATCTACTCCTAAGCCGATCATCATTTCTACCGATTGTTCCCAGCGTACAGGAGAATACAATTGCTCGATTAATAGACGCAAAATCTCTTCTTTTTTCACGACCGGCTGTGCAGTAACGTTGGCAACAACAGGAATTTCAGCATCACGAATCGCAATGGTGTTTAGCACATCCTGCAATTTGCTTGCTGCCGGTTTCATAAGGGAAGAATGAAACGGACCGCTCACCTCAAGCGGAATAACCCTTTTTGCTCCTCTCTCTTTCGCAAGCTGCCCGGCTTTTTCTACTCCCGCTTTTGAACCGGAAATAACGATTTGCCCTGGACAGTTTAAATTCGCCAGCTGTACTGGATCGCCTTGTTCCGATACTTCTTTTGTCACCGCTTCAAGCGCGGCCGCATCCATTCCCAGCACCGCGGCCATCGTTCCTTCTCCTGCCGGCACCGCTTCTTCCATAAACTCCCCGCGTTTTCTTACCGCATACACCGCATCGGTAAACGAAATCGCTCCCGCCGCCACAAGCGCCGTATATTCTCCTAAACTATGGCCAGCGACATAATCCGCCGTAATGCCGGCTTCTTTTACTTTTTCAAGAAGCGCAATGCTCGTCGTTAATAAGGCCGGCTGTGCGTTGTACGTTAAAGTCAGCGTTTCTTGCGGCCCTTCAAAAATAAGCGAAGAAAGCGAAAAACCAAGACGTTCGTCCGCGGACTGAAACACCGCAGCGATGTTGGCATCGCTTTGCGCGACGTCTTTTCCCATGCCTACCGTTTGCGACCCTTGTCCTGGAAAAATAAAAGCAATTTTCCCCATATGTTCCACTTCCCTTATGAATGATTTTGTTCAATCGCTTCTTTTATTGTAGTGATGATATCGTTCGCTACCATTTCCCGCGCCTGACGGACGGCGTGAAAGATGGCGTTCGCATCAGACGAACCGTGCGCTTTTACGACAGGAGCGTTTAGCCCAAACAGCGCAGCCCCTCCATATTCGGAATAATCCATCGTTTTTTTCAAATCTATTAATTTCGGCTTTAAAATAGCTGCCGCTAATTTGCTTAAAAAACTGCTTGTTAATGCTTCTTTTAACATAGAAAAAACGGAAATAGCCGTACCTTCAATCGTTTTTAATGCAACGTTGCCAGTAAAACCATCCGTGACAACCACATCGGCGACGCCTTGCAATAAATCGCGCGCTTCTACGTTGCCGATAAAATTAAGATCGGTTTCTCGCAAAAGTTGGAACGCCTTCTTGGCAACATCGTTTCCCTTTTGGTCTTCTGTTCCAACGTTTAATAGGCCGATGCGCGGACGTGGAATTCCCCGAACTTTTTCCGCGTACACCGCTCCCATTAAAGCATATTGCAACAGATGTTCCGGACGGGCATCGACGTTTGCTCCGACATCTAAAAACAAAAACCCTTCGCCGCCAATCGTCGGAAGCGTTGGTGCTAATGCAGGTCGATCAATCCCCGCGATTCGTCCGACGACGAATAGCCCTGCCGCCATAAGCGCGCCCGTATTTCCCGCCGATATACAAGCATCAGCGCGTCCTTCTTTCACTTCTTCGGCCATTAACACCATGGACGATTGTTTTTTTCTTCTTACCGCCCGCACTGGTTCATCCGTTGCTTCGATCACTTCATTGGTATGAATGACAGTGATCCGTTCGTCTGATGTAAGATAAGGGCGAATTTTGCCCTCGTCTCCGAATAGAGTAATATGTACATCTGAAAAGTGCTGAACGGCCTTCATCGCCCCGAGAACGATTTCTTTTGGGGCATGGTCTCCTCCCATCGCATCAATTGCTATTTTCATTGCTGTCTCCATCCTTTTTTTCGCGATTTGATCGATACATTTCAAACGTTCCGGAAAAGACAAGTTCTTGCCCGACGTAGCTGTTTACTTCCACAATCGTTCGTCCGTTCTCTTTTTCGCCGACCACTTTTGCTTTCGCTACCACTCGTTCATTTTCTTTCACTTGTCTTGTAAAGCGAATGTTCGCTTTTGCTGTCAATGCAAGCTCATCGTTGATGACGGCAACGGCAAGTGAATTGGCTTGGGCAAATAAATGATGACCGCGCGCAATACGATTCCGCTTAAACACATGTTCTGATTTCACATCGAAAATAGAAATGGCGCTATGGTCGGGCTCAATATCGATAATTTCCCCGATTACTTCCTCAATCGGAAGCGACCTGACTTTATCGGCCAGCGATTGCTGCGCGACATGTTTAATTCGCTCACGCAGTTCAGGTATCGACAACTCTAAACGGTCTAAGCGGATCGTTTGAACGCTGACGGAAAATTTTTCAGCTAATTCCTCATCGGTAATAAACGGATTTTCTTGAATCGTTTCTTGCAAAAGCCGTTGTCGTTCCCGTTTGCTTTTTCGCATCTATTTACACCGTCCACTTCTATGACTAGGTACTAATAGTAGTATATAATCTCAAAAAAAAGATTGCAAGCAAAAAAAGTGGTTTCATTCTTTGGTGAAAATGGCGAAAACAGCTCCGTATCAATCTAATTTTTCGCCATCTAGCACACCGGATTCTTGTAAATAAAGACGCAGCCATTGATACGGCTCATCGCGCCAAAAAGCAGTAGATTGAACTAATTTTGCCGCATCGTTGCGCGCTACTTCCAGAATGCGATAATCATGTACGACGTCTCCAAATTTAAATTCAGGCATACCACTTTGTTTGGTGCCAAAAAAATCACCAGGGCCGCGCAACTGCAAGTCTTTCTCTGATAGAACAAATCCGTCTGTCGTTTCCGTCATAATGCGCATTCTCTCTTTTCCTGTTTCTGATTTTGGATCAGCAATTAAAATACAATATGATTGCTCATCACCGCGGCCGACCCGACCGCGCAATTGATGCAGCTGTGCCAGCCCAAATCGTTCCGCATCGTAAATCACCATGACAGTGGCGTTCGGGACATTTACGCCAACTTCCACAACCGTAGTAGAAACTAACACTTGCACACGATTTTCGCTGAACGCTTTCATTACTTCCTCTTTTTCCTCCGAAGAAAGCCGTCCGTGCATAAGGCCGATATGATATTTCCCTTTGTAATAATGTGTCAACATGCTATGAACATCAATCGCATTTTGCACATCTAATTTTTCCGATTCTTCAATGAGCGGACAAATGACATATGCTTGGCGTCCTTTTTGAATTTCTTTTTCGATAAAATCAAGAACGCGTTCAAACATATGGTGTTTTACCCAATATGTCTGCACTTTTTTTCTTCCGGCCGGCATTTCGTCGATCACCGACACATCCATTTCGCCAAACGCAGTAATGGCAAGCGTGCGCGGAATTGGTGTCGCCGTCATCATCAACACGTCAGGCGATTGCCCTTTTTCGCGCAAAATCCGGCGCTGTTCCACTCCAAACCGATGTTGTTCGTCTGTAATCACCAAACCAAGCTGCTTGAAATTTACTTCTTCTTGAATAAGTGCATGTGTCCCAATAATAATGTCAATATCTCCACAAGCAAGCTGTTCTAAAATTTCCTTTCTTTTCTTTCCTTTCACAGAACTTGTTAGTAACGCCACCGCTACATTGGTTGATGCGAATAATGTTTGCAATGACTGCGCGTGCTGCTCCGCTAGAATTTCCGTTGGCACCATTAGCGCTCCTTGATAGCCGGATAGAACGGCAGCATATAATACAATCGCCGCAACGACCGTTTTTCCCGAACCAACGTCTCCTTGAAGAAGGCGGTTCATACGGTATGGGGATCGCATATCCGCTAGTATTTCATGAACAACGCGCTGCTGTGCTTTTGTCAACGAAAATGGAAGCTGTTGGATGAAGGCATGCAATTTTTCCTCCGAAAACGAATGGGCGATTCCTTCCGAATATTCTCTTTGCACTTTACGAAGAGCATGAATTTTTAATTGAAAAAGCAAAAATTCCTCGTATACAAGCCTCCGTCTCGCCTGCTTCAATTCCTCATGAGAACGTGGAAAATGGATCGCTCGAATCGCTTCCTGCTTTGAAATAAGCCGGTACGTTTGCCGTATCGATAGCGGGAGCGGATCCACGATTGCTTCGCCGTATTGCGTTAAAGCCAACTTGATAAAACGACGCATTCCTTTCACTGTGATGGATCCACGAACCGAGTAAACCGGTTCAATTTCCCGCTTTTGCGGCAGCGGTCCTAATTTCAATTCATATGCCGTAATCATTTGACGGTGTTGATCCCATTTTCCAATGACTGTAACGGTATCGTTAATGGATAATTTTCCTTTTAAATAAGGACGATTGAAACAAACGACGGTGATTAAATACCGTCCCACAAGCAGACGAAATGTTAAGCGCGATTTTTTTTTCGCATAATAGGTAAGAGAAGGCTCGCTATGAACCTTCCCTTCGACTGTTACTTTTTCGTCGTGTTTTACTTCCGCTAAATCTTTTATCTCATAATCTTCATAGCGGTATGGAATATGCATAAACAATTCCTCGATCGTTGTAATCCCCATTTCTCGAAGCGCTTCACTTGTTTCTTCTCCAATTCCCTTTATTGCTGTAACAGGTTGTTGCAACTCACGATTCACGGCTATTAGCTGAAACGCCGAAAATTTTTGCCGCTAAAGCGCGGCCGGTCGGCGTTGCTGCTAACCCTCCTTCTGCAGTTTCTTTCAATGCAGTTGGCATCGTTTCACCGATGCGAAACATCGCTTCAATGACCTCATCACATGGAATGCGGCTTTTAATACCAGCAAGCGCCATGTCTGCTGCTACCATCGCATTTGCCGCTCCCATCGCATTTCGCTTTACACATGGAACTTCGACAAGACCAGCGACAGGATCACATACTAATCCTAACATATTTTTTAAAGCGATCGCCATCGCTTCCGCTGCTTGGCTCGGCGTTCCCCCGGCAAGTTCGACTAACGCTGCCGCCGCCATTCCCGCGGCTGAGCCGACCTCCGCTTGACACCCTCCAGCCGCGCCAGAGATGGAGGCGTTATTGGCAACAACAAAACCGAATGCCCCCGCTGTAAATAAAAATTCAATCATCTCTTCACGCGTCGGCTTTAATTTTTCTTTTACTGCAAAAAGCGTCCCCGGAACAACTCCGGCGGAACCCGCAGTCGGCGTCGCGCAGATGACGCCCATTGCCGCGTTTACTTCATTTGTCGCCACCGCTTTACTAACGGCATCTAAAATCGTTTCTCCTGATAAAAAATTCCCTTGTCTGATATATTGTTGCAACAACACCGAATCCCCGCCAGTGAGCCCCGATCTGGAGACAACACCGGCAAGCCCTTTTGCAACCGCTTGTTCCATTACTTGCAAGTTTTTATCCATTTGCGCAAAAATTTCTTCACGGCTTCTCCCCGTTACTTCTATCTCTTGCCGAATCATTACTTCGGCAATTTTAATGTTTTGGCTTTCCGCCAATTGCACAAGTTCAGCAACGTTGCGAAACATCATGATGCGGCCTCCTTTTTTGCAAACGCTTACGCTAATCCGCAATTTTTGTTACTTGGATAATATGTGGCAATGCCGCCAGTTCATCAATAATGGTTTGATCAATCGGCTGATCTATTTCAATGGTCATCAACGCTTCTTTTCCTTTTTCTTTCCGTGACACTTCCATATGTCCAATATTAATCGCATATTTCGCTAAAACATTCGCCACCGACGCGATCGCCCCGTACCGGTCATTATGCATAATGAGCAATGCCGGATGATGGCCAGACAACTTCAACTCAAATCCGTTTAACTCGATAATCTCGATTTTTCCACCGCCAATGGAAATACCGACAAGTTCCAATTCCCCTTTTTCATCTCCAATGCGCACTCTCGCAGTGTTAGGATGATGAGGAATCGCATCTTCTTCATAAAAAGTGACTTCCATTCCTTCTTGTTTCGCAATTTCAAGCGAATAAGGAATTCGCTCATCAAATGTATCGAAATCAAGAAGGCCACCAACAATGGCTACATTGGTTCCATGCCCTTTATACGTTTGCGCAAAAGAGCCGTAAAAAGAAATATGTGCCCATTTCGGTTTTCTGCCAAATAAGCTGCGCGCCACTCTCCCGATTCGCGCCGCTCCCGCTGTATGCGAACTCGATGGGCCAATCATAATCGGTCCGATAATATCAAAGACGCTTTTATATTTCACATTTTCACTCCCTTAATATTACAATAAAATAGAAGGGGAACTCCCCTTCTACTATTCTAACATAATTTATTCAACAGAAAAGATAAATGGATATAACGGCTGTTTTCCGTTATGCACTTCCACTTCTACGTCCGGATATGTTTCCTCAATATAAGAAACAATTGCTTCGACTTCCTCTTCTGTTGCTTCTTCCCCATATATCATTGTAACGATTTCACTATCTTCATCAATTAGCGTATTAAGCAATTGCTTCGTCACCGAAAGCTTATCTCTTTCCGCCGCAACGATTTTATTATCAGCAAGACCCATATAATCGTCTTTTTCAATCTCCACCCCATCGATCGTTGTATCCCGTACTGAAAACGTAACTTGTCCTGTTTTGACACGCGACAAGGCGACCGTCATTGCTTTTTCATTTTGTTCCTCAGAAAGTGATGGATTAAACGCCAGCAATGCCGACATCCCTTGAGGGACTGTTTTCGATGGAATGACGATCACCTTTTGGTTGACGATGGTCGCAGCTTGTTGTGCTGTCATAATAATGTTTTTATTATTTGGAAGCACGAATACTGTTTCTGCGTTAATGCTTTCAATTGCTTTTACGATATCCTCCGTGCTCGGGTTCATCGTTTGGCCGCCTTCAATGACAACGTGTGCGCCGATGCTTTTAAACAGCTCGGCAACGCCGGATCCCATCGCTATTGTCACAATTCCATATTTCTCTTTTTGTTTCGCCTTCGATGCGCTCGAAGCAGCATTGCGTTCTTGATTTACTATATTTGCGTGCTGTTGGCGCATATTTTCAATTTTAATGTTTATTAAACTTCCGTATTTTTGTCCATATGTCAGTACTTCGCCAGGCTGTTCTGTGTGAATATGCACTTTTACAAGTTCATCATCAGCAATGACTAATAATGAGTCACCGAATCGGCTTAAATCTTGACGAAACGCTTCTTCAGAGAATGGATGTTTTTGCAATTTATCTCGTTCAAACCGTACCATAAATTCGGTACAGTAACCAAACTCAATTTCATCCGTATCGATATGGCTTTGTGCACTTTTATGATGTTCAGCATTGATTAATTCTTGCATCGAGACTTCTATAGGCTTTCGATCAGCAACATTTTCCCCTTTTAATGCGCTCAAAAATCCTTCATATACGTAGACAAGCCCTTGACCGCCGCTATCGACAACCCCCACTTCTTTTAATACCGGCAATAATTCAGGTGTGCGTTGCAAAGACGCCTTCGCTTCCTTCACTACCTCTTCCATCACAATGGCAATGTCTTGTTCTTTTTTTGCGATTTCTACCGCCCGCTTCGCCGCGTCTTTCGCTACGGTCAGTATCGTGCCTTCCACCGGCTTCATTACCGCTTTATAAGCGGTGGTGACACCTGCTTCAAGCGCAGCAGCAAATTCCGCACTATTAATTTCTTTTTTCGCTTCCACCGCTTTCGCAAAACCACGAAACAATTGCGATAAAATCACTCCTGAATTTCCGCGTGCTCCCATCAATAGCCCTTTTGCTAATGCACTGCCGACTTTTCCAATATGATCAGAAATGTTATTTTTTACTTCCTTTGCACCAGAAGTCATCGATAAATTCATATTCGTGCCTGTATCGCCATCCGGAACCGGAAAGACGTTCAGCGCATCGACCGCTTTTGCATTGTTGGATAAATGCGCCGCTCCTTGAAAGACCATTTCTGCAAACAGTCTTCCGTCAAGTATCCTAATTGTCACCTACTAACTCCTCCTTACTACGGATTCGTTACACGAACCCCTTGAACATAAATATTAATCGACTGTACAGAAAGCCCTAACATTTGATCAAGCGTATATTTCACTTTTGTTTGCACATTGTGAGCAACTTCAGAAATTTTCGTTCCATAGCTAACAATAATGTACATATCGATATGCACTTCCCCATTTTCTTCTCGGACAATCACACCTTTAGAAAAGTTTTCCCTCCGCAAAATTTCAGAAATTCCGTCTTTAATTTGATTTTTCGATGCCATTCCAACGATTCCGTAGCAATCGACCGCAGCGCCCCCTGCAATCATCGCAATTACATCATTGGAAATTTCGATTCTCCCGTATTTCGTTTGCAATTCAATGGACATGACAGTTCCCCCTTCGGAATTGTTCGCATAGCTACAGTCATTGTACTATAACGCTCTGCTTTTTAAAAGTTCTCCCATCGCCCACTAGTATTATTTAGCCGAAAATAAAAATATATGTCAAGGATATTTTCTTGAAAGATAAAACATCATATATTGAAATTTAACTGTTTGTATGGTAAATTATAATAGTGTTTTTTAGACTCACATCGGAATGCGGTACGAGTAAGGAGGGAAAAAAGATGGCAAAATGCTTTGTGACAGGAAAGAAAAAATCTTTCGGCAATTCACGTTCACATGCGATGAATGCAAATAAACGCACATGGAAAGTAAACCTTCAAAAAGTTCGTATTTTAGTCGATGGAAAACCAAAACGTGTATGGGTGTCTGCCCGCGCATTAAAATCTGGAAAAGTACAACGCGTTTAACGGACACCGCATAATAAAAAAGCACCAAAAAATTGGTGCTTTTTTATTATCCTTTTTTAAAGGAATTTAACATGGCACGCACAATTCCACCAAGAAATTTCGGTAATTTAATGGTATAAAATTTCATTCCGATTCCCTCCTCACTGCCATCATAACGGACTTTCCTTCATCTCTTTATAAGTATATTCCCTTCACTTTAAATCGTACCTACATCGCTACTTCTTATCATCATTAATATGCCTTTGGAAAATGAAAAAGTACCAGAAGATTGGATAAGTTCGTTACTAATACATAGTGTCGAACCTCGAAAAATATGACTATTTGTTAGCGGATATTTAAATCCATCCAACGTCATTCCTTTAATATCATTGGAAATCGGAATGTAAGAAACGTATCGATATCGTTCATCGTAAAAAACGGTGTACGTGCCTGGAAGATGGACAGTCACAATATTTTGTCTGTCGATCATCTCAATCGGTTTCCCTGCGTATTTGATCAGCAATTGAACATTGCCAAATAAATGGTCAAGGCGGCCGCCGGTTGCTCCAAAAATGCGGATTTTATCCGCTTCTTGCTGCACCGCCCAATCAAGCGCAATTTCCATATCGGTTTTATCTTTTTCCGCCGGCCATATATCAAGATCATCGAGTGTTTTTTGTAGTAATATAATCTCTTCCGTCGTCATGGAGTCAAAATCACCAAACGCTTTTATCGGCCGGATTCCCGCTTCAAGCAGCGTCTTTGTTCCACGATCCACCCCGATCCATCGTACATGTTCTCCATCGTAACTAGCTAAAGAGGGAAGATGTTCACTCGGTCCGCCGCCGACAATATGAATAAACATACGTTTCTTCCTTTCTTGCTTACTCTAAAGCGGAAGGTTATACACCTTCCGCCTCATTTTCGCCACGAATGGCACGAATCGCCGCAGCACGGTCACGTTCATTATAAATAGCAGAACCAGCAACAAGCACGTTTGCCCCAGCCTCCATGCATAGGCGGGCTGTTTTGGCATTAATCCCGCCATCTACTTCAATTTCTACAAATCGTCCTCTTTCTTTCACCAGTTGCGCAACTTGTCGAATTTTTGGCAATACAGATGGAATAAATTTCTGTCCTCCAAATCCTGGATTAACTGTCATCAATAACACTAAATCAACATCATCGATAATATGTTGAATCATTTCTACCGGCGTATGTGGATTTAAGACAACTCCGGCTTTTACTCCTTGCTCTTTAATTAAATGAATCGTACGATGCAAGTGTGGGCACGCTTCCACATGAACGGATAAATAATCCGCTCCCGCCTTTGCAAAAGCAGGAATGTATCGGTCAGGCTGCTCAATCATTAAATGAACATCTAAAGGAAGCTTTGTAATGGGACGAATCGCTTCGACAATTAGCGGTCCGATCGTAATGTTCGGCACGAAATGGCCATCCATCACATCAACATGAATGTAATCGGCTCCACCTTGTTCCACGTCACGGATCTCCTCAGCAAGCCGCGCGAAATCGGCGGATAAAATCGATGGTGCAATTTTTACCATAGTTAATACCTCGGCTTTCGTTCTTTAATTTCTTCGACAAAACTCATGTAATTCTCATATCGATAAGAAGGGATTTTACCCGATTCGACCGCTTCTCTCACAGCGCATTTTGGCTCCGCGATGTGCAAACATCCGCGGAATTTACATTCCTCGCTGCGCTCACAAAACTCTGGAAAATAAAGCGGCAGCTCTTCCAATTCTATATCATCAAGCTCTAATGCACTAAAACCTGGCGTATCAGCAACAAGGCCGCCGCCAATTTCCAACAATTCTACATGGCGGGTTGTATGTTTTCCACGTCCTAAATGTGTAGAAATATCATTGGTTTTTAACTGCAAATCCGGACGGAGCGCATTTAAAAGCGAGGATTTCCCGACGCCGGATTGCCCAGCAAAAACGGAAATATGCCCTTCTAAATATGAAAGCAACTGTTCTACTCCTAATTTGGTGATGGTTGACGTTTCAATGACATCATAGCCTATTTGCCGATAATCACGAATATATTGTTCCATTGTTGGTTTTGTCTGGTCGTCCACTAAATCCATTTTATTCACGACAATAATCGGACGAATATGTTTGGATTCGACAAGAACGAGAAAACGGTCGAGAAGTCTTGTGCTAAAATCTGGCTCCACTGCCGAAAACACTAAAATCGCTTGTTCTACGTTAGCGATTGGCGGACGAACGAGCCAGTTTTTTCGTTCGCGTATATTCATAATATATCCTTCTGTTTCGCTCGTCGCCTGAAACTCGACATGATCCCCGACAAGAGGAGTAATTTTCTGCTTTCGAAATACTCCTCTGCCTCGGCATTGAAACACCTTTCCTTCCGATAATACATAATAAAATCCGCTTAGCGCTTTAATAATCTTTCCTTCTGCCATAGCCTCACTCCTTTGTGACATTGTTTGGATATGGAATTGTTCCTTCATCCTTTACTACATTGTTTACAATGACACGATAATACGCCGTTTCCTTATATGGAATTTCAAATTCCACCGTCTCCGTTACCGGTGCGGTCAGACGGTATGTTTTATACGGCGTTGTCATATTATGTTTGGCATCTTGAATATATAATTGCGCTTCCATCACTTGTCCTTCTTCTTCCGGTTCATATGGAATTTCAATATCTTTTATCACCGTTTTCACAGGAAGCGTCTCCTTGCCGCGTGAAATAATTACTGTAATGGTATCGCCTTTATCTACTTTTTCATTGGCTGTAGGTGTTTGAGAAATAACGAGCCCTTCCGGAACTTTATCCGAATATTCGTATTTTACCTTCAAGTACAACTGTTGATCATCTACATAATCACGCACACTCTTTTCTGTATATCCCGTCAAGTCTTTCAACATAATTTTTTCCGGACCAAGGCTGACAGTGAAAATCACTTTTGTTTCTTCAGGAATGACTTTATCTCCTGCATAAGGAAATTGATCGATAATGGTACCAGGAGGCTTGTCGCTATAACGTTCATTGCGTGTAACATTCATAAAATTTTCGTTTTTCAGCTGTGCTTCCGCTGTTTCGATATCTTCGCCGATAAAATCGCCAAACTCTACTTTCTTTTTACCGATGCTTTTATAAATAATAACAGCAGATCCTTCCTTTACCATCATTCCTGCTTCCGGTTTCGTGCGTACAACCTTTCCTTCTGCGATTTCGTCATCCTCGACGTCAATCGTATCTTTAATCTCCAATCCTAGCGATGATAACTTTTCGACCGCCTCGTCATAATCTTCATTGACGACATTCGGCATTGTCACTTCTTTCGGAAAAATCAAATCGGGAATCCACGTAACAGCGCTCACCCCCGCTGCTGCAAGAAATAAAAATAACGCAGTAAGCCAAACAATCCATTTTCGCTTTTTCTTCGGTTTTGTTTCTTTTTTCTCTTCTTCCTTTTTTTCTTCGTAAACAATGGTTTGCTGTTCCAGCCCGGCGCTGACAAGGCTCTCTCTAATAACAGGAATCGCCTTTGTCGGTTCTTCATCATCGGCAGGAATCATAAATTTTTGCTCATTGACGCGTTCCGGATCTAAAGCCGTGCTGATATCCTCATTCATTTCCCTTGCCGAACGGTAACGATAAAACGGATCTTTCGCCGTCGCTTTTAAAATAATATTCTCGACACTTTGAGGAATACTAGGATTCCATGCTTTTGGAGAAGGAGTTTCCGCCTGCAAATGTTTGAGCACAATCGATACGGCAGACTCTCCAGAAAAAGGGAGCCGCCCTGTTACAAGCTCAAACATGACAATTCCTAGGGAGTAAATGTCGGATTTTTCTGTCGCAATTCCGCCTCGCGCTTGTTCGGGGGACAAATAATGAACAGAGCCAAGCACCGAATTTGTTTGCGTAATCGTAGTAGAACTACGGGCAACGGCAATCCCGAAATCAGTTACTTTTACATCTCCATTCTCATCAATTAAAATGTTTTGCGGCTTAATATCCCGATGAATAACCCCGTTTTCATGAGCGTGCGCAATCGCTGATGTTAATTGCTCCATAATATGAAGCGCCTTTGGAACCGGGAGGGGGGCGTGCTGATGAATATATTGTTTTAATGTATACCCGCGCACATACTCCATGACAATATAATAAATGCCTTCATCTTCTCCAACATCATAAATGGTGACGATATTTTCGTGATTCAAACTCGTTGCCGCCTGTGCTTCGCGGTGAAACCGTTTGATAAACTGTTCATCATTGGCAAAATCAAAGCGCAATACTTTTACGGCGACGTCGCGGTCTAAAATGATATCTCTCGCTAAATAAACATTTGCCATCCCACCGCCGCCAATTAAACTAATAATTTTATAGCGATCATTTAACCGTTTGCCGATGAGCATGCGGATCACCTACTTTCACGTTCCAATGAAAAATCAATAATTGCCAGCGTAATATTGTCTTCTCCTCCATGTTCATTTGCCAAGTCAATTAGCGCTTGCGCCTTGTGCTCGAGCGAGTCGTCTGATGTCAAAATATGTACCATCATTTGTTCCGATACTTTGTTTGACAAACCATCCGAACATAAAAGCAACATATCATGCTCATCGATGCTGATTGTCTTCATATCCAATTTCACTTCTTTTTCCGTGCCGAGCGCGCGCAACAAAACATTTTTACGCGGATGGTGTTCTGCATCTTCCTTTGAAATTTGCCCCGTTTTCACTAATTCATTGACGAGTGAATGGTCTTCCGTAATTTGCTGAAATCCATTTTTATTTAAAAGGTAACAACGGCTGTCGCCAATATGGCCGACCGTGACAAACTGGTCAGTGCAAATCGCGCTGACAATCGTTGTCCCCATTCCTTGGCATTCCGTATGCTTCAAGGAATGCTCGAATAAAATCCGGTTCACAGCCGCTACATGATCTTTCAACCATTGCTCTGCTATATCTGGAGAAGAGATGTGCTCTGACTGTTCCCATTCTTCTTTTAAATAGGAAATCGTCATTTCACTCGCAACATCGCCGGCGCGATGTCCCCCCATCCCATCTGCAACAACCGCCAAATAATGCCCGTCTTTATTTTGAAAAACTCCGCCGCTGTCTTCGTTGTGAGCCCGAATTTTACCAATGTCGGTTTGAAAAACGACTTTCATTATTTCACCTCGTCTCTTCTTTTCGCTCCTTCGCGCGAAGCTGCCCACATGCTGCGTCAATATCGTGTCCGTGTTCGCGGCGAATCGTAACATTGATTCCATGTTTTTTTAATGCGCGTTCAAACGCAAAAATTTGGTCGCGCGGTGTCCGCACATAATTTCGTTCCGGCACATAGTTTACCGGAATTAAGTTAACGTGGCATTTCAATCCTTTAATGAGCTCGGCTAGCTGTTCCGCATGTTCGATTTGGTCATTGACTCCGCCAAACAATCCGTATTCAAACGTAACGCGTCGCCCTGTTTTTTCAATGTAATAACGGACAGCATCCATTAATTTTGGAAGCGGATATGCTTTATTGATCGGCATTAACTTCGTGCGCAGCTCTGTCGTCGGGGCATGTAGCGAAATCGCAAAATTCACTTGCATTCCTTCATCCGCAAATTGGTAAATTTTCGGGATGATCCCGCTTGTAGAAACGGTGATATGTCGTGCACCGATGTTCAACCCTTTTGAATGGTTGACGATTTTCAAAAATTTTATCAGCTCATCGTAATTGTCAAACGGCTCGCCGATTCCCATGACAACAATGCTGCTTACGCGCTCTCCTTGTTCATCAAGCGCTTTTTGTACTTTTACGACTTGCGCTACAATTTCTCCTGCTTCTAAATGACGCTTCAATCCGCCAAGCGTCGAAGCGCAAAATGTGCAACCGATGCGGCAGCCAACCTGTGTCGTTACACAAATGGAATTTCCATAATTGTGACGCATCAATACTGTTTCAATCGAATATCCGTCATGAAGTTCAAACAAAAATTTAATGGTGCCGTCTTTTGATGTTTGTTTCACTAACGTTTTTAATGTTGTAATATCGAAATGTTCGCTTAGTTTTTCACGTAACGTTTTCGGAAGGTTGGTCATCTCAGAAAAATCGGTTGCCCGTTTTTGATATAACCATTCATATATTTGCGTGGCACGAAATGGTTTTTCTCCTTGCTCGATGATCCAATCTTTTAACTGTTCGAACGTAAGTGAATAAATCGATGGATTGCGTGATACTGTTTCTTCTTTTTTCTGTTTTGCAATATTCGTCTGTTCCAACGAAGCTACACCTTCTTTCGTAATGATGCGATAAAAAATCCGTCCGACCCAAAATAATGTGGAAGAAGATGCAGTTGCCCGTTGTGAACGTATGGTTGTACTTTTTCGGGCAACCGCAGTTTCATCGTTTCATCTGGTGAAAATTCTGGGTGATCGTCTAAAAATTGAGCAATGACCGCCTCATTTTCATCACGGTCAATCGTACATGTGCTATATACAAGCGTACCGCCCTTTTTTAACAATGGCGCAACTGCGTGCAAAATTTCACGTTGCAACGCCACAAGGGAAGGAATATCTGCTTCCGTTTTTGCATATTTAATATCTGGTTTACGGCGGATGACGCCAAACCCCGAGCACGGGGCATCAACTAAAATTTTATCAAACATCTCCCGCTCAAATACTTCGCCTAAACGTCTGCTATCAAGCACACGCGCAGAAATATTCGTAAGCTGCAGTCGTTTCGCATTCTCCTCGATTAAATTCACTTTATGTTCATGAATATCCGCACATATTACTTGTCCGGTGTTGTTCATTAACTCTGCGATATGGGTCGATTTTCCGCCCGGCGCAGCACAACTGTCAAGAACGCGCTCATGTTCTTTCGGTCCAAGCGCCCGCGCCACTAACATCGAGCTTTCGTCTTGAATCGTAATCCATCCGCGGCGAAACGCATCCGTGTGCGCAAGATTTCCTCTTTTTGCTTGAATCGCTTCCTCTGCCACCTCGCCGAGTACCACTTCCATTCCTTCTTGCTTGAGCTTGTCTATTGCTTCCTCGACAGTTATTCTTGCGGTATTCACCCTAGCCGTTTGCTTTGGCGGCAACAAGTTCGTTTCACACATCCGTTTTGTTTCTTCAAGTCCGTATTGCTCGACCCAGCGCTTGACAAGCCAGAGTGGATGGCTTGTCGCAACGGCTAGCCGCTCCACTTCATCTTCTATTTTCTCAAGAGGCGGCACCCCTTGACGTTGAATGGCGCGCATCACCCCGTTAACCAGCGAAGCGACCCCTTGATGCCCTCGTTTTTTCGCAATTTCCACCGCTTCGAAAATCGCCGCGCGGTCAGGGATGCGGTCTAAATACAATACTTGATAAAGGGTCAAGCGAAGAAGCACGCGAACCCACCGCTCTAGTTTGCGCGCTTTTTTCAAAAACGGGGTCAAATAATAATCGAGCGTATCCCGGCGCTGAATCGTTCCGTACACAATTTCCGTCAACAGCCGGACATCTCTTTCGGAAAGACGATGCGTCTCAATCATTTTATTTAATAATAAATTGCTGTACGCTTCTTTTTCTTCGACAGCCAACAATGTTTCCAAAGCGACTTCTCGTACGTTTTTAGCTTTCATGTTCATCTCCTAGCTTCATTCCAATAGTGAGATGGGCGCCGGCGCCGCGCAAAAATTGCGCCGCATTCATCCGTTTTTTCCCCGCCGGCTGCAATTCTGTAATTTTAATTGCCGTTTCATTGCCGGTCGCAACAACAATTCCATCCTGTACGATATCAATAATCGTTCCGGGTTCTGCTTTTTTCGGAGCCGGAACTTTTTCTCCCCACCAAACCTTCCATACATTTCCGGCAAACGTTGTATATGCAACTGGCCACGGGTGCAAGCCGCGTATATGGTTATAAATGTCTTCTCCCGGCTTTGTCCAATCAATCTTTTCTTGTTCGCGTTTAATATTATACGCATATGTTGCTTTTTCATCGTCTTGTTTGATTGGAGTTAATTTTCCAGCTACTAATTGCGGAATCGTTTCTGATAACAGTTTTGCCCCGGCAATGCTTAATTTATCATGAAGCGTGCCAACCGTATCGGTTTCGGTAATCGGTACTTCCACTTGTGTTAAAATATCGCCGGCATCGAGCTTTTCCACCATATACATAATCGTGACGCCTGTTTTTGTCTTTCCTTGCAAAATCGCATAATGAATCGGAGCGCCGCCACGCAATTCCGGAAGCAATGAAGCATGGACGTTAATGCAGCCGTATTTCGGAGCATCGAGCAATGCTTTCGGCAAAATTTGGCCAAACGCCGCTGTCACAATTAAATCTGGCTTGAACGCCAACACTTGTTCATATTGTTCTTTTTCACGAATTTTTGTCGGCTGCAATACCGGAATTCCGTGTTTTTCCGCTTCCACTTTGACAGGCGGCGGTGTCAACTCCCGCTTTCTTCCTTTCGGTTTATCCGGCTGTGTAACGACGGCAGCAATGTTATAGCCATCTTCTATTAGCTGCTTCAATATAGGAACAGAAAAATCCGGTGTTCCCATAAACACAACTTTTATCATCTTTCCATCATCTACCCTTCTAATTCCTCCGGATCGTAATAACGAATTACTTTCGAAGTAAACAATATTCCGTTTAAATGGTCGATTTCATGTTGAAGCGCGCGCGCTAAAAATTCGGTTGCTTCAAGCGTAAACACCCGACCGCGCCGATCTTGAGCACGAACTTTTACATAATTGGCGCGTTTTACTTCACCAAACAGCCCTGGAAAACTTAGACAGCCTTCCGGACCGATTTGCTCCCCGCGCGCTTCTATAATGCGCGGATTGATCAGTTCAATCCGGCCGTGCTTGTCACCGACATCAACAACGGCAATTTGTTTCGCGATTCCGACTTGAGGCGCGGCTAAGCCGACGCCGTCCGCATCTATCATTGTTTCATACATGTCATTTAACAGCTGAATAAGCTGACGGTCAAATTGTTTTACCGGTTCGCACATCGTTTCTAAAATATCCGCTGGGTATGTCACAATTGGTAAGATTGCCAACACAATTCCTCCATTTACATCATTGTATATGGGTTCGTATCGATCGTAATCGATAAATCTCCTTGGGAAACATCGTGCTGATAACGATCGATAACCGCTTTTAATACCCGTGTCATGTTCGGCTCCCGTTTGTATTTTATCATGCATTGATAGCGATATCTATCATGAAGTCGAGCAATCGGTGAAGCGACAGGGCCAAGAATGATCGCTTCATTCGACAGCTGTGCCCGCAAATATGCCGCAATCTTTTCTGTCACAGCCACCGCTTTCGTTATTTCCGGATGTGATACGGTGATTAATGTCAAATAGTAAAATGGCGGGTAGCCGTACATTTTACGAAGCACCATTTCTCTTTGATAAAATGCATCATAATCGTGTTTAGCGGCAAGCGTGATGCTGTAATGCTCCGGCGTATACGTTTGGA
The DNA here is from genome assembly GCF_003064505.1 of Geobacillus sp. LYN3. Classification (NCBI taxonomy): domain Bacteria; kingdom Bacillati; phylum Bacillota; class Bacilli; order Caryophanales; family Anoxybacillaceae; genus Geobacillus; species Geobacillus sp. LYN3. Next base: position 1,459,794 of record NZ_QCWL01000001.1, on the reverse strand, counting down.
TGACGACTTCGCCGGGAAGCTCGTGGCGCCCGGCGCGCCCGCTTACTTGTGTCAACAGCTGAAATGTTTTTTCTGAAGCGCGAAAATCAGGAAGATGGAGCATCGTATCTGCGGCCAACACGCCGACAAGCGTTACTTTTGGAAAATCAAGACCTTTGGCAATCATTTGTGTGCCAAGCAAAATATCGGCCTTCCCTGCGCCAAACTCAGCAAGCAGCCGTTCGTGGGCGCCTTTGCGGCTCGTTGTGTCGACATCCATGCGGATCACGCGCGCTTCGGGAAGCAGTTTCGTCAATTCTTCTTCCACTTTTTGCGTTCCCGTTCCAAAAAAGCGAATATGCTCACTTCCGCATGATGGACAGCGATACGTAATCGGCTCCTCGTGCCCGCAATAATGGCATTTTAATCGCTGCTCGACCCGATGATACGTCAATGAAATATCACAATGTGGACAACGAATCACATAACCGCAATCACGGCACATAACAAATGTCGAGTAGCCGCGCCGATTTAAAAACAATACAGATTGTTCTCCTTTATGAAGACGGTCTTTCAACTTTTCGAATAACGAGCGCGAAAACATCGAACGGTTTCCGCTCCGCATTTCTTCCCGCATATCTACAACATGAACGTCCGGCATCCCATTATCGCTTACCCGCTTTTGTAATGTCAGTAACTGATATACCCCTTTTTTCGCCCGCGCAAACGATTCGAGCGAAGGAGTAGCGCTGCCGAGTACGACAGGACATCCGTGGACACGGGCGCGGTAAATCGCCACATCACGGGCGTGATAACGCGGATTTTCTTCTTGTTTGTAACTTGTCTCATGTTCTTCATCAATAATAATCATGCCGAGATTTTCAAACGGAGCGAAAATAGCAGAACGGGCGCCGACGACAAGCTGCACTTCTTTCCGATGAATTTTTCGCCATTCATCATATTTTTCACCGACAGATAAACCGCTATGAAGCACTGCCACTTGTGAACCGAAACGCCCTTTAAACCGTTCGACCATTTGCGGCGTCAGCGAAATTTCCGGAACAAGAACAATCGCTTCTTTTCCTTGCCGCAATACTTCTTCAATCGCTTGCATGTAAACTTCTGTTTTTCCGCTTCCCGTCACGCCGTATAGCAAAAACACCTCATGCTCATTGGCTCTTACGCGCTCAACAATGGCGGAAAGTGCTTTTTCTTGCTCATCGGTAAGCGGAAGCGGCGCTGTTTTTGAAAACGAACGATGCTCATATGGATCGCGATATACTTCGATTTCTTTTTCTACAACGAGTCCTTTTGCGGTCAACGCTTTCAGCGAAGCATAGGAAGCATCGGTCTGCTCTAACAGCTGCTTCAACGGCATTGCTTCATCCGCAGACAGAAGAACCGTTAACAACTGTTTTTGCTTGGCGGCGTTTGCCGGCAATGCGTTAATGGCACGCGCGATTTCTTCATGCGATTGCGCCAGTTCCACGTACTTCACCGTTTTTGCTGTTGCTTTTTCTTTTACATGGTATACGACTTCTAAATAGCCTTGTTGAATCGCCTTTTGCAACGGCCAAAGCAGATCGCTATGCTCCACTTCTTTCCAATCAATGGCAGTGCGATCCACAAAAAGCGGCTGAATCGCTTCCGGAAGTAAAAAGCGATTTTCTGTACGAACGAGCCGGATTTCCTTTTCATATTTTGCTTTCATCGCTGCCGGAAGCATCGCTTGGTAAGCGGAAATCGCAAAACAAAGCGTCGTTTCTGTTAAATATTTCCCTAACTCGAGCAGCTCTTCGTTTAATACAGGGGTGACATCTAACACTTCTTCAATCGGTTTCAATGTTTTTACGTCCGAGTGAGACTTAATATCGATCACAAACCCTTGCAATCGCCGCGGACCGAACGGAACGGTGACACGCATGCCTGGCTGCAATACATCTTCCCATTTTTTTGGGATGGCATAATCAAAAGGCCGATCCGTCTGACGCGAAGGAACATCTACAATAACCGCTGCTACTTTCATCGAATCGCCTCGATATAATGATGAATTTCTTTTAAAATTTCTTCTGCTACTTGTTTTTTCGGCAAAAGTGGCAGCGAACGTACGGAGCCGTCGCGTTTGAAAATGGTCACAATATTCGTGTCGCCAGCAAACCCCGCTCCTTCTTCCGAGACGTTGTTGGCAACGACCATATCCAGCCGTTTGCTTTCTAATTTTTGCCGGGCATATTCCTCAACATGGTCCGTTTCCGCCGCAAATCCGACTAAAATTTGCGTCGTTTTTTGTTCACCTAGCGTTTTTAAAATATCAACCGTTCTTTCCATTTCAATCACATAGTCGCCCGGCTGTTTTTTTATTTTTTGATCAAACACATGCTTCGGTCGATAGTCAGCCACCGCCGCCGTTTTGATGACGATATCCACATGCGGAAAGCGATCCATCACCGCTTCATACATTTCTTGCGCAGACTCTACTCGAACGGTTTCTACGTTTGCTGGCGCATCCAGCTCCGTAGGGCCAGAAATGAGCGTCACCTCCGCACCAAAGCGCGCTGCCGCTTCCGCAATCGCATAGCCCATTTTCCCTGTGGAACGATTGGAAAAAAAGCGGACAGGATCTAATTTTTCACGCGTCGGTCCCGCGGTGACAAGCACTTTTTTTCCATTTAAGAAAGGATTGAGGGAGGCAAAATATGTTTCGATATTGTCAATAATTTTTTCTGGTTCTTCTAGTCTCCCTTTTCCGACATATCCGCAAGCTAAATACCCTTCCGACGGCTCAATAAAGCGATAGCCAAAGCGATATAGCGTTTCGATATTGGCTTGCACTGCCGGATGTTCGTACATATGAACATTCATTGCCGGCGCGATCCATACCGGCGCTTTTGTCGCTAAAAGCGTTGTTGTAATCATGTTGTCGGCAATGCCGTTTGCCAATTTTCCAATTGTATTGGCGGTAGCAGGGGCAACAAGAACAAGATCAGCCCAATCTGCGACATCAATATGAGCAATTACCGCTGGATTTTTTTCTTCAAATGTATCCACATATACTTCGTTGCGCGATAATGCTTGGAATGTAAGCGGAGTAATGAATTGACAGGCAGCTTCACTCATCATTACTTTCACATTGGCACCGCGCTGGGTTAATTGGCTCGTTAAGGCAGCGGCTTTATAAGCTGCAATTCCCCCTGTTACACATAATAAAATGTTCTTTCCATTCACCATATTAGAAACACCTCTACTATACTTTTGTAAAAAAATAACAACCTAACAGCTAGGTTGTTATTTTTCTTCTACTAATTCGATATGGTCCGCAGCAATTTCCTCTAAAGCTTGCCCAACAAATTTTTTCGACACCGGATTTTTAATGGTTAATTCTTCATTTTCCTGAAGTTGACGCGCGCGTTTCGCTGCAACCGTAACAAGCTTATATTTCGAATCCACTTTTTGCATCAACAAATCGATGGAAGGATATAGCACGGTTTATTCCACCCCCAACATTTTTTTATAGCGTTTTGCCACACGTTCTCGTCGGCAATGTTCAGCAATCACGATCGCTTTAATCCGCTCGCACGCGAGCTCGACTTTATCGTTTTCCACGACATAATCGTAAGCATCCATCATTTCAAGTTCTTCTTTTGCTGCTTTCAAACGATTTTGAATGAGCTCTTCTGACTCTGTACCGCGCGCTATAATTCGTTTTTCCAATTCGCTTAAACTTGGAGGGGCAAGGAAGATAAAAAGACCTTCCGGAAACACTTTGCGCACTTGAAGCGCCCCTTGCACTTCAATTTCCAAGAACACATCTTTTCCTTCTTGCAACGTTTTTTCCACATAATCAATTGGAGTTCCATAGTAATTGCCAACGTATTCTGCCCACTCAAGCAATTTGTTTTCACGAATCATTTGCTCAAATTCTTCGCGCGTTTTAAAGAAGTAATCGACACCATCGACTTCTCCTTCCCGCGGTTTCCTTGTCGTTACGGAAACGGAATAATGCAAATTAATATCCGGCTGGGAAAACAATGCTTTTCGCACCGTTCCTTTTCCAACGCCAGACGGTCCAGACAACACAATCAATAATCCTCTTTCACTCATAGATATATAAAACCCTACCCTTCCTCCGATAAATCATCGCTTCCATATAAACGATTGGCTACTGTTTCCGGTTGAACGGAAGATAATATGACATGATCGCTGTCCATAATAATGACAGCCCGTGTTCTCCTTCCATGAGTGGCATCAACTAATTTTCCGCTTTCTCTCGCATCTTGAATAATTCGTTTAATTGGTGCTGAATCGGGGCTGACAATCGTAATAATGCGAGCGGCTGATACCATATTTCCATATCCGATATTAATAAATTTTATCCCCACGAAATGCCCACCTGCCATAAAAATTATTGTTGCCGCAATTGGGCAGTTCTAAACGATTACTCGATATTTTGCACTTGCTCTTTCATCTTTTCGAGCGCGCTTTTCATCTCTACTACTTGCGCAGCAATTCGGCTATCGTTCGCTTTTGCCCCGATCGTATTCACTTCTCGGTTTAACTCTTGTACTAAAAAGTCAAGCTTTCGACCGATTGGTTCGTCTTTTTCGAGCGTTGCGGCAACTTGCTTAAGGTGGCTGCGAATCCGCTTTAGCTCTTCGTTAATGTCCGCTTTTTCCGCGAAAATCGCCACCTCTGTTAAAATGCGTGACTCATCGGCAGGAAGTGGAACAAGCTCATTGATACGTTTCATTAACCGCTCGCGATAATGATCAATGACGCAAGGGGCCCACTCCTCAATCGCTTGCACGCTTTTTTCAATACTAGAAAGCTGCGTTTTTATATCAACAAGGAGCGCCTCACCTTCCTGCTTACGCATAAATGCAAGTTGCTCTGCTGCCTCTTTGACTGCTGCAAGTAACAGTTGCTCCATTTCCTCATTGTTGGTTTCTTCTTCAATAATTTCCGCAACACCTTCGAGCTGAAATAAGTGGGAAAGTGTCACACGATCATGCAAAGAAAACTGCTCATTCGCTCTTTGCAAACTATTATAATACTCCTTCATTAAATCCCAATCAATATGTAATTTTCGCTTCACCAATCCATCGCCTTCGATATTGACAAAAACTTCGATTTTTCCCCGTTTCACGTACTGCAAAATTGCTTTTTTTATTTTATCCTCAAAAACAATCCATTGTCTAGGGATGCGGATGGAAATTTCACAAAAGCGGTGGTTCACTGACTTCATTTCCACGGTAATGCTTAGCTGTTCATTCTTTTTCGTGCTGCGTCCAAAGCCTGTCATGCTATAAACCATGTCATCACATCCGTTTATGTCAACTACCCAACGGCTAAAGCCGTGGGCTTGCAACTAGCCTAATTGGCTGCCGCGTTCGGCTGGTTGACAGCAGCCCTGCGGATGTTTTCCGCAGCCACGTTGTCGGCAGGGGCAGCGTACCCACAAGCTCGACAACAAAACTGATCCCTTGACGGTCTGTTTTCTTTGGCCACATGTCCGCAAACCGGACAGGTGCGGGAAAGTATTTTTTGGATGAACCAATACCACCGGCACGCCAGCGATCGCTGCTTTATACTCAATAAACTTTCTCA
>NZ_QCWL01000001.1:1434037-1454201 GCF_003064505.1 Geobacillus sp. LYN3 | reverse complement strand
TGATAAAAAGACCAAGAAGAGTGTTGACGACGCTGTTGCTTTTTAACCGTTTTCTCGGTGCGTTGGCGGATGCCCTTTAAATCTTCAAGGGCAATGCCGCATCCGAGTGCCTTTGCCTTTTCAACAATCTTCTTGCTAATGCAGTGGTTCACATCACGGGCAAATAGTTTTTCCTTCTTGGAACGCCATACACGATGGCACCGGTTTCTTTAAAGTGATGCAAGGTTTTTTTATCCAAACGATAGCTTTCCGACACTTTGCCGATGGCACGAACGGTCATTTGGGCAGAGAGGCCAAATTTTTCCCTGACGTCATAGTAGCAAAGCCGCTGGATTTTCGTTTTGGAAAAGGTTCTGGAGCGAAAAGCAATCTCGCTAATATAGTTGCATGCTTGGTTAAACCGTTTCATTGTTTCCAGCAACGCATGAAACTGTTCAAGAGTTGGCATTAATTTAATCTTGAGAGTGCAGAGCATTCTTGATTCACCTACCTTTCTAAATCCAGTGTACTTATGCTGAACGAAAAATTCAATATATACTAAAAATATAACCCCCGCCTTCCTCCCCACAGCTAAAGCAGTGGGAGGAAGGCGGATGTTCGCGTGATATTCCAGTGCGATGTATGCCACACGACAGATCCATTTTCAAACAAAAGTGCTTGCGGAGATTCATGTTTCACACCAAACGTTTCAGCGATATAGTTCGAAAGTGGACGCGCCTCTTGCACAAACAAATAATATGTATCCACTTCCGGATAGTCGGCTGCGAATTTTTCATACTCTTGAAACGCTGCTTGACTAATTGGGCATGTAAGACTATGTTTGATGAATAAAAACCGTTTCCCCTCTTTTAATACTTCTTGAAATTGTTCAATCGTCTCCAGTTTCTTCTTTCCCACTTTGCTCACTCCGTTTCATTTTGTTTTTGCAGTTTTTGCTCCGTATCATGGAACGCTTCTTCTGCTTCTTTCAACAATTTTTCTATATTTTCTTTATCCTTTTCGCTCGCCGGCACCGAAATCGGGATGACCGATGTTTCCGACGTTGTTGTAGATTCAGAAGAAGATAGCTTCTCGTCCGTTTTTCCAATTGGAATAAATTTCGTTACTTCTTTCGTTTTTTCTTTGGCGACTTCTAACCATTCTGTTGCTGTTGTTTTCATCGGCTCTAATTTTCCTGTTTCATTGATTTCAGCGAGCCATTGTTTTCCTTTTTCGCTTGTCAATAGCATCACCGTCACCGCACCAGCAATTCCGCCGACAATCGCTCCTAACAAAAATCCTCCATTATTTTTTGCCATCAAATATAGCCCCCTTCGTCTTTTTTTGCTTCCTTTCCTTCCATTTTTCCCATATTTCCATAAAAGCATTTCCCCATTGCATTACTTTTACTACTTTTTCTTGGTATGCATCTACTTTCTTTGTCACAGAGGAAGAAAATTGTTGCAGCGAATGGTTGAACGACTGAACGGTAGAACTGACATCACTTACTGCATGGACAAGCGAATTCAATCCTTCCACTTTTTTCTGAACATCATCAGCAAGCGCATTCGCTTTCTTTAACAGCTGTGCCGTTTCCGTCGTAATGCTCTGCACTTCTTTGTCTAAATGGTCAATGGTCGCCGTTAAGCGTCGGATCGTTTCCTGCAATACCGTTAATGTCCTTGTGATATAAATGACTAATATGAAAAAAGAGATGGCAATCAACGCGATGCTGGCATATAAAATGATTTTCACTTAATTTCCTCCTTGCTAGCAGCCGTTTTGGGTTCTCCACATTTTTCCCTTTTCAAATGTTCGACATCCATCCGACAAATTCCTGCAAGTATATTCATTCAAAAAATGATGCGAAATCAATGTTTCCATTTCCAACAAGGGCATAGCATAACGCTCATTCATCGCGGCATGGTCATAATAAGCAGCCTTCAGGATATCGAGGCGGTGAAATTTCCTACGAGACATGCTTATTTATTCACAATGTGAGCTGATAAATTTGGCGATAAAAAATGAGCCGGCAAGTGGATGCCTAGCTCGTTTTTCTTTTTTACTAAAAAGCACCAAATTATGAGTGAACCGTCCGCTCGTATGCTTCTTGAAACTTTTGAATATCTCCTGCGCCCATAAAAATTAATACCGCGTTTTCATGCTGTTTTAATATAGATGTATTATCTTCTTGAATGAGACGGGAATTCGGAATTTGCGCCTGCAGGTCATGAATAGATAATTTGCCATGATGCTCGCGAGCAGAGCCAAATATATCACATAAATATACTTGGTCAGCTTGCTGCAAGCTTTCCGCAAATTCCCGCAAAAACGTTTGTGTTCGCGTATACGTATGCGGCTGAAAAATCGCAACAATTTCGCGCCCCGGATATTTTTGTCTCGCCGCATCAATCGTTGCGATAATTTCCCGCGGATGATGCGCATAGTCATCAATCAAAATTTGATTGCCAAGCACTTTTTCGCTAAAACGGCGTTTTACGCCTTGGAACGTTTTTAATCGTTCTTGAATAATGCGGACATCCATCTCTTCATAATGGCAAAGCGCAATGACGGCAAGCGCATTTAATACGTTATGGTCGCCAAAGCGCGGAATTTCGAACGAAGCAAAAAACGTATTGCGGACAAACACGTCAAACGCTGTTCCTTCTGTTGTTTTCACCACATTGCGCGCTTGGAAATCATTATCATCCCCAAATCCGTAAAACAACACCGGCACTTTTGCTTGAATTTTTTGTAAGTATTCATCATCCCCACAAGCGATAATCCCTTTTTTCACTTGCAACGCCATTTCTTGAAACGCTGAAAATACATCATCGATATTGGCAAAATAATCAGGGTGATCAAAATCAATATTTGTCATGATTGCATAATCTGGAAAGTAGGATAAGAAGTGGCGGCGGTATTCGCATGCCTCAAATACAAAATATTTACTTCCTTCTATCCCTTTTCCCGTTCCATCACCAATTAAATATGATGTTGGATGCACCCCTTGCATCACATGTGCAAGCAAGCCAGTCGTCGATGTTTTTCCGTGCGATCCCGTAACCGCAATGCTTGTAAACTTTTGCAAAAATTCCCCTAAAAAGCGATGATACCGGATCACAGGCACTCCTAATTCATGAGCAGCTTGTATTTCTTCATGCGTTTCAGGAAAAGCATTGCCTGCAATCACCGTATAGCCCGGTTTAATATTTTCTTTGTTAAAGGGCAAAATGGGAATTCCCCGCTCCTCTAATGCTTTTTGGGTAAAAAAACGCTTCTCGACATCTGAACCTTGGACCGTATAGTTCATATCATGAAGAACTTGCGCTAAAGCGCTCATTCCTGTTCCTTTAATGCCAACAAAATGGTAAACTGTCATAATTAAGCCCTCCAACAATCGTCTATCTGTAAGACAGTATATGACGTTCATCTAGTTTTGCCATTTATTTCATTTGGCATATGTATTCTCATATTTCATCATTATAACATTGTTTGCTTCTAAAAACTATGAGTACGTCCAAAAAGAAAACGAATGGGACGGTCTTTCTATCAGCAACCTTTATATTTCCGACAAATCGACTCTTTCTAAGCGTGGATTTGGCCGATATCTTCTTCCTGCTTTCGCCTGATGCTTTCCGTTTAACAATACATTATCGCCGGTAAAGCCGATATGAATTTTAAGAAGGCTTCTGCCGACGCCATACATATCAACAGGCACGCCTTGCTTTTCAAATTCGATAATGCGTTCCTCATTAAATCCGCCGCTGACGACAATTTTCACATGGTGGAATCCTTCACGATCTAACGCTTCACGGAGCGCAAAAATAAGCGGTGGATTGACGCCGCGGGGATCAAACGTTCCGAGCACTTCCGGATGCCGAATAAAATATTGGTCAATCATCGTTCTCGATGTATCGACGCGAACCCCTTTTAATTTATCGCCAAACTCACGGGCAACGCGAAGCGCATCGGTAATACAGTCATTATTGTAATCGACAAGCACAATTAAGTCATCTTCCGGATATTTTTGGTAATACGCCTTTGCCGCCGCAACAACATCGCCGTCAAATAACTGGATGAGCGCATGCGGCATTGTTCCCATTCCTTGTTTCCCCCACCATTCATTCATCGCATGAGTCGCTTGCGCCGTTGAACCGCCAATAAACGCCGCATAGCCATCGCCGGCTTGTTGAGTGTAATGATCGTCGCGGTCACCCATAAAAATAATTGGTTTTTGCACACCCGATAACGCCGCCGCTTTCACGACATTGTAAACGTTCGTCGCCACTGACGTACGCCGGGCTAAAATGCCGTCAATAACCCCTTCTAAAAACCCGAAATTTTGATACGGGCCAGTAATGGTCAATACGGTTTCAAATGGACTGATCTTATCCCCGTCTTTTAATGAATAAATTTCTAACTTCTCAGGTTCGTCAGCAAATGTTTTGATGAGTGCGATCACCTCATCTGTTCCACATAATACAGCATGTTCCTTTTGAAAAAATTGCATCGTAACAATATTATTTGGACAAAACTCTTTGACAATTTCACGCGTTTTTAAAAAATAAACGGCGGAAAACCAGCCGTCGCGAATCCGCTCATCAAATTTAAACGTTTTATTCGTTAATCGTTTAATTTTCCCTTGTAATTTTAATTCGATTTCCTTCATCGCTGCTCCCTCGCCTATGTCTTCATGTGATGTATAACACATTTCTATCATATCATACTATTTTCTTGCAAATTCGCCAATTCCTCTTCAGTAATTAATACATCTCGCGGTTTGCTGCCTCGTGCTTCAGAAATGATTCCTTGTTCTTCCATCATCTCTATTAAGCGGGCTGCGCGATTATAGCCGATGCGAAAATGACGTTGCAAGCTCGACGTAGAAGCTCCTCCTTGTTGCACAACGAATGCACAAGCTTCATAAAAAAGCTCATCTTCCTCATGATGAGCAACCGTCTTTTTGGCAAAATCGTCCTGCTGAAACAAATAAGACGGCGCCATCTGCGTTTTCACATGGGCCACTACCCGCTCAATTTCTTCATCAGATACGTAATTTCCTTGAACACGTACCGTTTTCGATGATCCATTTTCTAAAAACAACATGTCGCCGCGTCCGAGCAGTTTTTCCGCACCATTCGTATCGATAATCGTCCGTGAATCGACTTGGGATGAGACAGAAAAAGCGATTCTTGTCGGGATATTCGCTTTGATTAACCCGGTGATCACATCAACGGATGGGCGTTGTGTCGCAACAACTAAATGAATTCCGCACGCCCTTGCCTTTTGCGCAATGCGGCAAATCGCTTCTTCGACATCCGCCGGCGCTACCATCATTAAATCCGCGAGCTCATCGATGATAATCACAATATACGGGAGATGATGTTCTGGACTGTTTTTCTGTTTCACGAGCTCATTGTATTTTTGAATATCACGGACACCTGCATGGGCGAAAAGTTCATACCGCCGCTCCATTTCTTCCACCGCCCATTTTAGCGCTCCCGTTGCTGCCTTCACATCCGTAATGACCGGGCTGACAAGATGCGGAATATCATTATATGGAGCGAGTTCCACCATTTTTGGGTCAATCAGGAGCAATTTTACTTCATGTGGAGCAGCTTTGTACAACAAACTGACAAGCATTGCATTAATACACACGCTTTTTCCTGAACCGGTCGCTCCGGCAATTAATCCATGCGGCATCTTTTTTAAATCTGTTACTACTGGCGCTCCCGATATGTCAAGTCCAAGCGCGACCGTTAACGGGGATGGATTGTTTCGAAACGCATCGCTTTCTAAAATTTCCCGAATCCATACAGGCCGGCTTTTCAAGTTTGGAACTTCAATACCGATGGTGCGTTTTCCCGGAATCGGCGCTTCAATCCGAATATCTTTTGCTGCTAAATTTAGCTTAATATCATCTGCTAAATTCGTAATTTTGCTTACTTTTACCCCTAGGTCCGGCTGTACTTCAAACCGCGTTACCGTTGGCCCTTGTGTTGTGTTGACCACTTTGGCGCCAATATGGAAGCTGGCAAATGTTCGATTCAGACGTTCACATTGCTCGCGAATCCATTGCTCATCGCTTTCTTGGCTTCGTTTGGGACTCTCTAGCAGCGATAAGGACGGGAATTGATACCCGCTTGCGGCAGATTGTCTTTTTTCTTCCCACTTTTTCCGATCTTGTTTTAGCATAATAACATTGTATGGAATGCGAGAACGTGTCGAATGGGATGATTGTTTGCTCGTATGATGGTCGTTTTCGGGCATATCCGTCTTTGTCTCTTCTTTTTTTGCTGCTTCCGTTTCTTGTAAATTCGTCTCCTTTTCCGCCGCGATTGTTTCGATTTGTTCTTCCTCTTTTCCTTTTGGTGATTGGAATCCATCTTCTTTTTCTTGAGGAGCGTTGTCCACTGATTCTTTTTCGCTTGTTTCTAATCGTTCCGACGGCGTTGGTATCGGATCATTGATGTCATCTACTTTTTCTTCAGGTACAGATGGCAATAGATCTGTTGCACGTTCTATGGAGCTAGATGGCAGCTCCCATTCTATTACAGGTTCGTTCTTTTTCGTTACTCTTTTATATCCATAAATAGGAGACAGCACATCAGAAGGCCGGAACCGTTTTTTTTCTGAATCTGCCGAATGGTCTTGTTGGCTTTCCTTTACACGCCTTGGCAAATGATCGGAATTCCATACAGAAGAAACGTGTTCATGATGTTCTTGCCGAAATGATGAATGACGGCGTTTCGATGTTGGTTCATCTGGAATAAGCGGAAACCGGAAGTTTCCTTTTGGATATTGATATGCCACCTTTACGTCCAATTGGGAAGAAGAAAGTTTCTCCCTCTGTTTTTTCTGCGACGAAACGTATTGTTCTTCTTCCTCTGTTTCCAGCAAATAACGAACGAATCGTTTTAACCATTTCATCGCTCAATCACTCTTTCTGTTAAATTCGTTTCGGAAAAAAAGTCACTAGAATCCATCTAGTGACTATCATCGCATTACCAAGTAAATGGCTGACCCACTTCATATTCATCGGATAATACTAAAATGCCTTTTTCTTGCGGAGCGTTTGGCAATTCCAATTCGCGCGCGGAACAAATCATCCCGTACGAAGGAACACCGCGCAATTCTGCCTCCTGAATAATAAGTCCGCTTGGCATCACCGCACCGATTTTGGCGACAACGACCTTTTGCCCTGCTTCCACATTTGGTGCGCCACATACAATCTGCAATACTTCTGTTCCGACGTCCACTTGGCATACGCTCAATTTATCCGCATTCGGATGTTTCTTTTTCTCTTTTACATAACCAACTACAAATTTTGGAGAAAGATCGGCTTCAATCGTTTCGTTCCAGCCGTTTTTCTCTAATATATTGTTAATGGCAGAAACAAGCTCCTCGTTCAGCTCCAATAAGCCGTTACCGTCAAAATGATGATAAGTAGAAGCTTGAAAAATATTATATCCTGCTGTTTCTCCTGTTTTTTCATCAAAGATGCGGACAACGTCTCCTTTTTTTTCAAACGCCCGCTGATCTGGCTGAATCGGTTTTAATGAAACGAGAAGTACATCGCCGACTCCTTGACGGTTATAAAATACGTTCATCCCCACTCATCCTTTCTTCATTTTTTGCGATAATTTTTTCCTAAAATAAAAATCGGTTCGAGTTCTCCATCTTCATATAAAAATGATAAAGCGGTGATCGGCACTCGTCCACTCGCAAAAAAGCTCATCGTCATTTGCGCGAGCACATCGTATCCAACTTCATTTTGCAAATCAGCAATAATCAGCACATCTTGATGTGGCACAGCAAGCGCCATCGTTCCCGTTATTTTCTTTTTCATTTTCGCTAAAAATGGCTCGTTTAAAATGCGGCTTGCGTCATAGCCATCATTTGTATTCACAAAATAAAACGTATTTCCGGCTACTTTGTCTTCTTTGACATGAACATCCAACGAACGGACATTAAAACGAGCAATTTCTTTTATTCGTTCTTCATTCCATTGTTCTTGTTCCATCATCTTTTTATCGATCAGCCGATACGTATTGCCCAAGTCAAGCGCATAATAAATGCGGGTTTCCGCCGTATGTTCATCATAAAGAAGCGGAATTCCTTCTTTTGTCTCCGTCGGGAACGATGTCGAGCGAATAACCGGGTAAATATCTTTTTCTTTGCCGGAAAGCGTATGTTTTTCATGCATGGTATTTAGCGCTTGTTCAACGTAATATACAATTTCGTCAACGGCTTCGTCTTTTTGTTCGTACCATTTCGCAATGACACCCGGAAGCGAAATCGTTACCCCTTTTTTCGTTTCTTTATCTTCAATGCGGAGCGTATCCTTTTTTCGGTCAAATTGAAACGTCCAATCATCGCGGGCAAGCCTTTTTTTTATTTCCTCACACATTTGTTTACTATCCATGGATATGCCCCCTATATTATGACAAGCTCTGGATAAACCGTTCAACTTCCTCTTTCGTTTTGCGATCTTTGCTGACAAATCTGCCTAACTCTTTGCCGTTGTCATAAGCAATAAAGCTTGGAATGCCAAAAACGTTTTCTTGCTGACATACTTCGAGCAATTGGTCGCGATCAACGTAATAAAACTCATATTCGGAAAAAGCCTGCTCGATTTCCGGCAAAAATGGTTGAATAAATCGGCAGTCCGGGCACCAATCGGCAGAAAAAACGAATATTGCTTTTTTTGTTTTTTTCACTTCCTCATATTGTGCTGCTGTTTCAATCGTTTTCATTGATAAAAACTCCTTTCTATGTCTTTTTTATGATATCGCGAATCAGTGATTTTGACAAAAAAATTCATACTGACCGACTAATAACTGAACAATATGTCGAAACATGCCGGCACGATCGACATAACCGTTTGTAAAAACACCGATCGCTCCTTCTTTATGGCGGATGTTTCTTTCTCCTGTATATTCCGCCATCACATCTCCGAGTTCTCTGCCAGCACGAATTCCTTTTGCCACTTCAAAAGGAAGCGGAATGCGCGCTCCGCCGGCGGTAATAACGGTGCCATCACGGTCGGCAAGCGCTCCCCAATTGCAAAGCCATAACTCTCCGTCTATCTCCATCACACCGCCTTCCAAACCGATGCCGATGTCCGCGTTCTCTTTTTGTAGCGCGTGTTTAGCTCGATTTATCGCTCCTTGACGCGTTTCGTGGTCGGAAATCGGCTGGGCGGAAACATCTGATGGAACATCCGTCGGTACAAGGGTATAATGTTCCGAAGAAAAAATGCTGCGGACGGCCGCCACCTTTGCTTGATTCGTTGTGCCAATGGCAATGATTTTCAATGCTTCCCACTCCTTTTTACGGAAAAAGAGAAGTCTTGTCAAACAAGACTTCTCATATTGATTAGCTGTTTTTCTTAATTGCATCGACTGTTGCTTTATCGCACCGCTTTACAAGTTCAATAAGCAGTTGCTTTGCTGCCTGATAATCATCGACGTGAATGATCGACGCATGTGTATGAATATAACGGGAACAAATACCGATCACGGCAGAAGGCACTCCACTGTTGGCGATATGCACTCTTCCGGCATCCGTTCCTCCACCCGGTGAAACGAAAAATTGATATGGAATGCCGTGCGTTTCCGCCGTATCTAATACAAATTCACGCATACCGCGATGAGTCACCATCGAACGGTCATAAATGCGGACAAGCGCCCCTTTTCCAAGATGCCCAAATTCTTTCGCGTCTCCGGTCATATCGTTCGCCGGGCTTGCGTCTAACGCGAAAAAGATATCAGGCTGAATCATGGTTGCGGCGGTTTGCGCCCCGCGCAACCCGACTTCTTCTTGGACAGTAGCACCTGAATATAGCACGTTTGGCAGTTTCTCATTCTTCAACTCTTTCAACAATTCAATCGCCAATCCACAGCCATAACGATTGTCCCACGCTTTTGCCAAAATTTTTTTCGGATTGGCCATTGGGGTAAATGGACAAATCGGTACAATTTGTTGTCCTGGTTTAATCCCCATTTTTTTCGCGTCTTCACGGTCATCAGCACCAACGTCGATGAGCATGTTTTTGATCTCCATCGGCTTGTTTCGTTGTTCTTCGCTCAACAAATGCGGCGGAATCGAGCTGATCACTCCAACAACTGGACCATGATCGGTAATGATTTGTACGCGCTGTGCTAACAATACTTGATTCCACCAGCCGCCAAGCGGCTGAAAACGAATCATACCGTTATTGGTAATAGCGGTGACCATAAAGCCGACTTCGTCCATATGCCCTGCAACCATCACGGTAGGACCGTTTTCATCGCCGCGTTTGACGCCAAAGATGCTGCCAAGCCGGTCTTGTACGACTTCATCCGCGTACTTTTCCAGCTCTTTGCGCATGAAATTCCGCACCGCATGTTCATTGCCTGGTGCTCCCGGCAATTCGGTCAATGTTTGAAACAGTCGAAGCGTTTCTACATTCATCGTTCTTAACTCCTTTTTTCTAATCATTTTTATTGTAACGAACAAGTAAACGTTTTTCCACTTTCCTTACATTCTTTCGTGAAATCGGATATACTAAACGGTAGACAAGAAACTGCGGAGGTCTCTACTAATGAACTGGAAAAAATTTATAGCTGGTATGGCCGTTGGATTTATCGCGGCATACGTCGTTGAAACGAAGCGAAAACAGCGAATGATTTCTTCGGAAAAAGCACTTTCACTAGCCAAAGCAGCCTTTTTGCAACAAGCGCCAATCAGCGGCTCATGGATTCAAACAAATCCGGAAACATACGAAAAAAACAATATCATCTACACGGTGTACAAAGGAGGCGTCTGCCGTGATCATGAACAATACGAATTTGTCATCGACGCCTATACGGGAACCATCATCGAAACGAAACCGCTTTAAGACCGTACGGATGCCCCCATCCCAACAGGAGGCATCCCTTTCCATTTTCAACATGGATCAAAATCACAGGCGGTTTCGATCAACATGGGCGATGATGTTTCCGTTCTCGTCCCACTTTAGCGCACGATAATACGCATCGTGATAAAACGTAAACCACGCCTGTTTTTCGATCGCGTATGGGATCCATTTTTGTTTTTCGAAAATCGATGTCATTGGATAATCATCATATGCCATTACCCATAATACATTTTGATGGGCATGCGTCGCTAATAAATCACCCATATGAATCGCCATTTCTCCATCTGATTCGATCAAAATAATCGAATGCCCGTCACTATGTCCTCCGGTATGTACCATTTTGATCCCATTTGCTACTTCTCTTTCTTTTTCAAATGGGATGACTTGCTCGGCGATCGGCTCCCAATTTTCCTTCCAATATGTATTACGCGAGCGAATGTTTGGATGTCTCATTTCGTCCCATTCTCTCTGTGACGTAATAATTTCCGCGCGCGGAAAAGCAGAAACAAGCCGATCTCCTTCCCATTTTGTCAAGCCGCAAGCGTGATCAAAATGCATATGTGTCATTAGAATGATGTCAATATCATCCGTCGACAGCCCCAGCTCGTTGAGAGACTGTTCGAGTTTTGATTCCTCCGTTACACCGAAATTCCGTTTTTGTTTATCCGATAATTTTCCATTGCCAATCCCTGATTCAATCAAGATATTTTTTCCGTTCACTTGTACGAGAATAGGATCGGTACGCAATTCAATTTGATTGTTGTCATTAGACGGATACTTTTTCGACCAAAGCGGCTTCGGCACAACTCCGAACATCGCTCCACCATCTAAATGTGTTACCCCTCCGTTTAACCATGTCATTTTAATTTTTCCAATTTGCAATTGTTCCATTTCCCCATCACCTCGCTATTTTAGTGTATCATTTCTGCAAATATTTCGAAAACAAAAAAATAAAGGGCTGTCTTTTCTTCAAAGACCAGCCTTTTGATGCTTTGGCGGATATTTTACTTCACATCGGTAAATGCGATTTCCTTTTGCTGAAAACTTTTCTTCATATTCCGTCATCACATTTCCTTCAAAATCACTATTGTGTAAATCCAAACTTACGTATGTCAGCACTAATCCATATTGTGAAAAACTAACAAGCGAATATTCAAAAAAGGCTTGATTATCGGTTTTAAAATGAATTTCTCCTTCATCCACTAACACTTTCTCATACAACTCAAGAAACGCACGATACGTTAATCGCCGCTTTTCATGCCGTTTTTTCGGCCATGGGTCGGAGAAGTTTAAATAAATGCGTTCGATTTCTCCCTCCGCAAAAAAATTCGTTAAATCTTTCGCATTCACATTTAATAAACGCAAATTCGGCAATTCATTTTCAATGAGTTTATCTAATGCAGAGACAAGTACACTTGGGTACAGTTCAATACCAATATAGTTAATGTTTGGATTTGCTTTCGCCATTTCTGTAATAAATTTTCCTTTTCCTGTACCAATTTCGATATGAATTGGGTGATCATTGCCAAATAGCTCATTCCATCTTCCTTTATGTTCTTCTGGATTTGGAATAACATATTGCGGATATGCAGCAATTTTTTCTTTTGCCCATGGTTTATTACGTAGACGCATACGGACACCTCTGTTTCTTTGTTCATCGTTGTCAACGATATCATGAATAAGCACAAATATGCAAGCTCATTTATCAACGCCTGGGACAAAACTTTTTCGCCATAAAAAAACACAGCCGTGCGTACGACTGCGAAAAACGAATGATAAAATCCCCTATATCTGCGCATATTATAAATGTATAGCATACTTTTTCAAAGGATGGTGGTAGTGTTGCCACTAAATCACGAGCATCAAATCACCATATTAAAAGATATTTTATCGGAACATCAAGCTGACTGCTGCGGCACCGTCTCCGAATGTGAACAAATCGAACGGCTCGTAAAATCATTGATGGGAAATGAACAAGTGCATCCGAAAATAAAAAGCGTGCTTCCAAACATTTACACATACGGACAAAACGGAAAGTATAGCGCTGATTTAAACTCTCACATTTTATCCCATCAACAGCAATTATCGGAGTGGGTCAATCAGCTTACGTAGGAAATGCAGCGACTGTTGCATTTCCTTTTTTGCATTTTTTTCTTTTTGCCATATAAGCGAGTGAAGGGTTTGCGCTATAGTATACCATTTCATGCGAAAACGCAAATCATCGGTTAACTTAAGGCCGTAAAGTTCGAGCCAATCTTCCCATTTTTCTTCAGGAATATAGGAATAAAGCAACATCCCGATATCAATGGCCGGATCGGCAATCATCGCACCATCCCAATCAATTAAGTACAATTTTCCATCTTCATCAAGCAGCCAGTTGTTATGGTTAATATCACAGTGGCAGACGACATACTCATCACATTGAAGTGAAGACATATGCTGTTCGAGCCAATCGAGAGCCTGTTCCACTAACGGCTCCTCAAATGAATGGAGAGTGAATTGCTCTTTTAGTTTTTCCATCATCATCTCTGGCAGTAATGGCGTTTTTCCTAACCTTCTCAGCATTGTTACTAAATCTTTGGAACGATGAATTTTCCGCAATAAGTTCGCCACTTGTTCACTTCCCATATCTTGTGGCTTCAATTCCCTTGCGTTCAACCACTGTTGAGCGGTAAACACATCGCCATTTTCCATTCGCTTCGTCCAAATCAGTTTTGGGACGATGCCTTCCGCTGATAAAACCGCAAGAAATGGCGAAGAATTCCGTTTTAAAAACAACTTTCTCCCCTCATATTCCGCAAAATACGCATCTCCAGTTGTGCCGCCAGCAGGAGTGATGTCCCACTCCTTTCCTAGTAACTGTTCCAAAGCAAGTTCACCTTCGACTTAAAAAAATAAGAGACAGCATCACCTGATTTCGTATTTTCAGACAATAGCTGTCTTACTAGATTTTATATGGAAGAGCTTTTTTTCGTCAATTCACATTTTTATTTTCCGCAAACAAAAAGACATCCAAGTTTCCGTTCTTGCTCGTTTATTTTACTTGTATTATACTGAAATATCGCCACATCTTGCAAATGTTTTGTGCATTTTGTAAAAAATAGGAAAAATATGTTTATGTTTGTTTCACAAGCACCCATGTTCCAATTCCAGCCAAGTTTATTTGTTTACGCACGGAAAACAATAGAACCGTTCCGCTGTGAATCCCGTCACAAATGACATGCCATTCTTCTTCATCAGGCAGAAAAACAGATTGTTTTTCTTCTTGATTATGGTGAATAACAATAATATCGCGCCAAGGTCCATATTGCTGTACATCGCGAAGATGGTATGCGATGATGAATGCTGGTGTCTCAAGGAAAAAAAGGTGATTGTTTATCTCTGCTTCGGTAGTAAATCGGAAAGCACGGTGGGACTTTCGGAGCTGAATAAGCCCTTGAACATAGCGGACATCGTCTTCATTCTCGCTCTTTCGTTTCCAGTCGATTTGATTAATCGAATCGGGAGCATTATAGCTATTTTCTACTCCTTGCTTTGTCCGATAAAAAAGGTGTAATTAGCTTTACACCTTTTCTTCATCCGTATTCCAATTTGTTCGTATATCATAGTGACTATAGCAATGACGCAACAAAAAAGATGCCGCTTTTAATTGCACATGCTTCAACGGAATCGTTAATTCCCGCAAAGACGAAAACCAACGTTCATAATTTCGTTTGTCAATAAACTGCACATTGCTAAAAGTACGGTGATCATCGATATAGCCATAACGATTCACCACTGCTTTTTTGATAGGAAAATCAATATGGTACTGTTTATATATATCTGCCACTATTTTTTCCATTCGTTGCAAAGCGATAACCGGATTGATTTTTTTCTTTTCTTCCCGCTTCGTTATTTCCGTCCAAAAACGGTCTGAAGACGCTATGATAATATTATCTTTTTCCCCTTCGGCAAACGTAATACACCATGTTGTGGTCGGACTTAATAAAATGACATCTAATTCGACCGGAGCGCTTTTGACCAAAAATACGGGTTTGTATAAACATAAATATGTGTCGGGAAAACGCTGTAAAAAATATTTCAACCTTTCTTCATAGTAAAACTTTTTATTTACCTTCGATTCATACCATATCGTAGAGCTTGCCCATTTTAATTGCAATTCGAACATATTTTCCAAAAATAAAATTTTTAATTCATCTATATTTTTTGCTTCCGCAATCATAGTCGACAAGCTCTCTTCTTCGTTCCAATCATTTACTTGCGATTCTGTTGCTTCTTCCAATACGGAAGAACGGCGAAACCATTTTTTCATCCGCTCCAACAATGACGGTTTTTCTATTAACCATTCCCACGTTTCATCCGGTTGAGGAGCATCATTATTCCTTCTATTGTTTTCCCATTGTTCTTTCGTCTGCTCCCATTGTTTTTTCTTTAGACGAATAAATTCACTTGTGTAGCGGTACACATCCGTTTCATACCTAGAAATATAGTCTTGAAGCTTTATTAATTGGCCCACACTCACAACACTTCCTTCAAATAAGAAGTTTACTTTTAGAAAAGCGGGAACAAAGCGCGCGCTTCATATTTTGGTGTTCGCTCTAAATGGGTTTGATATAACACCATTTCATGAACGGAAAAGGTCGCCGTTACTCTTGATTTCTGTTTAAGCGCATCTAAGCGAAACTCTTCATTTCCTTGCCATTTGCGAGCAATCGTAATATGCGGGGTAAACGGCCGTTTGTCTAAAGAAAATCCGATATCGATACAGGCGGTATACACATCGCGTTGCAGGGCAAATAGTTTTTCTTCTTTTTCCACCCCTTGCCATAAAATCCGCGGCGCTGTTCGATTTCCAAATGTATGTATTTCTGATAAGGATAATGAGAATGGAGCGTGGCGCTTTGCCACTTGCGTCATTGTTTTGCATATCGCGTCCAATTTTGCAGGTGGAACGTATCCTAAAAATGCTAATGTAATATGGTAATCTTCTTCATGCACCCATGAACGAAATGGAAAATGGGAAACGATTCCATCTCTCCATTGTGAAATCTGTTTTTTTACTTCGCTAGCGATAGGGATAGCGATAAAATAATGCGTTTTTTTCATCGTTCTCCACCTTTTCTTATGCCGAAGCTTTTTTCTTATTCAGCAAATGAATGCACACTAATGAAAGCATGCCGACAAACGTGCAAATGCTGAAAAATAAATATATAGCCCCAATATGATAACGTTCAAGCATATATCCACCGATAAATGTACAAAACCAAACGCCTAACCCATTGCCTACGGCGGAATAAAGGGATACTGCTGTCGCCCTTACTTGTTTTGGCGCAACATCACGTACGTATTGAAGCGCCGCGGGAATAGATAAGCCGACGGAAAGACCTTGAACAATCGTTGTCATATATACGAAAAAGAGCGGCGGCTCGAAAAAATAAAACAGCCAACGTAAACATGATACAGCAGTAGCAAACATTAAAAGTGGAACCATCCCAAACCGATGAATAAGTCCATCTGTCATTTTCATAAATGGGGCTTCACTTCCCGCCGCCAATAAAAACGCCAAGCCTATTCCCGTCAACGTACCACCAAGCTGTTTAATGAATATCCCAAAATAAAAGTTATTCGCTAAAATAGGACCAAAAATAAAGAAAGTAGCGAGCAACAATAATACAAAATGAGGAATTCGAAACAGCTGCGCCATACCGCGCAGCGCTTCCGCTTTCATCGTTTGGCTTTCTTTTGGAAGCCGGCTGGCGAGCAAGCCGGACAGTATTAGCATAAACGAAAACAAATAAAAAATGACAACAAGCGCAATGCGGTCTGATAGCCACCCGCCAATCAGTACGGCAACAGCAAAGCCGATCGATCCCCATAAACGAATAGATCCATACTTTTCGCCATTCTTTTGCGCATAATGAAGAGTAATGCTGTCGGAAATCGGAACGATCGCACTTTGGGCGGATGCCAGTAAAACAGCCATGACAATAAGCCAATGATATTCATGCACAAATGAATACATTAGTCCAATGAATGAAGTAGCTAATAGTGCGATTGTCAGAACGAAAACCGGTTTACGTGTATAATCGGTAATCATCCCCCAAATCGGCTGTACAAAAATCATTGTGACTGGACTTATGGACATAATGACTCCAATTTCTGTTCCCGAAAGACCGACCACTTCTTGTAAATATACGGATAAAAGCGGAAATAATGCTCCGAATGCAAAAAATACAAAGAAATAAAATAACGAAAATGTGGACTTACCAGTCGATTCCCCTCGTTTTAACGCTGCCTCCATACTTGATTCCGCATCCTTTCATGAAAAAGCACCGCCCTAAAAAGAGCGGTTTTTCTTTATCGTAACATATGTTTAGAATTTTTTCATTTTGCTAATTCATAAATTGCCTGAGCGTAAATCGCCGTTGCTTTCAATAAATCATCGATCATGATATATTCATCCTTTTGATGCGCCACATCCGGCCGTCCCGGAAACAGCGGTCCAAACGCTACTCCCGCTTTCAGCGAACGGGCATATGTACCGCCGCCGATGGAAAGCAAGGAAGCGCGTTCTCCTGTTTGTTCTTCGTATACGCGTTGAAGCGTCTTTATAAGTACATGATTTGGATCAACATAGTGCGGTTTTGAATCGCTAAAATGTTCCAACGCAAAACCATGCTGCGCTGCGATGTTCTGTAGTTTTTGCTTCGTTTGTTCTATATCATTGGTGACCGGATAGCGTATGTTAATGCCAAGCTTTCCTCCAGCTTGCGCATCATATGATAATATTCCAACATTGACTGTTAAATCGCCGGTAATCTCATCGTTGTAAGCAATGCCTAACGCTTTTCCACGAGAATCGGCAAAGAAATAGTCCGTCACAAAACGGATAAACGATTGCGCCTGCGTATCCAACGCAACATCTGATAGCCACTTCGCCAGCCATAAACCTGCATTTTTCCCGTTTTCTGGTTCCATCGCATGAGCGGAAATTCCTTCTAATTGAAGAGTAACGGTATTGCCTCCCACAACAGCATTTCCATTCATGCTCGTTTCATGAAGAAACTGGCGATACTGCTGTTCGATTTCTTGTTGCCGGTCTGCACGAACGAGCAATACCGCTTTAGCAAAGTCAGGAACCATATTATAACGTCGTCCTGCCTGGAACGACTGCAGCTGAATTTCACTTTCTTCCTGTGTTCCTATTGATGGCTTGCGCAAATCCATATCGACAATTCCTTTTTCCGCGTAAATAATCGGAAAATCCGCATCCGGAGCAAATCCCATTGTCGGCATTTCCTCATGTTTAAAATAATGTTCGACACAACGCCACTTGCTTTCTTCATCTGTTCCAACAATCATACGCACTCGTTTTTGCAATGGCAACCCGAGTTCTTTCACAATTTTCATAGCATAAAATGCAGCCATTGTCGGTCCTTTATCGTCAATCGCGCCGCGAGCATATAATTTCCCATCACGGATTTCTGCAGCAAACGGGTCGCTTGACCAGCCATCTCCCGGTGGTACAACATCCACATGGCATAATACGCCGATGAGTTCCTCTCCTTGTCCGATTTCAAGATGTCCCGCGAGGCCATCGACGTTTTTTACCGCAAACCCTTCTTCTTGGCCCCTCTGCAATAAAAACTGCAACGCCTCGTATACTCCTTGTCCAAGCGGGGCTTCTTCTGTTGCATTCTCTTCATCGAGAACGCTCGGAATGCGCAATAGCGCCTGCGTATCTTGAATAAGCGCCTCTTTTCGCTTCAATACCTCTTCCATCCAATCGATATTCATCGCCATTCTTCCTTTCTTTTTTCATTTTTTTCTTGCTGCAACCGTAACATAAACGAAGAAATGAAGTCAAAGTTTTCTTTTTTACGATAATATTAATATCTTAATGAACCTCCCCCACTTATCGAAGTGGGGGTTTCCTGTTTTCCCTTCGGGGTGGATGCGTGATAGGATGGTTGGCAGCCTATCTGCAGGCAACGCCTGGCACCCGTCCCGTTGGGAACCACAGGCAACATGAGTATCCATGATACTCAAGGGCGGGAACTCGCCATCTACGACTTCTTGCTTATGCAATCCGTCGATACGTAAACGGTTTGACCGTAAATTCCAATGGTCGGATTTCACCATAATACACTTTAGTAAATAAATTCATCGCTCCGTGGATGTCACGGTGTTGACGATAACCACAAGAGCAACTATAATTTCTAGAAGAAGATTTGTTCTTCTTCCCGCAAACAGGGCATGTTTGCGAGGTATAACTTTCGTCTTTTTTCTCCAATTGGATGCCTTCGGCATTCAACTTATATTCCAAATAATCATATAACTTTCCAAAAGACCAATTGGATAACTTCTGATTGGTCTTTTTGTTTCGTTTCTTTTTCGTGTTCCGTTGTACTCCTTCGACATCCCCAATAACCACTTCTTTCACTTGGTTTTCCAAACACCAACGAACAAATTGTCTCGTGGTTTTGTGCAGTGCATCCTTTAGTTGTGCCTCTGATTTCGAAAGCACATATTGCTTGGCACGATTATACTTTTTCCATTGCTTCGAACCTTTTTTACAACGAGACATCAACTTTTGCAGCTCTTTTAATTTTTTGTTTCTCAACCGATGGATGCTTCTTATTTTTCTTCCCGTGATAATGAGGCTTTCCCCATTTTCACAAACGGCTGCGATGGTGTGAATTTCCCCTGGGTCAATAGCGACACGGTTTTGATTTTTATTCTCTTTTGGTTCTTTTCCATCTTCATACGATAAACAAAGCCACAAACCACGGTCATAGACCAACTCGATTTCTTTTACTTGTCCGTTTGGAATTTGTTCTTTATCGATTTGGACTACGAGCGGTTGTTGCCTTTTCCGTTTCCAAATTCCTAGCGACAGTTCCAACGTTCCGTCTTCATGCAAAACAAATCCATCTTTTGCCCATTTCGTGTTGAAATGTTTTTTCTTTTTGTATGGATATTTGATTTTTTCGCCTTTTTTCCGTGCTTCTCTCACTCCGTCTCTAGCAAAAATATACTTATGCACAACTGCTTGGATGCTTTGGCTGTGGATAGGAAAACGACCTTTTGTTGCTTTTTGCAGTTCCGTTTTGGTTATCCATTTTCCTGTTTCCAAATGATGTTCTTTCGCCAAACGAAGGCATTCGTTCCAAACTTCTGCGGAGATGCGATTGCATTCAAAAAGTTTGTCCATCACTTCTTTTTTCGCTCGAAAACGGGTTTTCAGCGTTCGATACATATTCTCACCCCCTATGTTTATTG
>NZ_QCWL01000001.1:1401770-1433937 GCF_003064505.1 Geobacillus sp. LYN3 | reverse complement strand
GTGAACCGGAAAACAAAAATGTTGGAAGTGCCGCTAAACCAATAATGAGCAGCCAATCAAACGAAGCGATCGGCACGGTATGAAAAATTCCCTGCAGCGGTGGATAGTAAATCACGACAAGCAATAACAATATTGATATGATGACTGCTCCAACAAGGTATATATTTTCAAGCGGATTGCGGTCAAAAATCGAGCGCTCACACCGGCAGTCAAATACATGAATAAGCTGCGCCATCACTAACGTCGCAAACGCCACCGTCTGTGCATAAACAAGCTCATGCCCGCTTCGTTCATACGCGGTCATAAACGCCGCCAACGTCACCATTCCGATGGCAAAGCCGCGACTGACAATTTTCCAGCCAAGTCCGCGAGCAAACACCCCTTCTTTCGGATGGCGCGGAGGACGTTTCATTACATTTTCTTCCGCGCGGTCAATCCCTAACGCCATCGCCGGAAGACCGTCGGTAACGAGGTTCACCCATAAAATTTGAATCGGCACAAGCGGAAGAGGCAAAGCAAGCAGCATCGCAAACAACATGACTAAAATTTCTCCAACATTGGATGCTAACAAATAGCGGATAAACTTGCGAATGTTTTCGTAAATATTTCTTCCTTCTTGAATCGCCGCTTGAATCGTTGCGAAATTATCATCTAATAACACAAGCGAAGCCGCTTCTTTCGCAACATCCGTTCCGGACCGTCCCATCGCCACACCTATATCGGCCGCCTTAATTGCCGGGGCATCGTTCACGCCATCGCCCGTCATCGATACAATATGCCCTCGCCGTTGCAATGCTTTTACAATTTTTAATTTATGTTCCGGAGAAACGCGGGCAAATACATAAATATCATCGACTACTTCTTCAAGTTCATCTACCGAAAGCCGCGACAGCGTTGGGCCGTCCATTATTTTTCCGTTCGGCGGCAGCACCCCAAGCTGCTTGGCAATCGCTTTGGCGGTAAGCACATGATCACCAGTGATCATGATTGTTTTAATGCCCGCTTCCTTGCACTGCTGCACCGCTTTTTTCACTTCTGGGCGTGGCGGGTCGATCATTCCTTGAATTCCGATAAACACGAGATTTTTCTCGGCCTCTTTTTCTGAAGTAATTCGCTCATAAGCTTGAAGCGGGCGATAAGCAATCGCAATCGTGCGGAGCGCTTGGCTCGCCATTTGATGGATGACATCTTTTACCGTCTTTCTCCATGCCGTTGTCATCATTTGCTCACGGCCGTTCCACCAAATTTGCTTACTCACTTGCAACAATACGTCTGGGGCTCCTTTTGTCACAATGAATCGTCTTCCTGCTTTATCTTTCACAATGACCGTCATCATTTTCCGGTCCGAATCAAACGGAAATTCTTGCTCCACGGTAAATTCGTTTTCGATGCGTTCTTTCGTCAATCCCGCCTTCATCGCGGCGACAAGCAAAGCGCCTTCGGTCGGATCGCCGTCAATGTAACGGCGTTTTTCTTTTTCTCTTAATTGTGAACTATTGCAAAGAACTCCAAACGTAAGCAATTGATGTAAGACTGTATCCTTTCTTGGATCAACAGGATGGCCGTTTTCATAAAATTGCCCGGATGTTTCAAGCCCTGTACCGCTGACTGAAAAGCTTTTCCCGCTTGCCCAAATATGCGTCACCGTCATCATATTTTCCGTCATTGTTCCTGTTTTGTCGGAACAAATGACAGAAGCGCATCCTAACGTTTCTACAGCCGGTAATTTGCGGACAATCGCGTTTTTCTTAATCATCCGCTGCACACCAAGCGCGAGCGCAATCGTTACAATCGCTGGCAATCCTTCTGGGATCGCGGCAACCGCTAGCGAAACACCTGCTAAAAACATTTCATATAAGCCGTGCCCTTGAATGACACCGACTGCGACAACGAGAATCGTAAGCAGCAGGGCAACAGCAATTAAAATTTTCCCAAGCTGCTCGAGCCTGTGCTGCAACGGAGTCATCACCGTTTCCGCTTCTTGAAGCAGATTCGCGATTTGTCCCATCGCCGTTTTCATTCCCGTTGCAATCACAATGCCAACGCCGCTTCCTCTTGTTACAAGGGTGCCCATGAAAGCCATATTATGTAAATCACCAATCGCAGCATTTTCGTTCATAAGCGGTGCGGCTGATTTCGCCGTTGGCACCGACTCACCCGTTAGCGCCGATTCTTCGATTTCCAGCCCTTTTGCATCAATTAAGCGAACATCGGCTCCGATTCGGTCTCCGCTTGAAAACTTGATAATATCGCCGACAACAAGTTCTTGCGATGGAATTTTCACCCATTCCCCATCGCGCAACACCGTTGCCTGCGGTGCCGATAATTGTTTCAGCGCCTCTAATGATTTCTCGGCACGCCGTTCTTGGAAAAATCCTAAAAATCCGTTCATGATGACAATAACAATGATGGCAACCGCATCGACATATTCGCCTAGCAGTCCCGAAATAACGGTAGCAACCAGCAACACAAGCACCATAAAATCTTTAAACTGATTCAAAAACAACAAAAGCGCCGACTGTTTTTTCGCTTCTTTTAACTCGTTATATCCGAACCGTTTCAGACGCTTTTTCGCTTCTTCTGTCGTTAATCCTGTAGCGATGTTCGTGTTCGTTTCCTTCGCGACTTCATTAGATGCGAGCGTATGCCATTGCATCGACGTTTCTCCCTCCTCTTCGCTTCTCTATGAAAGCTTATTCAGACATGTCCGAAAAAATGATATGATATTAATGTAAAAAATAAGCAGAAAGGTGTTTTTCCATGGCATTTGACGGAGTATTTACATACGCAATGACAAAAGAGTTGCAACAAGCGCTTGAAGGAGGGCGCATCACGAAAATTCATCAGCCGTTTGCCCACGAACTCGTATTGCAAATCCGCTCGTACGGGCGAAATTATAAATTGCTGCTGTCTGCGCATCCGAGCTATGCGCGCGTTCATTTAACGAATGAAACGTATGACAATCCGGCAGAACCGCCGATGTTTTGTATGCTTTTGCGCAAACATTTAGAAGGAAGCATCATCGAAGCGATCCGCCAAGTCGATTTCGACCGCATCATCACTATTGAGACAAAAGGGAGAAACGAGATTGGCGATATCCATACTAGACAGCTCATCATCGAAATTATGGGACGGCATAGCAACATTATTTTGATCGACAAAGATACAAACACGATTATCGACAGCATTAAACATCTTTCCCCTGCCGTCAACCGGTATCGTACAGTGCTTCCTGGCCATGAGTACATCGCGCCGCCATCGCACGGGAAAATAAATCCGCTTGAAGCAACCGAAGAAACAGTCTTGAAAAAAATTGATTTTCATGCGGGGAAATTATCGGAGCAGCTCGTTGCTGCATTTTCGGGCATTTCGCCGCTCTTAGCAAAAGAAATCGTTTTTCGCGCCGGGCTGGCGAATCGGGCAACACTTCCAAAAAGCTTTATCTCGTTGATGGATGAAGTGCGCGCCCATCGCTTTGCTCCCGCGATGTATACAAATGGGGAAAAAGAATGGTTTTACGTGCTTCCGCTTGCCCACCTGCAGGCAGAAGCAAAGCCATTTGACACGCTCAGCAAGCTTCTTGACCGCTTTTACTTCGGCAAAGCCGAGCGCGACCGCGTGAAACAGCAAGCTCACGATCTCGAGCGGTTTATTGCGAACGAAAAAGCGAAAAATGAAAAAAAGCTGATCAAGCTGAAACAAACATTAGAGGAGGCAAAACAAGCAGAACAATATCGGCTTTACGGGGAACTGTTAACCGCTAACCTGTACGCCATCAAACGGGGAATGAAAGAAATCGAAGTGATCAACTATTACGACGAAAACGGCGCGACGGTGACGATTCCGCTCGATCCGCAAAAATCGCCGTCGGAAAACGCGCAAAGCTATTTTCAAAAATACCAAAAAGCGAAAAACTCGTTAAACATCGTCCAAGAACAAATTAAGCGCACGAACGAAGAAATCGCTTATTTCAATACGCTTCTCCAGCAGCTGGAAACCGCTGCGCCGAAAGATGTAGAAGAAATACGCGAAGAATTAATCG
Organism: Geobacillus sp. LYN3; assembly: GCF_003064505.1. Taxonomy (NCBI): domain Bacteria; kingdom Bacillati; phylum Bacillota; class Bacilli; order Caryophanales; family Anoxybacillaceae; genus Geobacillus; species Geobacillus sp. LYN3. The sequence goes on along the minus strand of NZ_QCWL01000001.1, from coordinate 1,429,895 downwards.
AACAAGGGTATTTGCGGGCGCGCGCCACGAAACAAACGAAAAAGCAAAAACCGCGGAAGATCGAGCTGGATCGCTACGTCGCAAGCGACGGCACGGAAATTCTGGTTGGGAAAAACAACAAGCAAAACGATTATTTAACAACAAAACTAGCGCATAAAGACGAGATTTGGCTGCATACGAAAGACATTCCCGGCTCACACGTCGTCATCCGCAGCAAAAACCCGTCAGAGCAAACAATTGCGGAGGCGGCCAATCTCGCCGCCTACTTCAGCAAAGCGCGCCAATCGAGCTCCGTTCCCGTCGACTACACGCGCGTCCGCTATGTGAAAAAACCGAGCGGCGCCAAACCGGGTTTTGTGATTTACGAAAACCAGCAAACGATTTACGTCACGCCGGATGAGGACTTGGTGATTCGAATGAAAAAGCAATAACATAACAAATACCTCCCACGCTTCGTGTTGGGAGGTATTTCTTTATGTGAATATTTCTTCGAGATTTAATGCCAACCCCAGAAAACAAACCGATTGGACAACGCCCGTCCCTGCTTTGATATCGGCTTGTTCATATAATCCTTCCTCATTTAACGTATAAACCGTAATCGCGTCCTTCATCGGATTCACAATCCAATATTCTTTCACACCGTAGGCCATATATAAGTTAAACTTTGTCACTAAATCATGCGCCTGATTGGAAGGGCTTAATATTTCCACAATCAGTGTAGGAACACCGACATATTTCGTCTCGGTAAACCCTTTTTCACCACAAATAATGCTAAGGTCGGGAATGACCACTTTTCGATCAGGAAACTTCTCGCTAACTAACTCAATGTCTGTCGGCGCGGCAAATACTTTGCACTTTTTCCCTTTCAAATAAATTCCGAACTGCGTATGAATATTGCTCGAAACAAGCTGATGTTTAATGCTTGGGGAAGGAGTCATATACACGACGCCGTCAATATATTCCAAGCGGTCTTCGCTTTTCTCCCGCAGCGCTAAATATTCTTCATACGAAACGTTGGAAAATCGCGGTAAGGACATCATAATCCCTCTTTTCCTCTCTTATATACTTCTATTATATTACCTGCTCTCCTTAAGCAAAAGAGCGGAGCGGGATCATGAAAAAAAGAGCGCGTTCCGCTGTGCGCTCTCTTACTCGCATCCATTTTATTTCCCCCACTCTTCCGGGTTTTCCCGCCATTTTCTTAAAGTGGTGAGGTCTTGTTCTGTCACGACGCCCAGTTCGACTGCGGTTTCAATAAGTGTGTCGTAATCTGTCAGTGTATACACTTCTACGTTATTTTCCGCAAATGCTTGTTTTGCTTTTTCGAGTCCGTACGTAAAAATGGCGACGATACCAAGTACTTGACAGCCTGCTTCCCGCAATGCGCGGACGGCATTCAAAGAGCTTCCGCCTGTAGAAATTAAGTCCTCAACGACAACGACCTTTTGTCCTTTGTCGACTTTTCCTTCAATCTGCTTTCCTTTTCCATGGCCTTTTGCTTGGCTGCGCACGTAGCACATCGGCAGGTTTAGCCGTTCACTGACCCATGCCGCATGTGGAATGCCGGCTGTGGCCGTTCCGGCGATTGCTTCGACGTTGGAAAAATGTGCGCGGATCAGCTTAGTGAGCCCATCGGCGATCGCGTTTCGTACGTTCGGATACGCAAGTGTCAGCCGGTTGTCACAGTAAATCGGTGATTTCAATCCAGACGACCATGTGAACGGTTCATTTGGCTGCAGCGATACAGCGCCAATGCGGAGCAAATGTGTGGCGATTTCTTTGTTCATTCGTTTTCCTCTCCCTTCCATTCCCGTTTTAGCCGCTCGTAAGCCGCAGCTGGATTTTCGGCGCGGGTGATGCTTCTGCCGATGACGATGAAGCTTGCGCCGAGTTTTTTTGCTTCATATGGGGTGACGACGCGGACTTGATCGTTTTTTTCATCATCGGCAAAGCGAATGCCTGGGGTAACGGTCAAAAAGGCTTCTCCGCAATGTTTGCGGATAAGCGGCACTTCTTTTGCCGAGCAGACGACCCCGTCAAGCCCGCTTTGTTTCGCCAGTGCCGCATAATGAAGCACCGTTTCTTCCATTGTCCGGCCGATCCAAAGTTCGTTATGCAGCATTTGCTCGCTTGTGCTTGTCAGCTGCGTGACGGCGATGCAATATGGACGGCGCGCTCCGTTCGGCGTTCCCGCTTCTAATCCTTCGAGCGCCGCTTCCATCATCCGCGTTCCACCGGCGGCATGGACGTTGACTAAATCGACCTCTAAACGGGCCAATCCCTGCATGGCGCGTTTGACCGTATTCGGAATATCATGCAGCTTTAAATCAAGGAAAATCCGGTGTCCTTGTTCTTTTAAGCTATGAATGATCGCGGGACCTTCTTGATAGTATAATTCCATGCCCACTTTGACAAATAGCGATGTATGAGAAAATGGCTGTAAAAATGTTCGTACTTCCTTGCCCGACGAAAAATCAAGCGCCACAATAAACGGATCGTTCACCTTTTTTCCAGCTCCTTCCCATGCATTCGGAAATGTGGTCGATGCCAAGCTCATCCAACAAAACCGGCAGTTCGGCGATAATGTTCGGGCAGACAAACGGGTCGATAAAATTCGCTGTCCCAATTGCAACGGCGCTGGCGCCGGCATAGAAAAACTCAATGACATCTTCAGCAGATTGAATGCCGCCCATGCCGATAATCGGAATCGAAACGGCTTGGCTTACTTCATAAATCATGCGGATCGCAATCGGCTTAATCGCCGGTCCCGATAATCCACCGGTTCGGTTCGCCAAAATCGGCTTTGCCGTTTTCACATCGATGCGCATGCCAAGAAGTGTATTAATCATCGTTAGTCCGTCCGCTCCCGCCGCTTCAATCGCTTTCGCCATCTCGACAATGTTGGTGACGTTTGGCGAAAGCTTGACATAGACAGGCACTTCGGACACTTCTTTCACGAGCTTCGTGAGTTCTGCGGCAATTTCCGGAACGGTGCCAAACGCAATGCCGCCTTTTTTGACATTTGGACAGGAAATATTGAGCTCGAGCGCGTGAACATTTGGCGCTTTGGAAATATGTTTGGCAACCTCTACATATTCCTCCATCGTCGAGCCAGCCACATTCGCGATAATCGGAACATCAAATTGCGCAAGCCACGGCAGTTCTTCTTTCATTACTTTTTCTAAGCCAGGGTTTTGCAAGCCGATCGCGTTTAACATTCCGCCCGGCGTTTCCGCCACTCTTGGCGTCGGATTGCCAAAGCGAGGCTCTTGTGTCGTTGCTTTAATCATAATGGCGCCAAGCACGCTTAAATCGTACAGCTTTGCGTATTCACGCCCAAATCCGAAACATCCTGATGCCGGCATAATCGGATTTTTAAGCGAAAGACCTGGCAATTCGACCGCTAAACGGTTCATAACACCACCTCCCCGGCTTTAAACACTGGACCGTCGCAGCATACTTTCTTATACGCCGTTTCGCTGTTCGGCACGCGGCAGACGCAGGCAAAACAGGCGCCGATGCCGCAGCCCATCCGTTCTTCTAATGAAAGATATACTTCTTTATCTGGAAACATTTGTTCTAGTGCCTTTAACATCGGTTTCGGCCCGCACGCGTACAAGACGTCAAACGAAATCGCCCGCTCATGGATGATATCGGTGACAAATCCTTTCGTTCCGTGAGAGCCATCGACAGTGGCGATATACGTTTCCCCGAACTCTGCAAACTCCCGTTCATAAAAGACGACCTCTTTCGTTTGAAAGCCGAGCACGCTTGTGACGATAACTCCTTTTTTGACAAGCTGTTTCGCTAATTCGTAAAGCGGAGGAACACCGATGCCGCCACCGACAAAAAGCGCGCGCTGTCCTTTCTCTACGGCATCGAGTGGAAATCCGTTTCCAAGCGGACCGAGCACATCGACCGTTTCCCCTGGATGCTTTTGGGAAAGCAATGTCGTGCCGATCCCTTGTTTTCGATAAATAAGCGTACATTCCATAGCGTCTTTATCGATGCGGCAAAGACTGAGCGGACGGCGCAAAAGCGGGTCCACCTGCGAAGCTACTTTTACGTGGACAAATTGGCCCGGCTCGTTCATTTCCTTGACTAATTGCCCAGTTAACGTCATCGCATAAATGTTTTTCGCGATTTGTTCGTGACGAACGATTTTCATCTGTTCCCGTTTCATCATACGCGCACCATCCCTTGTGTCATCGCCGTTGTCGAAAACGTCATCGATTCGATGACTTGCAGCATCGCCTTCGCCGTATCCAGCGAGGTTAAGCATGGAATGCCGTTTTCGACCGCTTCACGGCGAATGCGGAATCCATCGCTTTCCGGCTGTTTTCCTTTTGTAAGCGTGTTGATGACAACTTGCGCTTTCCCTTGACGAATCACATCTAAAATGTTCGGCGATGCGGAATGGATTTTATTGACGACGGTTACCGGAATGTCCGCCGCTTTTAACGCTTCCGCCGTGCCGTTTGTCGCGAGCAGCTGATAGCCAATTTGATAGAAACGTCTTGCAAGTTCAATCGCATCTTCTTTATCTTTATCGGCAACCGTCAATAGGACAGCTCCGTATGGACGAATATGGATTCCCGAAGCAACTAACCCTTTATATAACGCTTTTTCAAATGTCACGTCTTTGCCGATCACTTCGCCGGTTGATTTCATTTCCGGACCGAGCGAAATATCGACGTTGCGCAGTTTGGCAAATGAGAAGACCGGCGCTTTCACGTATACTCCTTCGCTTTCTTGCCTCAAGCCTGTTTCATAGCCAAGTTCCGCGAGTTTCGCTCCTAAAATGACTTTCGTCGCGATATTCGCCATCGGCACATTGGTAATTTTGCTTAAAAACGGCACCGTGCGGCTTGAACGCGGATTCACTTCCAGCACGTACACTTCGCCTTGATACATAACAAATTGGATATTCAATAATCCAACAATGCGCAATCCTCTTGCCAATTTAATCGTGTAATCGACGATTTTTTGCTTGATGTCCTCCGTTAACGTTTGCGGCGGATAAACGGCAATCGAGTCGCCGGAATGCACGCCCGCCCGTTCGATATGTTCCATAATTCCCGGGATAAACACCGTTTCTCCGTCAGAAATCGCATCCACCTCGATTTCTTTTCCGATTAAATAACGATCGATGAGAACCGGGTGCTGCGGGTTCACTTTGACGGCGTGCTCCATGTAGTGCAATAGCTCTTCTTCTTGATACACGATTTCCATTGCGCGGCCGCCAAGAACATACGATGGACGAACAAGCACCGGATAGCCGATTTCCTCAGCAATCCGCACCGCTTCCTCGACGGAAAATGCCGTTTTTCCTTGCGGCTGCGGAATGCCTAGCTCCGATAACGTTTGTTCAAATTTGTCACGGTCTTCGGCGCGGTCTAAGTCCTCAAGCGACGTTCCTAAAATGCGGACGCCTCGCGCCGCTAATTCGGCCGCCAAGTTGATTGCCGTCTGGCCGCCGAATTGCACGATAACCCCGATCGGCTTTTCTAAATCAATGACATGCATCACATCTTCAATGGTTAACGGCTCGAAATATAATTTGTCCGATATGCTGAAGTCGGTCGACACCGTTTCCGGATTGTTGTTGATAATAATCGCCTCATAGCCCGCTTCTTTAATCGCCCAGACCGAATGAACGGTCGCATAATCGAATTCAATCCCTTGCCCGATGCGAATTGGTCCTGAGCCGAGCACAACGACGCTTTCTCGGTCGGTGACGACCGATTCGTTTTCGTCTTCGTACGTGCTGTAGTAATACGGCGTTTCTGATTCAAATTCCGCCGCGCATGTATCCACCATTTTATATACAGGAATGATTCCTGCTTGTTTGCGCATCTCATACACATCGCGCTCACTCTTGTTCCAAAGCTTGGCGATGGCTACATCGGAAAAGCCCATTTCTTTCGCTTTTCGCAGTACTTCGATATCCCCCTTATAGTCACGAACAACGTTTTCAAAGCGGACGATGTTTTCGATTTTGGTTAAGAAAAATCGGTCAATTTGGCTCCACTCGTGAATTTGCTCGACAGTAAATCCGCGGCGCAGCGCCTCGGCAATATAGAAGAGGCGTTCATCTCCCGCTTTGCGAATCCGCTTTTCGATTAACTCATCTGATACATTTTCGGCATCTTTAAGTTCGAGATGGTAGACGTTCGTCTCAAGGGAGCGAACCGCTTTTAACAGTGACTCTTCTAGCGTCCGTCCGATCGCCATCACTTCGCCTGTAGCTTTCATTTGCGTGCCAAGACGGCGGTTGGCCGATTCGAATTTATCGAACGGAAAGCGCGGAATTTTCGTCACAACGTAATCGAGCGTTGGTTCAAAGCAAGCGTATGTTTTTCCTGTCACCGGATTAATGATTTCATCTAACGTTAAGCCGACGGCGATTTTCGCGGCGAGCTTGGCAATCGGGTAGCCGGTAGCTTTTGACGCCAGCGCCGATGAACGGCTGACGCGCGGGTTGACTTCAATGACGTAATAATGGAAGCTATGCGGATCGAGCGCCAGCTGCACATTGCAGCCGCCTTCGATGCCAAGAGCGCGAATGATTCTTAGCGACGCGTTGCGCAGCAATTGATATTCGCGGTCGCTTAGCGTTTGGCTTGGAGCGACGACGATCGAATCGCCGGTGTGAATGCCGACCGGATCGATATTTTCCATATTGCAGACGACGATCGCGTTATCGTTGGCGTCGCGCATCACTTCATACTCGATTTCTTTATAGCCCGCGATGCTTTTTTCTAGCAAGCATTGATGAACAGGGCTTAGTTTTAACCCAGTAGAAACGATATCGATCAATTCTTCCTCGTTTTTGCAAATGCCGCCGCCAGTGCCGCCGAGCGTAAACGCCGGGCGGACGATAACCGGATAGCCGACCTTTTCCACGAAAGCGTATGCTTCTTCCAAGCTATGAATAATTTCGCTTTCCGGAACCGGTTCGCCAAGTTCGTTCATGAGCGCGCGAAATTGTTCGCGGTCTTCCGCTTTTTCAATTGCTTCTAATTTTGTTCCTAAAATTTCAACGCCGCATTCTGCGAGCACCCCCGTTCTAGCAAGCTCGACCGCCAAGTTTAGCCCAGTCTGTCCGCCAAGTGTCGGCAAAATCGCGTCCGGACGTTCTTTGCGGATAATGCGAGAAACGAATTCGAGCGTGAGCGGCTCCATATATACTTTGTCGGCAATTTCCGTATCGGTCATAATCGTTGCTGGATTGGAGTTAACTAAAATAACTTTGTATCCTTCTTCCTTTAGCGCCAAACATGCCTGTGTGCCCGCATAATCAAACTCCGCCGCCTGGCCGATGACAATCGGGCCGGAACCGATCACTAAAATCGTTTCAATGTCTTGGCGTTTAGGCATGAACGATTTCCCCTTTCTTTTTAAACTCGCGAATCATCTCAATAAACTCATCAAATAACGAGTTATCATCCTCAGGACCAGGTGAGGCTTCCGGGTGGTATTGCACCGTAAACGCCGGATAATCAAGATGCCGCAATCCTTCTACCGTGCCGTCGTTTAAAGCGATATGGGTTACTTCTAATCTTGTATGTTGCAATGATTCTTTTTTGACAGTATAGCTATGATTTTGTGAAGTGATCGCTACTTTTCCCGTCGCCAAATGCTTCACTGGATGATTTGAGCCGCGATGGCCGAATTTCATTTTTTCCGTATCGGCGCCACAGGCGAGCGCGAACAGCTGATGGCCGAGGCAGATGCCAAAGAGCGGCACTTTGCCGAGAATGCCTCGAATCATTTCGATCGCTTCCGGCACATCTTTCGGGTCTCCAGGACCGTTTGATAACATTACTCCGTCCGGGTGCAAACGTAATACATCTTCCTCGGTCGCGTTATATGGAAGCACAATCACATCGCAATTTCGTTTATTTAATTCGCGCAAAATGCCATGTTTCATGCCGAAATCAACGAGGACGATGCGATAGCCTCGCCCCGGGCTTGGATACGGGCTTTTTGTCGAGACGCGCTTCACTTGATCTCTCGGCAGTTCCGTTGTTTTCAAGTATTCGACAACCTCTTGCACGCTTGCATCTAAATCGCAGATCATTCCTTTGAGCGTGCCATATTTTCGAATAATCCTCGTTAATTTTCGCGTATCGATTCCTGATAACCCCGGGATCCGTTTTTCTTTTAAATACTGATCGAGCGTCATTTCGTTTCGCCAATTGGATGGTGAGTCGCACACTTCTTTAACAATGAAGCCATGAACATGCGGTTCAATCGATTCAAAATCATCGTGATTAATGCCATAATTGCCGATGAGCGGATACGTCATTGTTACAATTTGTCCGCAATAAGAAGGATCGGTTAAAATTTCTTGATAACCGGTCATTCCCGTGTTAAACACCACTTCTCCAACCATTTTTTCCGTGCTGCCAAACGCGTCGCCGATAAAAAACGTACCGTCTTCTAATACAAGCTGCCGTTTCATTTATTCTCTTCCTTTCTGCCAAACTAGTTTTCCGCCGACAAACGTCATCACCGGCCAACCCTTACATTTCCAACCGGCAAATGGAGTATTTTTCCCTCTGGATACAAACGTCTGTGGATCAATTGCTTCTTCGGTCTCTAAATCTATAATCGTAATATCCGCCCGCTCGCCGACAGCAAGCTTTCCAAGCGGCAAGCCGAAGCATTCAGCCGGCTTCACCGTCAGCAAATCAATCAGCTGCTTCAGTGTCAATATGTTCGTTTCGACCAAGTGGGTATAAAGGAGCGGAAACGCCGTTTCCAAACCGACAATGCCAAACGGGGCGGCATTGATTCCTTTTTGTTTTTCCGCTTCCGTATGCGGGGCATGGTCGGTTGCGATAAAGTCGATTGTGCCATCAAGCAGCCCCTCGATTAACGCCTCGCGGTCTTCTTTGCTGCGAAGCGGCGGATTCATCTTATAATTCGCGTCAGGGCCTGGAATATCTTCATCGCATAAAAGAAGATGATGCGGCGTCACTTCCGCGGTGACGCGAATTCCTGCCCGTTTTGCATCGCGGACAACGCGGACCGATTCTTTCGTGCTAATATGGCACACATGGTAGTGACATCCCGTTGCTTCCGCTAATAGCACATCACGCGCGATATGTACCGATTCGCATACGGATGGAATTCCATATAGCCCGTAGCGGTGCGCAAATTCGCCATCATGCACCACACCGCGATTCGCCAGAGTGTTATCTTCGCAATGGGCGACAATCGCCATATCTAGTGCAGCAGCCCGCTTCATCGCTTCATACATCATGCCGGCAGACTGCACGCCTACCCCGTCATCGGTAAACGCGAACGCACCCGCTTCTTTTAATGCGGCGAAGTCGGTCAGCTCTGTTCCTTGCTGGCCGACCGTAATGGCCGCATATGGAAGCACATGGACATAAGCCGTTTCGCGGATCCGCTTGCAAAGCCATTCCATTTGTTCTTTCGTATCCGGCACTGGTCGCGTATTCGGCATTGCCGCCACTGTGGTAAAACCACCTTTTGCTGCTGCCAGCGTTCCGGTGGCAATCGTTTCTTTCGCTTCGCCGCCCGGTTCGCGCAGGTGAACATGCAAATCGATAAATCCGGCTGATATCAACTTCCCTTGTACATCGATAACTTCGTCTGCTTCTTCACTGTGAAGCTTGGAGCCGATGGCGGTAATAAATCCATTTTCGATTTTTAGTTCCGTCCGTTCGATCACACCATCTTTATTGAACGACTTGCCATTTTTCAAAATAATTGCCATTGGCCATTCTCCCTTCTTCGATTGCTCGTTTTAACACAGCCATCCGCACATAGACTCCGTTTTCCATTTGCTTAAAAATGCGCGAGCGTTCCGATTCAACAAGGCTGCTTTCAATTTCGACATCGCGATTGACTGGCGCCGGATGCAAAATAATGCTGTTTGCTTTCATCTTTTTCGCCCGCTTTATCGTCAGTCCATAGCGCTCATGATACTGTTCTTTTGTCAGCCCCATTTTTTCCGCGTGCCGTTCATGCTGGATGCGCAGCAGCATGATGACATCCGCCTCCGCTACCGCTGTATCAATATCTACATACGTACCATATGGATTTGCTTCATCTTTCCATTCTTCGGGACTCGAAAATAACACCTTCGCTCCGAGTCTTGTCAGCACTTCGGCATTAGAGCGGGCTACGCGGCTGTGACGAATATCCCCGATGATTGCTGCAGTCAGCCCGGCAAATGTGCCAAACTCCTGCCGGATGGTGAGCAAATCTAAGAGCGATTGCGTCGGATGATGCCCGCAGCCGTCACCAGCGTTAATGATGGGAGTGCGGACCGTATGACGAAGCTCTTCAAAATACGCATCTTGCGAATGACGAATAACAAGCGCGTTTACCCCGATCGCCTCAAGCGTGCGGACCGTGTCGTACAATGTTTCTCCTTTTTGTACGCTCGACATATCGGCATCAAACGGAATCACGTGAAGCCCTAGTTTCCGTTCCGCCATTTCAAAGCTGCATTTTGTCCGTGTGCTTGGTTCAAAAAACAAATTGGCGATAAACATCGGTTCAGGCGGACGCCAAAAATGTCCTTTTCTAAATTGCTCCGCATCCTCTAATAATCGGATAATTTCCGTGACGGACAGTTCAGATAATGTAAACAAATGTGCCATCGTTTTCTCTCCTTTGCTTGATTTCTCATAAAAAAACACCCTGCCTAGAGACAGGGTGTTACACAGTTCGCAAAAAGGGACCAGAAAGCAACTTTCGTCTTTCCAGACAACGATCTACCTTTTTCCTTCTCGTCGTAACACCCTTTTAAGTCTCTCGGGACTTAATTAAAAGGTGCAGTTATGCCACATGATCGTTACTATTTTCTTTTACTTCGAACATATTTTCGTTTACTTCCGGGCGCCCCGGTAAAATAAGGTTTAAGAGGACACCAATAATTGCCGCAAGCGCCATACCTTGAATTTGGAATTGTTCTGTCACTTTTAACACCGCGCCGCCAATTCCAATGACTAAGATAACAGAAGAGATGACTAAGTTGCGTGTGTCTCCAAAATCGATGCGGCTATCGACAAGCATGCGCAAGCCCGAAGAGGCGATAATTCCGAACAACAAGATCGACACGCCTCCCATCACCGGGGTTGGAATCGAGCTAATAAGCGCCGTTACTTTTCCGATAAATCCAAAGATAATCGCAATCATCGCCGCGCCCGCTAACACGTAGACGCTATAGACCCGTGTAATCGCCAATACTCCGATGTTCTCGCCGTACGTTGTTTTTGGCGGTCCGCCGATAAGCGCAGAAATCATCGTCGCAGTACCATCTCCTAAAATCGAGCGATGCAAACCTGGTTTTTGAATTAAATCGCGTCCGACAACTTTGCTTAACACAAGCTGGTGTCCGATATGTTCGGATAGCGTCACTATCGCGACTGGCACCATTAGCAGCACAATATCCCACGTGATGTGAACTGGATAATCGACAAATGGAAGGAGAAAATCCGGCATTTCAAACCATTTTGCTTCCACGACTTTCGAGAAATCAACAACCCCGACAATAAGCGCGTATACATAACCAACGATAATCCCTGCTAGCACTGGGACTAAACTGAGCATGCCGCGCAAGAAAATAGAGCAAACAATCGTTGCCGCAAGCGTGACAAGCGCAACCGAAAAGTATGTGAAACTGTATTTTCCATCCGGGTTGTTCATCGCCATATTCACAGCGGTATTCGCCAATCCAAGACCGATTACAATGATCACCGGTCCGACGACAATTGGAGGCAATAGCTTCATAATCCACCGGTAGCCAGCCTTTTTAATGACGAGCGCCACAATGCCATACACAAGTCCTGCCAGAAAGCTGCCGATCATCGCCGCTCCTGGCCCTCCCGCTGTTTTCGTTGCAATAATCGGAGCGATGAAAGCGAACGATGAACCGAGGTATGCAGGAACCTGCCATTTCGTGATCATGAGAAAAGCAAGCGTTCCGAGCCCGCTGGAAATGAGTGCGATCGACGGGCTTAATCCAACTAAATAAGGCACTAAAATCGTCGCCCCGAACATGGCGAACAAATGTTGTAAACTAAGGGTTAACCATTGCATCGGCGATGGCCGGTCTTGAATATCTAACACAGGTTTGTTCATCGTAAAAACTCCTTTCTTCTTTTGCATAAAAAAACCTCTTTGCCCTTGAGGGTGCAAAGAGGGTACAGAGATAGTCCGAGCCTATCTTTCCGTCCCTTTTGCAGCCTCTCGGGACTGCATTTAAAAGGGATTGCTTTTATTTTTCATGAATGCTGACTTGATCCAACTGATCGACTTCCGTCAACTCAACGACAATCAATTCGGAGCTTGATGTTGGAATGTTTTTGCCGACGAAATCAGCGCGGATCGGCAGTTCGCGATGGCCGCGATCGACAAGCACCGCAAGCTGAATTTGCGCCGGGCGCCCAAGGTCCATCACCGCGTCCATCGCCGCGCGCACCGTTCGGCCCGTAAACAATACATCATCCACTAATATTACTTTTTTATTCGTCACATCAAACGGTACATCCGTTCCTTTCACTAGCGGCTCGTGGTCGATCGTTTTTACCGTTAAATCATCGCGATACAATGTAATATCTAATTCACCAACAGGGACTGCTTTTCCTTCAATTTGTTCAATCCGTTCCGCTAATCGTTTTGCTAAATAAATGCCGCGCGTTTTAATGCCGATAAGCACACAGTCATCAATGCCTTTGTTGCGTTCGATAATTTCATGGGCAATCCGCGTCAATGCGCGGCGAATCGCTTGTTCGTCTAATACGACGGCTTTTTGCATGCCATTTCACCTCCATAAAAAAATCCTCCCGCCCAGGAAGCGAGAGGAACCGTTCACGCGTACAGAACAAGACATACTGCGCCTTACGTTATCATATTGATATTGATCCGATCCCTTCTCAGCCTCACAGGACTGAATTTAAAGGTTCTTATTCATTTGACCTTATTGTACGTTTTCTTTGTCTAGTTGTCAATCACCTTTTCGCAACAATTGTAAAAGATGCTCAAACTCAGGCGGAAGTGGCGCCTCAAACTCCAAATATTCTCCAGTGCGCGGATGGGTAAATCCGAGCACTCCTGCATGTAAAGCCTGCCCGTCAATTGGCAGCGTCTTTTTCGGTCCGTATTGCGGATCGCCCGCTAACGGATAGCCAATATATTTCATATGCACGCGAATTTGATGGGTTCTTCCTGTTTCTAATTGGCATTCGACAAACGTATAGTGGCGAAAACGTTCTAACACACGGAAATGAGTGACCGCCTCTTTTCCGTTTTCTTCTGTTACCGTCATCTTTTTACGATCTCGTTTATCGCGGCCGATCGGCGCGTCAATCGTGCCGTAATCGTGTGGAATTACTCCATGAACAATCGCTTTATATTTTCGCGTCACCGTTTTTTTCACAAGTTGATCGACAAGCGACTGGTGCGCCATATCGTTTTTGGCAACCATCAATAATCCAGATGTATCTTTATCAATGCGATGCACAATACCCGGACGAAGCACTCCGTTAATGCCTGATAAATCGGTGCAATGGGCAAGCAAGGCGTTTACGAGCGTGCCGCGCATATGCCCTGGTGCTGGGTGAACGACCATGCCGCGCGGTTTATTGACAACAAGAACATCAGCATCCTCGTAATAAATATCTAACGGAATATTCTCTGGCACGACATGAAGCGGCTCCGGTTCCGGAAGGCGAACGACAACGACATCGCCGGCTGAACTCTTGTAATTCGCTTTGACATGCTGATCGTTAACGGTGACAAGCCCATCTTTTATCCATTGCTGCACTTTGGAACGAGACCATTCTTCATTTAATGCTGCAATCACTTTATCAATTCGTTCATTGTCGTATTCCGCATCAATATGAAATTGAATAACATCCATTACCGATTCTCCTTTTCTGTTTTTCCAGCAAAAAACGTTTTAATAAAGACAAGCGCTACACCGATACAAAGCGCGGAATCAGCAATATTAAACACTGGAAAGCTATATGTGCCAATGTATGTATGAATAAAGTCAACGACTTCTTTGCGGAAAACCCGGTCAATAAAATTGCCGATCGCTCCTCCAAGCATAAGGCCCAAAGCAATTCCAAACAACCGCTCTCCGCGCGGCAAACGCTGAATATAGACGACTAACCCAATGACAACGATTACGGTAATCAAATAAAACAGCCAAAACTGCCCTTGTAAAATACCCCATGCCGCTCCGCGGTTACGATGTGAGGTGATATAAAGCACGTTCGGAATGATCGGAATACTTTCACCAAGCTGCATATATTTTACAACGAGCCATTTCGTCCACTGATCGATGGCGATGACCGCCAGCGCAATGATATAGTATATCACCATATCCCCCCACTCACGTATATCATACCTAATGCATTGTAGCATAATCAGGCAATTATAGACAATTGGATGATGCGATAAAAACAGCGGAGCCGCCGCAATCCGGCAGCTCCGCCAGCTTTAGGCGGAATAATGTTCTTTCACAATATGGGCGCATCGAGGGCATAATGTCGGATGATCCGCATCTTTTCCTACTTCCGGAGTCACCACCCAGCAACGCTCGCATGTTTCTCCTTCCGCCGGTTTGACGATAACGGCCACATTGGCCAATTTTTGCGCATCTTCTGGAGCATGTTCATAGTCATCTGCAATCGTAAACTCGGATACGATAAATAACTGTTTTAGATCTTCTTCGATCGATCCAAGCAATTGTCGCGCTTCTTTTGTCGGATATACCGTAACGCTTGCGGTCAACGATTTGCCAATCACTTTTTCGTTGCGCGCCACTTCTAACGCTTTTAACACATCATCGCGCAAGTTCATAAACGCATCCCATTTTGCAACAATCGCGTCTTCTTCGTCAATGTTTATTGTCTCTGGCATATCAACAAGTTGAACGCTTTCTTCTTTTTCCTTTCGATTTGGAATGTGCTCCCATACTTCCTCTGCAGTATGTGGCAAAATCGGCGCTACAAGCTTTGTTAACGCGACAACCGTTTCGTACAATACCGTCTGAATCGAACGGCGGGCGCGATCGTTTGGCGCTTCGATATATAAAATATCTTTTGCAAAATCTAAATAGAAAGCACTTAAATCAACAGTACAGAAATTGTTCACATCGTGATAAATGGACGCAAAATCATACGTTTCATAGGCATGCTTTACGTTTTCAATCAAATGGTTTAATTTTACAATCATGTAGCGGTCGACTTCACGTAATTCGTTAACCGGAACCGCATCTGTTTCTGGATTAAAGTCGAATAAGTTTCCGAGCATAAAGCGGAACGTATTGCGAATTTTGCGATATACTTCCGCCACTTGTTTTAAAATGCTGTCAGAAATGCGAACGTCCGCTTGATAATCAACAGAAGCAACCCATAAACGCAAAATGTCGGCACCAAGCTGTTCCATCACTTTCGCCGGCACAACGACATTGCCAAGCGATTTGCTCATTTTCCGTCCTTCTCCATCGAGAACAAATCCGTGGCTTAATACAGCTTTATACGGTGCTTTACCGGTAACAGCGACGGCAGTCGAAAGCGAAGAGTTAAACCAGCCGCGATATTGGTCGGAACCTTCTAAATATAAATCTGCCGGGCGTTGTAAATCATCACGTTCTACAAGCACTGCCTGATGGGAAGAACCGGAATCAAACCATACATCCATAATGTCTATTTCTTTCGTAAAGATACCGTTCGGGCTTGATGGATGAGTAAATCCTTCCGGTAATAAATCTTTCGCCTCACGCTCAAACCAAACGTTCGAACCATATTGACGGAACAAGTTAGATACATGTTCAATCGTTTCGTCCGTAATAATTGGTTCACCGTTTTCCCCGTAAAAGACTGGAATCGGTACCCCCCATGCACGTTGACGAGAAATGCACCAATCGCCGCGGTCGCGAATCATATTATGGATGCGGATTTCGCCCCATTCCGGAATCCATTTTGTTTCTTTAATGGCCTGAAGCAGTTCACCGCGAATTTTATCGATGGATGCAAACCATTGTGTCGTAGCACGGAAAATCGTCGGCTTTTTCGTACGCCAGTCGTGCGGATACGAGTGAGTGATGAAACTGAGTTTTAAAAGCGCCCCGACTTCTTCTAATTTTTGCGTAATCGCTTTGTTTGCTTCATCGTAAAACAGTCCTTCAAAGCCTGGCGCTTCGCTTGTCATATAGCCGCGCTCATCGACTGGACATAGCACATCCAAGCCGTATTTTTGCCCGACAATAAAGTCATCTTCCCCATGTCCAGGCGCGGTATGAACGCATCCTGTTCCGGCGTCTGTCGTAACATGTTCACCGCAAATGACTAAAGAATCGCGGTCATAAAACGGATGTTTTGCCACGACATATTCTAAGTCTTTTCCTTTGATCGTTTTCACAACCGTTACTTCGTCCCAGCCGATTTCTTTCGCAACAGATTCTAATAACGCAGCAGCAACGACATATTTTGCACCGTTTGTTTCCACCACTTGATAATCAAGGTCTGGATGGACGGCAATCGCTAAGTTTGCTGGAATCGTCCAAGGCGTTGTTGTCCAAATGACGATTTTTTCATCCCCGTCAAGCACTCCTTTTCCATCTTTCACTGGGAATGCAACATAAATGGAAGGGGAACGTTTGTCTTTATACTCAATTTCCGCTTCCGCCAACGCCGATTCGCTTGATGGAGACCAATATACCGGCTTTAGGCCTTTATAAATAAGTCCTTTTTTCGCCATCTCGCCAAACACTTTAATTTGTTGTGCTTCATATTCCGGTTTCAACGTAATATATGGATTTTCCCAATCGCCGCGCACGCCAAGACGCTTAAATTGCTCGCGCTGATTATTAATTTGTTCATACGCATATTGTTCACAAAGCTTGCGAAATTCCGCAACGCTCATCGATTTTCGGTCAACTCCCTTTTTCGTGAGCGCTGTTTCAATCGGAAGTCCATGTGTATCCCATCCAGGAACGTATGGCGCGCAATAGCCGCTCATCGATTTATAGCGGACGATAATATCTTTTAAAATTTTATTTAAAGCGTGTCCCATATGAATATCGCCGTTCGCGTACGGCGGCCCGTCATGCAGAACAAACAATGGACGTCCTTTTGTCCGTTCTTGCACTTTTCGATAAATGTCCATTTCTTCCCATTTTTTCTGGATTTCCGGTTCACGCTTCGGCAAGTTTCCGCGCATCGGAAATTCCGTTTGTGGCATTAACAGCGTTTCTTTATAATCCATGTTCATTCCTCCTATCCTTATTATTTCATGTATAAATGAGCGAAATAGATAAGCAGCTGATCAAGTTGGAAAGACAGTAGAAACGTAAAAAACCGCTCTCTCCCAAAAAGGGACGAGAACGGTCTCGCGGTACCACCCTTATTGGCTATGTATGCCATAGCCCACTTTGCATTCGTAACGTGAATGACACGCCACTGCCTACTTTTCCGTTCAGCATGGAACTCCAGGGTGATCTTCACTCTTTCGCTTATGCCAGGCTTCCACCATCCCCAGCTCGCTGAAATAAGCGTTGAAAGAGCTACTGTCCCTTTCATCGTTAACGCCTATGTTCATTTTATTCGATATTATATGCGAAAAAATCAATGGTCGTCAAGATTGGGAGAGTTCTTCCTTCTCCTTTGTTTCTAATTCTGGCACTTCATATTCCATTAAATCATCCCAATCGCGATTATTCAACATTTCTAGCTGCGCTTCAATGAGCATGCGAAAACGCATGCGAAATACTTTCGATTGCCGCTTTAGTTCTTCAATTTCAAGAGAGATTTTCCGCGATTTCGCAAGCGCTTCGCTGATGATGCGCTCCGCATTTTTTTCCGCTTCTTTAATGATTAGTTTCGCTTCTTTCTCCGCGTTTCGCTTTACTTCTTCCGCTGTTTCTTGGGCAACTAAAATCGATTTGTTTAATGTTTCTTCAATATTAGTAAAGTAATTTAGTTTTTCTGTCAATTCCGCTACTTTTTCCTCAAGTTGCTTTTTTTCGCGAATCACCATTTCATAATCTTTAATGACTTGTTCAAGAAATTCATTTACTTCATCTTCATCATAGCCGCGAAAACCTCGGCTAAACTCTTTATTATGAATATCTAATGGCGTTAAAGGCACAATGGCCACCTCCGTCTCGAAATTCCTTTTCCTTATCATTCGACATTTTTCTATCAATTCCTGCAACCATTCGATTATTTTTGTATTCCGATTCGAATGCGCCACTTTTCTTTTTTTGTTTTTCCTTCAATGGATATAATTTTACAGCGGCCAAATCCGCGCGCGGAAAGAATGTCTCCTTGTTGGCATTCAAAATGTGCTTGTTCAACGATTTTCCAATTTACTTTTACAAATCCATTTTCAATGAATGACTGAATTTTTTGCCGTGATACATGAAATGCTTGTGATAATATTGCATCCAGCCTTAATGATGAAGCGGTAATGGTCGTATCTTGCCACTTTTCTTCTAACGTGATAATCTCTGTCAATGGCCTTTTTTCTACCGAAACATTTGCTTTTCCGATTGCGTGCAAATGTAGGCGGATATAGTCCGCCACTTCGTTGGCCGCCAAAAATTGAACCCGTTCCTCCTTCATTAAAATATCACCAAATTTTCCGCGCCTCAACCCAAGCGACATGAGCGCCCCTAGCACTTGGCGATGCTCTAGGCTGATAAATTTGCTCGGATAATGGACCTCAAACAAAGCAATTTCATAATCTTCATCCGCGGGCTGAAAATATGGCGGGAACAATAGCGCTCTTTTGCGCTCCACAAACGGGGCGCCGCCAAAAAAAGCAATGCGAACCTCCTCATCGCGACCGATGACGCTTTGCACAATTTGTTGCTCGCGTGGATCTAAAAAGTCAGTAAGCTTTGGTGCGTATTGTCTCTTTACCGTTTCTTGCCACTCTAATACCTGGTCAATAAAATGATGTTCTTCTTTGCGAAAATGCTGGTATATTTCCATCTGTTCACACCTAACTTCCATGAAGAAAGGAACCCTATGATGGATTCCTCACACTAAATTTAACATATCAAAAAGGGCATACAACCCTTTTGTCGCAAATTTAAGCACTAAAAAAGCGACGATCGGAGAAAAGTCAATCATTCCGATTGGTGGAATAATGCGGCGAAACGGTTCTAAATATGGCTCGCAAATCGTTGCAAGCATTTGCCCGATTTTTGTATCGCGAGCATTGGGAAACCATGACATCAAAATGTAAATAATAAGCGCATACGAATAAATTTGAATCAATGTACTCAAAAACCAAAGCAAACTATCCATAAACGGCTACCACCTCTTCATTGATGTATCATCGTCACTATCGATGGAAATCGAACCAGTCACATCTACGTTATCTGGCGTGCACAAAAAAATTTTTGTGCCAACTTGTTGAATATCTCCTCCAATGGCATATACGGTACCGCTTAAAAAGTCGACAATACGCTTTGCTTGTTCGTGTTGAATTCGTTGTAAATTCACCACAACCGCGCGGCGATTTTTTAAATGGTCAGCGATTTCTTGCGCTTCCGCATATGCTCTTGGCTCAATTAATACTACTTTCGACGACTTTTGCACGCTTTGTAAGCTCACCACATTGGATTTGGTATTTGCCTTTGTCGCTTGCCGCATTTCTTCCTCTTCCTCATATTCCTCTTCATATTCTTCATATTCCTCATAGTCTTCCTCTAAAAAATAATCTTTAAATTTTTTTATCAATCCCATTGATTTCACCTCCTAAAATTCTTTTCCAACAAGCGATGTGCCAAGGCGAATAAAAGTTGCGCCTTCTTCAATGGCGATCACGTAATCGTTGGACATCCCCATAGACAGTTCCGTACATGGAGCGTTTGGAATATGTAATGCTTGTACATTTTCTTGCAATAATTTTAATTGACGAAAGCATGTACGTAAAATAGATTCATCATCTGTATAAGGCGCCATCGTCATTAAACCAATCACTTCAATATGCGAAAAATCTTGCAGCTGTTGAATAAACGGAATCACTTCTTCTTTTGCTAATCCATGTTTAGTCGCTTCACCCGATACGTTCACTTGAACAAAACATTTCACCCGCTTCGTTGCTCGCTTTTCGATTTCTTTAGCAAGCGACATACGGTCAAGCGAGTGAATATAATCCACTTTGTCAATAATATTTTTCACTTTTCGTGATTGCAGTGTGCCAATAAAATGCCATGTCGGCTCCGCGCCCAACGCTTCATATTTTTTCAACAACCCGTCATCACGATTTTCTCCCAAATCGGTAATGCCAGCTTCTAGCGCCTCTCTCGCCCGCTTTACACTTACATATTTCGTAACGGCAACAATGCGAATGTCGGCAGGGTTGCGTCCTACTCGTTGGCACGCTGCTTCAATGTTTTCTCGAATGATTGCTAAATTGTCGCGAACCGTCATCATTCATTCCTCCTTCCTGCCGATAAACGCCATCATTCTTCCTGTTTTTCCTTGATCACGGCGATGAGAGAAAAACAAATGATCAGCACAACTCGTACAATACCCGGAAACATCAATATGTTCTTCATGAATTCCTGCCTTTATCAGTAATACTTTATTCAGCTCTTTTAAATCAAGAGCATATTGCCCTATGCTCACTTGCTTATACGGAAGCTTCTCTTCCCCTTCCAAAACGCGATCGACGCGCGTGATCACACGGTCATCGACGATATAGCAACAAGCGCCAATCGAAGGGCCGATCACAACGTATATATCCTCAAGAGGAATTTGCTCACACTCATGCCAAAGACGAACCATTTCTCCCGCAATGTTTTTTACTGTTCCTTTCCATCCGGCATGAGCAAGGCCAATCATGCCATGTTTCGGAGCCATAAAATAAAGCGGTACGCAATCAGCAAAACATAAGGCAAGCAACAATCTTGCCTCTTCTGTATACAGACCGTCCGTACCCGCTATAGCGGACTGATAATCCGTTGTTCCTTTTCCACCGTGGTCGGTTGTCACCTTTTCAATGTGAACATCATGTATTTGGTCGCAACATATCCACCGTTCAAGTGGAAATTGCAACAAATCCGCCAAACGCTGTCGATTGCTGCAAACAAAAGAAGGGTCATCCCCAACATGCAGCCCTAAATTGAATGTCGCAAACGCTCCTTTACTCACTCCTCCATGTTTCGTCGTAAATCCAGCGACGATCTGAGGAAACGAATGCGACTGCAGCATCAACAATTCCTTTTCTATTTGTTGAAAAATGTCTGACATCCTCGTCAACCTCATATCTTTTTTGTTGATTTTTATCACTTTTTTTCCTATTTTATCATAGTTTGCTTAAACGTGATAATCCTTATTTTTTATTTACTCGCTTTCATGCAAACGTACTAAAATAACGTCCGCACCAATTTTGACGATATTTTGCCACGGGATGACTGTCGTTTCCTCCCGGCCAAATAAACCGAGTACTTTCCCTGATCCTAAAATAATCAGTGATTGTATTTGCCCTGTCTCTAAATCAATATCTATGTCCCCGATATTGCCTAATTTTTTTCCGTTTGCAACGTTTACCACATCTTTTGTTTGAAACTCAGAAATTCTCATCATTCAACATCCCCCGCTTTCTTCTCTTATCATAACTATATGAGTTTGCCTAGTGGCTTATGTAAAAAAGAAAAGAGCTGAACGAGCAGCTCTTATACTTGAATGTTTTTATTCATTTGACGAATCGCCGCCTTTTCCAACCGCGATACTTGCGCTTGGGAAATTCCAATTTCTTCGGCAACTTCCATTTGCGTTTTTCCTTGGAAAAAACGCTTGCGGATAATCATTTTTTCTCGTTCATTTAGACGGCGCATTCCTTCTTTTAGCGCAATTTCTTCAATCCATTGGCTATCACGGTTGCGTTCATCACTTAATTGATCCATCACGTAAATCGGATCACCGCCATCGTTATAAATTGGCTCAAATAACGAAACAGGGTCTTGGATTGCATCTAAGGCAAACACCACTTCCTCATGAGGAATGCCAAGCACCTTTGCAATTTCTTCCGCCGAAGGCTCTTTCGCCGTCTCGCTCATCAACTTTTCACGCACTTGCAACGCTTTATAGGCAATATCACGAAGCGAGCGAGATACGCGAATCGGATTATTATCGCGCAAATATCTGCGAATTTCTCCAATAATCATCGGTACTGCATATGTCGAAAATTTTACATTTTGGTTTAAATCAAAGTTATCAATCGATTTCATAAGTCCGATACAACCAACTTGAAATAAATCATCCACAAATTCACCGCGATTATTAAAGCGTTGAATGACGCTCAATACAAGCCGCAAATTGCCATTCACTAATTTTTCCCTTGCCTCCAAATCCCCTTCATGCATTCGCTTAAACAATTCTCTCATTTCTTCGTTTTTTAGTACAGGGAGCTTAGATGTGTCTACTCCGCAAATCTCAACTTTGTTTCTTGTCAAGTTGTTCCCTCCCATCAGGAGATGCTAAGTCGTCCATTTTCAGTATCTCCTCCGGAAGGAAAAATATGCACGCAGATCCATGCATAAAAAAACGGCAATGCGAAACCATTGCCGTCATTTTACATCATTTTATTGAATTCTTTGCGAAGCCGCTTAATAATCCGCTTTTCTAGCCGTGATATGTAAGATTGCGATATGCCAAGCAAATCGGCAACATCTTTTTGTGTTTTTTCTTCTCCGCCTGAAAGCCCGAAACGAAGTTCCATAATTTGTTTTTCACGGTCGCTAAGCTGCCTTAGCGCATTGAATAAAAGACGCCGATCGACATCTGCTTCAAGGTCTTTCGTAATCACATCATCTTCCGTGCCAAGCACATCTGATAACAATAATTCATTACCATCCCAATCAATATTTAAAGGTTCATCAAACGATACTTCCGCACGCACTTTATTATTGCGGCGCAAATACATTAATATTTCATTTTCAATGCAACGAGAAGCGTATGTCGCTAATTTAATTTTTTTCTCTGGATTAAACGTATTTACTGCTTTAATAAGTCCGATCGTTCCAATGCTAATCAAATCCTCGATATTAATTCCCGTATTTTCAAATTTGCGCGCAATATATACAACAAGCCGTAAATTGCGCTCAATAAGCAGTGACCGTGCAGTTTCATCCCCAGATGAAAGCTTTTTAATCAACATCTCTTCTTCTTCTTTTGTCAACGGTGGCGGCAGCGCCTCACTTCCACCGATATAATACACTTCATCCGCTTTAATCCTTAACTTCGCCAATAACTTATACCAAAAATAAATGATACGAAGTTTCCACGTTTTCATCAAAATCCCCCCTTCTAAATTAGCAAAAAGCGAGTATGATATAGTAACGAATCATGAAGCTGTGAGCCTCTTCCCCGTTTGTACCATTTTCGGATGTATAATACACTCATATTCTCCATCAGCAGATAAAATGGTTTCGTTTAATCCGACAAGCCCTTTTTGGATTTCCAGCCATTGTTGTTCGTAAAAAATCATGATGCGGTCTGGTCTAATCGCAACTAAAAATTGTTGTTCGCTCCCTACAACCCGATATGGAACAATACGCAGACGATGCACCCACTTTTCCAATTGCTCATTATTGATCCAATCCATTGATGTTCCTAACTGGATATGTTGCACTAATTCTTCCGGCAGCACTTCCTTTACTTTATTCATCTCAACAATCATGACAGGCATTTTCGATAGCGGATCATATAGTTGGTTGCCGCTATCAATGAGTCCTTTTAATTGAAGAGGTATGCCATCAAATACAATAAGGACGTCGACAATATGTTCAAATCGCAACTTTTTTTCGCGAATCCCGTTGATGCGTGCTCGCGAAAATAACCATAAGGCTGGGAATCCTAATAAAACAAACATCCAACTGACCGGGTCGCCCACACCGAGCGAATACGTTGTTAACACACTTGCATGAATATCGATTTGCCGCTGTAAAAAATAATGGACGGCAATCATACCTCCTCCGACCGTAAACGTCACAAAATAAAAGGCAAATAAATTTTCCAAAAAATACCTTATTCGTTTAAATCCAAATGTAACGAAAACGATGAGAAACGAGAACACAATTTTGATTGCCGGATGCTGAGCATACATAGAAAACGGTGTAAACATCATTACAACAAGAGATGCGCCAATAAACGCTCCAAACAACACTCGCCACCACACGACATCCCGCTTTAACATAATTGCTGTCAACCAAAGCAATAAACTGTCAAAACAAACATTTAATAACCAAATGACATCCAAATAAACGGCCAATCAAACAGCCTCCTTCACTCACAACAAAAACAAGCAGTTTCTGAAAATAGTATATAGTACATCTTATTGGAAAGTCTGTCAATTTATGATGGTGAAATACAGGAATTTTTGTCAAAGAAACAAGAAAAGCGGAAGGCGCCCGCTTATCGGCGACACGCGCTGAAGGCCCCGCGAGGAGGCTTTTGCCGCCGCAGCGGGACCGAAGCGTCGCGAGCCGATGGCGCCTGGAGCTAGACAATAAAGAAAAGCGGAGGCGGCGCGATTAGCTCTCGAAGCGAAATGTTCTTCGACCGCTGAAGTGCTTGCACTTCAAGGGAGAAGGTTATTTCGCACAAGAGAGCTAGCCGCCGAGCTAGACAATAAAGAAAAGCGGAAGGCGCCCAATTTCGCCTAAAAGCTGCCCACGTCCTGTGGGCAACGGCGAAATGTCACCGTCCTAGCTTCGCGATACGCGCTAGGAAAAAATATTAACTAAAAGAAAAAGAGCACGAACCATAAAAGATTCGCGCTCTTTCGTTTAGCGGCGGCGATTGCGATTGCGAAGAAAAGCAGGAATGTCAAGCGGATCTTCGGCTTGCGCGGAACGCAACGCCGCATAATCTTGTACGGCTTCTTCGTGTTTTTCCCGTTTTGGTGCTGCTGTTACTTTCGGAATCGTACCAATTCCAATACGGGATGGGCGCGATTGTGATGCCACATTTTCATTAAACCCAGTCGCAATAACCGTTACAATAATTTCATCTTTTAAGTTTTCATTAATGACCGAGCCGAAAATCATATTAACATCTTGGTCAGCCGCAGATGCGACAATATCGGCAGCTTCTTGTACCTCATAAAGGCTTAAATTCGTGCCGCCGGTAATGTTCATCAAAACACCTTGTGCTCCATCAATCGATGTTTCTAACAATGGACTAGAGATTGCTTTTTTGGCCGCTTCCGCCGCCCGGTTTTCCCCGCTTGCAATCCCGATGCCCATTAGCGCAGAGCCCTTGTTGGACATAATTGTTTTCACATCGGCAAAGTCTAAGTTAATAAGACCTGGCACTGCGATTAAATCCGAAATACCTTGTACACCTTGACGAAGAACGTTATCTGCTTCACGGAATGCCTCTAACATCGGTGTGTTTTTATCGACGATCTCTAGCAAGCGGTCGTTTGGAATGACAATTAATGTATCGACTGCTTCTTTCATCGCGGCAATACCACTTGCTGCCTGTGTCGCCCGTTTTCTCCCTTCAAATGTGAATGGACGGGTAACGACACCAACAGTCAATGCTCCTAATTCACGGGCGATTTGAGCAATAACTGGAGCAGCCCCAGTTCCTGTTCCACCGCCCATTCCTGCAGTGACGAACACCATATCAGCGCCTTTCAGCGCTTCTTCAATTTGCTCCTTACTTTCTTCCGCTGCTTTTTTCCCTACTTCCGGATTTGCACCTGCGCCTAAACCGCGCGTTAATTTTGCGCCAATTTGCAGCTTTGTTGGTGCTTTCGATAAATTTAACGCCTGTGCGTCCGTATTGACAGCAATAAACTCAACACCTTGTACACCGTGCTCAATCATTCGATTTACAGCGTTGTTACCGCCGCCGCCAACACCAATCACCTTAATCGTTGCCATTTGATCAATTGTAGTGTCAAACTCCAACATAACTAAATCCTCCCAAATTCAATCTCTATTCAAAGAAATACCCGAAAAATTTTTTTACTTTTTTTCCAAGAGTCGCTTCTTTCTTTTTTTGTTTCGGTTGTGATTGCTTTTGCGGATGTTTTTCAACAGGCTCCGCAACCGATGCAGCAACAGGAACCGATTTCCCTTGCAGCATCGCTTGTTGATAAGCAAACTTGATCAGCCCTACTCCTGTCGTATACTGCGGATCGCGCACACCTATATAATCAGGCATAGCAATGCGAACGCTGCTTCCTAATACGACATGAGCCAATTCTAATATTCCTGGCATATTTGCTACTCCGCCAGTTAGCACATAGCCGCCTGGCAAATCACGAAATCCTAGCTTGCGGATTTCATGTTGAACCATTTGAAAAATTTCTTCCAGCCTTGCCTCAATAATATCGGCAATGTCTAATTGACTAAATTGCTGATGCTGATCAGTCCCGATAACCGGCACGATAAATACTTCTTCTTCAGAAGCATAGTCATAAAAAGCGTGTCCATGCTTTAGTTTAATCCTTTCTGCATCTTCCGTCGATGTTCGGAGCCCGATCGATAAATCTTTTGTAATATGATCCCCTCCTACTGGCAAAACGGAAGTGGCCTGTAAAAATCCTTGTTCGAAAATAGCGATAGTCGTGGAACCGCCACCGATATCGACTAACGCCACCCCTAAGTTTTTCTCATCGTTTGACAAAGCAAGAGAACCAGCAGCAAGCGGCTGCAGGCAAATATCGCTTATTTCCAGTCCAGCTCTTTCTACACAGCGGAGTAAGTTATGTAAAATCGTTTTCGAACCGGTAATAATCGTTCCTTCCATTTCAAGACGGACACCGAGCATTCCGCGCGGATCGTTAATGCCATCTAACCCATCAACGATAAACTGCCGCGGAATCACGCCAATAATTTCCCGATCTGGAGGAATCGATACGACTTGCGCAGCATCCATCACGCGCGCAACATCTTCATCGGTAATTTCGCGGTTTTCACTGGAAACAGCAACGATGCCGTGGCAGTCTTGAAGCTGGACATGATTGCCCGTCACACCAACAATGACACGGCGGATCGTTAAACCAACCATCCGTTCCGCTTGCTCAACCGCTCTTTTGATCGATTGCACCGTTTTATCTATATCCACTATGGACCCTTTTTTAAGTCCTTCCGATTTTACATTTCCTACTCCAATAATGGTAATAGATTCATTTAGCATTTCTCCGATTATGACTTTAACACTGGACGTGCCAATGTCAAGACTAACGACGATCTCATTGCTGCTCATCTTTTGGTACCTGCCTACTAAAATCGTATATGCACCGCTTCCGTCTGCAACTGTGGCTTCTCATCCATTTTCTTGCGGCCCTATTACGTATTTTAGTAAGCAGTGACACCTCCTTTAAGCTGAAATTTATATATCTCGTATATGCCACACAATTGCGTTATTCTCTATTCATCTTTTAATCTATAACGGATACGCTTGCTTATCATCAGCAATGTTAAAAAGCGAACCAATCATTTTTTACTCCATATATTCAACATTTTAAGAAACTTTCCCTTTTTTCCAATTAACTTTTTTCACGGTTCTGTCGCCTTTCCATCCATTCGGCAAGAAGGAGGCGGCGAATGACAGCGATATTTTGAAAAAGGCGCACCCCAAATGCAAATACAGCTGCTAAGTACAAGTCTACACCAAGATGGACACCAAGAAAAGTTAAAGTTGTAGCCAAAATAATGTTAAAAAAGAATCCTGTTATAAATACTATTTCGTCATATGTTTGCTGTAAATGGGCGCGGAGTCCACCAATTAATGTATCAAATGCAGCAAGGATTGCAATGGATAAATAATTGGAATATTCGTCAGGGACGCGCAAATCGCTCAAAAATCCTACTATTAAACCAACGAATAAGCCGATGAGCGGGAGCCACATATTATTTCTCCTCCCTCTAGAAATGTTGATGTATCAAGGCTTTTCGGCCTCTCAGGGGTGTCCAAAAAATATTTTTCGACAAAATCCCTTACATCTTTTTTCAGTTTTGTGGATATCTTACAGACCTAGGGTGCGCTTCGCGGCCACGGCTGGTTATATTTTCCTGCCGCGGGGGGGAAGCATATTCGATGCACCCTTTGGATCTCCGCGTCGCTGATGAGGACGAACCCTCCCATGTCTCCG
>NZ_QCWL01000001.1:1357830-1401670 GCF_003064505.1 Geobacillus sp. LYN3 | reverse complement strand
CCCCTGCATCATACCAAGAGGGCTTTTTTTGATCAAGTCCCCGGAAAAGCTCCTAACGGGAATGCTCCTTTTCGGCTTTTACCGTTTCCATATATTTCACGTTCCATTTTTCTTTAGACGGCGGAATAACCACCGATGTCAACGGTTCAGAAATTGTAAGCTGCAAATTTTCAACGACAAAATCATCAAGAATGGTCGATACTTTTAAACGATTACATAACATTTCTGCATCATCTGCGATTACTTTTACTGTAATTGGCAATGAAGAGATTTTGCTATCTCCGATTTTCGTCGAACCATTAACATCGCGAATCGCCGTCGTGTTTGTAATCCGCTCCTCGGCAATAGCAATTTCTTTCGCACCATACATGTTTAATTCATTAATAAGCCGGTGCAACAGTTCAGGCGACACCGTTTCCGCAATGGGACCTACGTAATGATCCGAATAAAATGGTTCAATTGTCAAAACAATTCCTGGACCTTCTATTTTTGTCAAACCAGCTTCCTGTTCCAATTCACTTACTGTTTCGTGCAAAACGGCTTCTTGATTAGATCGCTGCTTTTGCTTGTAATTCCGTAATTTTTCCTCATAATCCCCGATTTCTAATACAAGTTGTCGCTGCAATTGTTGTTCTTTTTTTAAATCAGCGCGCAACTCCCAAATATCACGTGTATCGCGAACTTTAGGATGTGACGTTGTCTGAAGTTGAACAGCTAGCATAAATCCAAAAATGGCCGTAATACAAGTAAAATAGATCGTTTTTTTCCGTTCCAATCATCTTCACCATTCTTTCTGCCGAGGCAATTTATGGATGATTAACATGAAAGATAGGATCTAACACTATTTCATCTTTACTAGCAATCCCTACAATTATGTTATCTTGAATAAGCTGATCCTTTACCCCGCCGGGAATGTTCAAAGCGGAAGCGAGAACCGTTGGATTGCCAATTGCGGAGATGACAAAAGGGGCTGCGTGTTGCGTACCATCTACTTCGATTACGGGACCATTGCAAACAATGTACGAACGATGGGAAATTCGTTGCCCATTAATGGCGATTGCTTCTGCTCCGGAAATGAGCAGCTCATGAATGACTTTAAAGACATGTTGTTCGTGAACAATGTAGTCTGTCGCACTTTGTTCAGAAGGAATATAAGATGCATCCGATAACGTTATTTCAATTCCTTTTCCTTTTACTTTGGCCTTTCCTACATACATGCGCAGTTTTTCCGCCTGTTTTGCCAAATCCGTATACATTGCCTGTTGATCTGCTAGCGCTTTTTCCATCTCCGCCACTTGATTTTGTTTTTGTACTAACTCATTTTTTAATCGCCGATTTTCTTTTTGTATCTCAATCAATTGCTGCCGGTACTCATATTCCTTTTGCCACTGTCGGTCTGTTATATTTCGCTTTGATGCTTCCCTTTTTGTATATTGATAAGAAAACGCCAGCATAGATCCTAGTATAAAACAGATAAAAGAAAGGATGACACGGTTACCTTTCCGCTTTGTCATTGTCATCCTCCTTTTTCGGTTGTTTATAAGCGGTAAAATAATTGCTTACTTCTAAATGGATTACCCCTTTTACGTTTGGATCTAATTGCTGGACAATAGACGGATACAATGACATTTTATCGGCAAAATTTTGCACGTTCGCACTCACTTCAAAACCATCATTCATATAAACAGTAATATGATAACGGTTATCATCGCTCGGTGTATAATGAATTTCAGAAATGGCGTTTAATATCGATGGGGAAAGCTGCGCCAACTGTCCTGCGATTTCTTGAATATCTTCTCCCTTTTTCCAATTAATTAAAATCGGCGCATCGCTTGGCGCGGTTTTTGATGTGTGTTTCTTTAGTATGTAACCATTTTCTAAAAGCGGAAAAAATGTTTGTTGGTCATAAATATAAGCGATTCTCCTCCGCTCTTTCACATGAATGATGATCGTATTTGGGAAATGTTTTTCCAATGATACGCTCTTCACTTCCGGATGTTTCTCCACATTCCGCTTAATTTCGTCTTTTTTTACTTTCCAAAAGCTTGTCCGTTTTGTGATGCCGCTTAACTGTATCACTTGTTTTTCGGAAAGATGATGATTTCCGTTTACTTGAATATGACGGACATAACTTAATGGTGATTGAAAATAAATCATGCATAAAATGAGAAGAAAAAAGAAAGAGATATACGCGATTAAACGACGATTCGCTTTTTGTCTCCGCCGTTCCTTTAATTTCGGCACCCGTTCCTCAAGAACAACGATTTTTTTTCCTTTTTCCAAAGCCATTCACCGCTTTCCGACATAAGCTCGAAAGCACGTCTATAAAAACAAACGGCACACCTCGATGCCGTTGTATTTCTATGTTCGATAAACATGGACAAACTCAATTTTATTATATCATAGCATTATAATATATTATAATATATAGAGAGATAGATTTTACAACTTCCGGCCAATAATTTCTACTTCTGTCCGCAAATGAATGCCATGCAATTCATGAATCGTTTTTTTCACAAACTGAATTAAGTCCAGTACATCTTTTGCTTTT
This sequence comes from Geobacillus sp. LYN3, assembly GCF_003064505.1. Lineage (NCBI taxonomy): Bacteria > Bacillati > Bacillota > Bacilli > Caryophanales > Anoxybacillaceae > Geobacillus > Geobacillus sp. LYN3. The sequence continues at coordinate 1,399,119 of NZ_QCWL01000001.1, read as the reverse complement.
GCTTTTCCTGTATTAACGATAAAATTGGCATGCTGTTCAGAAATTTTCGCGCCGCCAATCGTATATCCCTTTAAACCAGCCTCTTCAATCAGTTTTCCAGCATATTGCGGCAAAGGATTGCGGAATATGCTGCCCGCACAAGGTTTATCCCACGGTTGTGTCTCACGGCGATAATCTTTGTTTTTCCGCATTTTTGCAACAATTTCTTCACGGTTCCCGGAAGTAAGCTGAAGTTCCGCTGCTATACAAATTCCACGTCTTTTTGTTTGCAACACAGAAGTGCGATACGCAAATTGCATTTCCTCATTCGTCAGCCATTCCATCATCCCGTCTGGAAATAAAATTAACGCCCTTTTTACGATTTGTGACATATCGGAGCCGTGCGCCCCCGCATTCATATAAACAGCTCCCCCGACCGATCCAGGAATTCCGCCGGCAAACTCTAAACCAGACAACCCTTGTTTGCTCATTAACGTGGCAAGGCGTACTAATGAGTATCCTCCACCGACCGTAACGGTTTCCCCATCAACATGTAATTCATCTAATCCTTCGCCAATTTTGATTACAACCCCTTCGACCCCTTCGTCAGAAACAAGTAAATTCGAACCACGGCCAATCGCGCGCCATGGCACTTCATGCTTTTTTATAATCGCCATTGCTTTTTTTAGGCTTTCTACGCTGTCTGGTTCGATCAATACATCTGCAGGGCCGCCAACTTTTATCGTCGTATGGTTCGATAAAGGTTCCATTTCCTTCACTTTCCCAACGTTAGCGCTTAATAATTCATTTACCATTGCCTTCATCGCTTTCATCTCCTTTCCCAAACCGCCTATGTATATACGTATGCTCCTTTCATCGCAGATGTCACCTTAACAAAATGAGAGGGTGTCTCTCTAATTTGAGAGATCCCCTTCTAGATCGATGAAACTTGAACATTTTGTTTTTTGGTTGTTGGATGCAACGCAACGAATTGGTTTTATTAATATTTTGCATGCTTGCTAATGTTTAGTAAAACCCCAATTGCCATTAACATAAGCGTTAATGATGAACCACCATAGCTTAAAAACGGCAGCGTAATTCCCGTTACCGGCATTAATCCTGTAACAACGCCGATATTAATCATTACTTGAATGGCCACCATCGAAATAATGCCGATGGCAAGAAAACTTCCATACAAATCCGGCGCCCCAAGTGCAATACGCACTCCACGCCAAAGCAACAAGCTAAATAAAAGCAACACAAGCGACCCGCCAATAAAGCCAAGTTCTTCTGCTAAAATCGCAAAAATAAAATCCGTTTGCGGCTCAGGCAAATAAAAAAACTTTTGGCGGCTTTGTCCAAGTCCTAGACCAAACAAACCGCCAGGACCAATCGCATACAGCGACTGAATAATCTGAAACCCGCTTCCAAGCGGATCTTCCCAAGGATTTAAAAAAGAAGTAATCCGCTTAATTCGGTATGGCGCTGACAAAACAAGCGCAGCAAATCCTGCCAGTCCCAGCACTCCTAGCCCAATAAAATGGCTGATGCGCGCGCCAGCGACAAAAATCATGGCGATGCACGTACCGACCATTACGGTGCCGGTTCCTAAGTCTGGTTGCAGCATGATCATTCCAAACGCAATAAAAACAAGCACCAAGGCAGGGAACAATCCATGTTTAAACGATGTAATATTTTTTTGATTTTCCGATAAATATTTCGCCAAAAAGGCGATCATTGCGAGTTTCATAAATTCCGACGGCTGAATGGAAAACGCTCCGACGCCAATCCAGCTGCGCGATCCGTTGCGAACCATCCCCACTCCAGGGATTAACACGAGAACGAGCAGCACAAAACAGACGATAATCAGCACTTTCGACCAGTCGCGCCATATCCAATAATCAATATTCATAATAAAAAACATCGCGACGACTCCCACACCGGCAAATAAAAGCTGCCGTTTGGCAAAGAAAAACGAATCGTGAAACTTATATTCCGCCCAAATGGCGCTGGCGCTATACACCATAATAAGTCCAATCGCCAACAACGAAAACGTAAGGATAATCAGCAAAAAATCAGGCGTAGACTTTTTCCGCGACAATGCCCAACACCTCTGCTTTTCTAAAATAAGAGAGAAAGGCTGTCCTTTCCCTCTATTTCAACTTATGCACCGCGCCTATAAAAATGTCCCCTCTTTGTTCAAAAGTTTTATATTGATCCCAGCTCGCACATGCCGGTGACAGCAAAATGACATCACCTGGCTCAGATAGCTGATATGCAACCGGTACCGCTTTTTCCACATTATCGACATATTCAATGGTTTCTATTCCCGCCTGCTTAGCGACACGGGCTATTTTTGGCGCGGTTTGTCCAAACAATACGACCGCTTTTACGTTGTGCAAATAAGGAAGGAGTGCATCAAATTCATTGCCGCGGTCTAGTCCACCTGCCAAAAGGATGACAGAATCTTTTTCAAAAGCAGACAACGCTTTTTGTGTCGCAAGAATATTTGTTGCTTTAGAGTCATTGAAAAACTTTCTCCCATCAATAGTAGCAACATATTGAAGCCGATGCTTTACTCCTGTAAATGTCGTCAGGACTTGATAAATGGATTTATTGTCTACGCCTGCTAATTTTGCCACAGCAACAGCTGCCAATATATTTTCCAAATTATGTTTTCCAGGAAGTACGATATCGGCAACAGCAATCACCGCTTCATCGTTCCAATAGATAAAACCATTGTTTATATAAGCACCGCGGCCTAACACTTTTGTTGCCGAAAAAGCAACTTTTTGTGCATGAATGTTCTCAGCAAGCTGCATCACAAGTTCATCATCGGCATTAATAACCGCATAATCTTCGTTTGTTTGGTTTTTAAAAATATTTGCTTTTGCCTGCGCATAAGCTTCTTTTGTACCATGGTAATCTAAATGGGCATCGAAAATGTTTAATAAAACGGAAATACGCGGACGAAAGTCGCGAATTCCCGCCAGCTGGAAGGAGGAAAGTTCTGTTACAAGCCAATTGCTTGCTTCCGCCTTTTTTGCCACTTCACAAGCAGCCGTCCCTATGTTTCCGGCAAGCAGCGGGCGTTTTTCTCCTTCACGCAACATTTCATAAATTAATGTCGTTGTTGTTGTTTTTCCATTAGAACCGGTAATCCCAATAAAAGGCGCTTCTGAAATGTGATATGCTAACTCCACTTCTGTGACAACGGGTAATCCTTTTTCCATTGCTTTTTTGACCATTGGATTCGTATATGGAATGCCAGGGTTTTTCACGACAAGATTAAACGGCTCATCCAAGAGCTCAAGCGGATGCCCGCCGCAAATAACCCGGATTCCTAATTGTTCTAACTGTTGTGCTTCTTTATTTTCTTCAAACGGCTTTTGATCATTTACCGTGATGATAGCTCCTAGCTCATGAAGCAGTTTTGCCGCTGCAAATCCGCTTTTTGCCAAACCGATGACTAACACGCGACGTTGTTGATAGAAAGCTGTCTGTTTCAATTAGATCCACACCTCGATATAGATTCCTAGCATTGCAAATAATAAGCCGACTGCCCAGAATGTGACGACAACGCGCCACTCCGACCAGCCAATCAACTCATAGTGATGATGCAACGGGCTCATGCGAAATACGCGTTTTCCCGTTGTTTTAAATGAAATGACTTGAATAATAACGGACAGTGTTTCGATAACAAATACACCGCCAATAATAACGAGCAATATTTCCAACTTCGTTAAAATTGCCACTGTAGCGATCGCGCCGCCTAACGCAAGCGACCCGGTATCTCCCATAAATACTTTTGCTGGATGGGCGTTAAATACTAAAAATCCTAGTACAGCCCCAACAACGGAAACACAAAAAATAGCGATATCATATTGCCCCTGATTCCAGGCAAGAACTGCATAAGCGCCGAACGCAATGGCCGCTGTCCCAGCCAATAAACCATCGAGCCCGTCGGTTAAATTGACCGCATTCGAACCGCCGACAAGCATGAAAATAAGCAATAACACATATCCAAAGCCAAGATTAATAGAAAGATCGGTCCCCGGAATATGTAAGGCAGTAGAAAAACCACTGCGCTGATATACGAAGTAAAAAACAATGGCAATCATTAACTGACCAATCAACTTCTGTCTGCTCGTCAACCCAAGATTCCGTTTCATCACTACTTTAATAAAATCATCTAAAAAGCCAAGCAACCCATAACCAATCGTTACAAAAAGCAATAAATATGTTTCAACGGAAAGAGTTGCAAATTTTCTCGTCATCAATAACGTTGTCACAACGATGGAAAGTAAAATCATAATACCTCCCATCGTCGGGGTGCCTGATTTTTTTTGATGTGATTTCGGCCCTTCTTCCCGTATGCTTTGCCCGAATTTTAACCGTCTTAAAAACGGAATAAACAATGGCGATAAGATAACCGTAATCAGAAAGGAAAGAATAATGGCTAAAACCATGACTTGCTCTAACATGATCGGTCACATCCTTCTTGTCCTTGAGCATGCATCCATTTTTGTTGCAGCCGTTTGAGAGCAGCAAGCACCGCTATATCATATGAACAATTTTGTTCATTATGCGCAGAAATGGTAAGGTTAAACTTTGTTTTTTGCAATTGTCCGTATGTGTCTAAAAGCTCCTCCAACGCTTGAAGCGGTGAGGAAACAAAAAAAATCGGAAACTGATTTGGAATGTAACGCGGCAATTCATCGCCTTCTTGCCAAAACGCTGCGATTGCTCCATGTTCAATCGCAATTTTTAATGTTTCCGCCCCATGCCCAAGCGGAACAAATAACCCTTTTGGCGCATGTTCGTAAGGATCTACAAACACATGATGAAACGTAATCGCATTATCCACAATGCCACGAGCTTGTTTACATAACCGTTTAACCATTTCATACGTCAACATATGTTCTTCCGCTCCTTAATCGCTTCCCGGGCAACAAGTCGATCATCAAAATCAATGACGCGATCACCAATAATTTGATACGTTTCATGTCCTTTGCCCGCAATTAAAATAATATCGCCTTCTTGTGCTTGTTCAATTGCATAATAAATCGCCTCTTTGCGATCGACAATCGTTACATAACGCTCGCCAGGAACACCTGCTTCCATATCACGCAAAATTTGTTCGGGGTCTTCGGAACGTGGATTGTCAGAAGTGAAAATGGCTACATCGGCGTACTTGACCGCTGTCTTTGCCATCAGCGGCCGTTTGGCGCGGTCTCGGTCACCGCCGCAGCCAACAACCACATAAACTTTTTTCTGTGCAAATTGCCGAATCGTTTTTAAGACATTTTCTAAGCTATCTGGTGTATGAGCGTAATCAACAATTACTGTAAAGTTTTGCCCTTCATCGACTGTTTCAAACCGTCCCGCAACCCCAGAAATTTCTTCAATCGCTTCTACAATAACAGGAAGCGGAATACCAGACACAAGGCAGGCGGAAACAGCTGCGAGCAAATTATATACGTTAAACAATCCGATTAACCTTGTTTTGACCCGAACAGTGCCGTTCGGAGTAATAAGATCAAACGACATTCCGCTTGGAACAATATCGATCTTCTTTGCCATAATATCGCTATCTGTTTCAATTCCATATGTAATAACGGACGCAGCCGTCATATGCTTATAATATTTTGAAGCAGGATCATCATTGTTTAATACCGCAAACTTTGGCCGCTCATGATCATAACGATTCCCGAGTTGGGCAAACAGCAATCCTTTCGCATTGCGATATTCTTCCATCGTCCCATGATAATCGAGATGATCTTGTGTTAAATTTGTAAACACGGCAACATCATAGTCACAACCGTGCACGCGTCCCATATGAAGGGCATGCGAAGACACTTCCATTACTGCAACATCGACACCTTCGTCCACCATTTGTTTAAACGTTCGTTGCAACAGCAATGATTCTGGCGTCGTATTTTTCGTTGGATACGTATGATCGCCAATTTTAATATGCACCGTTCCAATTAGTCCCGTTTTTTTATTCGCCTTTCTAGCGATGTGCTCTATTATATGAGTCGTTGTCGTTTTCCCATTTGTGCCCGTAACACCGATTAAATGCAACCGATGGGTCGGCTGACCATAAAACGCATCGGCAAGCATCGCCATCGCACGGCGGCTATCGCGAACAACAATAACAGGCACATCTACGTCAAGAGGCCGTTCGGCAATGACAGCTACAGCACCATTTTCGACTGCCTGTTTCGCAAAATCATGGCCATCAACTGTAAATCCTTTAATACAAATAAATAATGCCCCATTTTTGACTTGTCGCGAATCCATTTCAATGGAAGTAATTGTCGGATTTTCGCCAACATACGTTGTAAAATCATGCAAATACGAAAGCAGCGTCTGCAGTTTCACTTTTGTTCATCCCTTTCGCTTTCATAGTCTTTAGAAGAAAACATAAAAGCGGAAAAAAGGGGCGAGATAAGATATATGACAACTTACATCAGCCGCCCCCTTGATATATCGATATATTGATCGCTTTCATCGAACTTCTTTTTTAGAAGACATCTTTGATGCTAAGTAAATGCGAATAGTGGAACCTTCTTTCACTTTCACCCCAGGTTCTGGGGCTTGCTCAATAACAACATCACCTTCTCCACTAACATCTAATTTTAAGTTAAAAAGTTGCTCTTGCAAGTCTTTTTTTGATAAGCCGATTAAATTCGGAACTTCGACCATTTTCGGATCATTCCACGCCCGTTCTTTTTCTATTTGGCCTTTGCGTGGTTTCACGCCAAGTGTACGTAGACTATCCTCCATAATTTTTCCGACGATTGGAGCAGAGACGACACCACCGAATTGAACCGTTCCTTTCGGATTGTCGACAGCAACATAAACGACAAGCTGTGGGTCATCCGCCGGTGCAAATCCGATAAAAGAAACGATATGATTATCTTTTAAATATCGGCCGCCTTTCGCTTTTTGTGCCGTTCCTGTTTTTCCGCCAACACGATACCCTTCTACATAGGCGCCTTTCCCTGTCCCTTGAGCAACAACGCTCTCTAGGGCATAACGAATTTGTTTCGACGTTTCCTCGGAAATAACGCGTCGCTTCGCCTTTAGTGTATTGCGGCTTACTACCTTTCCTGTTTCAGGATCAACCCATTGCTTCGCAATATATGGCGTGTACAAAATTCCACCATTTACTGCCGCAGAAACAGCTGCCACTTGCTGAATCGGTGTCACCGACACCCCTTGCCCAAAGGCCGTTGTTGCTTGTTCGACAGGCCCAACGCGTTTCAAATCAAATAAAATTCCGGTTCCTTCCCCCTGCAAGTCAATGCCTGTTTTTTCACCAAAGCCGAACTTCTTAATATACTCAAACAATCTTTCTTTCCCTAGGCGTTCCCCTAACTCTACAAAACCTGGGTTACAAGAGTTTTGCACAACTTCTAAAAAAGTTTGCGATCCATGCCCGCCTTTTTTCCAGCAACGTAATGTTGCACCGGCAACTTTTACATATCCTGGATCATAAAAATGATCTTTCAATAAATTTACTTTTTTTTCTTCCAACGCCGCAGCAAGCGTAATAATTTTAAACGTCGAACCAGGCTCATAGGTGCTCCAAATCGGCAAGTTGCGATTATAGATTTCCGGCGGTACAGTTCGATAGTTTGCCGGGTCAAACGTCGGACGGCTCGCCATTGCCAAAATTTCTCCCGTATTCGGGTTCATCGCAATCGCAATAATGCCGTCTGGATTATACTTTGCTTCGGCAATATCGAGTTCCCGCTCCACGATTGTTTGGATACGCGAATCAATCGTGAGCACTAAATTTAGCCCATCTGTTGGCGGCGTATAATCATCTGCCATATTAGGCATTCTTTTTCCTTTTGCGTCCGAATAAAATTGCACCGAACCGCGTTGCCCGCTCAATTCCTTATCATAATAAAGTTCCAGTCCCGTCAAACCTTGGTTATCGATGCCGGTAAATCCTAAAACATGGGACAAATAACTGCCGAACGGATAATAACGTTTCGTATCTTCCGCAATATATACTCCTTTTAAGCCGAGTGCCCGAATTTCTTTTGCTTTTTCATTCGATATTTTTCTGCCTTCTGGAATGCGTTCGATCGATGTTTTTTTCGTAATATGCTTATACGCTTTTTCGATGGGCATATTTAACACCTTCGCTAACTTTTCTGCCGTCTCAACCGGATTTTCAATCTGCCGCGGGATAACGTAAACCGTTGGCGCGCTCATATTCGTAGCGAGCGGAACGCCGTTGCGATCCAAAATTTCTCCGCGCTTCGGCTCAAATGGAATATTTCGGCTCCATGAATCTTTCGCTCTTTCTGTTAACATATCACCTAATATAAATTGAACATATCCGAGACGAATGTCAATAATCGCAAAAATAAACACCCCAACTAGAAACACGATCATCAGCCGTTTGCGGACAGTGACGTGGGAAACACGCATATAGAGGAACCTCCTTTATGATAGGCTCGTTCCACTATATGCTTGTACGCTTCATTATAGAACGTCTTAAATCAATCAACTGGACCATCACTTTTTCTATCTGATGCTTCTTTTTGTTCTTGTTCCATTCTTTCGTTCCATTTTCGCGGTTCTTCCAGTTCTACAATTAAGTAATCACCTTTCTTTACTAATGCACCTGGCCGAATATTTTGGCTGACAACATACCCATTTCCTTTCGTGCTCGGACGAAGCTCTAGCAGTTCCGCCACTTTCATTACATCGCGCAGCGACCAGCCCCGGACATCTGGCATCACTGCCTTCCCATCCGTTTTAAGCACAACCCGTTCCCCAGCGATTACTTTATCACCAGATAACGGTACATGTTCTTCAATTTGCCGCCCATTTCCAATTACAATTGGGACAAGCCCTTTTTCCTTTAGTTCTTTCACTACTTCTTCTGTAGAACGACCCGCGTAAGAACCGATTTCAATTCCTTTTGATTTTTCTTTTGACGCCTTCTTATTGGAAGAAGGCTGAATGTGCAAATATTGAAGACTATTTTTCATCACGCTAGTAAAAATATGTGAAACAGGAGCTGCCCCTGTCTCCGTATAGGATAGTTTTGGCTGCTGAACTGCGACATACATAATTAAACGCGGGTCTTCTTTCGGGGCCATTCCTAAAAAAGAGAAAATATAGTTTTCATAGCCGGTTAAATATCCTCCTCTTGGTGACGGAATTTGTGCTGTTCCTGTTTTTCCAGCAACTCGGTACCCTTCAATTTGATACGGACGCCCCGTTCCTTTCTCCGAAGTAACTACCGTTTCTAATATATCTAACACTTGTTTAGCCGTTTCTTTTGTAATTGGTTGTTCCACTACTTCTGGCTTGTTTCTTGCAATCACTTTTCCTGTATCCGGATCAACAATACGATCGACCACATATGGCTTCATCATTTTTCCGCCGTTTGCAATCGCGGTTGCGGCTTGAATTTGTTGGATTGGTGTCACCGATGTTCCTTGACCAAATCCTGTCGTTATTCTTTCAATCGGATATTTGTAATGAATTTGCCCTACCGCTTCTCCTGGAAGGTCTATACCAGTTTTTTTGTCAAAACGGAAACGATGCAAATATTGCAAAAAGCGGTCTTCTCCTAACTTTTCTTTTACTAAAATAGAAAAAGCGACATTAGAAGAGCGTTGGACTCCTTCGTTAAACGTAATCGTTCCCCAACCTACTTTGTTATGGTCACGAATAATATTTGGTCCCACTTTATAATAGCCAGACCGATACTGTTCATTCCCGTTATACACACCTTCATTAATGGCAGCCGCAAGCGTAAAAATTTTCATTGTCGAACCAGGCTCATACGGATAGGAAATCGCATCGTTGAAATAGTTTTGTATATTGCGCTTATTTGGATCAAAACTCGGTCTTGTTCCCATTGCTAAGATCTTTCCTGTTTTCGGATCTGCAACAATCGCAATTATTTTTTTCGGCTTATATTGTTTTTCCACATCGTTCATCGCATCTTCTAAAAACGTTTGAATCTTTTGATCGATCGTTAAATAAACATTCGCTCCATTATCCGGTGGAACGACGGTTTCTTTCGTATTTGGAAGGCGAAATCCGCTGATATCCCCGGCAAAAGATACGTAACCGTCTTTTTCACGCAAATGCTTATCTAAGCTTTTCTCAATCCCCATTTTTCCAACTGTTTCATTTTTTTTATTATTTTTTTGTACGTAACCAATTACGTACGAGGCAAAATTGCCATTTGGATAAAATCGTTTTGTATCACGAATAAACCCAATCCCTGGCAGATTTAATGCTTCAATTTTTTCTTTCAGTTCATAGCTAATATTTCGTCCATTTGCGCCAAATTCCACTTGTTTTGCATCTTTTGTTAAAATTCGTTTCACTTCATCTACATCCATCTTTAGCAATGGGGCTAATTTTTTTGCTGTTTTTTGTGGGTCAACAACATGTCTCGGATGATCAGGATCTGTCGTCATTTTTGGATCAAGGACAGCTATAACTGTATATGACGGCACATCTTGAGCAAGCACTTCGCCATTTCGGTCAAAAATGGTTCCGCGCTTTGCTTCGATCGTTCGCTTTTGTTTATACTTTTCCTCCGCCTTTGCCGCTAACACTTGGCCATCAGCAACTCCCGTTACCTGCAACTGAATAAAACGAGCCAATAACACAAAAAAGAGCAGACTGAATAAGAAAAATAATATAGCTGCTCCTTTATGTGTATTGCTATGCTTTTTCCTTTCCATCGGCGATCATTCCTGTACAACTTTTACATTATTTTCGTTTAGTGAGAGACCGAGTTCTTTCGCTTTTTGCAAAATCCGTTCATATGTGCTTAATTGTTGAACTTCAACATATAAATCATTATTTTGCTTTTTCTGTTCTTGAACCGTTTCTTGTAGCTGTTGAATTTCTTTATTTACTTGATAAATCTTCACTTGATTGGACACAATATGCACTGCTGCATACATAGCAAATACGCAAAACGATAGGAATAAAAGCTTTTCCCCTAACGTAAAGCGAATTTTTAGCTTTCGTTGCTTTCTAGTGCGCGGACGTGATGACGGACGTTGTCGTTCATGAATTTTTACTGCCGTATTATTCATTGTTTTTCCCTCCTGTCATTAGTGATTCAACATCGTTTTTTGTTCATAGCTTTTCGGCGATACGCAGCTTTGCGGAACGCGCGCGATGATTATGTTCGATCTCTTCCTCGGAAGGGACAATCGGCTTTTTCGTGATAATTTTTAATGCCGGGCGGTATTGATCAGGAATGAGCGGAAGCCCAGGAGGAAGCTGTGGGCCTTGGCTTGCTTCTTTAAAAGCCACTTTACAAATACGGTCTTCTAATGAATGGAACGTAATAACACTAATTCTTCCACCTGATTTTAATAAATCAATCGCCTGTGTAATCGCCTCTTTGAATGCTTGCAGCTCATCATTTACGGCAATTCGTATCGCTTGAAAAATTCGTTTGGCCGGATGCCCTCCGCTTCGCCTTGCCGGCGCCGGGATAGCTTCTTTAATGATGTCAACTAATTGCCCGGTTGTTTCAATTCGCTTTTCTTTGCGAACTTCTTCGATTTTCCTCGCCACTTGCTTCGAAAATTTTTCTTCACCATAATGGAAAAAGATATGTACGAGCTCCTCATATGGCCAATGATTAACGATATCATAAGCCGTTAATGATTGCTCGCGATTCATTCGCATATCTAACGGTGCATCATGGTGATAACTAAATCCTCGTTCTGGTGTATCTAACTGCGGTGAGGACACTCCTAAGTCAAACAAAATTCCATCCACTCTATGAACTCCCCTCGCCGTTAGCTCTTCCGCAAGAAAGCGAAAATTTCTGCGAATAAACGTCACCTGTTTTTCATAACGAGCTAATCTTTTTTTCGCATACTCGATCGCCATATCATCTTGATCAAACGCAAATAGTCTTCCGTCCTCTGACAGTTGTGAAAGTAAATATTCACTGTGTCCTCCACCGCCAAGGGTGCAATCGACATAAATTCCATCCGGTTTTATATGGAGTCCATCTACTGCTTCCTTTAATAGCACTGTCGTATGTTGAAACACATGTTCACCACCTTTAATCACTCATTGCTGCAACATATGGTATACGAAAATAAACGTCGTGGAAAATCAGCTAGGAAAGCTTCGTTATTCATATAGAGCGATCATTTACTTATTATACTGCAAAACACAACAAAATTTTAGCTTTTTTTGTAAAAACTCGTCTTCTTCTGTTTACTTTTGTCGTATTTCGGCAGCTCACAATAAATACGAACTAATATTTGTTATTTTACTTTTATTTCCATTTTAATTTCTGTATGTCTACTATTTCATTCCGATAAAAAAAAATCCTGCATAAAACAGGACTTTTCTTTTCGACTTTTTCTTGTAAAAACTATTATATATATACAATTTTATGCATGCCGTTCCATTTATAATCAAGCTGCAAAAGTTTTTCTAAAAAATCAAATCCATATTTATTGATGTAATAGAAAATATTCCAAATCCTCTCCTGTGGCGCTTGATTCGGCATTAACGACATTTCCACGCGGGAAAATTTTCGCAACTCCACCTCATATTTCCTTATTAATGCTCGTTGCAACGTTTGCTGAAGAAAATCGATTTGCGCTTGAAGAAGAGTTGCATTTTTCGCCAACAACCCTGCTAATCCGCGATCAATTTCCATTCCAAATTCCCGAAGCGGGCGATGAATTTCTTCGATTTCCGCTTTTGCTTTCGCAAACATTTCTTCAAGCGGATAACGAGTTTGCTGCGCTAACCATTGCTGTTTCGCTTCTTCTAGCCGTCCTTTGAAAACATCCATGATATCGATCCCGATTTCAGCTAAATCGGTTTGAATGGAGCGTTCTACAATAGTGATGTTGACACGCGGGATGACTGGCGGCATTTTGAAACCAAATATCGAAAACGCCTCTTTCAGCTCTGCCCAATATGCAATTTCTCCAGGACCAGCGACAAACGCCAATGTCGGCAACAAAAATTCTTGCATAAGCGGCCGGGTCACGACATTATTGCTTAAATGGCCAGGTTTGGTTTTAGCAAGTTGTATTAATTCATCTTTGGAGAAAACAAATTCTCCTTTTTTACTATGAAATACCTCTTTTTGTGGATCATGCTCGAGCAGCCACCGTTGTCTCCCATCATAATAAAACAAGTTTGCACAATGCGGCTGAATATCTAACGTATTTTTATATCCGAGCTGCCGAAGCTGATGCTGCTTTCGCAAAACAGCATCCGTCACTTCGCGATGGCATTCAATCAAAGCAGTAAAAAAGCTGCTCTCGATGGCGCGCAACGGGACATCGGCTGCATTAAGAACAACCAATCCTTCAGAAGCAAATAGACGTAAAACGATAGCAGCAAAAAAGTCAACGAACGTTTTCGATTGGCCTAAACATCGAAGCAGAAAATCAAGCAACTTATTTGTCGTTTCTGTTTCTCCATATGTTTTTACAATATCGGTTATCCAAGTCGAACAAACTTGATGATCTAACGGTAAATCCGATACCATACGCTTTTCCTGCGGAATATCGGGATAAACATACTTTTTAATTTTTCCATCTTCTGCAATGTACACGTGGTTTACTTCGGCAATATCATGGTCTTCACCAGCAATCCAAAAAAGCGGAACGACCGGCACACCTAATTTTCTTTCTTGCTCTTTAGCAAGCTTGATGATCGAGATAATTTTATAAATCGTATAAAGCGGTCCGGTCAGCAATCCTGCTTGTTGCCCGCCTACTACTACTACACTTTCAGGATCAAGCAATTTTTCAATATTATCAAATGTTTCGGGACTCGCGTGAAATTGTTGATGATACGAACGTAAATATTCAACAAGCTCGCGGCGTGGATATGTTCTTTCTTTTATGTCACGCAGCCGCCTATAAAACACATCGTCCGCCTGAAGAGGGTAAGAAAATCCTTTTTCCGTCGGAAAAGTACCGTTTATGTAATCGGTTGCTAACGGTGTTGTAGCAGCCAAAGAAATTTCCCGAACTTCCATTTTTAGAAACTTCCTTTCTTATGTATGTTCTTTCATGAGTATAGCATTTCTTTTTTGCAATGAAAAAACAGTTGCTCACCGTCATTCAAGTTTTTTATTTATAAATTGCTAGATACTCTCACAATCATTCCATAGACGAGAAGACTAAAATAAAGCGAGGAAAACAATAAGAAGTTTGCCCGCCAAAACAAGCGAAAAACAGCGGAAAAGTGAAAATCTTCTTTTTTGCGCCAATATCCGACCGCGATCAACATATGCATGATAAGTAAAAAGAAGACAATGTGCCATAAATACGATTTTCCGGAAAGGACGGTAGCCAAGAAATGAACAGCAATAATAAAAAAAAGCGTCGAAACATTCACTGCCGCATAAAACGATTTTCGTTTTCTTTTTAACAATTTACGAGCAGAATAATAAACGAGAAAAAATGATAATAACGGCATCGTAACGAACGCCGCAATCAGGTGGGCAAACAGCTCATTCATTTTTCGTCCCCCCTTCTTCCAACCCCTTTATGGCATAAAATAAAAATTGTGAGAGCGGCAGCGCAATGCCAAGCTCTTTTCCTTTTTCTAAAACATAGCCTAAAATGGCGTCAATCTCTGTTTTTCGGTTTTGGGAAATGTCCATTAACATTGATGAATAATTTTCTGCTGTCTTTTGACAAACACTCACAATATGTTCCCATGCCTTTTGTTCGTCTTCGATCGGCAACACTTGCTTCAGCTCGGAAAACAACAATTTCATCATTTCATAATATGGTTTCACTTTAAGCAAATCCCCGTTTTTGATGCGTAAAAGCGCTGTCAGCGGATTAATGGCTGCATTCACGATCAATTTTTTCACTAACATATTCTCCCAATTATTAGCAAATTCAAATGGAAAATCAGAGATGCTCTTTGCCGATAAATTTACAGCTTGTCCAAATGTGCCATACAAGCTTGCAAGCACAATTTTTCCAATTCCTGTATGTTCTACCGTACGATCATCATGTTTGAGTGCACCGTGCTCGACAATTCCAACAATAATATTTTTTTCCATGAGTGGAGAAAGCAACTTAATATGCCCCATCCCGTTTTGTAGAAAAACAACCGTTTTCACCTGATCAAACAGGTTTCGGTGATTGATAATCGTTGCAATATCATACTGCTTCACCGTTATAAAAACAAGATCATCGTTAATGTTCGCTTCCGCAAATGTCATGGCTTGAAGTGAAATACGCTTTGTTTCTCCGCGTTTCACAAACCGCAATCCTTCGTTCATTAATCGTTGTGCTTGTGCTGAACGTCTTGTATAAACAGTGACTTCATATTCATTACTTAAATAAGCAGCGATTAATAGACCAATGGCTCCGCCGCCAACAATTCCAATTTTCACAATTTCTTCCTCACCTTCCATCAATCCATGCTATTCCTATTTTAGCAAATAGCCAATTTATCCGCTAAGAAAAAAAAGCAGACGATGGGGTCAGCTTTTTACGATTTTTCCACTTTTTCTAGGACCGTGTTTCCCGAGAGTGGAGCTTTTCGTTCTTGTTCTTCTTCAAGCTCCGCCATTTTTCTTGCACGTTCCATAATGGCAAGCAATGTTTTATACTCCTCTTGAACAGCAAATAGCTGTTTTTGCAATGCTTCTTTCTCGGCTTGGAGTTTTGTAATCATTTGTTGTAATTGCTCCATGTCTTTCTTTAAAGCACGGTTTTCATCCGCTATTCTTTGCGAATCATGCGCCTTTTGCCCATGTGTTTGCAAAAATGTGATGACATCAGACCACGTCAAGCTTTTGTCTGTTATTTCCTCTTTCCTTTTTCGTTCTCTTTCTTCACTAGCCGCAGCCTCTTTTTTTCTCTCCTTTCTCTGTTTTTTCGCTAGTTCAATTTCTTCTTTATACTGCTTTCGAACATAGGAATTCCATCGAAAGCCGCATGCAGCTGCGGTGCGTGACAAAAGCTGTCCTACTTCTTCAAAAGCCTGAAGCTGCGTACCTCCTTCGCGAATATAGCGCAATACGACTTCTGCCAATAGCAAATCTTCGTCTTGCGTCCACGCATCCTGACGTACACTTGTCATCTTCTTCCCCCTCTATAGCTGCTTTTTTACTATATTTATGCAGCTAATAGAAAAGATAGAAGGGAGAAAATTATGATTTATTTAAAAAAGATTGGATAGCTCTTTTATGTTCTTCTGACCCCCATAATTCGGAACAACGGCGGATTTCCGCAAAAAATCTCATCCGAAATTCATCGCTTTTCCACTTTTCTGCAGCTGCCATTTTATATGCACGCAATACAGAAACTGATTGTGATAAATAAGGGGCAAGCAGCTCGCGGCATTCTTCCCGCAAATTGTTTCCTGGCAGCACCGCGTGTATCCATCCATACTCGTACATTTTTTCTGCGCTTATTCTTTCTGCACGCAAAAGTATATCAAGCGCTTGAGTGTACGGAAGTTTTTCAAAAAGCATTGTCGCTCCGCCCCACCCAGTCGTTATTCCAAGTTTTCCTTGAATAAAGCCGATTTTACTTCCAGATTTCGCATAGCGGAAATCACATGCTGATGCTAACTCACAACCGCCGCCAATAGCAGTGCCGTTAATGAGCGCGACAGTTGGTTTAGACAACGTAAGCAATGAATACAAAATCGTCCCCATTTTTTCTAACATTTGTTTTGCATTTTCTGTCGTATGTAAATGTTGAAATTTGCTTAAATCCCCTCCTGAACAAAACGCTTCATCACCTGTTCCCGTAATGACAAGCATTTTCACATCATCATTTTTTTCTACCATCGCAATCGTTTCTTCCAGCTTGTCCATTACTTCAAAATTGATCGCGTTTCGTTTTTCGGGGCGATGAATAGTAAACCAAATAATCCCATTACTGTCATATTCCACTATAGCTACTTTCATATTTTTCCGTTTCCTCCTTTCCTTAAAATCAATTGGGCATCGTGCGGGCATTTTCCTGCTTATTTTCATAGCTAAAAATAAAAAAACAACAAGCACAAGTACTTTCCTTCCTTGTGCTTGTTGTTAAAGATAATTATTTGTTAACAACTTCTCTTCCTTTGTAAGTTCCGCAAGATTTGCATACGCGATGCGCTAATTTCATTTCACCGCAATTTGGGCATTCTACCATGCCTGGCACTTGCAATTTAAAGTGAGTGCGGCGCAATCTTTTTCTTGTTTTTGATGTTCTTCTAAAAGGTACTGCCATGCTTCCCACCTCCTTATCAGCATGTCGAAGTATCAAAAGCCCGGATCATCCCGGCTACTTCGCTTACTCTTTTTTGTCTTTATCAAAAAACTTCGCTAATGCAGCAAGACGAGGATCGATTTTCTGTTTGGCCTGTTCTTCTGCCATCGCTTCCCAAAGTTCTTCTTTAATGACTTCCCAGCCTTCTCCAGACTGCGGAGCCCCGTCCTGCACCGTTTCTTCTTCCGCAAATATTTGCAACGGAATTTCCAAAAGAATAAGTTCTTTGATAATCGGTAACAAATCTACTGTTTCGTCTTTCACTAGATGCGTATCTTCATCTGTCGATACTACATCATAATCATTCATAAAAAATGTTTCCGTCGTTTCGACCGAAAATGGATACGAAACGTCGACCAACGTCCGCGAACAAGGCAGTACCATCGTTCCCGACACTTGCAAGTGAAACGTAAATTTTGTCGAACCGATATCTGCCCTTCCCTGTACATGCACAGGCGAAATATCGCGGATCAGTTTATCAATCTCTTTTAAATCAGAGACATCAACATATTCATCAATAACGATTTCTTTATGATGAAACTGATGAAGCTGATGGACTGTCCATTTCATAAAAAATCACCTCAAGACAACAAAGAAAATTATACGTTTCGTTTTCCTATTTGTCAATATTTTTTCTTTACAGTATAATTGTTGTCAGTTTATATACAATTTATCACTCTTTTGAAAAAAACAACTAAACAGCAGGGAGAGCAAAATGAAAGCGGTCGGAATCATTGTCGAATATAATCCGTTTCATAACGGGCATTTATATCACTTAGAAGAAACCAAAAAACAAACTGGAGCAGATTGCATTATTGCCGTCATGAGCGGAAATTTTCTGCAGCGCGGAGAACCTGCGCTCGTATCAAAATGGGCGCGAACAAAAATGGCATTGTCAGCCGGGGTAGATATTGTCATTGAGCTGCCGTATGCATTTGCGGTTCAATCTGCTGAACGATTTGCCAGCGGCGCGGTTACATTGCTTCATTCCTTATTTTGTGAAGAAATTTGCTTCGGAAGCGAAAATGGAAATATAACCGCATTTATCGATGCGGCAAAAACGTTTTTAGAGCAAAAACAGCAGCATGACAGTTATGTGCAAGAAGCGCTTCAGGAAGGGGTAAGCTATCCGCGGGCGAACGCAGAAGCCTGGAAACGATTGAACGCCACTAACCTTGATTTATCTAAGCCGAACAATGTGCTCGGTCTTGCGTATGTCAAAGCGATTTTACAAAAACAAATTCCGATCACTCCTCGTACGATTCGCCGCATCGCTTCCGATTATCATGACAAAACGTTCTCTCATCCATCGATCGCTAGCGCGACAAGCTTAAGAAAAGCGCTTAAAGGGTCGCTTGCACATTTAGAAACCATCGCCCCGTATATTCCAGGCACTACAAAACAAACACTCGAGCAATATTATGATACATACGGCATGTTTCATGAATGGGAAGCCTATTTTCCGTTTTTAAAGTATCGCATCATGACAGCGGAAGAGGCGGAGCTGCGCCAAATTGCCGGCGTTGACGAAGGTATCGAACACCGCTTAAAGCAAGAAATTGTTGCTGCCCCGACGTTTTCCGCTTTTATGAACTCGATCAAAACAAAACGATATACGTGGACGAGGCTGCAACGAATATGCACTCATATTTTAACGAATTTTACAAAAGACCAGCGAAAAAAAACAGAAACGCCGACATATATTCGTTTGCTTGGAATGAGCAGCAACGGGCGCCGCTATCTACAACATGTAAAAAAACATCTGCCGCTTCCGCTCGTTACAAAAGTGTCAAATTTAAAACATGACCCGATTTACCAGCAAGAAAAAAAGGCGTCTTTTGCTTATGCCGCAATATTTCCTGAACCTGCTCGCACCAATGTGCTGAAAGAGGAGTACGCTACTCCTCCTCTTTTGCAATAACAGCCGCTTTACGATGGTTATTTTAAATTTTCTAAATAACGAATCGCATCATCAAACGTATCGACCGGAACAATTTTCATTTTTGTTCCGATTTTTTTTGCCGTTTTCACTGCTTCTCGATAGTTCGAATCTGCTGCCCCATTTTCGTTTGGTGCAAAGAAAATTTCTGCTCCCTCCCGATCAGCAGCAACAATTTTTTGCGAGATGCCGCCGATCGGTCCGACTTCGCCATTCATATTAATCGTACCTGTACCGGCAATTTTATGCCCTTTCGTAATATCTTCTTCGACAAGTTGATTATAAATTTCTAACGAAAACATTAATCCTGCTGATGGCCCGCCGATTTGTTCCGAATCAATGCGGACTGGCGGGTTTGTAGCAATGTCATAATCGGTAGTAAGCGAAACCCCTATACCTATTTGTTTTGGATTATGCGCAAATGGCATTAATGTAAGAGTTGCCTCTTTTTCCTTTTTACCGCGCACAAATGTAATATGAACTTTATCTCCCTTTTTCTTTGTACGAATATATTGCACCATTTGTTCCGATGTATCCATCCTTTTTCCATCTATTTTAATAATGCGATCGCCAACTTTTAATTGCCCCTCTGCCGGCATATGTGGAAGCACACTCATCACGTATACGCCTTTTGCTTTATAAGAAACTGGTTTCCCCGCTTTTTTATAGGCAACAGCAATCGCTGCCTCTTTTGACTGCTCCATAAGCTGAAGCTGACGCATTGTATATTCCTCATCTGTTTCCCCTTCTTGTTTTATTTCTTCTAACGGATATAGTTCATAAAAGGAGCGAACATGTGCAAGAAAATAGGAAATAGCATTCGCCCGTCCCATTTTCACCGTTGTTAGCATAAACGTTCCTTCATCATCATCATCCCCATGCTCCACATGAACAAGCGGCTTTAAGTCTTGCGCAGTTCCAGGCATCGTAACGTAATAAGGAAATTTAATAAAAATAAGCAACAATGCTACGATGACGCCAAAGAAAAATGCAACCACATACATTCGTTTTTTCATCAGCGTGAATGCTCCTTCCAGTTTTGAATTGCTTGGCGGATTTCTGGCACATATTTGCGTGTTTCCTGTTCCCCGATAGCAATAATTTCCTGTGCATGAGTAAATGCTCGCGAGCTATATTGCTCTACGTGCGGCCGAATCATCACATCGGAGGCAAGTTGACGATGGCGGACAAGCTCGTCTTGCAGAATATCAATGCTTTGTAAAATCACATCAAATATCGACGTAATTTCTCCGTCCACTTTCACATGGGAAACATCGACTGCAATAACAATATCCGCACCCATTTCTCGGACAACGGAAACGGGAACGCGATCAACAACTCCTCCATCTACAAGCAATCGCCCGTCTACCCTTTCAGGGACAAAAATACCGGGAATGGAAATGCTGGCTCGTACGGCGCGGGCAACATCCCCTTGGCGAAACACCACTTTTTGACCTGTCTGTAAATCCGTTGCTACAATTGCCACCGGGATGGACAGTTCCTCAATTTTTTTCCCTTTTGTGAGAAGCCGAATAAATTCGGTAATTCGCTTTCCAGCAATTAGCCCCATTTTTGGAATTGTAAAATCGATGTAGTCATTTCGACGAAACGACTTTGCTAACTTATATAAACGCTCAAGACCGAGACCGCTAGCATATAGAGCAGCGACAAGCGCCCCGATGCTACTTCCGGCTATGTAGGAAATTGGGATTTTCTCCTCTTCCAATACTTTCAGTACTCCAAGATGCGCGAAACCTCTCGCCCCTCCAGAACCTAGCGCTAACCCAATTTTCGGAAACACCGTTTCTCTCCTCTCTACATGACCACCTTGTTTCATCTTATGGTCTAAAACTCCCCCCTATACTCGTATATTAAACTATATGAGGTTGTACACGTAATATGGTGTTAAAAAGGGGAGAGAGGATGTGTCGTTACCAGGAGGCAGAACAGATATGAAACCAAAAGCAAAAACCGTCTTTCTCGCTTCAACGGTTACTTTATTTGCACTGTCATTAATTTGCTACCCTCAGCAATCATTAGAAGCATCCATCCGCGGTTTAAATATGTGGTGGGAAGTCGTTTTTCCATCACTATTACCTTTTTTTATCGTTTCTGAATTATTGATTAGCTTCGGTGTCGTTAATTTGCTTGGAGTTTTGTTAGAACCGCTTATGCGGCCGCTTTTTAGAGTTCCTGGCGTCGGCGGTTTCGTTTGGGCAATGGGAATGGCTTCCGGCTATCCATCAGGAGCAAAACTAACTGCACGGCTTTATCAAGAAAAACAAATTTCTACGATCGAAGCAGAACGGTTAGCCTCATTTACTAATTCATCCAACCCATTGTTTATTTTTGGCGCGGTGTCGATCGGATTTTTTCACAATCCAAATCTTGGCATTATTTTAGCACTTTCCCACTATATAGGAAACATTTGTGTAGGAATGATTATGAGATTCCATGGAAAATCACAAGAAAAAGGAAAGCAAAAACGACCGAGTCATTTGTTTCCTTTTCCTTACGCATTCCGAGTGCTTCATGAAACCCGTCTAAAAAACGAACAGCCGCTTGGAAAATTGTTAGGAGACGCCGTTCGGTCTTCTGTACAAACATTGTTGATGATCGGTGGGTTTATTATTCTCTTTTCCGTCATTAATAAGCTGCTTTACATGATGCATATTACGGAATATATATCCTTTATTTTCCAGTATATTCTTCACTTATTTCAACTTCCAAAAGAACTAAGCATCCCGATGATTTCCGGTCTATTTGAAATTACGCTCGGCAGTCAGATGATTAGCCAAACCGATAAAGCCGAACTGTTGGAAAAAGCCATTGCAACAAGCTTTATTCTTGCTTTTGGCGGATTTTCCGTGCAAGCACAAGTAGCAAGCATCCTCGCTGAAGCAAACATCCGCTTTAAACCATTTTTTATCGCCAGAATCATGCATGGATGTTTTGCCGCATGTTTTACATATATACTATGGAAACCGCTCTACGTCCACCCAGCCGATGGAAATATGCGCGTTATTCCAACATTTTTAATAGAACGCTCACCAAGCTGGATCAACCATTATTGGGAGCTGTTGCATCAATTCGGACCAATCATTACGATCGTCTTTTTATGTCTATATATATGGCTTACTGCTGCTCAATGGCAAAAAAAGGTCAAAGAATAAAGACAAAATAAAATTAGGCTGACTTAAAAGAAGCTTCTTTTAAGTCAGCTTTCATTACGTTCGTTAGAAGTAAGGGAAGCAAATTTTTTTCTCAGCGCTTCCTCTACAACAGGTGGCACTAAGTCGGAAATATTGCCATTATACTTTGCTACCTCTTTGACAATACTGGAACTTAAAAAAGCGTATTGGCTATTTGTCATCATAAAAAACGTCTCAATATTTTCATCAAGAACACGGTTCATCGACGTGATTTGCATTTCATATTCAAAGTCGGACACAGCCCGCAAACCACGCAAAATCGCACTCGCATTTTTACTGCGCGCATAATCGACAAGCAGGCCGTGAAACGATTCAACAATCACATTTGGAAACGGCCGCGTCACTTCCCGCAACAGTTCTATCCGCTCCTCAACAGAAAATAACGGCTTCTTTGAAGAATTATTAAGTACCGCTACATACACTTGATCAAACACTTTTGCCCCTCGCCTAATAATATCTAAATGCCCATATGTAACCGGATCAAAGCTTCCTGGGCAAACCGCAATGCTCGCCATGCCCTATTCTCCTTTCTGCACATCCATGTACCGGTAGATTGA
This sequence comes from Geobacillus sp. LYN3, assembly GCF_003064505.1. NCBI lineage: Bacteria > Bacillati > Bacillota > Bacilli > Caryophanales > Anoxybacillaceae > Geobacillus > Geobacillus sp. LYN3. The sequence continues at coordinate 1,376,147 of NZ_QCWL01000001.1, read as the reverse complement.
AACCGCGGTAATTCCATATACTTCATGTTTCCACTTTACAAGACGACCAACTTGTTCGGCAAGATGTGTTTCGGCAGAGTGTTCCACAACGACAGCACCATCTTTTTCAAGAAGCTCATGTTCATCAATAAACGAAAGGATTGACTGCAATTTTTGTTCTTTATATGGAGGATCAAGAAAAATCAAATGAAAACGAAGCCCGCGTTTTATAATTGCCCTCAACGCTCTTTCTGCATCATTCCGATATATTTCTGCCTGTTCTAACAGTCGACACGTTGCAACATTTTTTTTGACGGTTTGCACCGCTTTTGCGTCATGGTCTACAAAAATGACTCGGTCAAGCCCGCGGCTTAATGCTTCAATTCCAAGACCGCCGCTGCCACTAAACAAGTCAAGGCCCATCCCGCCGGAAAAATACGGACCAACCATATTAAATATCGCTTCTTTCACTTTATCTGTCGTCGGTCTTGTTGATATTCCTGGAACCGCTTGCAGACGTCTACCTTTACATTTTCCTGAAATTACCCTCATTGCTTTCACCACATTTTGACACAATTTCGCAACATTATCGTATCATAAACTTTATTATAGTAAAACAGCTGAAAATTTCATAGTAACATGTATATAAAATTAGCAAACCGGCCATAATGAGTAATGGCAACATCCATGCGGATGTTGTTGCCAACCACGGAGAAGACTTACGTTTCCCCATAAGTTCTTCCTCCGGTTTCTCCTCTCCCTTTTCTTTTCCTTTAGTTTACTTGTTCCTTCCGATGCGCAAGGGGCAAGTAAACGTAAAGGACCCCTGCAGATCATAGGCTGCAGGGTTTTTTTTTATTTTTCCATTTGAAATTTTGTTAAACAATGATTAAAGTTATGTATGGACAAACATAGTAAGGGGGATATAGATGATTCAGCGTTTTATAGAGCTAGGGGAAGGTTATTCAGATATATACGAACTAATTGAACTCGCCAGAGCAAATCGGCATCGTTTGTCTGGACTTTTTGCTTTTCATACGGTGAAAAACGGCCGTCCGGTGACATCGTGTGTTGTCGTTTTGCATCCAACAGATCCAGGGGATTTTCAACCGTTGTATATTTGCCGGGAAGGAATTCCAAATCCGCGTGTGAAACCAAATAAGCGATACGATTTATTTGCCCAACTAGCGAAAGAACTAGGAATGGAGATTATTCATTTAGAAGTGAAGCCTTCGACATTTTTTGCTGAATTAGATTTATACTATCAACACTTAATTGGCATTATGCGGATGAACCGTTTTATCCCTCCGCTCCAATAGTGGCGATAAAAATAAAAATCGGCTGACTTTCCAAAGAAAATCAGCCTTTTTTTACTCCGCCGAATATCCTAATGGATAAGAGGAGTCTTTTTCTTTTTCCCCTTTTGATTCGAATTCTAGCTTTAAAAATGGTCGATAAGACGGTTCGACCCGCTTTACAAACGGCAAGGAAGCAAGCTTTTTCATCATTTCATCGACTTGCTCCATATCACAATATAAAACCGCATATTTTAACCGTTTCGAAACATAATGAATATTGCCAAATTTGCGCAGATGTTTGCTATGCTTTAATGAATGCAACCAGACAATAATCCCTTGGCGTTTTGGAAACATACCACCATTCCCCTTTTATATACTATGTGCGGCAGCCGCAGCTTCCCCCTGCTCCGCATCCTCCCGAACAGCTGATGGACAAAAAATACGGGTTCCCTGTCGGCACTTTAATTTGATCTGATACCGCTTTGCCAATTAACACGCTAATCTCATCTAACAGTTGTTGCATGGCATTTTCCGCCTTTTTAAACGCAGCAATCGTCTCATGAAAATCAAGTTCACGTTTTATTTCACGCACTTCTTTCATCACGCTATGATAATCAGGATGATATTTTCCAAATCGCTGTACTTCCTCATAGCGCTCTTTTGCCTTTGTAAAACGAGCGATAATATCTTGAGCAACACGATCTTGTTTCAGTCGTTGAAAACATTGGCGGTATTCTTCTGCCAATTCCGATTGTACAATCATTTTTGCTAATGCTTCTGCTTTATCTAAAATCTCGAGACGCTCGAGAGTTGCAATGATCACGTTTTGGCACCTCCAATGTAATGATACCATGAGATGAATCAGAAAGGAAAGTAATGAAGTTGCGCATTAAAAAAAGTCTGACTTGCTCGTCAGACCTTTTTCTAAGAGATCGTTACTGTAAACTCATGTGACAATCCAGTTATCTTTCCATCGTTGTACATAAGCTCAAGGCGTATCACATGTTTTCCAGTTGGTAATCCTCGCAACATAAATGCCGCTGTATATACTTCATCTATTTTTTGTCCATTTATATATACGTTTATGTGTCCCCCATTCGTTCCTTTTCGAAACGGAAAATCAGCGACAATACACTCAATCAATACATCTTTCCCTTTCACAACATGCTTGACTTGAAATGATTTATTCTCCTGATTAGTCATAGCAAACGCAACATTTGGGATATTTGTTTCTGGCGCCGGTTTATCGTTTCCGCACGCTCCTAAAACGACGAAAAGAAATAAAAGCAAAATAACGAACTGCTTTTGCAAAGACATCACTCCCCTTTAGGAAGTAGTCTTTGCTTTTTTGCAAAAATTAATCACGCATCGCTTGAAACATATGAAGCATTAATGAAACCATTTGCAAGGAATTAGCGATTTTCTCCACTTTATGTGGAATCGTCTGCTCATAATAATGAAGCGCCTCAAGTTCAAATGATGGCAGCTTATGTGGGTAGCGGGAAAGAAGGCGATACCAGCGCGGCTCTTTGCGAATAAAAGATTGCAGCATTTTTTTCGTTCGAATATATTGTATAACCTCTTTTCTCATTGGCACCCCCTCTAGTCTTTACGAAATGAAAACGGATGTTCATCTTTCGTTATCCCCATATGCTGCTTTTCATTTCCTTGAAATTGAGTAATAATGTTTTGGATTGCGTCAATCGCTTGTTGAACACTCGCGAGATGTTTTTGTACCTCATTAGCATCCATATTTTGTATTACATTTGCAATTTTTTCAATCCATCTATTACTACTTTTTTCCTTGCGTTTTATTGGCTCTTGATTTTGTTTATAGGCTTCCCAAATTTCATCATCCTCACCAAATAAATACCAATCTTCATAAAACTCTTTCCACGTTTTTTGACCATTGCGCACTTCTTGAATTATTTTCGGATGCTTTTTCACAAACTGTTTAAATTTCTCCACCGAAGGATGTAGATGCTTTTCCATTGAATACCTACTCCCCTCATCGACTCACGCCTATCTACCATATACTATTGCCTATATATGATTTACGTGCGCCCATTTTTTCTTTACATCGACAAAATCGCTATTTTATTTCCATAACCTTAAAAAATCTTGAGTATAATAATCACCAGAAACACCTACACCAAGGTAGGTAAATTGTTCGCTTAATAATGTTTCTCGATGGCTTTTGCTGTTTAGCCATCCTTCCACCGCCTCAATACCATCCATATGATGTGCGGCAATATTTTCTCCCGCCATTTCAAATTTAATATTTGCAGCCAATAGCCGATCTTTTAAATCACCATTTTTTGGAGATTTATGAGAGAAAAAGTGATGATCTTTCATATCTTTACTATGCATATAGGCAACTTTTGCTGCTTCCTCATGCCAACGAAGTGGCTTAACACGGTAACGTTGGCGAATAACGTTTGTAATATCAAAAATTTGTTTTTCATTCGCTATTTCCACTTCTCGTTGCTGTTTGGAAGATAAAGGGGCTGAATTAGGTAAACTGCCACGGTAAACAAGCTCATATGGCCTCATTTTTACGAATACTTCCCCAGTCATAAGCCGAATGCTCGAAATCTTTCCGGTAAAACGATCTACATATAATTGCGCGTAGACGTTGCCAACTTTGACAATCGGCCGAGAGGCGTAATCTTGTTCTGACAGCTCAAAACGATACATTCCTGTTCTCAATTTTATTTCAACATTGGATAAAACAGGCATCGTCTTAAACACTTCTTGAAGGGGCTGACCGATGTAAAATGGTTTTACATTCACATTCTCTCCGCATACAAATGCCGTAACAACACGCCCATCCATCATTCCAATTTGAAAGTATGTGCTTGCGCTCCGATTATAGATCCACCATTCATAATCATAAGCGGAAGCATCAATTCGTGTCGGCGAGCCGAATTTCTTTTTTACATCTCTTTCTGTTTTTCCAATCATTGAAAGCATGCCGCTTTCGACTTTCGGTTCTTTTACCATATAGTCTTTCGGCTCTGTTTCTTGAGGCGGGCTAAGCGGTGGTGTACTTGGCGCAAAATAATAAAATCCAATGATTAGCAATAACACAAGAAAAAACCATTTCACACGGCAACTCTCGCTTTCCGAAAAAAGATATCCTATTGCCATTATAGCCGTTTTTCTATGGCAACAAAACGTAAAAAAAGAATTCCCCTGCTTTCCAGGGGAATTTCGTATACCAGACATTTATTCAATAAAATAATGAATGGAGGACAAAAATTTATCATAAATTGAAAATATCGCAAAATGACGAACAATTGATTGAAAGTCGTCCGCTTTCATACTATTATAAATGAAGGGGCATTTTTCTTTTCCGTATACTAGGCTTTGTCGATAGGAGGAATAGATATGAAATTTGAAAATACTGGTATCGAAAACCAAACAGCGGAGCTTTCCCGTTTAGATGATCTAATGGAAAAATTTAAATTTATTAGAGCTTCTCAATGGGACTATGAACGGGTTACATACGATCGGAAATTTCAAATAAAGGGGGATATTTACTATCTTCGTGTTCAAGGATACGCCATTGAGGGAGACGTTGATTCCCGCTATGCACTCATTAAGTTACTTCCTCCAATTTTAGGAAAATATTATTATCCTCATGGCGTAGAATACGGCGACGATGAACATTTCCCTTCTTCATTGGTAAATCAATGCCAAACCATTTTATCACAAATAAAAGAAGAACTTGACAAAATTCAAGACTAATCCAAAATGCGAAAAAAAACGCATGAGGGAAATCTCATGCGTTTTTTCATTACATAGCCAGATGTTTTACAACAACATGTACCTTATCGACAGTAAACGGCGTCATTGCCTCAATTTCCTCTGTAATATGTTTTTGCAATTGCTCACATAATGAAATAATCGGTACTCCCCACTTTATTACTATCAGCGCTGTAACTGTACAGAGGCAATCTTCCTCAATGGCCACATGGACTTCGCAATCATCAATAACAATTTCGTTTAAGTCTTTCAAACACATCATAACAATAGTCAATAAGGTCGCTTGCGTTGCACTCAACTTTCGGAATCGGACGATCGTTTTCATCCCCCTCTCCCTCTTTATTAGCTTCATACGAACAATAATGTGTTTTATATGTATACGTGTTTTATCCACCTTTGTTTACTATAAGAAAAACCCGACAAATTTCGTGTCGGGTTTTAAAAACCTAAAATAGCTTTAATCATTGATGTTGTTTCCCCGCCTTTATAAAATACGTAGAGAAGCAAATACACGGCAACGCCGGTTGCAGCTGTAAAAAACCAAATAACGCTTGTAATCGGTCCGAGCCGCTTATGACGGGCGCGATGGTCTTTTAAACCAGTCCAAAGCGTGACAATGCCAAAAATTGCTCCAACCGTAGCCAAAATAATATGAAACACAAGAAAGATCGTATAATACACTTTCACACTGTCAGGGCCGCCAAAACTCGTGTTCCCGATAAAAATCGTTCGCGATAGGTAAATAATAAAAAACAATAAAGCGAACACCGCTGCACTTAACATTGTCTTTTTATGGGCATCAATGTTTCTCCTCAGTATTAAATACCATCCATACGCCACTAACGCTGCGCTAATGACAATACAGCTCGTGCTAATGGTCGGTAAAATTGGCAATGAATACTCCATATCCAATTCCTTTCTATGTTTTATTGATTATTAAAACATTTCGATAAAACATTACGACTCAGAAGGTTGTGGGGATGCAACAGTTTCCAATTTTTCTTTTTCCTGCTCTTTTCGGTACCATTCCCTAAAGGCGAAAAAGAGCATTATGCCATAAATAATTTCTTGAATAATTTTCATTAATATCCCGCCAAGCTGCTGATCGTAAAGAAGCGGAACAGAAAAGAACATCTCTGGTCCTGTTAAATCAAGAGAAGCTAATGTCCCAGCGGGAACGCAAAGAGCAAGCGACTTCATCCACATTTGCGGATCGTAATAAGTCGCATATAGCGGTTTTCCAGCAAAAATAATTAAGGCACACGCCGGAGTTAATAAAGCGCCGTCTGCAAAAATGTAGCCTATCTTCTTAAGACCGCTGAGAGACTGCCAGCCCGGCATTTTATTAAGAAGAGGCCACCACATCATCCATGCAGCGACAAAAATCATCGTGGTAATTACCGCATGATAAAGCGCATTGCTGTTCGCTAAATCAAAAATAAATGGAACGTGATAAAATGAGAACAAGCTATTAAATAAAACAACCGCAATAAGCGGCTTTGTCAAAAACGTTACTGCCGCCTTTAATGGCCGAATTTCGAAAAGTCGCTCAAACAGCCAATTTGGTATTCCTAAAATAAGTAATGGTGGAGCCATAAAACTTAATATTGCCATTTGTATCATATGTGCGCTAAAAATCAAATGACCGAGCAAATCAACCGGCGAACCGAAAGAAATATAAAGCAACATGATCCCTGCGAGAAAATATGCTTTCTGCTTGCGCGTCGGTGGTCCTTCCTTTGTAAAACGAGTTCTCCAAGGCCCAACAATCATAAAATAAAGACACGTAATCAACAACAAAAACGCAAGGAAATAAGGACTCCATAACGCGACAAAACCAAACATGCTTAGCGATGCCATTTTCATATCACCTCAATTCTTTCTCTTTTCATTATACTACACTCCTATCGTTTGTCTATTGTTAAGCGCTATCAATTAACCTGTTTGCATCATACGAACATTTTATTGATAGCCCAGAAATGGATTTCAGTTGGGCGGTAGGCGGAGCCGCTATCGTTAATCCATTTGGTGAATACATCGCCGGACCGGTTTATAACGAAGATACGATTGTTTACGCGGATTGCCATGCGAATGAGATCAAGGCGGCAAAAGTGGTGTTTGACGGATTGGGGCATTATTCCAGACCAGATGCGGTTCAGTTATTGCTGCATGATCATGAACAAAGAAATCTTCTCCGCAGCTCAAAAGGACTTTCCTACCAAGATTTGAAAAATATTTCCGAAAGCACAGAAGTGCCGCTTGAAAAATTAGAAAAAGTTCTTGAGAAGATTGAAGCAAAATTGAGTCAAAACTAGTTTAAAAAAGGAAATCAGCTTTCGCTGATTTCCTTTTTTATTACCACCAAATAATTGTCGCAAACGCCCAAATGGTCACAAAGGCAACAAGTATACCGCCATACATGAAGAGTGCTGGCATTTCATGTCCTTTATGGCTCATATGCATAAAATAATACAATTGGAACAACACTTGTACCACAGCAAGAAGAAGAATAAATGGAACGGAAAACCAAGGCGAAAATTTATCATAACCAACCGCGGTAAATGCGATTAATGTGAACAAAATCATTAATACAAAGGAAATAACTTGATGCTTCATATCCTCCGCGTTTTTTTTGCGGCGATATGCTAAATCAACGCGCTCATTTCCAGAATTTGCTTGATTCACCATATATTCACCCCACCATTCCCATTAGGTATACAACGGTAAAAATGAATACCCATACGACGTCAATAAAGTGCCAGTAAAGACTCGCCACATAAAACTTTGGCGCGTTGTAAAGGTTCAAACCACGCTTCGCGTTGCGGATCATAAGCGTTAAAATCCACGATAAACCAAATGCAACGTGGCTGCCATGCAGACCGACTAGCGTATAAAAGGCAGATGAGAAGGCACTTGTTGAAAACTTAAGGCCTTTATGCACATATTCATAAAACTCGTAAATTTCTAATCCTAAGAAGCAGAGACCTAACAATACAGTGATGCCAAACCAAAGCATCATTTTCTTAAAGTCGAAGTTTTTCATGTGATAGATGGCGTAAACGCTTGTTAAACTGCTTGTCAATAAAAGCATTGTAGCGACAAACACGAGCGGCAAATGAAACAATTCCTGCGATGTCGGTCCCCCAGCCGTTTTATCTCTAAGCGCTATGAAAGTGCCGAAGAGGGAGGCGAAAAGAACTGTCTCTCCCCCTAGGAAAACCCAAAGTCCTAAAAATTTATTTTTTCCTTCGATGGTAGCTCTTTCAGGGGATGCGGGGAATGTTTCCGCCGTTAATTTTTCTTCAACATGCATTATGCCTTAACCCCCTTTTTCTCTGCTTCGATAATTTCGTCTTTATGAATGTGGAAACCATGATCATCAATGATCGAACGTAAGAACATAGAACCAAAGGTAATCACTAATCCAAGAATTGCTACCGGTAAGCCCCAAGAGTAATCGTTATGATACAAGAAACCGAATGAAGCGATAAACAGCCCAAGTGAAATGACAAACGGCAAGAATGAAGGATTTGGCATATGGATGTCTCCAAGCGGTTCCGCCGGAGTTAAGCCTTTGTTACCTTCCATTTTTTCTAGCCAGTAAGCATCTAACCCGCGAACAAGCGGAGTTTGCGCAAAGTTGTATTCAGGTGCTGGCGAGGAAACCGCCCATTCAAGCGTGCGTCCGAGTCCCCAAGCATCCGCTTCAGCTTTTTCTCCTTTGAACGTAGTGATCACGATATTGATTAAAAGGACGATAACACCTGCCGCCATCAATAAGGCACCAATTGTACTAATCAAGTTTCCAGTTTCCAAACCTTGGCCCGGCAAGAATGTAAATACGCGGCGAGGCATACCCATCAAGCCAAGGAAGTGTTGGATAAAGAATGTTAAATGGAATCCGGTAAAGAATAACACAAATGTCAACTTACCAAGCTTTTCGCTTAGCATTTTGCCAAACATTTTTGGCCACCAATAATGCGTGCCGCCTAATAAAGCTAGCACTACACCGCCAACAATGACATAGTGGAAGTGAGCAACGATGAAGTAGCTGTCATGATATTGATAGTCAGCCGGCGCTACTGCCTGCATAACCCCGGTTACTCCGCCGATAACGAAAGAAGGAATAAAACCAATAGCATATAACATTGGCGTTGTAAAGCGGATGTTTCCGCCCCACATCGTGAATAACCAGTTAAAGATTTTAATACCTGTCGGAACAGCAATGGCCATTGTCGCAACCGCAAAAATGGCGTTCGCAACCGGTCCCATGCCAACTGTAAACATATGGTGCGCCCATACCATGAATCCTAAAAAGCCGATCAATACAATCGCAAACACCATGGAAGAATATCCAAATAAGCGTTTCTTAGAGAAAGTTGAAATAATTTCAGAAAAAATACCAAATGACGGTAGTATCAAGAGATATACTTCCGGGTGACCGAAAATCCAGAATAAGTGTTCATAAATAATCGTGTTGCCGCCTAATGCCGCATTAAAGAAGTTGCCACCAAATAAACGGTCCATCATCAGTAAAAGCAATCCAGCCGTTAGCGGCGGGAACGCAAATAAGATTAACGCAGAAGCAACGAATGTTGCCCACGTAAACAACGGCATACGCATGTATGTCATGCCTGGAGCACGCATCGTAATGATGGTTACGATGAAGTTAATCCCACTGATTAATGTACCGAACCCGGAAACTTGTAAACCTAATACGTAAAAGTCAATTCCGTGTCCTGGTGATTCTAATGATAACGAAGCGTAAGACGTCCATCCTGCATCAGGCGCTCCGCCTAAAAACCAAGAACAGTTTAGAAAAAGCCCCCCGAAAAAGAATAACCAAAAGCCTAATGCGTTTAAGAACGGAAACGCAACATCGCGCGCACCGATCTGAATTGGAACAATCGCATTCATCAATGCGAATAATAACGGTGTTGCTGCCAAGAAAATCATTGTCGTACCATGCATCGTAATTATTTCATTAAAAAGACCCGCGCTAACAAAATCGTTGTTAGGCACCGCAAGCTGAATACGAATAATTAGAGCCTCGATACCACCCATGATGAAGAAAATACCGCCGGCAATTAAGTAAAGGATGGCAATTTTTTTATGGTCGACCGTTGTAAGGTAGTCCCATATTAGGCTCTTTTTACGAACTGCTGTACTCACGGATTTAAACCTCCTTTTTTATAGAAATCCCGTTTGTTATTCAACCTTTAGACTCATTAAGTATTTCGTTAAAGCATCAATTTGCTCATCCGTTAATTTAGCATATGTTCCTGTCATTTTATTTCCAGGTTTCACACTTTCAGGGTCTTTTAGCCATTTCTTTAAGTTTTCCTCATTATGCTCTAAAATACCGGCAATGCGCTCGCGATCGCCGAAATTTGCCAAGTTTGGCGCTGTACGCGCTTGTTCTGGACGTTTGTCAATTGGAGTAACCGCGTGGCAGCCAATACAGCTTTTATTGAAAATTTCTTCTCCCTGCTTAGCAACCGGATCTGTCACAACTGGTTTTTTCGCGTTTTTCATTTTTTCAATCCATTGATCAAATTCTTCTCTAGGAACTGCTTTTACTTTGAAGTCCATCAATGCATGGGAAGGACCGCAAAGCTCCGCACATTTTCCGTAGAAAATGTTGCCCGCTTTTTCTGCTCTTTCTTGATCAAATTCTAGCCAAAATTGGTTTTTGTTTTCAATGTTTGTATCTATTTTCCCGCCAACTGCAGGAATCCAGAACGAGTGTTTTACGTCTGATGCTTTTAAGTTAAAATACACGCGCTCATCTGTCGGAACCACTAAATCTTGGCTTGTAATTACGCCATAATCAGGATATTCAAACTCCCACCAGTAAAGACTTGCGCGAACATTGACAACAAGAGTATCTTTATCGCGCTTTTCTTTGTTCATCGGTTTGACGTCTGCGAGTTTAAAAGTCGCAGCAACCGTCGGAACTGCCAAAATAAGCAAAAGAATAATCGGAATAACAGTCCAAAGAACTTCAAGTTTATGATTTCCTTCTACTTGTTTTGGAATTTTGTTTTCCTCACCTTTACGTTGCCGAAAACGAATGACAACGTATACAAAGATAATCGTTACAACAACAATAACGAGTAACATAATGGCTGTGCTAAGCAGCATCAGTGAAAATTGTGTGTCTGCTGCTTCACCCGCCGGCTGAAGCGTCGATAAAAACGGCTTGCCGCAGCCAGCTAACAGAAGCGCTATCATGCTAAAAAGAGAAAATAAGCGCCAGTTATGTAGCCATTTCTTCATAGCCTAATCAAACCCCTCTTTCTATTGATGAAATAAAAAATTTTATATGAATTCTTTCTCTTTATGGAAAGAATTTTAAACGAACTCCATTTACCAAAGGGTAGCGATAACCATTGCTACAAATAAAATCGTCAAATAGTTAAGGGAATAAATAAACATCCACTTCGCCCACTTTAAGTCGTCTTTCATTTTAAACCCATAAAGTCCCAATGCAAGCCATCCTACGTTTAACAACGTAGCAACAGTTAAAAACGGCACGCCTAATGAGTACAAATAAAATGGCAGTGGCAATAAGCACGCAACCCATACAACGATTTGCCGCTTTGTCATCGCAAAACCATGAACAACTGGAAGCATTGGGATGCCTGCCGCCCGATACTCTTCGCATCGTTTCATCGCCAATGCCAAAAAGTGCGGTGTCTGCCATATAAACATAATCAAAAATAAAACAAGAGGAACGACATGGAAATCCGGATCTACCGCAGTCCAACCAATAACCGGCGGGACAGCGCCAGAAATGCTTCCGACAACTGTGTTCAATGTATAGTTTCGCTTCGACCACATTGTATATAAAAATATATAAGTAATAGCGCCAATTAACCCAACAATAGCAGCAGTGACCGTTGTCATTAACAAGCTGAGCGTCCCTACTGTTATGAATATAATTCCGAGCCACAATACTCGCTTCGCTTCCATTGTCCCTGTTACTGTCGGCCGCGTTTTCGTTCGTTCCATAAACTGGTCGATGTCACGGTCAATGAAATTATTGATGCTACACGAACCAGCTATAACAAGTGCGGAACCAAACAGCGTAAAAAATACAATATGAAGATTTTCCAAAAAACCTTCTCCCATAAAATAGAGAGCTAACCATAATCCAGTGAATGTCGTAATTAGATTCGAATTAACAATTCCGATTTTCACGACCGACGAAAACTCTTTCCAAATGGATCTTATATTTGCACGCGAGCCTTCACCCGAATGAGCAGCTTGTTCATGTATTGCTTTTAAATTAGCCATTCACCCGTTCCTCCTATCGCACCGTCAACTTTTTATTACATAATAGACGGTGCCATATAACAAATTTTCTTCATCTCCATCATATCATAACACATGCAAATCATCATTGCAGGAAATTATTTCTTCCATTAGAACGAAAAAACCTATTTTCTCTTTATATTAAATCACATTTTTATGACATAATGTGAACTTTTTTTGAATAATTTGTGTCAAATTTTCGAATTACAAAAAACGTATTATTCTCTCCATCAAGAGAAAACGCTTTTATTGCTTATCCTATTATATTTCTAGCAAACATAATGAACTTATTCAATATGTAAATATCAGTTTGTTTTTCTTTCGGCATCATGTAAAATGATATTGGCGAAATTGCTCTTACAATTTCTTTTTTGTAAGATAAATGTATACTTATTATTGACAAAATAATGATTTCTCAATATAAGAAGGTGAAGATTTTGCAACGTTCTTTAAAATGGTTTGCATCGGTCACAACGTTGGCAATGCTATTTGTCCTCATCGGCGGGGCGCTCGTAACAAAAACCGAATCCGGCATGGGGTGCGGACGGTCATGGCCGCTTTGCCACGGTCAGCTAATCCCTTCGCAAATTACCCCTGAACTCGTTATTGAATTAAGCCATCGGCTCGTATCCGGTTTGGCTGGCATGATGGTGCTGATTTTATCCGTTTGGGCATGGCGTGCTATAGGGCATATTCGCGAAACAAAATTTTTAGCAATCGTTTCATTTGTGTTTCTTGTTTTACAAGGGTTAATCGGTGCTGCCGCTGTCGTTTGGGGACAATCTGATTTTGTGCTTGCATTGCATTTTGGTATTTCTCTTATTTCATTTGCTGCTGTTTTTTTATTAACATTGCTCATTTTTGAAGTGGATAAAAAATTCGATGCCCACTCATTAGTGCTTGATCGAAAAATGAAATTCCACATTTACGGCATCATCATCTACTGTTATGTCGTTGTCTATACCGGAGCATTAGTGCGCCATATGGAAGCAAGTTTAGCATGTCCTAGCTGGCCGATTTGCTCAAAAACCCGAATTATCCCTGTGCAGCTTCACGAATGGGTTCAAATGGGACATCGCCTTGCCGCAGCGATTATGATCATTTGGATTTCTATCGCAACAATCCGGGCGGTGAAATATTATAAACATCAACGTGTCGTTTACTGGGGATGGATCATTTCCCTTGTCCTCGTGTTATTACAAATGATAACAGGGACACTGATCGTATTGACACAATTGGATTTGTATATTGCTTTGGCACATGCCTTCTTTATTTCTTGTTTATTCGGCGTTCTTAGCTATTTAGTGATGCTTGCTGTACGAAGCAATTATAATAAACAAAAAGCGCAAGAGGTAAGCCGCAGCACAAACACCGTTCCATCTATGTTGCTCAAATAAAAAAGCGCTTGGAATCACCCAAGCGCTTTTTTATTTATTTTGTTAATTCAATTAGTAAGTCTCCTGCCTGAATGGCATCTCCATTTTTTACATAAATGTCTTTAATAATCCCAGCAAATGGTGCTTGTACAGTTGTTTCCATCTTCATCGCTTCTGTAATCATTAAATGATCGCCTTTATTCACTTTTTCACCTTTTTCCACTAACACTTTCACTACCGTTCCCGGCATCGTAGCAGCGATATGGTTAGGATTCGTACGATCCGCTTTGATCCGTTCCACGACCGCCGATTTAATGCTTTCATCGCGGATAATGACCTCGCGCGGTTGCCCGTTCAACTCAAAATAAACGACGCGTGTGCCATCCGCCTGCGGCTGTCCAATGGAAACTAGTTTGACAATGAGCGTTTTTCCTTTTTCAATTTCAACTTCGATTTCCTCTCCTAGACGCATTCCATACAGAAATGTCGGCGTATCAAGAACAGAAATATCGCCATATTTTTTGACCGTTTCCGCATATTCTAAAAATACTTTCGAATAAAGGGCATAAGCAAGCACATCAAAATCCGTCACTTCACGGTCAAGCGTATGATATAACTCTTCTCTTAATTTTTCAAAATCTACCGGCTCTAGTAATTCCCCAGGCCGAACCGTAATCGGTTCACGCCCTTTTAAAATAATGCGCTGCAATTCTTTTGGAAATCCTCCGTATGGTTGCCCTAAATATCCCTCGAAAAACTCAACTACAGAATCCGGAAAATCAAGTGTTTCGCCGCGTTCAAAAACGTCTTGTTCGGTTAAATTATTTTGTACCATATAAAGTGCCATATCACCGACAACTTTTGAGGATGGAGTTACTTTGACAATATCCCCAAACATATCGTTCACACGGCGATACATTTCCTTCACTTCGTCCCAACGGTCACCAAGTCCAACTGCTTTTGCTTGTTGCTGCAAGTTGCTATATTGACCGCCAGGCATTTCGTGCATATACACTTCTGTATGCGGAGCGTTCATGCCGCTTTCAAACTCTTGGTAAAATTTGCGCACATCTTCCCAATAACGAGATAGCTGTTCAAGTCCTTGTATATTCATCTCCGGCGCGCGTTTTGTTCCTTCTAAAGCGTAATAAAGTGTATTGGCGCTCGGCTGCGAAGTTAAGCCTGCCATGGAACTAACCGCAACGTCAACGATATCTACTCCAGCTTCAATCGCCTTCGCATACATATAAATGCCATTTCCGCTCGTATCGTGTGTATGAAGATGGATCGGAATATCAACGGTCTCTTTCAAAGCAGAAATAAGCACATAAGCGGCTTCTGGCTTTAATAAGCCAGCCATATCTTTAATGGCCAAAATATGTGCTCCCGCTTGCTCCAATTCTTTGGCGATTGCTTTATAATAATCAAGATTATACTTCGGACGGCTCGGATCTAAAATATCCCCTGTATAACAAACGGCCGCTTCAGCGATTTTGCCTGTTTGCCGAACGGCGTCAATGGCCACCGTCATTCCTTTTACCCAGTTTAAACTGTCAAAAATGCGGAACACATCAATTCCCGCTTGCGCTGACTTTTCAACAAATTCACGAATCACATTGTCTGGATAGTTTTTATATCCAACCGCATTCGCAGAACGCAATAGCATTTGGAACAAAATATTTGGAATTCGTTCCCGCAATTTTAACAAGCGGTCCCACGGATCTTCTTTTAAAAAGCGGTAAGCAACGTCAAACGTCGCTCCTCCCCACATCTCTAGCGAGAATAAGTTTGGCAATAAGCGCGCCGTTGGCTCAGCAATACGGACCAAATCGACTGTGCGCACGCGCGTTGCAAGCAGCGATTGATGTGCGTCGCGGAATGTCGTATCCGTCAATAATACGCGATCTTGTTCCTTAATCCATTTAACAAGCCCTTCTGCACCTTGTTTATCGAGAATTTGTTTCGTCCCGCTCGGAATTGGCTCTTTATAGCTTATTTTCGGAATGCGCGGCTTATCAAAAACTGGTTTTTTCTTTTTGCCGATGCCCGGGAAACCGTTTACTGTAACGGTACCGATATATGTCAGCATTTTTGTACCGCGGTCTTTTCGGCGCGGGAACACAAACAGTTCCGGCGTCGTATCAATAAACGATGTATCATATTCTCCTGATAAAAACTTTGGATGTTGCACGACATTTTCTAAAAATGGAATATTTGTTTTAATTCCACGGATTCGGAACTCCCGCAAATTTCGCAACATTTTCCTCGCGGCTTGTTCAAACGTCAGCGCCCATGTAGACACTTTCACAAGCAATGAGTCGTAATACGGAGTGATGACTGCTCCTTGGAATCCGTTGCCTGCGTCTAGGCGCACGCCAAACCCGCCGCCGGAACGATATGCCATAATCTTTCCTGTATCTGGCATGAAATTGTTAAGCGGATCTTCCGTTGTTACACGAGATTGAATCGCATACCCGTTAATGCGAATATCTTCTTGTTTCGGAATGCCGACTTCTTTGCTATGAAGCGAATAGCCATCGGCGATCAAAATTTGCGATTGAACAATATCGATTCCGGTGATCATTTCCGTAATCGTATGTTCCACTTGAATGCGCGGATTGACTTCGATGAAATAAAAATCGTTGCCAGACACGAGAAACTCTACCGTTCCCGCGTTCACATACCCTACATTTTTCATGAGTTTGACCGCAGCTTCACATATTCTCTGCCGCAATTCATCCGATAGCGAGACGCTCGGCGCCACTTCCACCACTTTTTGATGACGGCGCTGTACAGAGCAGTCACGTTCATAAAGATGGACAATATTCCCTTCATAATCGCCTAAAATTTGCACTTCAATATGTTTTGGTCTTTCAATTAGTTTTTCCACATACACGTCATCGCTGCCAAATGCGGCTTTCGCTTCCGATTTTGCTCGTTCGTACGCTTCTTTCACTTCCGATTTAGAGCGAACGATGCGCATTCCGCGTCCGCCGCCTCCTAGGGCAGCTTTAATAATAATCGGGTAACCATATGTTTCTGCAAAACGCACCACTTCTTCTAAACTATGCACCGGTCCATCGCTTCCCGGAATGACTGGAATTCCCGCTAATTCCGCTTGATGGCGTGCTTTCACTTTATCGCCAAACATATCTAAATGCTCTTCATTCGGACCGATAAAAATAATTCCTTCTTCTCTGCATCGTTTGGCAAATTGAATATTCTCCGAAAGAAAACCATATCCCGGATGAATCGCATCGACATCGTGAGCTTTGGCAATTTCAATAATCCCTTCGATATCTAAATACGCTTCAATCGGTTTTTTTCCTTCGCCGACTAAATATGCTTCATCCGCTTTATAGCGATGATAAGAGCCAGTGTCTTCCTTCGAGTAAATAGCAACGGTGCGAATGCCTAGCTCTGTGCAGGCACGGAAGACACGAATGGCGATTTCTCCACGGTTTGCGACAAGTACTTTGTTAATTCGACGCGTTTTCATAGTCTATCTTCTCCTCCCTCTAGAAATGTTGATCTATCAAGGCTTTTCGGCCTCTCAGGGGTGTCCAAAAAATATTTTTCGACNGGGGGGAAGCATATTCGATGCACCCTTTGGATCTCCGCGTCGCTGATGAGGACGAACCCTCCCATGTCTCCGGGCGTCTTCGCGCCAACATTCCCTCGTTCGGTCTCGTCATCAGGCGGAGGCCGGCCAAGCTCCTTTAGGGACTCAAGGTCGAATGGATGAAATCACGCCAGCTTCTCCGGTGTCATCTCGTTGTCCAACGATTCTTCCGTTCGCAGGGGGGAGGCCTTAGGCCGCCCGTTGCACCTGGGACAAGACGTCCTGTTTCATTCGCTCCGCGTCAAACGCTTGTTTCTTCGTACAAATCGCAAACAGCACATTCAACAGCTTCCGGCACAAGGCGACGATGGACTGCTTTCCGGTCAGCGGATTGACGGATCGGGTCGTATAATACTCATGCAGCTCGCGAAACGCCTCGTTATGCCGAATCAGCGGAATCATCGCCCGAAACAGCACCGAGCGCAACCGTTTCCGTCCCCGTTTGGAGATGTGCTTTTGCCCTTTGCGCTGGCCGGAGGAGTTCTCCTTGAGCGTCAGGCCCGCCAACTTCACCAATTGGCGCGGGTCCCGATAATGGGCGAAGCTGCCGATCTCCGCCAGCAGATCGATGATCGTGGCGTCTCCCAACCCGTCGACCGTTTTCAACCATTGGTACTCCATCGTCGTTTGAACCAATGCCTTCAACTCGGCGTCCAGTGCAGCGATCTCCGCCTCCAATTGGCGGTATCGGCGGACGAGCGCGGCGATCTCAAACCGGGCCATCGCTGTCCCTTCCGTCACCCCAATCGAGTCCTTCGCGGTGTTGATCAACGCCTGAATTTTGGCCTTCTGCGGGCATTTCATCCCTTCGCTTTGCCGGTACACCTCAAGAAGCTCCTCCACCGTCCGGCCGGCCATATCAGCCGGAAGCGGCGTCCACTCCAACACCGAAAGCGCCGTTTTCCCCAAGTCACGAAACACGGTCCAAAACTCTGGAAAATACCGATCCGTCCAGCG
>NZ_QCWL01000001.1:1357257-1357787 GCF_003064505.1 Geobacillus sp. LYN3 | reverse complement strand
CAGCCGGGGAACGAGGAATCGTCCGTCTTTTGCCAGTCTGGCAATGACCAGGGCGTCTTTGGCGTCGTGTTTCGTCGGCAGGTTGTCATCAAGTTCTTTCGACCGGCACACATGCGCCGGGTTGACCATGACCAACGGGATCCCGTGCTCCTCGAGGAAGTAGGCCAGGTTCAACCAGTAGTGCCCGGTCGGCTCCACGGCGACGATCACCTCTGACTTCCCGAACGCTTGCATCGCCCCCTGAATCGCTTTATACAGCTGTTGAAACCCCTCTTTCGACTGGAAGATCGGGAACGATTTGCGAAGCACGCGCCCCCGGTCATCCACGAAGCAGGCGTAGTGGGTTCGTTTCGCGATATCAATACCCACGACAAGCGTTTGTTCGGTTACTTGATCAATTTTATAGTTTTGTGTACAATTCATCTGAAGTCCTCCTTGGCATGATGGTAGGTGTTGTTTGACACCCCTGCATCATACCAAGAGGGCTTTTTTTGATCAAGTCCCCGGAAAAGCTCCTAACGGGAATGCTC
>NZ_QCWL01000001.1:1346263-1357157 GCF_003064505.1 Geobacillus sp. LYN3 | reverse complement strand
CCCTGCATCATACCAAGAGGGCTTTTTTTGATCAAGTCCCCGGAAAAGCTCCTAACGGGAATGCTCCTTTCTAATAAAACTATAATGGTTTTCCCTTTTTGTAAATATCTTTTCTAAAAAGTCAGACCTCTTTCTTGCAATTTTTTCACGTTTTTTCCCTTTCGTTTATAACTTTGTTCGTATTTCGTAAACATCGATACATTGACAAGCACTCCAAGGGAGGTCATAAATATCATGAGCGAGGAACCTCCATAACTAACAAGCGGCAATGGAACTCCAGTAATTGGTATCACTCCTGTCACACCACCAACATTAATAAACGTTTGAATGCCAATCATGGCAGAAATTCCGATCGCAAGAAGACTGCCAAACGCGTCATTGCATTTTCTCGCAATCCATAATCCTCTTAGCACAATAAAAGCTAAAATGCCTAATGTAAATGTTACCCCAAAAAGCCCTAGTTCTTCGGCAATAATGGACATAATAAAATCGGTGTGCGACTCAGGTAAATAGCCATATTTTTGAATGCTTTTTCCAAGCCCTAATCCTTTTATTCCTCCTAATCCAATTGCCAAATAGGAATTAACAAGCTGAAAACCTTCGTCATTGGCATATTTAAACGGATCTAAAAAACTATAAATCCGTGACATTCGCTCTTCTGAAAAAATTTTATCACCGAAAAGAGGAAAAATAATTGGAGACGCCAATGCAATAACAAGGATAAAAAATAACAACTGCTTAAACAATAAGCGAAGTCTCAATCCTGACGAAAAAATTAAACAAGCAGCGATCGCCATTACAATCATCGCCGTACCAAAATCAGGCTGAATGGCGATTAAAAAACAAATAAATAACGTATAGTAAATTGGAAATAAATTACTTTTCACAGGTTCTGCCAACCTTTTTTGTTTGTTCGCAAATACCGCTGCCAAGTAAACAATTAATCCCAGTTTCACAAGCTCCGCCGGTTGCAAGCTTAACGCCCCGATTCGAAACCAGCTTGTTGCGTTATTTGCGGTATGACCTAGAAAAGCAACTGCTGTTAGCATCAGCGGCGATCCAAAAAAGATCACTTTTACCAATTTTTCATTCGCCCATACTTTATACGGGACAATAAGCGTAACGAAAAAACAAATAAATGATACAATGAGCCATAACTTTTGCCGCTGATAAAAATAGTCGCTTGGCACTTCAAAGCGGATAACGGCGGAAATCATGCTTGAACTATATACCATAATCAATCCAAATAGCGAAAGCATAACGACTGCAATAATAAGCGGATAATCGTAACATTTCATAATCTTTTTGATTAATTCCTTATCCATCATTCCTCTTCCTTATTCGCTAGTATAGATGTTTAATCATGATGAATAGTTATTATATTAAAATGATTCGTATTCAAACATTGTTTTCCTTCTAAAAAACAGAAAAACTCAAACGATTGCACCTTTCAACCGTTTGAGTTAGCATTTATTTTTATCGTACGCGCTTTTTTGTCACAGCCTCATGAAGCGCCGAAAGTTCCCGCTCTAATCGGTCAAGCAGCGCCTTCCCTTCCTTCTCATCCACAAGCCCGAGACGGACCGCAAAATCAATCTCCCGCGATAAACCAAACATTTGTGTATCAAGTACTTCTTCATAGAGTGGACATTTTGGCATTGTCAAGTTATCCATTTGTACTTGAATGAGTTTTACAATTTTATCCGCGTCTGCTTGAAGAAGCGCGTACGCTTTTTCACGATAGTTAATGGCATCATCTGTCACATCCATCCCTCCGTTCTCCCCTAATCCTTCTTTAAATCTTAACGTGAAATACACAATTTTGCAAGTTGAAACACTTGTCAGCGCTTATAACAAACAAATACAATATACGCCAAGTGAAGCCTCATTTATGCAATGACCACCCGGCTTTGGCGAAAAAAGAGACACATCCAGACACCTAACGCATGACAAACTATCCATTAACCATTATACTAAAAACAGCAGCTGATGTAGAGGAGAGGATGGAAAATGAGCGATATTATTCTGATAACAGGGAATGTAAAATTTACGATCACACTCGATCCAGGGGTATGGATTTTTGATGACCGCAAAATAGATTTGAACACATATTTCTTGAAACCATCTCATGAACAACTTCAAAACGAGCAACAGGAAGAAGAAGAGGAAATCAAAAAACTATCTGCTTTTTGGGATCGGGAAATTCAAGAAGGTGCCGTTTTTCCACCGACATTGAAGACAGAAAAACGTTACTTAAAAGAAAAAATTATTACAGGAACATTTGCAATGCCGCTTGCTCCATTTTTGCAAAATGCCGAACCGCTCCCGGATGCAAAGGAACTGACCATTGTGACTGAACATAATGAAGTAACCGTTTCGCTCGAACAAGCTTATAAGGCAATTCTCGGCTTTTCCAAAGATGGAAAACCGTTAAGAGAAGATGGGCCAGTTCATTTTTATTTTGGCGATGGTTCCAATCGCAAAACACCAATTACTCATATACGCCGCTTCATTGTCCGTTAACGCTGGATGTCCTAAAGACGGGACATCCAGCTTTTTTTTACAATATATCAGCAGCAAGCTGCGCTAATGCGGAACGCTCTCCTTTTACAAGACGGACATGCCCGGCAATTTTTTGATCTTTAAATTTTTCAACGACGTATGTTAATCCATTATTATATTCGTCCAAATACGGATGATCAATCTGTTCCGGATCTCCCATTAAAATGATTTTACTTTTCTCACCAGCTCGCGTTAAAATTGTTTTTACTTCATGTTTCGTTAAATTTTGCGCCTCATCAATGATGATAAACTGCTCCGGCAGGCTGCGTCCGCGTATATATGTGAGCGCTTCTACTTCAATCGAGCTCATTCCTGCTAAAATCGCATCCAACTCCCCCGTTTTTTTTGTATTAAACAAATACTCCAAATTATCAAAAATAGGTTGCATCCATGGGCGCAATTTTTCTTCTTTTTCCCCAGGCAAAAAACCAATATCTTTTCCCATTGGAACGATTGGCCTCGCAATGAGCAGCTTTTTATACGTACGCAAATCTTCCGTCTGCATCAATCCTGCGGCAAGAGCAAGAAGTGTTTTTCCTGTGCCTGCTTTGCCAATCAATGTCACAAGCTGTATATCATCACGCATAAGCAGTTCAAACGCCATCGTCTGTTGTACGTTGCGCGGGCGAATTCCCCATATATGTTCATAGTGAAACGAAAGTTTTTGGACTTTTTTGCCGCTATGGTCGACAATACCGAGTGCGGAAGCGGAGCCGCCAAAAGCATCTTTCATAATAATAAATTGATTTGGGTAAAATGGATGATTGGCAATATCCGCTAAAACGAGTTCCCTCTTTTCATAAAACCGCTGCAAATGCTCGGTTCCTATGTATAGCTCGAGAAACCCAGTGTAAATATGATCAATATCGACGACACGGTCGCTTAAAAAGTCTTCTGCTTGCAGCCCAATTGCATCTGCCTTCACTCGGACAAGTGCATCCTTGCTTACTAAAATAACGGAACGGCCGTTTTCCTTTGCTTGTTCCTCGAGAGATAAGTTTTTGGCAACTGCTAAAATGCGATTATCATTCGTCTTTTCTACGAAAATTTCTTGAAGCTGATGAAATGAACGATGATTTAATTCAATGCGCAACACTCCGCCGTTTTCAAGTGGGATTTTTTCATGTAGTTTTCCATTTTCACGAAGACGATCGATAAGCTTGGATACTTGCCGCGCGTTTCTCCCTACTTCATCCATATATCGCTTTTTCGAATCGACTTCTTCTAACACAACCGCTGGAATGACAACTTCATTATCTTCAAACGAGAAGATGGAATACGGATCTTGTAATAGGACATTCGTATCTAACACATATATTTTTTCTCCCAAAATTCCGCGCCCCCCCTATTTTACATTTTTTTATATTTGGACGGGATCGTTGTTATATAAGATATGAGGAAATGTATAAAGATAGAAGAATGATGACAAAATAAAATAAAAAATTAAGATAGAGGTGTAAAAGGAATGAACTGGAGACGATATTTGCTTATAGCGATATGTATTGGTTTATTAGGTGGGTGCAATATAGGAAATGACGAAGCGGGGCGCGATGCGGATCGCTCGCTTGTCCGTGTACGAAATACGGTTGATGAAAAAGTAACGAATAAATCCGGACAAGAAATTGCCCATCGTCTAGCGAATTTAGCTAAGCGCGTTCCAAACGTAAACGATGCTACCGCTCTTGTTGTCGGAAAATACGCGATCGTTGGTATCGATATTGATGCAAATATCGACGCTTCACGTGTCGGCACAATTAAATATTCCGTCGCCGAAACGTTGCAAAAAGATCCGTATGGAGCAAATTCAATCATCATTGCCGACCCCGATTTATACACTCGGTTAAAAAATATTGTCAATCAAGTTGATAATGGGCGTCCTGTTCAAGCATTTATGAACGAAATCGCGGATATCGTCGGACGCGTCATGCCGGAAGTTCCGAGCGATTTGTTTGAAACAACGCCACCGGAACCAACCGAACAAAATGATTCGCAATTAAATAAGCGTGAGGAAGAGCAGCTTAATAACCATCAAGAAAAACAGTCCAACGAATATTTAAATAAATAAGTAAGGAGCTTAGCCGTAATTAGCTAAGCTCCTTATTTATGCATTGCGAAGAGCGGTCATTACTTGATTGTCCAGTTTAGCTGCCGCTTGCGCATCGTACGTTTTTTCATATTTTGGTTCTTCTACAATTTTGGAACCGTAAAACATAACATCACGCACTTCACTAATAGTAATATCCACTAATGCCAACTTAAGCGGAACGCCCTCTATTTTCTCTGCTTTAATATGCGCTTTCCCGCTAATCGAGTAGGTTGATTCGTTAGCGATAATATTCACAACAATAGACGGATTATTACGAATGTTTTGGATAATCCGGGAACGATTGTCGACAGCAAAATAAATATGCTCTTCGTTAGGGGCGTAAATCCATGAAATCGCGCTGACATTTGGCCCTCCCGTTTCATGGTCGATAGTCGCTATAGTTACAAAACGTTCTTTTTGTAATGCTTGAAATAACGGTTCCGTTAATGCAGGTTCAACTTTATTTGGCATGATCATCCCTCCTAAGACTATTCTCCGTTTATCATACATTAAAACGGAAAAGTAAAAAACCTTTCAGATTCATGATATAATAAAAAAAAGATTGAATAAAGCGACGAGGTGTACAATGAGAGTCAAATGTGTTCTTTGCGACCGAATTGATACGATCGACGATGAATCATTGCTTGCGAAACGGCTGCGCAACCGTCCTATTCACACATACATGTGCGAGGAATGTTATCATCGGATTGCCGAAAAAACAAAGGCGCGCCTAGCAACCGGAAAATTTCGTATATATCGCTCGAAACTGCCAAACGATGAATGGTAAAAACTTTGCGTAAATCGATAAAAAACGCCGGGGGTAATCACCCGGCGTTTTTTTAGGAAGGATAATTGCGATATTTTTCAGGCGCTTCTTCTATTTGCCTAAGCATCACCTCAATCAATTCCATTGGAAAACGAGCTGATTTTTGCTCTCCGTCTCTCTCATACGCGACGATATACATATCTTCTTTTTTTACTTCCACCTTTGTTATGTTAAAATCGTGCTTTAATATTTCCCTAAAAAAGGCAACGGTTTCTTGCGCTGCTATATCATCTGGACGTGCTTCGGCCACGACATAAATAGTTAACCAATTATAAAGAGCATCTTGCAGCGACTTCATGATTCCACCGCCTTATTTTTGTTCATTTACCTCATGCTTTTTCGATTGATATAGACGAATTTTATAAATCACTAATACGAGAGCCGCAACGACCAACCCTTCCGCGACAGGTAAAAATACCGCAAAAAACGTTAAAATCGTGCAGCCTAATGCTAACAGCACATAAATAATGACATTTTTCAACAATGGCAATTTTTTCGCAAAACCAAGGCGATAAACAATAACCGATAAAATCAATATGGTAATATAAAGAAGCCACATTCCTTGTTCTGGATTTGTATGCACTTTATATAACGAAGCAAAAAAGGTAAGGCGCTCTATAACGTTCACCATCTTCCCCCCTATTTCGCCTGCTTAGCGGCTTTCTTTTTCTTTTCCATTTTTTCTCGCTCGCTTTTGTTCAATATTTTTTTGCGCAGGCGAATCGACTTTGGTGTTACTTCACAATACTCATCATCATTTAAGTATTCCAACGCTTCTTCGAGCGTCATCAAACGCGGCTTTTTCATCGTAACGGTTTGCTCTTTTGTCGAAGAACGGATGTTTGTTACATGTTTTTCTTTACAAATGTTGACGACTAAATCGTTTTCGCGCGTATGCTCGCCAACAATCATTCCTTCGTACACTTCGGTTCCAGGCTCCACAAAAATGGTACCGCGGTCTTCCACTTGCATAATTCCATATGCCGTCGCTTTTCCTGTCTCCATGGAAATTAATACCCCTTGGCGGCGGCCGCCTACCTGTCCGCTTTGTGCCGGCGCATAATGGTCAAATGAATGGTTTAAAATTCCGTATCCGCGTGTCAATGACATAAATTCTGTTCGATAGCCGATTAAACCGCGCGAAGGCACCATAAAGATGAGACGAACTTGTCCGTTTTCGTTATGGATCATATCCACCAGCTCGCCTTTGCGCATACCGATCGATTCCATGATCGCCCCGGTATATTCTTCAGGAATATCAATGATTACCCGTTCGACCGGCTCACAAAGCACTCCGCCGATTTCTTTCATAATGACTTCCGGCTTAGATACTTGCAGTTCATAACCTTCCCGCCGCAAATTTTCAATTAAGATCGATAAATGAAGCTCTCCTCGTCCAGAAACAATCCACGCATCAGGAGAATCAGTGTTTTCCACCCGCAAGCTTACGTCCGTCTCCAATTGAGTGCGCAGGCGTTCTTCCAACTTTCTCGCCGTCACATATTTTCCTTCGCGTCCGGCAAATGGGCTATTATTGACTAAAAACGTCATTTTCAATGTTGGTTCATCAATGCGAAGCGGCGGCAACGCTTCCTGATGATCCAATGGACATACCGTTTCCCCGACGTTAATGTCTTCCATTCCCGCCACTGCAACAATATCTCCTGCTTCTGCTTCCGTGATTTCGATCCTCTTTAAGCCGATAAACCCAAATAATTTTGTTACACGAAACGTTTTGACAGAACCATCTAGTTTCATCAGCGCTACTTGTTGTCCGACTTTCATCGTGCCGCGAAAGATACGGCCAATTCCGATGCGCCCAACGTACTCATTGTAATCAAGCAACGCCACTTGAAATTGCAACGGTTCTTCCCGATTATCAATCGGTGCAGGAATATGCTTAATAATCGTTTCGAACAATGCGGTCATATCCGCTTCTTGTTTGTGAGGGTCCAAACTTGCCGTACCGTTTAATGCTGACGTGTATACAACAGGAAACTCAAGCTGATCTTCCGACGCGCCTAATTCGATAAATAAATCGATGACTTCATCGACCACTTCCTCTGGTCGCGCAAACTCCCGGTCAATTTTATTGATAACGACAATGGGAGTAAGCTGTTGTTCGAGCGCCTTTTTCAGCACAAAACGCGTTTGCGGCATACACCCCTCATACGCGTCAACGACAAGCAAAACACCATCCACAAGCCGCATAATTCGTTCTACTTCCCCGCCGAAATCGGCATGTCCTGGCGTATCTAAAATATTAATGCGCATTCCTTTATAACGAATCGCTGTATTTTTGGCTAAAATGGTAATCCCGCGTTCTCTTTCTAAATCGTTTCGATCTAATGCGCGTTCCTCGACATGTTCATTGGCACGAAACGTTCCCGATTGACGCAGCAATTGATCGACTAACGTTGTTTTACCATGATCAACGTGAGCAATAATGGCAATATTACGAAGATCTTCTCTTCTTGTCAATGTTAGTCACTCCTATACGTAAATTGCTCGTTTATTATATCATAAAGAGGATAGAAAAGCGGTATGTTTTCGTGTAGACTAAAGAAAAACCGATAAACAATATGAAAGAGGGGATTGGGATGAAACAATTTCAGCCTGTATCGTTTCTATTGGCTATATTTGCAGTAATAGCAATCATGGCCATCGGCATTTTTATTGCGGAACAAAGTATGATTGGTATTATTATTTCAATTATCGCTTTATTCATAATTATCGGCATCGGATTTGCCCGAAAAAAACGAATGCGAGAAAAAGGAATGCTTTAAAAACGGGACAACCGAATGATTTGTCCCGTTTTCAGCGATGTATATATTTTTGCAAAATTTCTTCATGCAATCCTGGCTTTGAAACAAATACAGAGTTTTTTGTAAGCAAATTAAGCGGCTCGCCGTATAAATTTGTCACGATGCCACCGACTTCTTGAACAAGCACAAGTCCGCCGGCAAAATCCCACGGCGACAACCTCATCGTAATATATGCATCTAAACGTCCCGCTGCAACGTATGCCATTTCTAACGCAGCCGATCCGTACGAACGCGTTCCCCTCGCATCTTTTACAAGCGGAGCTAATACATTTGGATCAATTCGTTTATTTTCAGTTATCCACGTTGCATTTAAGGAAATAATGGCTTCGGAAACAGATACCGGCTCTAAACGCGCCAGCGGTTGATCATTAAGAAAAGCTCCTTCTCCTTTTCGTGCCGCATATAGTTCATCATGTACGACATCGTATACATACCCAAGAACTCCTACCCCATTTTCAAAAACCCCAATTGAAATGGCAAAGTTTCGTTTTTGATGAATAAAATTCATCGTACCATCAATCGGATCGATAATCCAAACAATCCCTTGAAGCGTTGCAATTTCATCACCGAATCCCTCTTCGCCTAACACGTGATGGTCGGGAAACGTTTTTCTTATTTTTTCAATAAAAAATTGCTCTACTTCGCGGTCCACATTCGTCACTAAATCATTTCGATGTGATTTTGTTTCGATCGTCAACTTTTTATCAAATGTAGCGAGAATTCTTGTTCCCGCTTCCTTTATCCATTGTCGGATACACTCATCTATTTCTTTCCATTTTTCCTGCATATTCATCCTCCTGATTTCTGCAGCGTATGTAATTAGCATATAATACATCGGAATCCCCCGTAAAGAAAAAGAGGTGCCTATATCGCTCAAGAAAAAAACGAACCGTTGGTGTGGTTCGCCTTGAATGTTCTGTTATACTTGAAGGCGCATTAACTCTTGACGTAACTTTTCTAATCTCCGTTTACACTCTTTTTTCTTTTCTTCATCGTTTTCCATCATCGCCTCATAAAGAGTCGCTAATTCATAATCTAATTCAAGACGTAATACCGCTATTCGCTTATCCCCGTCCGCACGCTTTACAGAATTCATTGTTCTTTTCATGAGCATGGGCACCCCTTTCCATATAATCCCCGAAAAACCGTCATATAAATACCCGAATTTTCTGATACTTATTTTGTTTTATATATATTATGTTAGAAAAGGGGGGTATGCAACAAATTTGTGTATTCGTCTACTTTTTTTACCATGTTATTCCATTCTAATCCAATCGCCGTTTTGTGCTTCTTTCGCTTTTTTCATGACGCGATAGGACGAATATCCGCTTGCTTGTTCAAATTCATCACATAGTTTTTTTTCTTCACTTTTACTCGGAACAATTTCTTTAAAGCGACGATAAATGTTCATAAGCTTTTCCCGTTCCATTCCTTTTTCGTAAACAGTTTCAATCGCTTCGAAAAATTTGATAACATCAATAATTTCTTGCGTTGACCAGTCATAAGAAAACGGGTATGAATAATTCATCACCGACACCTCCAGCATTAGTTTGCCCATCTGCGCCGGATTTGTTCCGCCTCGTTAATCATTCGCTCAAACAATTCTGCCACTGTTGGCACATCTTTAATTAATCCCATCACTTGTCCAGCCCATGCAAAACCTTCGTTTATTTTTCCTTCATAAATAAAACGGCGATTCGCTTCCCCACTAATATATTCTTTTAGTTGTTCATATGTCCCGCCTTGTTCTTCTATTTCTAAAATTTTTTTCGTCCATTCATTGGCAATGGCACGACCGGGTGCTCCTAAACTGCGTTTAATCACAACGGTATCATATTCAGAGCCGTTAACAAGCATCTCTTTATAGATCGGATGGGCATGAACACACTCTTTTGTAGCAATAAATCTCGTTCCCATTTCAATTCCTTCTGCGCCAAGCGCTAATGCCGCCATCAACCCGCGGCCGTCTCCGATGCCTCCCGAAGCAATAACAGGGATAGAAACGGATTCCACTACTTTCGGGACAAGAACAAATGTTCCTATATCGTATTTTCCTAAATGACCACCGCCTTCTTGACCCACTACCATGACAGCGTCCGCGCCAAGTTCCTCCGCTTTTACGGCTTGGCGAACAGCGGCAACCAGCACCAGTTTTTTCACGTTTGTTCCTTTTAGCTGTTCAAAAAACGGGGCCGGATTCCCACCTGTGACGGAAACGACTGGCACTCCTTCTTCCAATGCGGCTTCGAGCATATGTTGAAAAGGGCGGCCATGTTGTCCAATCGCAAAGTTCACTCCGAAAGGACGGTCTGTTTTTTCTTTTACTTTGCGAATTTCCTCGCGCAATCGCTCCGGGCTTTCCAGCGACATCGCCGTAATTTGTCCTAAGCCTCCGGCGTTAGAAACCGCGGCTGCTAAATCAGAGTAAGCTAAATAAGCAAGTCCTCCTTGAATAATCGGATATGTAATTCCAAGCAATTCCGTTACTCTTGTTTTCCAAATCATTTTTGTCCCTCCTTTTAATCTATATAAGTTGAATTAAAGATTTACAACTGAACACACAAACGATCGATCGTTTGTTCTGGTTTCTGGTTG
>NZ_QCWL01000001.1:1343685-1346163 GCF_003064505.1 Geobacillus sp. LYN3 | reverse complement strand
TTCCCCTATTTTCTCTTTTATTTATTTATTCGCCGTGGAACGGGAGAAAACCTTTATTTCAATTTATATAGTATACTATGTTTCTTGTTGACATGCCTATTTTCCTTTTTTATTCTCAATTTATGTGTAGTAAAAAATTTCACATTCATTAATGATTAAATAATGCTTTGCAAATAAAAAAATAAATGCTATAATGCATTTGTTTTATTTTTATGCAAAAAGAGGTGTGAAAAAACATTGTCACAGTTTGAAACACCATTGTTCACTGGTCTATTAGAGCATATTAAGAAAAACCCTATTCAATTTCATATTCCTGGCCATAAAAAAGGCGCAGGGATGGACCATGAGTTTCGTGATTTTATTGGAGAAAATGCGCTATCGATGGATTTGATTAATATCGGTCCTCTTGATGATCTTCACCACCCAAAAGGCATTATCAAGCGCGCTCAAGAGTTAGCCGCTGAGGCATTTGGGGCTGATTATACATTTTTTTCTGTCCAAGGAACAAGCGGTGCCATTATGGCAATGGTGATGTCGGTAGTTGGGCCTGGCGACAAAATCATCGTTCCGCGTAACGTGCATAAATCGATCATGTCTGCCATTGTCTTTTCTGGTGCAATACCGATTTTCATTCATCCGGAAATCGATAAGGAACTCGGGATTTCACACGGAATTACACCGGAATCAGTAGAAAAAGCACTTAAGCAACATCCCGATGCAAAAGGTGTTCTCGTTATTAATCCAACATATTTTGGTATCTCTGGCGATTTAAAGAAAATTGTTGAAATCGCTCATTCTTACCACGTTCCTGTTCTCGTTGATGAGGCGCATGGTGTCCATATTCATTTTCATGAAGATCTTCCGCTTTCCGCCATGCAGGCCGGAGCGGATATGGCTGCAACAAGCGTCCATAAACTAGGTGGCTCTTTGACGCAAAGCTCTATTTTAAACGTGCGTGAAGGGCTCGTATCCGCAAAACACGTACAAGCTATTTTAAGCATGCTAACGACAACATCTACTTCTTATTTGTTGTTAGCCTCTTTAGATGTTGCACGCAAATGGCTTGCTACACAAGGACGGGAACATTTTGAAAAAACTATTCAGCTTGCCGAAAAGACTCGGCAACAAATAAACGAAATCCCTTATCTTTATTGTGTCGGAAGAGAAATTCTAGGAACGGAAGCAACATATGATTACGATCCAACCAAGCTTACCATCTCTGTCAAAGAACTAGGCTTAACGGGATATGACGTCGAGAAATGGCTGCGCGAAATGTACAACATTGAAGTAGAATTATCCGATTTATACAACATTTTATGCATTATTACACCTGGCGACACAGAGCGGGAAACGAACGCGCTTGTTAATGCCCTTCGCCATTTATCTGAACAATTTCGCCATCAGGCGGCGAAAGGAGTAAAACCAAAAGTATTATTGCCAGACATCCCTACTCTCGCATTAACTCCGCGTGATGCATTCTACGCGGAAACGGAAATTGTCCCATTTGAAGAATCAGCAGGACGGATTATTGCTGAATTTATTATGGTTTATCCGCCAGGAATTCCGATTTTTATTCCTGGAGAAATTATTACCGAAGAAAATTTAAACTATATCAAAAAGAACTTAGAAGTCGGTCTGCCGGTGCAAGGGCCAGAGGACGATACGTTACAAACATTGCGTGTCATTAAAGAACATAAGCCAATCCGTTGAACTTCTCCCACCTTTAAGAGCAGGGAAAGTTAAAAAAGCGTAAGCAAGTTAGCTTACGCTTTTTTTTTATCCAAAAAATAAATGCGCGCATGTGCCCCTTTCACATGCGCGCTATGTCCAAACCTTCCCCCATCGTTTGACCTTTTCTTTATTCTCCTTCTTCTTCAGCCTCGTCGCAATCGCATCCGCAGCATTTTCCGTAAAGCGTTGTCACTTTTTCATCTTCAAAATACGCAATCGTCGCACCACATGTTTGACATACAATTGTGCCCATCCCCAAAACTCCTTTATGATGATATATTTATTAGCTAATTCAATAATAATATATCACATTTATGCTGTCAACACTTAATCTGTATGTCACATTTAATTTTTACTCATCAAAAAAGCGAGTAACCATACTCGCTTATTAATACTCATATTCAGGATGAACCGATGAGAATGGAAGGACAACTGAGAAGAACTCCGCTAAATCAGCAGCTTGCTCTTTCGTATCGATGCGGAAAATTTTTTGCAAATACTCGTGGTTTTCTACATCTTTTGGATCGAGGAGAGTGGAGCGGCCTGTTTGCATGCAAATAACAAGAGGTTTGCCAAAAAACATATTCGTATACACAATCCCAAAATCATAGCGAATATCCTTTGACGTAAATCCAACAAACCGAACTTTTACTTTCTCATACTCATCATATAGCCTTTCAAGTGAACTACCCCCACTTAATTTCTAGCGAAAATTTGAAGTGGGGGCTTCCAAAGAAGTTTGACTGC
>NZ_QCWL01000001.1:1327485-1343585 GCF_003064505.1 Geobacillus sp. LYN3 | reverse complement strand
GCGATTCATCTCCCACTTACTCCGCTTCGCTTCGTTGAAGTGGGAGTCTTCTCGCCTAATTAAGATAAATTCATAAAATCCCCCCTTATAAATATACTGAATATTATTATAATTCTAAAATATATTAAAATCAATAGCATCTCTTACGTAAAAATGATACAATAGAAAAAAATGGGATGTTAACAATAGAGGTGATGGCATTGGCAGCACATGCATACATAAAGCTTGTTCCAGCATCCAAACAGAAAGCGGTCACATTAGAAGAAGTAAAACAATTGTTTCAATATTATCAAGATATGATGAAAAAAACAGGTGAACAGCTTGGATGGGCGTATCAACAAGCTGCATTTCCTTATCAGCTTATAGAAACAGATGAAGGAAAAGGAAAGTGGTTTTATTTAAAAGGTGACGGGCACCGTTATCGGACGATTATCGTCGGTGTTGGATCAAATAATGGTGAAACTGAAGAATCATTTATTCAAATTACATTGCCAAATGGGGCAACACACGGAGATAAAGGGAAAGCAAACGAATTTTGTAAGTTTCTAGCGAAAAAATTGGAAGGGGAACTTCACCTATTCAACGGCAGAATTATGTATTATTACAAACGGTAGCACTAAGCTATCGTTTTTTAAAACGATGGCACTAAGCTATCGTTTTTAAAAAACGGTGGTACACAGCTGTCGTTTTTTTATTTCCCCCTATTGAAGCGCCTCCCACACAAAATGTTGACAAGTAAAATACATTGCTGCTGTCAACGTCGTTGTCCACAATGCTTTTCGGGTGCGTAAACCGATTTTTCGGGCCAATAAAAACGCGATATATAAAAATACACAAAGCATCATCCCTTTAAAAAACGGACGGTCGCGTCCTGATAGCCATTCAATAAGCGAAAAGCTGCTCCAAATGATCATTTGCAACAAAAACGTGACATATTCTTTCATCCGTCATCCCCCGCATCTTCTTTACCATAACAATATGAGCCACCAAAGGAAAATATTATCCATTCATTGGACAAGAAGACGAGTTTATAAAAAATAGATCTTCCGTGGACAGCCGTTTCCGGATTTCTTGCCGTTGTTGTTGATTTTTCAAGGAAACGCGGATGGTTTTCGTGTCTTTGCCTTTGGCACATGCTACTTGAAACGGGCATCCGGCACATGCTGTACAACGATACGTCCGTTTGACGATGACGTACCCGTTGCCGATCGTTTCCTTCCGTTTATACACAAACACCAGCCGTTCCCCTTTAGCGCAAATCCACTCATCCAATTTCTCATCGTACGTCATGTTCTCGATTCGGCCGATCTCTTTCGCCCACGCTTTCGTTTGTTCCCGGTCCAATGTGTTGTACTTGATCAATACGATGATCTGCTTTTTCTCGCAGTACGTGTAGTTCTCCTCACTCCCACAGGCGGAATCCGCAATCGCTCGTTTAGGCATGGGACGCCCATAGGCGGCCAATTGCTCCAAATGCGGAATGAAGCATCCGGCATCCCCCGCCCGTTGATGCACGCTAAATCCAGTGATGAATTGGTTCCCTGTTCCTATCTGCACATTATATCCCGGTTTGAGCTGGCCTTCATATGGTCGTCTTTCATCCGCATAAACGTCGCATCGAGGTCCGTTTTCGAAAAACTGTTTCTTGGGACATCCTCTGCAATGGTCTGACAGTAAAATTTTTCTATTCAGAAAACACCAATAACCTTCTTAATTTTCTTTAGCGTAATACTTTATAAAACTTACAAATGAAATCAAAACTATTGCAATGACATTAGCCGTAACAGTAACCCGTTCATTCTCAACAAACACGTTAAACAACCAAACAAGAAAGAAAATGACCAACAAAATATCTTTATATTTTTGTTTAATTGTTTTTTTCATCCCACTCTTCCTTTCTTTTTTAATTTATTATATTAATTAGAAAAATTTTGAAAATATTAATTAAAAATGTTAAAAAAATTGATAAATTCTGATATTAAATATATATAATTACTTTTTAACCAAATAAAGGGAGGTGATTTCAATGAACAAAACAAAAAGTTATTTATCGTTCCTCTTATCCTTTGTATTAGTTCTATCCACTTTGGGTGGTGCAGGAATTGCCCAAGCGCAAACAGAAGAAAATTACGTGGAAGAGTGGATTGAAGAAGAATTGCCGGGATTAGATGATTACCAACAAACATTATCCATCATTGAGCAAATTCCTGAATCAGTTGTTTTAGAAGGAACTGATGCCATTATTAACTGGTACAAAGAAACTATTGATGACCCGGCTGTCTTGTCAGCAATAGAATATCAATACAACCAAACAAACCAAGGAGAATTCCGTATACAGGGAGTCATCGGATGTATTTCTGCTGTAGGAGTTGCGCTTGTCTCGTTAGCTTGGGCACCATCCAAAATTCTAAAAGTTAAGTCAGCATTAAAAGCTCTTGGAGGAACAGCAAAATTTGTCTCTACCGCTATCAATTACTATCAAAACTACAGAAAACTAAAGTATTCTCGGACTGTTGCTTGGGAACGAGCAGTGAATGCCGCCGCTTCTAATGTTGCCCCAGATTTAAAAGATGCTTTATTGAGTTTCTTTGGAATTGCTTCCATTGTTTCTGCTTGTACTGAATAGTTTACTAAAAGAGGATGTCTAAATTAGACATCCTCTTTTTTGCCATTTTATTTACTAATAATATGGATTGGAGTGCCGAGGGCAACTTCCGCAGCTTCCATCGCTATTTCACCCAATGTTGGGTGAGCATGAATCGTCAAAGCGATATCTTCCGCAGTCATTCCTGCTTCAATCGCAAGACCAAGCTCTGCGATCATGTCAGAAGCGTTTGGACCAACGATTTGCGCTCCGATCACAACGCCATCTTCTTTGCGGACGACAAGTTTCATAAAGCCGTCTGTGTCATTCAACGAAAGGGCACGGCCGTTAGCCGCAAATGGGAATTTCGCCGTTACTACATCGATGCCTTCATCTTTCGCCTGTTGCTCAAAATAACCGACAGATGCGCATTCAGGCTCGGAGAAGACCACTGCCGGAATAGCTAAATAATCGATTTCAGACGGTTTTCCGGCAATCGCTTCGGCGGCGATTTTTCCTTCATATGATGCTTTATGGGCAAGCGGTGGACCTTGGACGATATCACCGATGGCATAAATGTTTGGAACGCTTGTCCGGCATTGTTTGTCAATTTCAATTAAGCCGCGGTCTGTCAATTTAATGCCGATTTGTTCTAAGCCAAGCTCATCCGTGTTTGGACGGCGTCCGACCGTCACAAGCACATAGTCCGCATCAATTGTTTTCGTTTCGCCTTTTACTTCAAAGGTTACTGTCACACCGTCTTGGCGCTCTTCGACTCCCTTAGCAAGAGCGTTAGTAAAGATTTCTACACCTTTTTTCTTTAAGCGGCGTTTAACAATTGCCGTCATTTGTTTTTCAAAGCCAGATAAAATTTCATCTGCTCCTTCAATGATGGTTACTTTTGTTCCAAAGTTAGCATACGCTGTTCCTAATTCTGTTCCGATATAACCGCCGCCGATTACGACAAGCGATTTTGGAACTTCCTGCAGACTGAGTGCGCCTGTGGAATCAAGCACGCGATTGGAAAATTTAAAGCCAGGAAGTTCAATCGGACGAGAGCCTGTTGCAATAATTGCGTTTTTAAACGTATATGTTTGCGCGCTATCACCATTGATAACACGCACCGTATTCGCATCAACAAAATACGCTTCTCCGCGTACGATTTCGACTTTGTTTCCTTTTAGCAATCCTTCCACGCCGCTCGTTAATTTTTTCACGACGCTTGCTTTCCATTGTTGCACTTTAGAAAAATCAACGGTTACGTTTTCTGCTTTAATTCCGATGTCTTCTGAATGTTTCGCTTCAACATAGCGATGGCTTGCGGAGATGAGCGCTTTAGATGGAATACATCCGACATTTAAGCATACTCCGCCAAGATTTCCTTTTTCAACAATCGTTACTTTTTGCCCTAACTGTGCAGCGCGAATAGCTGCTACATAACCACCAGGACCCGCTCCAACGACAAGCGTTTCCGTTTCAATTGCAAAATCGCCAACTACCATCGTTTTTACGCCTCCATTAATAATAATTCTGGGTCATTTAATAGACGTTTAATGTGATTTAATGCTTTTTGCGCTGTTGCACCGTCAATCATGCGGTGGTCAAAGCTTAATGATAATGCTAATACTGGAGCAACAACTATTTCACCGTCGCGGACAATTGGTTTTTCGGAAATGCGTCCAATGCCAAGAATAGCTACTTCTGGATGATTAATGACCGGAGTAAACCATTGGCCGCCGGCAGAACCGATATTCGTAATCGTGCAGGAAGCACCTTTCATTTCATGTGGAGCCAATTTTCCTTCACGTGCTTTTGCTGCAAGCTCATTAATCTCTTTGGCAAGGGCAAAGATCGGCTTGCGGTCCGCATGTTTAATAACAGGAACGAGCAATCCTCTGTCTGTATCAGCAGCAATACCAATGTTGTAGTAATGTTTATGAATCACTTCTTCCGTTTCATCATCAATCGATGTATTTAAAACTGGAAACTCACGCAACGCCGATGTTAAAGCTTTTACAACATACGGTAAGAAAGTAAGCTTGATTCCTTTTTCCGCTGCGATTTCTTTGAACTTTTTGCGATGCGCTACCAGTTTTGTCACATCTACTTCGTCCATTAATGTAACGTGTGGTGCTGTATGTTTCGAATTGACCATCGCTTTGGCAATCGCGCGACGGATACCGCTCATTTTCTCGCGAGTTTCCGGGAATTCTCCTTCAAGCACAACTGGTTGTTGTGCCGCAGTAGCTGCCGCTGCTTTTTCTTCTGCTTTCGCTGCAGGTGCTTCTTCTTTTTGCTCGACTGCCGTGCCACCAGCAAGGAACGCATCGATATCGCTCTTTAGGACGCGGCCATTTTTTCCTGTACCTTGAACAAGACGGATGTCGACCCCTTTTTCACGGGCATATTTGCGCACGGAAGGCATTGCGATCACGCGACGGTTTGGATCCACTTCCTGCTGCTTAGCCGGTTCTGCTTGTTTAGCTGCCGCTTCGCTCTTTTCTTCTTTCGACACTTCTTGCGGTTTTTCCTGCTGTTTTGGCTCATCTTGTTCTTGGCCTTTAAACGTCATATTCTCATATCCAGGCGCATCTAATGTGATTAACGTTTGGCCAACCGTTGCAACCGTTCCTTCTTCTACTAAAATTTCTAATACTTTACCTTTCACAGGGGACGGGATTTCTACAACCGCTTTATCGTTTTGCACTTCACACAATACATCATCTTCATTTACTTCATCGCCAGGTTTGACAAACCATTTGACGATTTCCCCTTCATGAATACCTTCACCGATATCCGGCAACTTAAATTCAAATGCCACTGTTTGTCGACCTCCTATTGTCTTTTCAAAAAAGTATGGGAAAAGAGGAAGAAGGCAATTTCCCCTTCCTCTCACCTAATGTTTAGAAGTTAATGACTTTTTTCGCTGTTTCAATGACATCTTTGAAGTTAGGCAACCATACCGACTCCGCTTGTGAGAACGGATATACCGTATCCGGAGCAGCAACGCGCATTACAGGAGCTTCTAAGCTTAAAATCGCACGTTCATTAATTTCTGCTACAACGTTTGCAGCAATTCCTGCTTGTCTTTGTGCTTCTTGTACAACGATCGCACGTCCTGTTTTTTCTACAGAACCAATGATTGTTTCAATATCTAATGGTTGAACAGTCCGCAGGTCAACCACTTCTGCGGAGATGCCTTCTTTTTCTAATTCAGCAGCTGCTTTTAACGATTCGTGCACCATTGCACCATAAGCGATAATCGTGATATCTTTTCCTTCGCGTTTAATATCTGCTTTACCGATTGGAATCGTATATTCTCCTTCTGGTACTTCTTGGCGGAACGAACGATACAGCTTCAGGTGCTCTAAGAAAATAACTGGATCGTTGTCACGGATCGCAGAAATAAGCAATCCCTTCGCATCATAAGGAGTAGAAGGAATGACTACTTTTAACCCAGGTTGTTGCGCAACTAAGCCTTCTAAGCTATCAGAGTGCAATTCCGGTGTATGCACGCCGCCGCCAAATGGTGAGCGAATCGTAATCGGGACATTATAACGACCGCCAGTGCGGTAGCGGATACGCGCCATTTGACCGCAAATGGCATCCATTACTTCATATACAAAACCAAAGAATTGAATTTCTGGAACAGGACGGAATCCTTGCAACGCCAACCCGATGGCAAGACCGCCAATTCCCGATTCGGCAAGAGGTGTATCGAAAACGCGGTCTTCCCCAAACTCAGCTTGCAATCCTTCTGTTGCCCGGAATACGCCGCCGTTTACTCCAACGTCTTCCCCAAATATTAATACATTTGGATCATTTTTTAGTTCGATGCGCAACGCATCCGTGATTGCTTGAATCATTGTCATTTGCGCCATGGCTTACTTCGACTCCTTCTCTTTGTAAATTTCATACTGTTCTTTCAAGTTAAATGGCAACTCTTCATACATGATGCTAATCAAATCGGTTACTTTTTGTTTTGGTGTTTCGTCCGCTTTTTTAATCGCCTCTTTAATTTCTTCTTTTGCTCGTTCAATCACTTTGTTTTCTTCTTCTTCACTCCATAAGCCTTTGTTTTCTAAAAACTTACGGAAACGAACAAGCGGGTCTTTTTTCTCCCATTCATTTTCCAATTCTTTCGTGCGATAACGAGTAGGATCGTCTCCTGACATCGTATGCGGACCGTAACGGAAACATAAAGTTTCAATAAGCGTTGGACCTTCGCCGTTAATCGCACGCTCGCGAGCAGCACGTACAGCTACATATACGGCTAATGGGTCCATACCGTCAACTTGAATGCCAGGAATTCCAGCCGCCACCGCTTTTTGAGCAAGTGTTTTCGCTACTGTTTGTTTTTCAACAGGAGTAGAAATAGCAAAGCGGTTGTTTTGGACAACGAAAATCGCCGGTGCTTTAAATGCTCCAGCAAAGTTGATTCCTTCGTAGAAATCTCCTTGCGATGTACCGCCGTCACCTGTGTATGTAATTGCTACTGCCTTTTTGCCGCGTTTTTTCAATCCTAAAGCAACACCTGCTGCTTGAATGTATTGGGCACCGATAATAATTTGTGGCGGCAATGCGTTTACCCCTTCCGGAATTTGGTTGCCGTGGAAGTGCCCACGTGAGAATAAAAACGCTTGATAAAGCGGAAGTCCGTGCCAAATAAGTTGCGGAACATCACGGTATCCAGGCAAAATGAAATCTTCTTTCTCTAACGCAAAATGGCTCGCAATTTGGCTCGCTTCTTGCCCTGCCGTTGGTGCGTAAAAGCCTAAACGCCCTTGGCGGTTTAATGAAATAGAACGTTGGTCAAGAACGCGTGTGTATACCATGCGGCGCATCAATTCTTTTAGTTGATCATCGCTTAAGTCCGGCATTGCCGCTTCGTTTACTACTTCCCCTTCTTCATTTAAAATTTGAAATGTCGGAAATTGTTCCTCAATTTTTTCAAGCTGTTCCTTAAAATTAAACTTAAATTGGGATTTTTTTGCACCCATTTGATCCACCTCTACCTTTCATAATTTAAAAAATAAAGTCAACTCATAACATTGGTCCATACAGCATTAATTTACCCAAAATCATGAATAAATAAAAAGCGGTAACCTTTGTTCCACGGCATAAACGGAAAAAATGTCGTTAGAATACCTGTATTAATCACTTGATCATTTTTATTAGTACAATTCCATCTACATGTTTAAGTTTACACCTTCTTTACCTAGACGTCAATCACTTTGATTTAGCGATATTTTTTCAATGTCAAATGGATATTTTTAGTATAAAAAACAACTACACAAATCCTGTTATATTACAACAGTTTAATCTGTATTATATCTGTTTTATATTTTTTTCATAAAATAAAAAAGGCTATGAAAATATAGCCTCCTATCGCAACAAACATTTATTTCCACACGTTATATAATCGCTTCTTTTCTTTATTATATTTTTCCGTATATTCATTAAACTGATCGTTTATACTAACCAATTCTTTATATTGTTCATTTATACGATTAATTTGTTGTTGTAACTGTTCCGGTGTCACATATTTATTTTGTAATAAAGTATAAAGCTCTTTTTCCAATGAAAGCAATTCTTTATAATGAAGATACAAATTTCCATATGTTTCATAACGTTTCTCCGCAATGTTTACTAAACGGTTTACTTGTCTTCTTATATTTTCATCACGAAGTTGGTCAATATTTTTCTTGATCGTATTTATTTGTTGTTTTGCTGATTGAATCGCTTTATATTCTTTTTCAATATGTTTGTCCCGTTCTTCTATTAGCTCCAATGATTCTTTCGATAATTGCACCACCTTTGTAAACCGCTTTATCCCATACGACATAATACGATCATACAACTGGTTTTGTTTTTGTTCTAATCCGCTCAGTTTTTCTTGTTGCTCGACTACACTGTTTTCATACTTGCCTATCTTTTGAAAAGCTGATAAAACTTCCTCGTTGGCAAGTTCATTGCAGCTAGTAAACAAAAATAACACCACGATTAACCAAATACACCGCTTTATTGCTTTGAACAACGTTTCTCCTTCCTTTCGAGCACATCCATTTTCATTTTTGTTTACGTTCAAAATGAATTTTTGTTAGACTTAATTTTAGACATCAATGTCATGCGAGGAGTGAAAACACGATGATTACCATGAAAGATATTATTAAAGAAGGGCATCCAACGCTACGAAAAGTGGCTGAACCTGTTTCTCTTCCTCCATCAGAAGAAGACAAACAAGTTTTACAAAGCCTTCTTGATTATGTAAAAATGAGCCAAAACCCTGAGCTTGCTGAAAAATATGGATTACGCCCGGGAATTGGGCTGGCAGCTCCACAAATTAATGTATCAAAACGAATGATTGCCGTCCATGTAACGGATGAAAAAGGTACTTTATATAGCTATGCGTTATTTAATCCAAAAATTGTGAGCCATTCTGTTCAGCAATGTTATTTAACGAGCGGAGAAGGATGTTTATCTGTCGATCGGAACGTTCCAGGATATGTGCCGCGCTATGCCCGCATTACCGTAACAGGGACAACGCTTGAAGGTAAAGAAGTAACACTTCGGTTAAAAGGGTTGCCTGCCATTGTATTTCAACACGAAATCGACCACTTAAACGGCATCATGTTTTATGATCATATTGATCCAAAAAATCCGTTTAAAGTACCTGACAACGCGATCCCTATCGAACGATAAATGAAAAGAAGGGCTATATCCCGCACCGGGATATGCCCCTTATTTAATTAATTCAAGCTGCTTTAATCCGTATAATATTCCTTCCTCTCCGACCGATTTCGTAACGAAGTCGGCCACTTTTTTTGCTTCTTCGTGCGCATTGCCCATCGCAACACCAGTTCCAACAAACTTCAACATTTCTATATCGTTCAACCCATCTCCAAACGCGTATACATCTTCTTTCGCAATGTCGAGTTTCTCGATCATTCGCCGAATTCCTTCAGCTTTCGACCCTCCTACTGGCAGCACATCAGTTGACACATTATGCCAACGGACAAAACGAAATTCCGGATATGCTTTTACATACATTTGTTCTTCTTCCGCTTTGCAAAATAAGAGCGCTTGATAAATGTCCTCATTTTCGTAATAAATCGGATCAAACGGAGGATGAGGAAATTTCAAGCTCCCCATACTGTCGTGAATATATGGATGATCTTCCATGCTTGCTTTCATTTCATTCACATTCATAAAAACGAGCGGATGACCATTTCTATGCGCTTCTTCCTTTAGCTCATGCAATTTTTGCCGATGAAGTGGATGTTTATAAATGACATTCCCTTCAAATACTACGTATTGGCCGTTAAAACTGACAAAAGAATCAATTCCTAGCTGCTTTCGCAAATTGGCAAACATAAATGGCGCTCTTCCCGTGGCAATCGCTACATAAACACCAGCTTTTTTCAACTCTTGAACCGCTCTTACTGTCGAAACAGGAAGATTTTTTTGTTCATCAAGTAGCGTTCCATCAATATCAAAAAATACTATTTTCTTTTTCACAGTCTCTTCCCCTTAATGCAAATATCTTGTTTTTCTTCATCCTTTACCGTACTGAAAAAAACCGAAAATGTCAAATTACTTCTCGGCTCCATTCCACTTTTATCCACGAAAAACAAGCCTTTGTTAACATATAATATAATATAGGAAGAACATTTACTTTCACCAAGAAATGAGTACAATAAGAAGTAAGGAGTGATGAAAATGTTGAAAAAGCTGAAAAAAAAGCTTCTTCAACAATGGAAAGATCTACTCCGGAAAAAATCGATTGCCTAACCGTTTACGATAAGAGCCCTTCTTTCATGAAGGGCTTCTTTCTAAAAACATGCGAATGAAAGGATCAAAATTCGTCAAAAATGGTAAAAGCTAATGCTTTTTTCCTATATTCCCCTTCTGTATTTTATGTTATGAAATGAAAAAACATGAAAACTGCCCTTATTTTATATATAATAAAAAAGTTAAAGAAATAATCGTTCATAAGGAGAGGTTTTAGAATGATTTTTAAAGTGTTTTACCAAGAAAATCCCGATGAAGTGCCTGTGAGAGAAAAAACAAAAACGCTATATATTGAAGCCGAATCGGAACGGGAAGTACGCCAAAAATTGCAAGGACACACCATGAATATTGAGTATATTCAGCCGTTAGAGGGCGCTCATTTAGAATATGAAAAGAAAAATCCAGATTTTAAAGTATTGGAGATTTGAGTATGAAATTTTTAAATGATCATCAAGTTGGCGTATTTGCCCTTGGCGGATTAGGTGAAATCGGGAAAAATACATATGGTGTACAATTTCAAGATGAAATTATTGTTATCGACGCAGGAATTAAATTTCCTGAAGATGAGCTGCTCGGAATTGATTATGTCATTCCCGATTACACGTATTTAGTAAAAAACGCAGAGAAAGTAAAAGGACTGTTTATTACTCACGGGCATGAGGATCATATTGGCGGAATTCCATACTTGCTAAAGCAAGTAAATATTCCAATCTACGGCGGAAAATTAGCGTTGGGGTTAATCCGCAACAAGCTTGAAGAACATGGACTTCTTCGCCAAGCAAAACTTATTGAAATTCGCGAAGACGATGTCATTCGCTTTCAAAAAACAGCGGTGACATTCTTTCGAACAACTCACAGCATTCCTGACAGTTATGGAATTGTTGTCAAAACTCCTGTCGGGCAAATTGTTCACACAGGAGATTTTAAGTTCGACTTCACTCCGGTTGGCGAGCCTGCAAACTTAACAAAAATGGCGGAAATCGGCAAAAAAGGGGTCCTTTGTCTACTTTCCGACAGCACGAATAGTGAAATTCCACACTTCACCATGTCTGAACGTCGCGTTGGGGAAAGCATACATGATATTTTCCGGAAAGTGCAAGGACGGATTATTTTTGCGACATTTGCCTCCAACATTCATCGGCTGCAGCAAGTAACGGAAGCAGCCGTGATGAACAACCGAAAAATTGCTGTATTCGGAAGAAGCATGGAGGCGGCGATTGAAATCGGACAAGAGCTCGGTTACATTAAATGTCCTAAAGATACTTTTGTGGATGCAAACGAAATTAACCGCCTTCCTGCCAATCGCGTGACAATTTTATGTACCGGCAGCCAAGGCGAGCCAATGGCAGCATTATCGCGCATCGCCAATGGCACCCATCGGCAAATTCAAATTATTCCTGGCGATACGGTCGTATTTTCTTCTTCCCCAATTCCGGGCAATACGGTAAGTGTAAATCGAACGATTAATATGCTTTATCGCGCTGGCGCCGAAGTCATTCATGGTCCGCTAAACGATATTCACACATCTGGACACGGTGGACAAGAAGAACAAAAATTAATGATTCGCTTGATGAAACCGAAATATTTCATGCCGATTCACGGAGAATACCGCATGCAAAAAATGCATGCAAAGCTAGCGATCGATTGTGGAGTGCCAGAAGAAAATTGCTTTATCATGGATAATGGTGAAGTGCTTGGACTAAGTGAAAAGGACGCTCGCATCGTTGGCAAAATTCCGTCCGGTTCTGTTTATATTGATGGCAGCGGCGTCGGCGACATCGGCAACATCGTCTTGCGTGACC
Source organism: Geobacillus sp. LYN3 (assembly GCF_003064505.1). Lineage (NCBI taxonomy): Bacteria > Bacillati > Bacillota > Bacilli > Caryophanales > Anoxybacillaceae > Geobacillus > Geobacillus sp. LYN3. Next base: position 1,331,408 of record NZ_QCWL01000001.1, on the reverse strand, counting down.
GCCGCATTTTGTCAGAAGAAGGTCTTGTCATCGTTGTTGTAAGCATTAATATGAAAGATTTTAAAATCGCGGCTGGTCCAGATATTATTTCGCGTGGATTTGTCTACATGCGTGAATCTAGTGATTTAATCAACGATGCACAAACGCTCATTACGAAACATCTTGAAAAAGTGCTCGAGCGCAAAACCAATCAATGGTCGGAAATCAAAAATGAAATTTCGGATACACTTGCTCCGTTCTTATACGAAAAAACAAAACGAAGACCGATGATTTTGCCAATCATTATGGAAATATAATTAAAACAGCTGTTCCCTTATTCCGGAACAGCTGTTTTAATGCAATAAATTAATTGTTTCCTTTCCACGTAATGTACGATATTAAAAACGAAATCCCCTGATCAATTGCCGCTTCGTTTGGAGTCAACTTCGCATGATGCAACCCATAGGGAGAATCGACGCCAAGCCAAAACATAAATCCTGGGATTTCTGCAAGCATATACCCAAAGTCTTCTCCGGTCATCGCTTCTTTGCAGCGAATGAATCGAATCCCCTGATAATTTTCAGCAAACTGTATAAATTCCGTCGTTAACTCCGGATCATTATAAACTTGATGGTACATGGAACCGTAGTCAATTTCCGCCTCGCATTGATACGCCATTTTTATTCCACTGACCATCGCTTCAATCCGCTCTTTCACTTTTTTCATCGAATCCACCGACAATGTGCGAATCGTTCCTTCCAAGCGCGCATGCTCTGCAATCACATTTTGTACTGTACCGCCTGAAATTTTTCCAATTGTAATAACAGCACTGTCAAGCGGATCGACATTACGCGCAACGATAGACTGAAGCTGCGTAACAAGCGAGCAGGCAGCAACAACCATATCGTTCGCCAAGTGCGGAAATGCGGCATGCCCGCCTTTTCCTTTCAAATCAATAAACAGTTCCGACGTATTGGCAAACAGCAATCCTTCTTTCGTCGCAATCGTGCCAACCGGATATTCCGGGGCGATATGTAAAGCAAGTATCATATCCGGCTTCCATACTTTCATAATCTCACTTTCAAGCATTGGTTTCGCACCGCCTGGCCCTTCCTCTGCCGGCTGGAAAATAAATAGTAAGTCATCTTGGATAGGATGCTCGGCAAAATGCGTAAGCAGCCCAAGCGCGATGCTCATATGCACATCGTGCCCGCACGCATGCATGTTTCCTTCATGCTCCGAGCTGTATGGCAATCCCGTTTCCTCTTTAATCGGCAGGCCGTCGATATCAGTGCGGTAGCCGATCATTTTTCGCGGAGCTGTTCCTTTTACTTTTACAAAAATCCCGGTTTTCCACGTTTGGATTTCCAGCCGTTCTTGCGGCAACGCATGAATGTAACGCAATAAATATTGCTGCGTCTTAAATTCTTGGAACCCTAACTCGGGAATTTTATGCAAATCGCGGCGAATCGCCACAAACGGACTGATTGATGACATCTCTATCTCCTCCATTGAAAAAAGAGCTGGCCCAAAGATGGGACAGCTTTTGTGTTTGGCTATGTTTATAACTGGCGAAGTTCTTGTTTAATTTCTGTTTTTGCTCTTGTTTTTTCATCAATTTGCTTAATCACGCGCGCCGGCACACCAGCAACAACCGTATACGGCGGCACATCTTCAACGACAATAGCGCCAGCGGCCACGACCGCGCCTTTGCCGACCGTAACGCCTTCTAAAATAACGGCATTTGCGCCAATCACTACATCGTCTTCAACGATCACTGGTTTAGCGGAAGGCGGCTCAATCACACCTGCTAAAACAGCGCCAGCGCCAACATGGCAATTCTTTCCGACCGTTGCGCGGCCGCCGAGCACTGCGTTCATATCAATCATCGTTCCTTCACCAATGACGGCGCCGATATTAATGACAGCACCCATCATAATAACCGCATTATCTCCAATTTCGACTTGATCACGAATAATGGCGCCTGGCTCAATGCGCGCTTTTACTCCTTTCAAATCAAGAAGCGGAATCGCGGAATTGCGGCGATCATTTTCAATGACATAGTCGTCAATTTTTTCTTTATTGGCTTCCAACGCCGCTTGAATTTCTTGCCATTCCCCAAAAACAACACCAGTATTTCCAGTAATAAACGTTTTCGCGCTTGGACCAAAATCGATTCCTTCAAGGCTTCCCTTTATGTATACTTTAACAGGTGTTGACTTTTTGCTGTTTTGAATAAAAGAAATAATTTCATTCGCATCCATCATTTTCATGACATCATCCTCCTTTTGTGCTCTTATTTTCTTACTTTAGCAAAACAAAGATGATGGTGACAAGCATAAATTCATAAAATGAAATCTTGCAGCACTTTTTATATAAATGCAACTTGATATTTGGTTCTTTGCGCTTTTTATCAAGAGATTTTTCGACTGACGAAGGCAAGTCATTGACTTGCCTTCGTCACGCATAAGTGCAGTCGAAAAAATGGATCACAAGAAGTAGAATTTTCAAGTTTAACTTATTTCCTGAATCCGTGACAGAAGTGTATCAAAAATGTTGGAAAACCCAATCATGCCAAAGTATCAACTCAATTCCGAATGTTCACCTATTAGGTGAAGAAGCCCGAGTGCAATATTTGTTGATTGATCAAGTTTTCTTGGCAGTTTGAACGCGTCTTTATCACGGATTCAGGTTATTTATATAGAGGGCTTGTATTTGCGGAAGCTGCCAGCTTTACGAGCTTATAGCAAGAGCCGCGCAAAAAAATAAAGCGAAAGCAACTGCTAATTTATTGCATGCCATTACGGTCCTTCTTCTTGCGCAGCTTATTTTTCATATGATTTATGGTAATCATTAAGTTGCCGCAGCTGTTTATTTAATCGCTTTAATACTTCTCGTCTTGTAAAAATTCCTTCAAAATACCCATCTTTATTTTCAACGCAAACAAACGGGTGATTTACAATAACTTCAATTCCTTTCAAAACATCATCATCCAATAAAAGGCGAGGAATATCTTTATTCATCACTTCCTCCACTTTCATCGTTTCCAACCGTTCAAATTCAATGCGCTCCAACCCTAAAATCGCGTCCATAATCATTGTCATACTAATTAATCCATGAAGTTTATATGAAGTATCCAATACAGGAATAGCGGAATAACCGGTTTTCGTCAATACTAATAATGCATGGTCTAAATAGTTTCCGAGTTGAACGTGCGCTACTTTATCCGAAGGGATCAGAAATTGCGCAACTGTCATATGTGCCAATCCATTGTTCCCCAAACTTGTCATACCTATTTCCGCCTTTCTCTTTTTGGTATTGTCAAAAGTTTATCCTCCACACTCACGGTTTTCCCTTGAGTTTCAACGGTTGGAAGAAAAAAAGCTTGCCACCCCCGTTGTTTTCGGCCATCATTGAGGTAACGACACCCAACAGCCAAAACAAAGGAGTGACAAGCTTTGTTACCTCAATTATTAGCCTATTTGCTCGAAATAATCAAGACCCAATATCAAATCATTGTGTATTTGATGGGTGTGATCGTGGGGAAATCCTTGAATCTCGAGGACTTGGACGAACCCATCCAAAAGCCGTACCGGAAACTTCAGGTCGATGACCTTCCGATCATCGATGTGCCGGAAACCCTTGATTACCGGAAGCTGTTGGCAGACTATGAAGCCCAGCACGGACGTCCTTTACGGCCCATCCAGCGCCGCGCGAATGCGAAACACCGTGTTCCGGATTCGNTGTTCCGGATTCGTTGACCTGCCCTCGCTGCCAGGCTCCCTCTTCTTACCTGTACGCCAATAACGGCGGAAAAGGGCAATACCAATGCAAAGTGTGCCAGTGCCGGTTCAACCACCGAAATCGGTTCACCAAGCAAGCGGTCTTTCGCTGCCCGCACTGCAAAAAGACGCTGGAAAAAATCAAGGAACGCAAAGAATACA
>NZ_QCWL01000001.1:1303537-1327385 GCF_003064505.1 Geobacillus sp. LYN3 | reverse complement strand
CCCTCCGCATGCCCCACGATGCTCAATGGGATGATCTGTGTGGAGTTTTCATAGAACTTTTGACGCTACCCTCTTTTTAGCGTTTTCCCTTCTTCAGTTTATCATATTTTAAAGTGGTCTTCTTATTAAAAAGAACTATCGCTTATTTTGAAGCGATAGTACTACGTAAAGTCATATGTTTCTTGAAGAAGCCGATCGTATAAACGTAAAAGTTGTTGATACCGTTTTTCGTCCACTTGCTTTTCTCCATTTTCTATATCAGCAAGTTCACAACTAACAAGATCCAATGCGTATTGTTGCGTAAACAAAATATCTAGGAGCAATATTTGCTCTTCATGCGATAATGTTTGAAGTAATTGCTTTCCCATTTTTTATTCCCCCTTTGGAAACTCAATTAAATATATATTCATTGAACACGTAAAAAAGTCTTATTTCCCAAAGCTTTATATCACCGGCATATAACAACGAAGCGCATTTTGATTTTGATCATTCGTTTTTTGCTTGTTGCTCGTAAAACCAATCATCTGGCATCATCAACATAAAAAAAAGAGCACTCCCTAATAGGACTGCTCATTTTGACTCATCAATAACGTAATGCCAAATAAAAAATCGCAATCGCAGCTAATAAGACGGCCGAAATATACGCCAAAAAAATTGGGTTGCGCAAAAATACATGTTCTTGCACCTTCTCGGGGATAGGAGCATCCAATTCCTCCTGCCATTTTTGTTGTCGCCCGAGACGAAATGTGTATACGCCCCCAATAACAGCAATGAAAATTGCAATGATGGATAATACAAACGTCAACTGTGCCATTGTTTCTTCACCTCATGCTTACTTTGCCACGAGGAAAAGAATTTTATACCATTTTAATAATGAGCATCATGCTCAAATAAATAGCTATATGATAAATCGATAAATAAATAGTGCCGATCGTCAATTGGATACGAATACGTACGAATCGTTTCCCCTGTTTCGATATCTGCATATAAATCGGAAAGAATCCCGCGTTTACGTGAACGCATCCGAATAATATTCTCTAAAAAGTATGGCCGCCAACTCCAATTTTTCATGTAATATTGCGGCTGCAATTCCCAGCAGTCATTGCGCTTAAACATATTCGCCGACTGTTGAAACCCGTCTTCATCACAAACATAAATGCGGAAACAAACATCGTTTAGCTCATTAGCTAGAAGCGAAATAAGTTCATCAAAATTAGATACTTTCTTATATTTTGCCAAAAGTGTTGCCAATCGTTTCTGAAACTGTTCAGAAATGCGATAAAGCGTTTCTAATTTTTTCTTTTCTTGCTGAATAAAATGATGACATTCTTGACGCAGACGCTCTTTCAACATATCACGCGGCACTAGCTCGGCAGATGGTTTCGCCAAATAATACCCTTGGTAATAACGTCCTCCGTTTCGCCACGCATATTGCAATTGAAACGACGTTTCGATATCTTCATATAAAAGCGTTGCTCCGATTTTACGAGCGAGCAGAGAAATGGAATAAATCACATCTTGATACGCTTGATACATGGAAGTTGTCCGCAATTGGTGCAAATCAATTTTCAAAATATCAGGTGACAATAACCCGATTCTCTCTAAGTTACTGCTATGCTCACCTATATTGTCTACCGCAATTTTAATTCCATAAGTACGAATATATGTTAATAAATGACTTAATTGCTGTAAATCTCCCTTAAAATGGTGTTCATTAATTTCTAGCACAACGCGCTCTAACGACAATCCTCTTGTTTCATATTGAAGAAGAAGCTGCAAAAATGACTCAGCACGGTCAAGCATTAATAAATTTACATCACGATTTAAAAAAATAAGCAGTGTATAGTCATCGAGGGACAGAAAATAATCAAGTGCTTTTTTTGTTACCACTTCATCCACTTCTAAGCGGAACTCTTCCGGTATTGTTTCATCGCGAAAAAATGGACCGAGACTAACAACTCCCGTTTCCGATTGGTATCTTCCTAGCACTTCATATCCAATCACACAATGTTCATCTGCACTAAAAATCGCTTGATAGTATGGAAAGACACGCTGCAAATTCGCCATTACATCTAATGCATCCATCTTGCTCACCTCTTTTATACACACACCATCTTTGTCATATTATATCATACGTGCTCCCTTCGATATCTTTTTTTAACATTTTTCTTCCCCCTCGAAATGAAGCAAAGAGGAAGAAGAATTGGGAGTTTTTTTATAAAGATAAAAAACTCCGCCTTAAATGGAATGTAGGTGAGAGAGGTTCATATTGAAAAACTTCCATGGTAGATAGGTTTTTCATCGGTTTGGAAAGATGGCGTCGAATGAAATGGCACCGATCTGATAAAAACATGAGCGGTTTCCTAATATTAGGAAACCGCTCATACATATTACGTTTTTTAAAATGGATGCTGGTTGAGCCATTGTCCGCCATCCATTGTAATACATTCTCCATTAATGTAAGCGGCATCATCAGAAAGAAGAAATGCCGCAAGAGCAGCAATTTCTTCCGGTGTACCGAGACGTCCTAATGGAACACTTTCAATGGTCCTTCTTTCCGCTTCTTCTGATTCCCAAAGCCGTTCCGCACCTCCTGTCCGCTCAATTGGCCCAGGTGCGATCGCATTGACGCGGAACCCGTATTTTCGTCCCCATTCTACCGCAAGCGTCCTCGTCATCGCTAACACTCCGGCTTTCGCACATGCGGAATGAATAACACCTGCGCCAGCTCCCCAAGCATATGTAGCCACTATATTGATAATGGAACCTTTTTGGCCGTTTTTAATCCAATAATTTCCTACCTCGCGGCTGCAGTAAAATGTACCATTTAACACGATATTAATCACACTATTCCAACCATTAATCGATAGCTTCTCCGCAGGACAAATAAAATTGCCAGCAGCATTGTTAATGAGTGCATCAATTTTGCCAAATTCCGCATCCGTGCGTTTTACCATTTCAGCGACTAATTCGGGATCACGTACATCCATTTGAATCGGAAGAACTTTTCCATTTGGAGATTCGATTTCTTTTTTCGCTTCTTCTAATGCTTCAAGCCGTCTTCCCGTAATAACGACATTCGCACCTTCTGCCACAAACCGTTTTGCCATATATTTTCCCATCCCGCTCGAACCACCAGTAATAATGATTACTTTGCCGTTCATGTTTCTCCCCCTTTATAAAATGACTGATTACTCATTCATTTCTATCTTACTACAAAAATACGTAATTTTCTAACATTATTTTTATCCTATTGTCCTTCGTTTCTTTTCTCCATTATAATAAAACTATTGTGAAAGGACGGCATCATTATGGAACGTTTGGAAATAACAAAAATGAATCGGCGAACATTTTTAAAAAAATTGATGATCACCGGCATTGGGGGAATTTTGGCAACATCATTCAGTTATGGTTACGCTCGTTTTATTGAACCAGCACAATTAACCGTCACCCATCATATTATTTCTCACCCGCTTATTCCGAAAGAGTTTACTGGAACGAAACTTTTGCAATTTAGCGATGTTCATTTAGGCCATTATTACGAATTAAGTCGCTTTCGTCACACCATAAAAAAAATTAACGAATTGCAGCCAGACATTGTGTTGTTTACAGGAGATTTACTGGATGAGCCCAACAAATATCCACACATTGATGCAGTTGCTAACGAACTTTCTCGCATTCATGCTCCGCTTGGAAAATTTAGTATTTACGGCAATCATGATCACGGTGGGTATGGAACAGAAATATATCGTTATATTATGGAAAAATCTGGATTTCAAATACTTGTCAACGAACATGTCCTCATTAAGCGGCAAAACGAAAGTTTCATCGCCATTGCCGGTGTAGATGATATAATGCTCGGCAAACCGAATTTTTCTGACATGATAAAATCAATCCCTGATTCGACTTATACCATTGTGTTGTTACATGAACCGGATGGTGCCATACAAATGAGCCGTTATCCAGCTCATCTACAGTTATCAGGGCATAGCCATGGCGGACAAGTCCAGCTTCCTTTCATCGGACCGCTTATCACTCCGCCGCTTTCAGAAACATATTATGAAGGATTTTATCAAATTCATCATTTAACACTATATGTAAATCGTGGACTTGGAACAACAAGAATACCACTTCGATTTCTTTCGCCGCCGGAACTTACTGTCTTTACGCTGCAACACCAAGCATTAGAAAAACAGGACGGTTTATAAAGAAAGCCGCCAAAAATAGTTATTGCGGCGTATTCCAACCGTCCTTTTCTATCATAAAAAACAAAGCAAGCAAAAAAGCTGTTTTGCAAACATATGTTCATGTTGTATAATTAAACTAAATAATGAAAAGGAGACGTGCTAATGGAACCATTAGAACCGACAGTAGATAACATAGCAAAAGCGATTTTTACAGTAAACCGCCACGCAAAAACTGCGTTAAACCCATCTTTCCTATATCTTCTTAAGAAAAAAGCAATTGAAAAATTGCTGCAAGAAGGAAAAGCGAAAAAAGTTGGCTTACACTTTTCTCGCAATCCGAAATATAGCCAGCAGCAGTCTGATGTACTTGTCGCTGTCGGCGATTATTATTTTCATATTCCTCCAACAAAAGAAGACTTCGCAACCCTTCCGCATCTTGGAGCACTTAATGACTCTTACCGCAATCCTGCAACGAGAATGCCGTTGTCCAAAGCTAAAGCACTGTTACAAACATATACAGGCATCAAACCAATTCCACCAAAACAAAAAAAATCGTATCAAAAACCAGTATTTAAACGCCTTGGAGAAAGCTATTGATGGAATCTCTCCCACCTTTACATCTAGAGGTGGGAGCTGTGTCATCTCCATCGAAGAGGCTTCTGCGCATTGAATTGGCTGTTTATTATTTTAGAGACTTTGTGAAACGATCATGCACGATAATCCACTTTATATATAAATGAAAAATTCCCTGTCTCATTGATTCATAAGATATGTGCATCAATCATGTTGACGAGTTCACCAATTTCTGGTTTACTTACTTGCGCTGTTGCTCCAACTTTCTCTCCTTTGTGACGAAGATCATCGGTAATAAGAGAAGAAAAAATAATGACAGGAAGTTTCTTTAACTTATCGTCTTCGCGAATACGCTTTGTTAAATGATGCCCATCCATTTGTGGCATTTCAATATCTGTAATAACAAGCTGCACTTCATCCGCAATATCTTTTCCTGTATCAGCAATCGATTGTAAATAGTGAAGAGCATCCTCCCCATTTTCGAAAAACTCCACCGATACGTATCCTGCCTCCGCTAACGTATCTTGCAGCAATTTCCTTAATAATGGTGAATCTTCTGCCACGATGATCTTTTTTTGTGAACGTTCTCGGTTCCCTAAATTTTTTATTTTCTGTGTGTTTATTCCTAAGTCTGGGTTAATGTCGGCAATAATTTTTTCAAAGTCCAACAGCAAAATCATTTGCCCCTCTAATTTCACCACACCGATAATTTGTGCTTCTAGCCCTTGATACATTTGTGACGGTTTTTCAATCTGTTTCCACGAAATCCGATGGATACGTGTCACATCATGTACATGAAAAACAACTTTTAGTTGGTTAAACTCAGCGACAATAAATTTATCGTGCTCAGGGTTTTCGGAAGGTGGAAAATGAAGCACTTTTGCTAAATCGACAACCGGAAGCACCTCTCCGCGCAATTCAATAATCCCTTCAATATGCGGATGGGAGTGTGGAATTTTTGTGATTGGGGCAGGCTTAACAATTTCGCGTACTTTCATGACATTGATGGCAAAACGATTAGTTGCAATCAAAAATTCCACTATTTCTAGTTCGTTCGTACCACTTTCCAATAAAACACTTGATCTTTCTTCCATTTGCCGCTACGTCCTTCCTATTTAATATGGTCTATATTTTATTATATTGTTGAATGCATAAAGAACCAATATTTTTTATATTTGTTTTGCAATTTATAAAAAATGGTTGCAGTCTTTTCTACTGCAACCTTAAAACTTTAATATAAAAAATCAAGCAATCTGCGATCGGCTAAATTCGTATCAACCGGAAATGATGCTGCATCACGGCCGTACTGCCAAACCCAAACGTTCGCTTTACAATTCGGGGCTGCCGGCTGATATTTCGGCGCTTTTTGTTCTTTTGTCGTCCCTGGTCTTGGCGCCGAACTCCAAATGATGGTTTGTACAGCGACTTGATTATTTGCCTGGATCGCCTCACAATAAGCACTAGCAAAATCGCCTTTTGTCGGGTCAGCATACACCCCTGGACGATAACCTGTCGGATGCATCGTCTCCACCCATGCTACAATCCATGAGGCATCGATCGGAAAAAAATCTTCGATGTTTGCAAATAATACTTTATTTGCTGGAATGCCAAGACGCCGCGCATGGAATACTGCATTGCGTGCCGCCACTTGTCCGTTTGCATATCCTACAGCCTCACGAAACGCATTATAAACAGGCATCACTTTAATCCCGTAATTTCTTAAACGTGTAATTTCCTCTTTGGTTAAACCGTCGGAAACATTCGGAACATTGGTTAAATACCGCCCCCAAAATTTTGGGTAGCCAAGTTCATTTTTCACACATTGAAACAACTTTTCCGTTACTGCTTGCGCAGAATCGACACCCCAAACACCTTTTGCCATCAGCTTCCCCCTTTCCATAATGTTCTCTCTGCCATATATATGAAGCTTACTGCCTGTTTCATACAATCGTTCACATCGATTAATCGCCTATTCGTCCTGTATTTCTTGTTATATCGATCGGCGCCTCGATTCGTTGAAAAGCAAGTTCTACCGCTTCCTTGGCCGAATGGCAAAACGCGATTTCCACCGTACGCCGTTCATCTAAATAGCCGCCTTCATAAGCAACTTCTTTTATTTTCGTTGCCCAACCGCCAGTCGTTTCGATAATAATAACCGGCTTTTTATTCATATATGCCGCGGATAACTCGCCCAATGTTCCGTTTCCGCCACGAATCATAATCAGCGCATCAGAGGAATGAACAAGAATAAGACTGCGGAAATCAAAATGAAGACCTGTTGTAATGGGGATATCGATATAATCATTTGCAACATCAATACGATCTCCAGCTAAGATACCAATAACAAGTCCTCCCGCTTCTTTCGCTCCTTTCGATGCCGCTTCCATCACACCGCTTCCCCCGCCTGTTAATAAAACGGCATTTCGCTTCGCAATTTCCGCCCCTACTTCCTCCGCAACATGTCGTACCTCATCGGGGATTTCTCCTGACTGCCCAATAACAGCAATTCGCTTCATTTTATCTCTCCTTCGCATACTTTGTCCTTAATTCCATTTATACGCAGTGTAAGATTCAATCAGACGTTTCCATCATTCCTTATCTTTATAATTATTTTTAAGAAATCGGAACCAACCGTTCCGTTTAAACCAAAAAAACATCAAAATCGTAATGACCGCCATCACCCCAAGAACCATAAAATAACCGTATTTCCAATGCAATTCCGGCATATTATCAAAGTTCATTCCATAAATACCGGCAATGAACGTTAATGGCATAAAAATCGTCGTAATTACTGTTAATGTCATCATAATCGTATTCATCTGGTTCGAGGTAAGCGACAAATAACTATCACGTATATCAGACGTAATTTCGCGATTTGTTTCAATCATTTCCACCAGTTTCAGCAGATGGTCGTAAATATCGTGAAAATATAATTGGCGCTCCTTCATACGCTGAAAACGGTCGGAATGAATAATTCGGTATAGCAAATCGCGCATCGGTACAATCGTTCTTCTTAGCTTCGATAAGTCACTGCGAATATCAAATACTTTTTCGATAATGTCTTGAACCTCCTCATCGTTTGTGTTTTCCTCTAATTCATTCAATACATCTTCAATATGATAAATCGGAGGAAAATAGTCATCGACAAGCTTGTCTATAATACGGTACATCACATGGAACGGTCCTTGCTGGAAATCTTCATCGTTTTTGATTCGTGTCCATACTTCATTCACCGCATGAATCGATTGTTTATGAAAAGACACGACAAAATTTTGCCCAACAAATAAATCGACTTCCTCCGCTTCGAGCGAATTTCCATCAATGGCATGCAAAACAACAAATAAATACCGATCATAAAAATCAAGCTTTGGGCGTTGTACATATTCTAAACAGTCTTCAATCGCAAGAGGATGGAAATGGAAAAAATCAGCCAACAACTTTGCTTCATTCTCAGTCGGTTCATGAAAATCAACCCAATACCATGAAACATCTGGACTATTTACAAATGAAAGCGGAACATCATAGATAACCTCAAATTCTTTTGTAATGACACATGTCCGAATCATGCGAATCACCTCACGATCTATAATCTACTTTCCTCTACATATGATAACCGAAAATAGGCTTCATCCTAATAAAAAAGGGGATATACATGATGTAGAAAATGTTAAAGAATATTTATCAAAATTTTCTTTACTTTTTGTTCAAAAACAAAGATAATATAAAAAAGGGAACTTATCGTTCCCAAGTAGGGGAGGAATCACATATGTACGAAAAACAATATCCTCACGAAGGTGCTATTTTACCTGGCCAAATGGAAGAAAAAAGTAATTATGGCCCGCTGGCGGAAAAAATATTACAACAAGCAATATTCCAGTTTCAAAAACAAAAACTGATGGAAAAGATTGACGAAGCGCTTATGACGCGAAATAAGCCACTCTTTTTAGAACTTTCCGCACAATATAATGAGCTTCTAAAAAAACATGGTGCTTAAGAGGAGAGAAAAATGTTCGAGTGTGAAACGTCTGAGTCATATGGTCAAATAATAAGGTGAGCCGCTTCTTCCAAAATTTATTAAAGAAAAATGGAGGCGGCTCACTTTTATTTTTCCCCATTCTCATCCAATCGTCAAACATGATAAAATGTGATCAAACGATGATAACGGAAGGATGAGCAATCGGTGGAACATCTTATACATTCACGTGTAAAAAATATTGAAATATCCGGTATTCGTAGATTTTTTAACATGGTTGCCAACCGTCCCGATTTGATTTCACTAACGATTGGGCAGCCGGATTTTCCCACTCCTGAACATATAAAAGAAGCAGGAAAAGAGGCAATTACAGATAATTTTACAACGTATACGCATAACGCTGGTTTTCTTGAACTGCGCCAAGCTGCATGTGATTTTATTCTTGAAAAATACGGGTTATATTACGATTCTGACGAAGTAATTGTCACCGTTGGAGCAAGCCAAGCGCTTGACATTACATTTCGCACCATTTTAGAAGAAGAAACAGAAGTAATTTTGCCAGGTCCTGTTTATCCAGGATACGAACCGCTGATCCGATTATGTGGAGCAAAACCGGTCTATGTCGATACACGGTCGAACGGATTTCGTCTATCTGCTGAATTAATTGCTCCTTACTTAAATGAACGGACTCGTTGTATCGTACTCCCATACCCTTCGAATCCTACCGGAGTCACTCTGTCCGAACAAGAACTTCAGAAAATCGCCGAGCTAGTAAAGAGGCGGCCAATTTGGATTGTCTCAGACGAAATTTATAGCGAACTCGTTTATAATAGCGAACACCATTCGATCGCAAAATGGTTGCGCGAACAAACAATCGTTATTAATGGATTGAGCAAATCCCACTCGATGACAGGATGGCGGATCGGATTCGTATTCGCTCCATCTTTCGTTACAAAACATATGATCAAAGTACACCAATACAGCGTCTCATGCACATCATCTGTGTCTCAAAAAGCTGCGCTTGCCGCCTTAACAGCAGGAAAAAATGACGCGGAAACGATGCGCTCCCAATACAAAGAACGAATGGAATATGCTTACCATCGTCTAATCAAAATGGGACTGGAAGTAGAAAAACCGAGCGGTGCCTTTTACTTATTTCCATCTATCGCCGCTTTCGGTCAATCGTCTTTCGATTTTGCGCTTGATGTTGTGAATAAAGCTGGTGTCGCGCTCGTTCCTGGCAGCGCCTTTTCCGAATATGGGGAAGGATATGTACGCCTTTCTTATGCTTATTCACTAGATACCCTTAAGAAAGGGCTAGATCGTCTAGAACGATATCTCAAAGAAAAACAGTGAGTACTTGTTGACCGTACTCACTGTTTTCTTCTTTCCCTATGGAACAAGGATGAGCTTTCCATGCGTTTTTCGTGATTGAAGAAGACGATGTACTTCAGCCGCTTGCTCGAGCGGATAAACACCGCCAATCGCCAATATCAGTTTTCCTGTTTGAACATAGGTCAATAATTCTTGCAAACTTTGTTGATACAACTCTGATTTTCTCATTATTTGCGGCAAAAAGAAGCCGATGACAGATAAATTTTTTCCCATCAGACGCGCTGGATTCATGCGTGTAAATTGACCGCTCGCCACACCATAAACGACAAGCCGTCCAAATGGAGCTAAACAATCGAGCGTCTGGTGAAAAATATCTCCTCCTGCCATCTCTAACGCCACATCTACTCCTTTTCCGTTCGTATATTCAAGAACCTCGTCCTTCCATCCTTCTTTGGTATAATCGATTGCTGCATCCGCTCCAAGCTGTTTAGCAAGTGCTCTTTTCTCTTTGGTGCTAGCCGTAGCGATAATGTTTCCGGCACGAAAAATTTTCGCAAGCTGAACAGCGAGCGTTCCAACTCCCCCTGCCGCAGCATGAATCAATACCGTCTCTCCTTCTTCTAAACGGCCCATCGTTTTTAAAATATGGTACGCGCTTAATCCTTGAACAGGAAGAGCAACTGCCTGCTGAAAATCAAGTTCATCGGGAATAGGAATCACTCCACGCTCATCTACGTTGACATATTCAGCATACCCACCTGATTCGATTAACGCAACGACACGCTGCCCGATATGAACAGAGGTAACATCTTCGCCGACTTCGCTCACGACTCCAGCCACTTCCGCTCCTGGTATAAACGGAAGCGGAGTCGGAACGACATAATGTCCTTCCCGACGTGCGGTGTCCGCATAGTTTACTCCAATCGCTTCCACTTTTATAAGCACGCGACGTCCGGTTGGAATCGGGCGTTCCATCTCAACCATTTGCAGCACTTCCGGACCGCCATATTCGGTAAATTGAACCACCTTCATCTCTCATTCTCCTTTCCATTAACATCATTAAGAGCGAATTATTTAGTGCATTTTGTTTTGCTCATCGGCAATGCGGCGGTTACGCTCCATCGCCTGATCATCAATCAATTCGCTAAACCGTTCGATATCTTCTAAATGCGTCAAAACTTTTTTCTCTACAAATCGTGTTGCCGTTTGCGCAATCATTTTATGCTGTTCCGTTAATTCTTCCGGCGTAAATACGTCTTTCGCACTGCTTTCTTCCTCGTTGCATCATGAATTTCCCCTCCCGATAGCGTTTTTTGAAAAACTGGAATAACAGAAAGCGCTCCTTGCTGATTGATATAATCGAGGTCTGATTCAAGACCGCTGGCCATCATCCACCTTCCGACCCGCGAAGATGCAAGCACTGTTTTCCCCGCACTTTCTGTATTATATTTTTCATAAAAAAGCAATGCCACCATGGCAGCATCGGACAGGCCGCAGGCAGAAACGCCGTATTGAAGCAAGCAAGAAATAAAATAGCCGGCTCCATAAAAATCTTCTAAACAAAATCTTCCTGATGAACCTGAACAAATAGCGACAATCGTTTCAGATGAATGCCGGCGGCAAATATGCTCGGCAAGCGCCCGTCCATTGAGCAAGCTCCCAACGTAAAGATGTTTTGCGTTCATCGCCTTGCGGATCGCCACCGTGCCATTCGTCGTGGATAAAATAATCGTTTTTCCCGGACAGAACTTTTGCAAAAAAAGCGGTGCCGTAGATCGAAAGCCATCAATCGTCCGGCCTTCGTACTCGCCGACAAGCTCATAGCTCCCGTTTGGAAGCAGGCTCGCTTTTTCCCGGGCTTCCTCGGCATTTCGCACTGGAATAACGGAAGCAGCGCCAAACGAAAGGGCGGCGGTAATCGTGGAAGTAGCGAGCAAAATATCGAACACAACCGCTATTTTTCCATCTGCTAAAGCTGTTTCATCAATATCTTCTTTGCGAAAGACGACATGTACTTTTGCCATGGATTCACCTCAGCGCATTGCTAGCTGCCATGCATGTTGGATGAGTGACTGAACAAACTTACCAAAATCGCGGAAGCGTTCGTCATTCGTCTGCCCACGGCGGTAGCGATAATAAATCTGCTGGGCGATGACAGCGAGTTTAAAATAAGCAAACGTTAAATAAAAGTGCATATTCGAAATATCCCGTCCGCTTTTTTCTGCGTATGCCCGAATAAATTCCTCGCGCGTATAAAAGCCAGGATAAACGGTAACCGGCGTTCTGCCAAATCCGTTTTTCAACAGCGGCGGATCGTCCTTTTCAATCCAGTAGCTCATCGCCACTGCCAAATCGGCAAGCGGGTCGCCGACAGTCGCCATTTCCCAGTCGAATAATCCGACCATTTTTGTAATATCGTCTTCGGCAAACAGCGCGTTGTTTAATTTATAATCATAGTGAATAATCGTCGCTTCGCTGTTTTCCGGAATATACTTGACAAGCCATTTCGTCAGCGCTTCCACTTCTTTAATCTCGTCCGTTTTCGCCCGCTCATAGCGCTGAATCCAGCCGTGTACTTGCCGTTCCATAAACCTTTTAGGCTTTACCATCTCGACAAGACGTGTTTTTGTATAATCAAGCTGATGTACTTGTACGAGCGTATCGACCATCGTTTCCGAGATTTTCCGGCACCGTTCTTCTGTCGGGGCGATGTGCTCCGGGAACTCCGTATCTAGCACAATGCCATGGCGACGCTCCATCACAAAAAATGGACTGCCAATAATCGATTCATCCTCGCAAAATAATAACGGTTTCGGCGCCAGCGGGAAAATCGGATGAATTTCCGTCAGCCATGTGCTTTCCCGCTTCATATCATGCGCTTTCGGCGGAACGGGGCCAAACGGAGGCCGCCGCAAAACGGCTTCCCACTCTCCGCATGACAGCAAATACGTTAAATTGGAACGTCCAGCGGAAAACTGTCTTACTTGCAGCGTGCCCTCCGGAAAATCCGGCAATGTTTTTCTCAAAAAATCGGTCAATTTTTCAACAGGCAGTTCTTCTCCTTTACGTACAGGAATGATCGCCGTCATGGCAATTTCTCCTTTCCATTACGAGCGTTTGGCATATTCATCCTTTATCCTTTTTTACTGACTGGTTAGTATGTTTCAAAAAAGCTCCTTTTTTAAGATCCTGAGGCGTGGCTTCCGCCATCGACAACGATTAACGCTCCTGTCACAAAATCGGAGGCCGGAGACGCTAAAAATAATATCGCTCCTTTTAAATCATCTTCTCCGCCAAATCGTCCTAACGGCGTATTTTGCAGCACTTTCTGTCCCACTTGCTCAAGGACGGCTTTGGACATTTTCGTTGGGAAAAACCCCGGTGCGATTGCATTGACATGAATTCCGTATCTTCCCCATTTTACGGCCAAGTCTTTCGTAAACGTAATAACAGCCCCTTTGCTGGTGTTATAACCAATCGTATTTAATATTTCCGGATTCGTTCCGCCAAGCCCTGCGACAGAAGCGATATTGATGATTTTGCCGCTCCGCTGTTTGATCATTACTTTGCCGGCCGCCTGGCTCATGAGAAACGTTCCGGTCACATTGACATTGATGACTTTTTGCCATGCCTCAAGCGGCATTTCTTCTACCGGCGCCCCCCACGTCGCGCCGCTGTTATTGACTAAAATGTCAATTTGCCCAAATTCATCGACCGTCGCTTGCACGACGCGCTGTACATCCTCTGGATTCGTGACATCGCATTTTAATGCAAGCGCTTTTACGCCAAGCTGTTCTAGCTTTTCTTTCACTTGTTCACATGCTTCCAATTTTCTCGAACATATAACGACGTTTGCTCCTGCTTCCGCCAAGCCGATGGCGATCTGTTCGCCAAGCCCGCGCCCTCCTCCGGTAACGAT
Source organism: Geobacillus sp. LYN3 (assembly GCF_003064505.1). NCBI lineage: Bacteria > Bacillati > Bacillota > Bacilli > Caryophanales > Anoxybacillaceae > Geobacillus > Geobacillus sp. LYN3. The sequence goes on along the minus strand of NZ_QCWL01000001.1, from coordinate 1,313,398 downwards.
CGCCGTTTTTCCAGATATTTTAAACAAATCTAGTACATGCATGCTATTTCTCTCCCTTTTTTATTGATATTGTCGTAATTCCAATTTGGCGATTTGCTCTTTATGCACTTCATCCGGCCCGTCGGCAAGACGCAATGTGCGCGCATTCGCCCATTGAGCGGCAAGCGGGAAGTCATCGCTGACTCCTGCGGCTCCAAATGCCTGGATGGCCCGGTCAATCACTTTTAAGGCAACGTTTGGCGCTACCACTTTAATCATCGCAATTTCTTTTTTCGCCTTTTTATTGCCCACCGTATCCATCATGTATGCCGCTTTCAATGTAAGCAGCCGTGCTTGTTCAATTTCGATCCGTGACTGGGCAATCCAATCGCGAATGACGCCTTGTTCTGCGATCGGTTTCCCAAACGCAACCCGCTTTTGCACGCGCTGGCACATCAATTCAAGCGCCCTCTCGGCCGCTCCGATCAGCCGCATGCAATGATGAATTCTCCCTGGGCCTAGGCGTCCTTGGGCAATGGCAAATCCTTTTCCTTCTCCCCAAATAATGTTTTCTTTCGGGACGCGGACATGGTCATACGTAATTTCTGCATGGCCGTGTGGGGCATGGTCATAGCCAAACACCGGCAGCATCCTCTCAATTTTTACTCCTGGCGTATCGAGCGGAACAATAATCATCGACTGCTGTTCGTGTTTCGGAGCATCCTGGTTCGTTTTTCCCATGACAATCGCGACTTTGCAGCGCGGATCGCCAGCGCCTGACGACCACCATTTCCGTCCAGTAATAACGTATTCATCGCCATCGCGGACAATGCTTGCAGAAATGTTCGTTGCATCACTGGAGGCAACGTCTGGCTCTGTCATGGAAAAACAGGAACGGATTTCCCCGTTTAATAACGGAATCAGCCATTTTTGCTTCTGTTCTTCCGTGCCGTAGCGGACGAGCACTTCCATATTTCCTGTGTCAGGAGCGCTGCAATTAAATACTTCCGGCGCAATCAACGAGCGCCCCATGATCTCGCAAAGTGGCGCATACTCCAAGTTCGTCAGCCCTGCCCCGTATTCGCTGTCCGGTAAAAATAAATTCCAAAGTCCTTCTTTTTTCGCCTTTGCTTTTAATTCCTCCATAATCGGCGGAACAGACCATCTCGATTCTTGTGCGTTTAGTTGCTCCTTATACACCTTTTCATTTGGATAAATGTAACCTTCCATGAAAGCGCTTAACTTTTTAATCAGCTCTTTGACTTTCGGTGAATACGAAAAATCCATTTTTTTCCATCCCTTTCTATACTAACCGGTTAGTATGTAACCTTATCTTTACTATACCCTTATTTATAAAAATATTCAATATTTTTAGATAAATAACAAAAAAGACATCATCATAAAGATGATGTCTGCTTATTCTTGGATATATCGCTTATATAAAGCTTGCGTGCCGCTGTTTTCTTCCCCTGCCTTTGCCAGTTCTTCATACATCGATTTCGCAAGCGCAAGCCCTGGCAGTTGCAAATTCATTTTTTCTGCTTCCTCTAACGCAATTTTCATATCCTTAATAAAATGCTTCACATAAAAGCCTGGCTTGAAATCGCCGGAAAGCATGCGAGGGGCTAAATTGCTCAGCGACCAGCTTCCCGCCGCTCCCTGGGAGATGCTTTCTAGCACTTTAAACGGATCCAATCCTGAACGCTTCGCATAGGCAAGCGCCTCGCAAACGCCAATCATGTTCGATGCAATTGCGATTTGATTGCACATTTTTGTATGTTGGCCCGCACCTGCTTTTCCTTGATGAACAATGTTCGTTCCCAATCTTTCTAAAATCGGTTTACACGCGGAAAATACTTCTTCATCTCCGCCAACCATAATCGTTAATTTTCCTTCTTTTGCGCCAATATCTCCGCCTGAAACAGGAGCATCAAGCGCATAAACATTTCGTTCTTTCGCCGCCTGATAAATTTTTTCCGCAAGCGTCGGAGTAGATGTGGTCATATCAATCACATATGTACCTTCTTTTACGTTTGCCAGTATGCCTTCTTCTCCAAAATATACTTCCTCCACATCTTTTGGATATCCAACCATTGTGATGACAACATCCGCTTCTTTTGCAAGTTGAGCAACTGTTTCTTTCCAAACTGCTCCCTCTTCAATAAGATCGTTCGCTTTCTCTTTTGTTCGTGAGTAAACAAGAAGAGGATAACCTGCTTTTAGCAAATTGCGAGCCATGCTTTTTCCCATCACACCAAGACCGATAAAGCCGATTGTTTTCATTGTCTTCTTCCCCTCCCTGCATTTGAATGAATCATGTTTATCATAACATAAAAAAGTACCTTGGAAATGAACCAAGGCGCTATCTTTCTTTTTTCAAAAGCGGCTGTATTTCGATTGAATTCCTCATCGCACTATATTAAATCGCTTTTACCATCCCGCCGTCAACAATAAGAGACTGCCCTGTGATATATGTGTTTGCCTCTGAAAGAAGGAATGTAACGACATTGGCAAATTCCTCCGGTGTGCCGTAACGGCCAAGAGGAATCATACTTTTCATGCGCGCTTCCATTTCTTCTTTCGAAATTCCCAGTTTTTCCGCATTGATTTTGTCTAAAAATGCGACCCGCTCTGTTGCGATTCGTCCCGGTGCTACCGTATTAATTAAAATGTTGTACGGTGCGAATTCAAAAGCTAATGTTTTCGTCAAACCGACGATGCCGGTGCGGAATGTATTCGATAAAAGCAGCCCCGGAATCGGCTCTTTAATGGAGGAAGAAGCGATGTTGACAATTTTTCCTCCTTTTTTCTTTAAGTACGGAAGCGCTTCCCGAATCATGCGGATATAGCTAAGCAAATTCAATTCAAACGCATGATACCAATCTTCGTCGCTGATCGTTTCAAACGTTCCCGCAGGAGGCCCCCCGGCGTTGTTCACCAATAAATCGATGGTTCCATAAATGTCTACCGTTTTTTGCACAAGACGACGAATATCTTCTGCCTTCGTAATATCTGCTTGAAGGTGGGCGACTTGTCCTTTATGTAAATCACGTAATTCTTTTTCCACCTCTTGCAGCTTCTCTTCATTTCGGCTTGTAATCATGACATTTGCCCCTTCGAGCACAAGCTGACGGGCAATTGCTTTACCAAGACCTTGACTGGAAGCGACGACAAGTGCTGTTTTCCCCGACAAGCGCAACTCCATAGCTTTTCCTCCTCAGTTATACATGTTTTTATTTAAAGTTATTCGCTGCATTTTAGTGATTTTCCTTCTTTCTTAAAAAGGGGTTGTTCTTTCTTTGCCACAAAAAATTCCCTCCCGAGTAGAATCCAACATCATACCAAATGTTCTTTTTTTTCGCTGTATACCTGTAGGGGATAATGCCGTACAAATCTCTTGTTCTATCTAAAGAAGTGATACGCTGATATGCATCGCTTTTTTCAAAAAGGCTCTGTTAAATTCTAATGTTGATTTTTAAACCACAGAAAGAAGACCGAAATCAATCGGTCTTTTTTGTATGTCTTGTTCAACTATCGCCATCCGTTAGCCAACCATTCTGCATCTATGCGACACCAACAAATGATGAAGGGATCGTTTAATAAAATAAGACGGGTTCTTGAGAATGATGCATTTGTTAAAATAGCACAAAGGCGATGCCCCTTATTAAGCATCGCTCTCATTAATTGAATAACAAACATACAAAATAGTTCCCTAATTCGCAAGACTAATAATAGCAACCACATTCTTCTTTTTATTACTTACAGTAGTTTTATTCAGCTGCCATAGCATCGGCTTTTGTTACATGTACAGTACCACGTGGATGTTCTGGCGGTGCATATATCGAGTAAAGTTTTAGCGGGATATTACCTATATTGATTACATTGTGCCATGTTCCGGCAGGTATCATAATGGCAGAATCATCATAGACTTTTCTTTCAAAGTTTAAATTATCTTTACTCTTGCCCATTTGAACAATCCCTTGACCTTGTTCAATACGTAAGAATTGATCCACGTCAGGGTGAATTTCCAAACCGATATCTTCGCCAACATTGAGACTCATCAATGTAACTTGCAAATGATTTCCTGTCCATAAAGCGGTACGATACGTATTGTTTTGCTTCGCAGCCTCGTTGATATTAACTACAAACGGTTTTGGTCCATAATCTTTTAACTCAATTTTATCTCTTCCCTTTGATGATTGCAAAAAATCCAATCGTTTTGCATGCCCTATCTCATTAGGAATAGACCAGTAAACAGGCTGTCTTCCATAGTTATACATTGGTACGTTAATATAATAAGGATATGGATACATAAAAGGAACATAGTACATTTTTCTCACTCCTTCGCAGATTTATAAATTATCCTATGCACTATGTTCAAGGAATGTACTTAAATTCAGGGTTATTTATTTAAAGAAATCGTTATTGGTCCAAAACATGGTACTCAATTAAATGGCCCTTTAAAAAAGGGGAACACATATTAGTCATGTATATATGTGTTTTTTCACTGCCGTCATGGGCATGATCATCTTCATACCGGCTGGGGCCGGCGGCATCATTAATGCGAGTTACCAGCTGAACCAGATGGTGCATAATACATGGTTTGTCACAGGCCATTTCCATCTGACAATCGCATCTACAGTATTATTGACATTCTTTGCTATTTCCTACTGGCTGATTCTAGTCTTGACCGGACGGGTTTTCACGAAGCAATTGAACAGGCTTGCCATCGTCCAGGCAGTCCTGTGGGCAATCGGCATGTTCTTGATGGCTGTGATTATGCATATTGTCGGACTCCTTGGCGCACCTCGGCGCACCAGTTACTCCACTTACGGTGGACATGAACTTGCTGTTACATGGCTTTCTTACAACCAGGTAATCGCTCTAGGAGGCGTCATCCTGTTTGTAGCCATCGTACTGGTACTGTATATCTGGTTCAATTTGTTGTTCTTGGCACCGAAATCCGAAAAAACAATCGAATACCCGATTGGCGTTGTCAACGAACAGGCGGAACATCCACCTCGAATTCTGGAAAGATGGTCATTCTGGATCTGTGTCTCCATCGCCCTTTCCGTAATAGCATATGCCATTCCGATTTATCAGCTCATCATGCACGCCCCGCTCGGATCACTGCCGTACCGGACTTGGTGAAAATAACCTAATTTCGATCAAAAGAGTGTGTCCCAAAAGCGATCGCGTTTGGGGCACCTTTGCTTTTGAATCAGTCTCTGTTTTCCCCATCCATTATGGAACGAAATTGTTTCATTTTTTCGTCTACATTTACAGCTGCTCATTATTTCCCATGAACGAAAAAAGAGGCGGCTCCAAAAGCGTTTTTTGGAGCCTGCCTCCTTTTTATCAGCTTTCTAATAGAAGGTCTTCTGGATTTTCGATCAAGTCTTTTACCGTTTTTAAGAAGCCGACTGCTTCTTTTCCGTCAATAATTCGATGGTCATATGATAGCGCCACATACATCATTGGGCGGTTCTCGATTCGTTCTTCGTCAATCGCAACCGGACGAAGCTTGATCGAATGCATGCCTAAAATACCAACTTGTGGTCCGTTAAGAAGCGGAGTAGAGAAGAGCGAACCGAATACCCCGCCGTTTGTAATGGTAAACGTTCCTCCTTGCAAATCGCTTAGCGATAGTTTATTGTTGCGCGCTTTTGCCGCCAATTCAGCAATATCTCTTTCGATTTCGGCAAAATTTTTCCGATCGCAGTCCCGCACCACTGGAACGACTAAGCCTTCGTCCGTTGAAACAGCAACCCCAATATCATAGTATTTTTTCAAAATAATTTCGTCACCTTGAATTTCGGCATTCACATAAGGATATTTTTTCAATGCTGCCACAGCTGCTTTCACGAAGAAAGACATAAATCCAAGACGCACGTCGTGTTCTTCGAAAAATTTATCTTTTTTCCGTTTTCGTAATTCGATGACAGCTGACATATCAATTTCATTAAACGTTGTCAACATCGCCGTAGATTGTGTCACTTCTAATAAGCGTTTAGCAATTGTCTGGCGGCGGCGCGACATTTTTTCACGGATCACCGGCTTTCCATCATCTTGCTTCACTACCGATGGAGCCGGCTGCTGAGCCGGTGTTGCTGGGGTTGCTTGCGGTCTTGCTTGTTGTTGTGCAAATGATTCTACATCTTGTTTGCGAACCCGTCCTAACGGATCAACGGTAGGAACTTGCGTTAAGTCAATTCCTTTTTCCCTTGCGATTTTTCGCGCTGCCGGCGAAGCAATTGGGCGCTGCGTCGGCTGACCAGCCGATGCCAATGGCTGTTCCTGCTTTCCCTCGGTTTTTACATTTGTCTCTTGTAGGTTTTTCGGTGCTGCTGGTTTTGGTTCTTCTTGATTAGCAGGAGCGGCCGCCTGTCCTTCGCCGATCACCGCAATAGCTTGGCCTACTGCGACAGTATCGCCTTCGTTTGCTAAAATTTGTTGCAATACTCCTGATTCCTCAGCCATAATCTCTACATTCACTTTATCTGTTTCCAATTCGCAAATCGATTCACCTTTTTCGACATGATCACCAGGTTTTTTCAACCATTGTGCAATGGTCCCTTCCGTAATAGATTCTGCTAATTCTGGAACTTTGACTTCAGCCACGTTGATGCCCTCCTCAAATCTTGCATTATTGTTCTTTTTTCGTTAATGCGCATTGAATAATACGCTCTTGCTCTTTTCGATGAACGACAGGATCACCTTCTGCAGGGCTTGCCCGTCTGCGTCTGCCGATATAGCTTACATCTACTTCATCTGGAGCAATTTCTCGCAATTTCGGCTCAACATAACACCAGCTTCCCATGTTTTTCGGCTCTTCTTGAGCCCATATGATTTCCTTTACATTTGGATAGCGCGCAAAAATTGCTTGGAGTTCTTCTTTCGGGAATGGGTACAATTCTTCTACGCGCACGATGTGAAGCCAGTCTAGCCCTTCCATTTTATTGATTTGTTCTGCCAAATCAATCGCAAACTTTCCAGTGCATAAAATGATTCTTTCTACTTTTTCGCGGTTTTCGCCAAGCCCCTTTTGTTCAATCACAGGATGGAATTGGCCATTCGTAAACTCTTCCACATCCGATGCCGCCAACGGATGGCGCAGCAAGCTTTTTGGCGTCATCAGCACTAATGGGCGAACTTCCTCCCGCTGCAAAATGCCAGCTTGTCGACGCAAAATATGGAAATATTGAGCAGCAGTTGACAAGTTGGCCACCGTCCAGTTATTTTCCGCTGCTAATTGCAAGAATCGTTCTAAACGGCCACTTGAATGTTCCGGACCTTGCCCTTCATACCCATGTGGAAGCAACATAACAAGCCCGGATTTTTGTCCCCATTTCGCCCGTCCGGATGAAATAAACTGATCAAACATCACTTGCGCCATATTCGCGAAATCACCGAATTGTGCTTCCCATAAAACGAGCGTTTCCGGAGCAAAAACGTTATATCCGTATTCGTAACCAAGCACTGCTGCTTCTGTCAGCGGGCTATTGTAAACAACGAATGAAGCATTTGCATCGCTAATATGGTGAAGCGGAACAAATTCTTCACCCGTTTTCATATCATGTAACACAAGATGACGTTGGGCAAACGTACCGCGCTGCGAATCTTGGCCAGTAAGGCGGATTGGAACACCATCGCGCAAAATCGTTGCAAAAGCAAGAATCTCCGCGTGCGCCCAGTCAATTTTTCCTTTGCCGTCAAACACGCCTTCACGGCGCTTTAAGATGCGTTCTAACTTATTAAATACATGGAAATCAGAAGGAAACTGCAACAGTTCTTTATTCAACCGGCGCAATACATCTTTTTCTACTGATGTTTTTACAAATGGTAACTTGCTTGCTACCGGCTTTGGCGGATCCATGATAAAATCAAGCTTTGACTCGTCTTTTGGAACTTTTTCGTACGCGATTTTCAACCGTTCGGCAACTTCTCGTTCCATCTCTTCTACTGCTTCTTTCGTAATAATTCCTTTTTCAATCAACTTTTGCGCATAAAGCTGACGAACGGTTGGATGCTGTTGAATAATGCTATACATTGTCGGATTTGTCGCCATCGGCTCATCCATTTCGTTATGGCCAAAACGGCGGTAGCCAATTAAGTCGATAACAAAATCTTTTTTGAAACGCTTACGATAGGCAAACGCAAGGTTCGCCGCTGCTAAACATGCTTCCGGATCGTCGGCGTTCACATGCACAATCGGTATTTCAAAACCTTTTGCAATATCAGATGCATATTTCGTAGAACGAGAATCATAACTTTCTGTTGTGAAACCGATCATATTATTCGCAATAATATGAATCGATCCGCCTGTCTGATATCCTTGCAAACGGCTTAAGTTTAGTGTTTCGGCTACAATTCCTTGCCCAGGAAATGCCGCGTCTCCGTGAATCATAATAGCAAACGACGAATCGGTATCTTGAGACGGCACGCCCGCGTTCGTGCGATCCTCTTGAGCAGCACGCGTAAACCCTAAAACAACAGGATTAACCACTTCTAGATGGCTTGGGTTGTTTGCCAATGTAATTCTCATCGTATGCTCATTTTTGTTTCGAAGACGGCGAGCTGCCCCTAAATGATATTTCACATCTCCCGTCCAGCCATATGTAATCGCTACCGATCCTTCCGACGGAATGAAATCTTTGCTTTCCGCATGTTGGAACTCAGCAAAAATCATTTCATATGGCTTTCCAAGGACGTGAGCAAGCACGTTTAAGCGGCCGCGATGCGCCATGCCGATATTAACCGCTTTCACTTCTTCTTCAATGGAATTGCGGACAAGTTCGTCTAATAGTGGAACCATCGAATCTAATCCTTCGATCGAGAAACGTTTTTGGCCGACAAACGTACGATGAAGGAACTTTTCAAACCCTTCCACTTCCGTAAGGCGGCGGAGCAACGCCACTTTTTCCTCGTTTGTCAGACTTGGGTAATATGCTCCTGATTCAATTTGGGTAATTAACCAATTTCTTTCTTCTAAGTTATGTACTTGTGAAAATTCGAAAGCGATTTTATCCGTGTATATTTTCCGCAAATGGTTAATGGCATCCAATCCATTTTTCACATGCGCAGGCGCATGCGGACAAATAAATGCGACAGGAATTTGTTTTAAATCATCTTCCGTTAAATCAAATTCGCTTAATTCAATACGGTGCGTATCTTTATTTTGGGTATTTAATGGGTTGATATCTGCTGCTAGATGGCCATAATGGCGAATTTTATCAGCTAGTTTTACCGCAGCAACAAGTTTGCTGAATATGGTTGGATTCTCAGGAAGCCGGAACGTTTGATAAGTTTTTGCGACACTCCCACTATGCTCAAACCGTTCTGCTTCCGTTGTCGGTGCTCCCCACTCCTTAAACAATTGTTTCAATTCGGGATCTACGCTGTCCGGATCCTCTAGATACTGCTCATACATTTCCATCACGTATCCAAGGTTCGGGCCATAAAATTGACTCCATGGTTCTGCGTAGTGCATCGTTTGCTTTGTCATTATGAAAAACCTCCAACTATTTCATTCATTTGGGATGATTGCGAGCCGGCTTCGCACGCATAGCGTAAATACGAAGCGGAGATGATACCCGCTCACATCCATGTTCCCAAATAAACAAAGAAATAACGTTATAAACGTTTTCAATCTATATTTTAACATTATTATTCATTAAAATCGATGATTAAAAACTAAAAATCGTCACATAATACTTATTTTTTTTAATTGAGTTTAAAAACATAAGAAAAAAAGCGGCAACACATATGTATTGCCGCAGAATGATCAATGAAATAAAGCAAAGACTATAGTGTGACATACTCCCACCACCTACGCTTCGCTTAGAGGTGGGGGCTTCTCGGGTAATCCCATCTCATGATGGG
>NZ_QCWL01000001.1:1301149-1303437 GCF_003064505.1 Geobacillus sp. LYN3 | reverse complement strand
TACCTAACCGAAATTCATCTCCCACTTTCACTTCGTTTAGAAGTGGGAGACTTCTTTCGGAAAGATGTTAAACTTTTCGACTAATTTTTGTAACTGCCGTCCCATGTCACTTAATTTTTCTGCCGATTCCGTCACTGTACTCAATGCTTGCAGCTGATCATCAGCTGATGCTGCCACTTCCTCTGTAGCTGCTGCAGATTGCTGAGCGATGGCAGAAATATTTTGCATTGCTTCGATCACAACATCTTTGCTTTCGTTCATCCGGTTTGCTTCATCTGTAATATTAGCAACAGCCGCCGTTAATTCTTCCATCATTGCCGTAATTTTTACAAATGAATCCCCTGTTGTATGGACAGCTTGTTGCTGTTGTTCGTACATATCTTTAGAATAACTAACCGCTTGCATCGCTAGATCGACTTGTTGTTGAATCATAGCGATCGTTTGACGAATTAGCTCTGTTGCTTTTGCTGATTGTTCCGCTAACTTACGCACTTCTTCCGCTACAACGGCAAATCCTTTTCCATGTTCTCCTGCTCTTGCCGCTTCGATGCTGGCATTTAAAGCGAGTAAATTCGTTTGTCCAGAAATAGCGGTAATCGTTTGGATCACTTCATCAATTTGTTTCATTTTTTCTACTAAGTCGTTCATCACTTTTTCAACCGCCAATAGTTCTTTTTTCGCCTCATCCGATTTTAATTGCAGCACATTTAAATTTTCCAGCCCGTTATAACTAGCTTCTTTTGTTTCATTCGATAATGTTTGCATATTTGCCGCCGATTGCGTAACTGTTTCAATCTGCTTCGAAAGCGCTGTAGTTCGTTCATTGATCGTATCTAAATCGCTTGCTTGCTCTGTTGTTCCTTTCGCAATATCGTTAATGGCGCTTGCAACTTGTTCGCTTGTCGCCATTGTTTCCTCAGAAACAGCGCTGAGATGATCAGCGGAAGCCGCTAGTTCTGCTACTGATTCATTGACTTGGTGGATCAGCGCCCGCATTTGTGAAATCATCTGATTAAAATGATTCGCTAATTGTCCGATTTCGTCTTTTGATTTTACTTGAACGTGCACCGTTAAATCGCCTTCCGCCACTTTTTCCACTTGGTGTTGAAGTGCAACTACCGGCTTGACGATGGAGCGGGCGAGAAAATAAATAGCGATGATGCCAATAAGTACAGCCACAATCGTAATGATCATCATTTTTGTGGCAATCGATCGACTGACAGCAAATAAATCTTTCTCTTTATATACGGTGCCAACTTTCCATCCTAGCTCAGGGATTGTTGTAAAATACATCATCCGTTTTTCATTTTCATATGTATATGTATAGAAGCCACTTTTATTTTCTAGCATATACTTGGCATTGGCATCTTTTGACATATCTTTTCCTTTATATTGCGGGTGCACAACGGCAATTCCATTTTGATCAACTAATACTGGATATCCATGATAGCCAACATCAATATTATTTACAATTTTTGCAACTTCATCTAATGTCATATCAATTCCTAGTACAGCAACAACACGACCACCTTCTTTTACCGCCTTGGCCAATGTAATAATATTCTTTCCCGTTATTGCATCGACGTAAGGCTCTGTCCAAACTACTTTGTCCGGATTTTCTTCCGCTTTTTTATACCATGGACGCGATGTTGGATCGTAACCGTCAGGCAACTCAGCTGCCGGCGTCGTATACATTTTTTTATCAGCCGTTCCAATATAAGCAAGTTGAACATTTTCGTGGATTTTTAAAAACGTGCGAAATTCTTGGTCAAGCGCTGGCCATGAATGGCGATCTTTGATCATTTTCGCTACAACAGGTGATTCACTAAATTGCAGCAAACTATTTTCCTCGCTTTGAAAACTGTCACGAACATCCCCAACCGCCCTTTTTATAATGGATTGCGCACGTTTTTCAGCATCTTGCTGGATCATTTTTTTCGTTTCAACGACCCCAACAATCTGGGTAACCACTAATGAAACAATCATTAACAATGCCATTAATACGATGAGTTTCGTCCGCAATGTTTTGAACACAGCCAGTTTCTCCCCTTTATGTATCTCGTTTTTTGTCGAACCTTGTATTATTATAAAAGGGACTATCGTCGTGCGTCTATAGGAGCAAATTCTTATAACAGTATAATACGAACGGAAATAGAACAATATAAAACATATCCTGTTTGATAAAAAGGTAGTCAACTACCCAACGGCTAAAGCCATGGGCTTGCAGCTAGCCTAATTGGCTGCCGCGTTCGGCTGGTTGACAGCAGCCCTGCGGATGTTTTCCGCAG
>NZ_QCWL01000001.1:1279945-1301049 GCF_003064505.1 Geobacillus sp. LYN3 | reverse complement strand
ATATACTGAAAATATAAACCCCGCCTTCCTCCTACAGCTAAAGCAGTGGGCTTCCGGCGGATGTTCTCGTGAACGATATGGGGGCGATGGAGCGAGATGGCTATATATTCGACATCGAATATAGCGTCATTCATCAAAAAGGAGCATTGCACGTATACCGGGATGGAGTGTTGCATATACGAATTTACATATCGTTTATCAAATGGCAAAAGCAATCGCTTTAGGAATTTCACTTACCGTACGGCAGCGATTTGGATATGAATCAACATCTTCTATTCTTATAAACAATTAGCGGCGGAATGCATTCCACCGCTAATTGATTTATTCTATATGGAATGTTTGTTTCACAAATGCAACTACTTCTTCCGCTGTGCTCATCGAGAGGACGGTTTCTTTAAAGCGCGCCGCTTCTTCTTTTGATAATTTTTTCATTTGCGAACGTGCGCGCAAAATAGAAGTTGCGCTCATACTAAACTCATCGAGCCCTAAACCGAGCAAAATCGGAATGGCGATCGCATCGCCTGCCATTTCGCCGCACATTCCAGCCCATTTTCCTTCTTTATGCGCAGCATCAATGACGTTGCTAGTAAGGCGCAAAATCGCTGGATTGTACGGTTGGTAAAGATATGAAACGCGTTCGTTCATGCGGTCTGCTGCCATCGTATACTGAATTAAGTCATTGGTGCCAATGCTAAAGAAATCTACTTCTTTGGCAAATTGGTCGGCAAGTACAGCTGCCGCCGGAATTTCCACCATCATGCCGACTTCAATATCGTCAGCCACTGGTACACCCTCGCGCTGCAATTTTTCTTTTTCCTCTAAAAGAATCGCCTTCGCTTGACGGAATTCATCAAGCGTTGCAATCATCGGAAACATGATTTTCAAATTGCCATATACGCTCGCTCTCAACAAAGCGCGAAGCTGCGTGCGGAACATGTCCTGCATTTCTAAGCAAAGACGGATGGCACGGAATCCTAAAAACGGGTTCATTTCTTTTGGAAGATCCAAATATGGAAGCTCTTTATCCCCGCCGATGTCAAGCGTACGAACAACAACAGGTTTTCCTTCCATTCGTTCAAGCACTGTTTTATACGCTTCAAACTGTTCTTCCTCTGTTGGCAGTTCAGAACGGCCCATGTACAAAAATTCGGTACGGTATAATCCGATTCCTTCAGCTCCGTTTTCGAGTACTCCTTTGACATCATCTGGTGTACCGATGTTAGCAGCTAGTTCCACATGATACCCATCGCTTGTCACTGTTTTTTCATGTACAAGTTTTGCCCATTCTGCTTTTTGCGCTTCATAGCGAGCGCGTTTTTCTTCATATTGTGCGAGCACCTCATCCGATGGATTGACAATAACCTGTCCATCCAATCCATCGATAATCACAACATCACCATTTTGAACTTCTGCTGTCACTTGTTTCGTACCGACAACAGCTGGAATTTCCATCGATCTCGCCATGATGGCAGAATGGGATGTACGTCCTCCGATATCGGTTGCAAACCCTTTTACGTATTGGCGGTTTAATTGAGCTGTATCGGATGGAGTTAAATCTTCGGCAATAATCACAACTTCTTCGGAAATAAGGCTTGGATTGGAAATCGTAACTCCAAGTAAATGAGCAAGTACACGTTTCGTTACATCGCGAATATCAGCGGCGCGTTCCTTCATATACTCATTATCCATTGCTTCAAACATGGAAATAAACATCGTCGCCGTTTCGTTCAACGCGTATTCCGCGTTCACTTGCTCTGTCTTAATTTTTTCTTTGACTGGATTTAATAATTCTGGATCATTTAATACAAGCAGGTGAGCAGAAAAAATCGCAGCTTTATCTTCCCCTAATTGTTGCAAAGCATGTTGCTTGATGATTTCTAGCTCTTCTGTTGCTTTCGCCACTGCTGCTTCGAAACGTGCAACTTCTGCCTGCGGATCGGAAACAACTTTTTTCTCTACAACAAAATCAGGGGTCTCTAAGCGGTATGCCTTTGCGATGGCAATACCGCTCGATGCAGCAATTCCTTGAATGGTTTTTATCATTATTGTGCAAGACCCTCTTTAGATAATGTTTCCGTTAATGCTGCCATTGCTTCTGCTGCATCTGCCCCTTCCACAGTAATTTTAATCTCAGCGCCTTTTGGAATTCCTAAAGACATAACGCCCATAATCGATTTTAAGTTTACCGTTTTTCCGTTGTATTCTAAATGAATATCGCTGTTGAATTTGCTTGCTGTCTGTACAAGTATAGTTGCTGGACGAGCGTGAATTCCAGATTCTGAAGTTACTGTAAACACTTTTTCAGTCATTGTCGTCATTCCCCTTTTCCTTATTTTTTCGTTTGTCATAATATCAAATAATAGTAACTACATTCAATTAAAAAAATCTTTAATCAGAAAATTCGCCTTGTTAACTAATTTCAACGATGCGATCTTCTCCTTTTGTTACTGCACCTTGCTTTTTGACATGAATGCTTTCATTCGGCTGCAAGTTCGTAAAAATAATTGGTGTCACAATAGAAGGAGCATTATTTTTCACATACTCTAAATCAACGCTTAAAATAGGCTGACCTTTTTTCACTTCGTCTCCTTGATTAACATGAGCTTCAAAGCCTTGGCCATTCAATTTGACCGTATCAATACCAAAATGGATTAAAATTTCATGCCCACCAACAGACTCAATACCAATCGCATGTTTTGTCGGGAATACATTCACAATTTTTCCATCAACAGGAGAAACCACTGTTCCGTCTGTTGGCATAATCGCAAAACCGTCACCCATCATTTTTTGTGAAAAGACTTGATCTGGCACTTCAGAAAGTGGAACGATTTCTCCCGAAAGCGGTGAAGCAATTGCCTCCACTTGGGCCGATTCTTTTGTTTCTTGAACCGCTGTTTTTTGCGGCTCTTCCTTCACTCGTGATGGAGCGCGGCCTTCCATAATATCTTTAATTTGTCCTTTTAATATATCGGATTTTGGTCCGAAAATCGCTTGTACATTGTTTCCGACTTCCAAAACGCCCGCTGCGCCTAACGCTTTTAAGCGGTCTTTATCAACTTGTTTAATATCGTTGACCGAAACACGCAAACGTGTAATACACGCGTCTAAATGAGCAATATTTTCTTTACCGCCAAGCGCCGCCAACACTTCATATGGAAGATCGTCCGCTTCTGCATTTACTGTTGACTCTTCTTCTGTCGTTTTTTCACGTCCTGGTGTTGCTAAATCCCATTTGCGGATCGCAAAGCGGAATCCGAAGTAATAGATGACCGCAAACACTAATCCGACTGGAATGACAAGCCACCATGCTGTCCGGTTCGGCAATACACCGAATAGCAAGAAGTCAATAACCCCACCGGAGAAAGTCATCCCAATTTTTACATTTAATAAATGCATAACCATAAAGGATAATCCCGCAAAAATCGTATGAATCGCAAATAACGCTGGTGCAACGAATAAAAAGGAAAATTCAATTGGTTCCGTAATCCCTGTTAAAAACGAAGTTAAAGCGGCGGAACCCATAATACCAGCTACCACTTTTTTGTTTTCCGGACGTGCTTCATGATAAATGGCAAGCGCCGCTGCCGGAAGACCAAACATCATGAATGGGAATTTTCCTGTCATAAATGTTCCCGCTGTTAATGCTACACCATCTTTTAATTGCTCGAAAAAGATTTTTTGGTCGCCACGCACCACTTGTCCTGCTTTATTGACATATTCGCCAAATTCAAACCAGAATGGCGCGTAGAAAATATGATGCAATCCAAACGGAATCAGCGCACGCTCAATGACCCCGAAAATAAACGCAGCTAATGTCTTATTAGCATCAATCATATTATGGGAAAACGCATTTAAACCATGCTGAATCGGCGGCCATACCCATGTCATAACAATTCCAAGCAATACCGCAGATGCCGCTGTAATAATCGGAACAAAACGTTTTCCCGCAAAAAAGCCAAGATACTGCGGCAATTCAATGTTGAAATACTTATTATACATATAAGCAGCCAATATACCGACAATAATACCGCCGAATACGCCAGTTTGCAACGTCGGAATTCCTAATATATTCGCAAATGCCGGATTGTCGCCGACCATATCTGGCGTAACGCCTAATATCACGCTCATGGTGATATTCATAATTAAATAACCAATAATTGCAGCAAGCCCGGCAACCCCGTCACCTCCTGCCAGTCCAATCGCCACCCCAACCGCAAAGAGGAGCGAAAGGTTCGAAAACACAATGCCGCCTGCTTGTTCCATCACATTGGAAACAAGCACGACCCAATCTGCTTTTAACGCAGGAATTCTATCCGTTAAAGCCGGGTTTTTTAAGGCATTACCAAAAGCAAGCAAAATTCCTGCCGCCGGTAAAATCGCCACTGGCAACATAAGCGCTTTACCGACTTTTTGCAGCGTACCAAATGCTCTTTTCATTTTCATTCCCTCCTTTTTCTTCTGTATATAAGTTTTGCAACAAACGTTACGTTCATGTACGACAGATGAGAAATTGTTTTGCGGTTTTCTTGAAAAAGCATACGTCAGACGTCAGACTTATTTACAACATACCAATAAAAACGAAAGGCATGAGCAAAGAAAGACAAAAATAGAACGCTTACAACAAGAGGAATAGTGACTCCTCTTGCCTGCCCTATTTTGTCTTCTTTACTCATGCCTGATCGAATCAGTAACACGTAAAGCGAGACAAATTTATTCTATTGTCTCTGTTTCCTTTTTAGCAAGTCTTTGCAGATGCATTGTCAAATAAACCGCTTCTGCGTCGTCTACTGGCATTTGTAACGTTTGTTGCATCACTTTTATTAATTTCCATGCAGTATTATAGCATAGTGGATACGCTTCTTTCAAGATTTTCGACAATTTTTTTGGTTCTTCGACTTTTTCTCCTTTTTTTATGCGTTCAATTGCGTAACGCAAATGACGGACAAACCGCAAATAAGGAATGCTGTTGCGGTCAATCTTGATATTAAGCTGCTGTTCGACAATTTGAATGAGTTTGGTAATTAATTGTGAATGCTGATTTATTTCAGAAAGGCTTTGTTTCGAAATTGCGCTGTGAATATGTAGCGCGATAAATCCAGCTTCTCCTTCCGGAAGCTCGACTCCTAATTTTCGGTTAATCATGTCGACAACTTCACATGCAATTTCATATTCTAGCGGATATAAGCTTTTCGTTTCCACTAAAAACGGATTTTTTAAATCAAGGCCTTGCCTTAATCGCTTTAGCGTAAACGAAATATGATCAGTAAGTGCAACGTGAATATGTTCATTTAACGGAGCGTTGACTCGCTGTTTAATGTGCTGGATTACTTCGTTCATCAGCCCGATAAATTCTTCGTCAAGCTCCGGCAGCAATTTCTTATACTGTTCTTGTTCCCGCTCATTTTTTAAAATGAACCATTTTTCAACGGCACTTTGTTCAATATAATCCCCTTTTTTCTTTCCAAATCCAATCCCTTTTCCGAGCAATACTACTTCATCATACGTTGGATGTGAAGCGATCAACACGTTATTATTCAGCACTTTTTCCACACGAAAGGCCTCTTCCACAAAGCCCCACTCCCTTAATAAAACGTTTGCAATATTATCATCTTACGCAACGATCTCTCAATCGTCAATGAATTAAATATGGATTTTTTCTTAACAACGAAATGTGAGTATATTCATTTTTCTCCCCCTATAATGAAAAGCATGTTACAATTGGGAAAGAAAGGTGGGAACAACATTGATTAAACTGATTGTCAGCGATTTGGACGGAACGCTGCTTGGATTGGATAACCACGTTAAAAAAGAAGATAAACTCGCCATTCAATTAGCAGTGGAACAAGGAATGGATTTTGCAATTGCATCCGGCCGAATGGATAATGAAATTTTAGAAGTGTTGCAAGAATTGGAACAAAAAGCGCATCGTATTAGTCAAAATGGGGCGTTCATTTACACAAAAACGAATTTGCCGCTTCATGCAACTACTTTTTCTCCGCAGCTAGCACAACAAATTTATCGGCAAGCAAAGGAATTGGAAGCGATTGTACTTGTTTGCAATGAAAATACATATTTTATTGAAGAAACGAACGAAAATACAGCGGAAATAGAAAAACGTCTATTTTATGGGCTATATGAATGTCCAAACATCCTTGATTCCATCGGCAAAGATATTCATCCATCGAAAATTACTGTATTAGCAACAAATGAACAAATTGTCGAATTCGAACAAAAAATAACGCGTCAGTTTGGCAATCACATCGATACGTTTATTTCAGAACCGAACTGTCTTGATATTATGCCAAAAAACATTAGCAAAGGAAATGCGGTTCGCACTTTAATGGAACATCTTCGCCTGCAGCCGAATGAAATCGCTTGTTTCGGCGATGCGTTTAACGATACTCCAATGTTTCGTCTAACCCCTTACAGCTTTGCCATGTCTCATGCTCATCCTAATGTAAAAAAAGAAGCACAATATGTGATCAATTCAGTAAGTGAAGGGATACACATGATTCTTAAAGACATTCCTACACCAAATATGATGCAATAAGAGCTGGCTCACTAAAAAACGCCAGCTCTTTTTTCATATTTTTCCCTATTTAGATTCATATTATGAGTAGTCGTGCAAACAGGAGGTTTACTATGCCATATATTGTAGAAGATGGCGTTCGTCTTTACTATGAAGAGATGGGAAGCGGTACACCAATTTTATTCATTCATCCACCTGGAATGGGTCATATCGTTTTCCGTCATCAACAATCTTTATCAAGCCACTTCCGCATCATCATGTATGATATGCGCGGCAATGGGAAAAGCAGTCCGTCGAATCGTCCGATTACGATTCCGCTGCTAGCTGATGATATTTGCCGCTTACTCAATACACTTGACGTAAAGCAAGCGATTATTTGCGGCTATTCTAGCGGTGGATCCATTGCGTTAGAATTTGCCTTACGCTATCCTCATAAAGTAAAAAAGCTCATTTTAATTGGCGGATTCTCTGAAGTATGTACTGCTTTATTGCGTTATGAATTCTTGCTTGGCATTTATGCAGCAAAAATCGGCGCTATTTCTTTACTTGCCAACGTATTAGCCAAATCGCATGAAAAAAATAAAAAAGGACAACAAGAAATAAAACAATATGTGCGATTGGTCAATAAAAAAGATTTAGTAAACATGTACGAAAAAGGGTTAACATATTCCTGTACGGAGCGCCTTCCATTGTTGCGCATGCCAATCCTTCTTATTTATGGCGCCAGAGATTACTATATGCATCCATATGAGAAGCTGTTCAGAAAAAATGTCCCCCATGCGAAAATCATCTATATTGAAAACGGACGCCATCAAATTCCAACCAAACATCACTGCGAATTAAACGGGATTTTGAAGACATACTGTATAACGTAAAATGGAAGAAGGGAGGAAAAACAATGTCAAAAAAAGGGCGGCAAAATAAAGTAAGCCAAGAAGTAGCTAACCCAACCGTTTCTAAAGCAGAGGCGGAGATGGCAAAAGATAGTGTTGATACGGCAAAACAAGCGAAAAAAAATCGTTCGTGAAAGAACAAAGGAGGCACGTCATTCGCCTCCTTCATTTTTGTTACTCCGCCTGTATAGCGGCTTGCTTTCGCATGAAAATCGCCTTTAATAACGGAGGTGCGCATTGCTACAAGAACTACTACACAAAAACACTGAACCTCCCGATGGCTAAAGCCACGGGGTTCTTGTGTACTATAGAGCTTCTTCCATACCTTCGCATGGATACTGACTCTAATTCCACAAGACTTTCATGGGCAAACACCTCACTGGTGCTTATCGCCCTGTGCGCCCGATTCAAGACGTTGGATTTTTCTTCTCTATAAGAGTAGTATACCATCTTTGACTACGTCAAAGCAATCGGTTCATCCCATGTCTAAAGACGGGCTACACCCTGCATGGGCTTTCTCCGATTGTACTTGTAAATAAATCAGGCGACAACAGCTTTGTCTTCAATCCAATTCCAGCAATAATCAGTGTTGCTTCACCACGGGAAACCATTCCGGCGACAACAGAAAGTAAACCATTCCAAGAAAACCTAGCGAATTTTGCTCCCAACACGGCACTGGCCAGTTTTGTTAATACGGCCAAGCACTTAATCCAATCATTAGCTAAATATGCCAGAGTGCGCCAAAAAATTCGACGGCTCCCACGATAAAAAAATTGACAAAAACAAAAGATAAATTTACGATGATAACAAACTATTTTAGTTACAAAAAGTTAGTTAATTATCCTTTTAAATCGCATAATAAAATGGAGGGAACAACATGGGAAATGCTATTCATACACCCGCAAAAGACTTTTTTACTGTCATTAACGAGCGGCAATCCACACGAAAATACGACCCAAATGTTTCTATAAGTAAGGAAGAATTGCGAGAAATCATTGAATTGGCGGGAAAAGCACCGTCAGCATGGAATTTGCAGCACTGGCATTTTGTTATTATTCATGGAAAAGAAGCGCAACAACGTTTATATCCAATTGCCTATCACCAACAACAAATTGTCGACGCTTCTGCTGTCATTGCCGTATTAGGTGATTTAGAAGCAAATAGAAACACCGATGCAGTATATGATCCGTTAGTAAATGAAGGGGTAATGTCTACAGAAATAAAAGAAAGAATTGCACAACAAATTGAAGCAGCGTACAAAAATAAAGAATACGTTCGTGACGCAGCATTTAGCAACGCCTCGCTTGCAGCCATGCAGCTTATGCTAGCTGCGACGGCAAAAGGATGGGCAACTTGCCCAATCGGCGGTTTCAACGCTGAACAATTTAAACAAGAATTTCATATTTCTGACCGCTATATTCCAGTTATGCTCATTACAATCGGAAAAAGCATCGCCCCCGCCCGCCGTACAACACGGTTGCCTATTGAAGCAATTACTACTTGGGTAGAACGATAATTCGGACGCCTGCTTTGTTCAGCAGAAATAAAAAAAGATGACCAATGTCGTTTGGTCATCTTTTTTCATAAGCTGGAAAAGTCAAATGCACGGTTGTCCCTTTGCCAACTTCGCTCTCTATGTCGATCGTTCCTTTATGTTCCTGCACAATTTTCGTGCTTGTTGTTAATCCAAGTCCCATTCCTTTTTCTTTTAATGTAAAAAACGGTTCACCAATTTTTTGAAGCCGTTCTTTGGAAATACCGATACCTGTATCAGAAATCGTAATATGGATTGTTTGATTTTCCTTCCATACCCGCAGATGAATCGTCCCTCCATCCGGCATTGCTTCAATGGAATTTTTCATAATATTAATAAAAACTTGAATGATTTGGTTTTTATCCCCATAAATACATGCTTGTGGTATGTTGTTTTCTAACGATATATAAATCAACGTAGAAAGCTGTTGCTCATTCTCTGCCGTTTTTTGCAACTGTTCGCTCTTTTATTTACATTTCGTGCACCCAATATAACAATTTATTTACAAGCATTTCTACATGTTCTTTTGGAACTGCTTTTGTCAATGATGATACTAACCGTTCTTTTAATGTTTCTGTTTCTTCTTCATAGCGGATCAAAAACGACCACTCAAGATCAGGAATGGCTACCACAATATATTCTTCTTTTTTATTTTCGTAAATGTAAACATTTATGGGCGTCCGTTCATCGAATAATACTGCTTTGCGAATTTTCATCTTGATACCCCATCCTTTATAGCATCTTACATTTCGTATATTTTAACAAATATTTTTCGAACATCGGTTGGAACAAAACGAGTTTCGAGTCCTTTTTCCCTCAACGCTAAAGCGAGTTTCTCTCCTGCTTCTTCCGCAATATCAGCAATCACGACATTCGCTCCTTTTTCCGCAAACATCGTAACAATGGACTTGCCAATTCCATTTGCTCCACCAGTTACAATAACCACTTTTCTTGAAAAATTCATCGTTTTTCAGCCTTTCTCTTCGTTTTTTCTAACAAAAGTATACCATCAAAACTGTTTATAGTTATCTATTTTCTTCATCAAAAAAAGACCGCAGCAACATAGCGGTCTTTTTGGATGTTTACCGATATGGAACATAAGGAGCTGAGAAAAATGGACTGTATGGCGCCGCTCCACCGTAGTAAGGAGCTGGTGTATAATACGCTGTCGGCCCTGGCATTATTGGACCGCACATAGGAAATGGAACGGTTGGAGCCATCCCTGCGACCGGAAACATTGGAGACGGTGCAAACGTTCCTTGAGTCAGCATCGTCATTGGTGCAACAGAATCAGGATCTTCACTCATTGGATCTGTATCCCCCATCGTCGGGTTCGGTGCATTTTCCATCCCAAGCGGCATCGTTTGTGGTGCCATATCCGGGCCATCAAAACCGTCATCTGCAAACGATGGCATTGGCATTGCTTCTGCCATCGGATACGGACAGCACCAGGTCACAGGAGGACAGCCGCACATTGATGGAAAAGGATAGACAGCAATTGGCATTGGTGCAACAGGCATTTGCGCAGCTGGCATTTGTACAGGTGGCATTGGCACATTCTCCATTGGCGCAGCTGGCATTTGTACATTTTGCGGTGCATTGTTTTCTGGCCACTGCATGTTGTTCTCTACTCTTTCTTCTTCATTATGATTATGGTCCTGTTCATAAAAAAATGGATCATCCTTATACGAATTCCAGTGACTCATATTCCTCTCCCCTTCATTTTTTCATTAAGGTATGATTATGATACATACCCATCCATATTTTATGTGAAAACAAGCAAAGGGTGTTTGCCTTAAAAAAAATGGGTATTTATCCTAAAACACTATTGCGGTACCATAATATTTGTGACAACATTCATCGGTTGAGGTGAACAAACGGTGGATGAAAAATTAGCCGCTAAACTTCTCGATGAATTGCGCAATGGAACAATTTCAGAACTACTAGTAAAAAAAGAAGATTTTCTCACGTTTCGCAACGTTCTTGTAAAACAAAATGATTTTAAACATTTCCGTGGCATTGCTCAGCGAGGAGGAAACGTCATTTACCATTATCTCGAAAAACCTCGAAGCTAATCAATTAACGCCGATTTTCCAGTGCGAAAATCGGCGTTTTTTCTGTGCCGAAAAAATTTCCATACCCCCTATGAAACTAGCAATATCAACGGAAAACACAATTTTCCAACATTTAGATGATGATAGAATCAAAAATCCTTGTTACTCTAGTAGCGAGTTAACAAGAAGGAGGGAATTTTATGAAAAAGATAAGGAAGTGGATGCTAGCATCCATTTTTTGTAGTGCATTTTTATTTGGAGGCCATGCTGCTAGTGCAGCTACAACTCATACAGTAAAACCTGGAGAAACGCTTTGGAACATTGCAAAACAATACGGCGTACCATTAAAACAGCTACAAAAACAAAATGATAAGTATACAGATCTATTATTTCCTGGTGAAAAGTTAGTTATTCCTAAAACAACGATTTCTGCAAGTGAAAAAGATTTATTAGCCCGTCTCGTTCACGCAGAAGCAAAAGGGGAACCATATGCAGGAAAAGTAGCCGTAGCAACTGTCGTGTTGAATCGAGTCGATCATCCTGATTTCCCAAATACGATTCGTGATGTTATTTATGAGCGCTCTGGCGGCCATTATGCATTCACGCCGGTACAAAATGGAACGATTAATCAACCGGCAGACCGTGAATCACGTCGCGCCGTTGAAGAAGCACTTGCTTTTCGCGGTTTAGGAAATGGTTCAGTGTACTTCTATAATCCAAAAACGGCGAAAAGCAAATGGCTGCGCTCTAAGCAGGTCACCATTGTCATTGGAAATCACGTATTTGCCAAGTAAGAAAGGAGCTTTGTCACAAGCTCCTTTCTTTATTAAGAAATGATAAAAAAAGAGACAACCCCCCTTTACTTAAAAAAGAAAATAAGGCAAACTATAACAAACACAGTAAATAAATAAAAAAAGGAGAATGAATATGAAAAAAGCAAAAGTTGGCGACATTATCGAGTTTAAAAACGGATTGCGCGGAATCGTTGAAAAAGTCAATGAAAATTCTGTCATCGTTGATTTAACGTATATGGAAAATTATAGAGAATTGGATTTACAAGAACGGACCGTCGTCAATCATAAAAATTACAAAATTATTGAGTAAAAACGAAAACAGAGGCTGTTCTTTCACTTAGAACAGCCTCTGACTGTTTTATATAAAGATGCGCATTTTAGCGGTTATCTACTTTTTCCGGATATAAATCATGGTTCATTAAGCGATATTCCGCCATTTTTTCATACTTCGTTCCTGGACGTCCCCAGTTGCAATACGGATCGATCGAAATGCCGCCGCGCGGTGTAAATTTCCCCCATACTTCAATGTAGCGCGGCTCCATCACTTTAATTAAATCGTTCATAATAATATTGACGCAATCCTCATGGAAATCGCCGTGGTTGCGGAAGCTGAATAAATACAGCTTCAGCGATTTGCTTTCGACGCATTTTTTATCGGGAATGTAGCTAATGTAAATCGTCGCGAAGTCCGGTTGTCCGGTTTTTGGCCTCTGTTTTAACAAACAGGTGGACTATATCTTATTCTTATTCAACTGCGATATTGAATAAGAACCCTTGCGCTTCCACCATAATGATGTATATTACATCATCATGGTGTACTCTACTCTCTTCCTCCAACACTACTCTTACTCGCTTCATGTTGGAGTGATTTCGATAGTCTCTGCACCTTCCTCAAATTTAGAGAACATTTGGATTTCCTAGTCTCCTGCATTTCCCCTAAATTTGAGGCTTGGCTCAGGGTTGGAGAAATAAGGTTCTAAGAGATAAAGAAGTTGGTTTTCTTCCTTATTCTCTTCCCCTGAATTCACAAGGTTTAGCCGACAGTGTCACCACTGAAGTGTGCCCTCATTGACACAAGCTCGTAAACTCCGGACAATTGAACTTCACGAAATAATCGCGGTCAGGATGTTTGTTTTCGAATACTTCCAGCACCTCTGGGCTGTATTCGAATAAATATTTCGTCCCTTGGTTTCCTAATAGCGTAAGATCTTTTAACTCTTCTTCTTTTCTTCCTGCCATCGTTTTTTTTCTCCTTTCCTAAATTTATATTTACACGCCGCGCTTGTTCCCCCACAACAGGGTGTGCAGCTGCGGCAAGAC
This sequence comes from Geobacillus sp. LYN3, assembly GCF_003064505.1. Taxonomy (NCBI): domain Bacteria; kingdom Bacillati; phylum Bacillota; class Bacilli; order Caryophanales; family Anoxybacillaceae; genus Geobacillus; species Geobacillus sp. LYN3. The sequence goes on along the minus strand of NZ_QCWL01000001.1, from coordinate 1,287,925 downwards.
GCGCACGTCGTTCAGCTCGTTTGATTGCGCCACTTTTTCCACGAGCCACTCCAGCCTTGCCAAAAGCTGCGTGCGCAGCGCCGCATCATCCGCTTCTGCTAGATCGGCATTGCCGACTTGCAAATAAAACGGGATGTCCGGGTAGCGTCGGTGCACCTTTTTCGCATAGTCGAAATCGATTTCATCGAACACGACGACCTTTAAGCTCATATGAGACGCCCTTCCCGCACCCGCCAACTTTCCCACAATGTGATCGAGCATGGCAAAATCGGTATCCATCCCTGAACTTGGCGGTTTTGGCGAAATGGTTATATCATCGATATGATACAGCCAATCTTGCCAGCGGCTTCCTTGTGTTTCGACCGCAATGCGGATTCCTTTATTTTTTAATAATACTACAAGCTCTTCAAGCGCTTGAATGAGAACTGGATTTCCTCCCGAGATCGTCACATGGCTGAAGCGGTCACCGCCGAGTTCATACAGCCGTTCCCAAATTTGCTCCGCCGTCATTTGTCGGATTTCCTCTTTTGCCGACCCATCCCATGTAAAAGCGGAATCGCACCAGCGGCAGCGGTAGTCGCAGCCGGCGGTGCGGACGAACATCGTCTTTTGCCCGATCACCATTCCCTCCCCTTGGATCGTCGGTCCGAAAATTTCAAGCACGGGAATTTTTTTTGCCATGATCATTTCCCCGCTTTCGGCCGATAAACAACATAGCTTGTCGGCGTTTCCCGCACGAACACTTGCAAACACTTTGGCTTGTTTGGCATTGTATCAAGATACGCTTGCACCGTTTCATAGATTTTTCGAGCGATGACCTCGCTTGTCGGAAAATCGTTGCTGTTTTGATCATTGAACCAATCTTGATGTTCGTTCATTAACGAATGATCCAGTTTCCCATGAATAAGCTTTTTCAACTCTTGAAAATTTACTAAAAAACCTGCATCGTCGAGTTCATCCCCCGCCACCGTAATGTTCACGGTGTATATATGTCCATGCATGTTTGCGCATTTTCCCGCTTTCTCATGAGGAATAAAATGCGCAGCAGCAATATGCATATCTTTATTCAATTCGTATCGGTAATTGTGAAATACTTGCGGATAAAGTTGATGTATCATAATTGATTTGCCCCCTCCTTTTCTTTCATATACTCTTCAAGCCCGCGTCTTCGCAACACACAAGCCGGGCATTCCCCGCAGCCGTCAGCAATGATGCCGTTATAGCAAGTTAATGTTTTCGTCCTCACAAAATCAAACGCGCCGAGCTCATCGGCGAGCTTCCACGTCTTCGCTTTCGTCAGCCACATCAGTGGCGTATGAATGACAAATTGATAATCCATCGCTAAATTCAACGTTACATTCAATGACTTAATAAATATATCGCGGCAATCCGGATAGCCGCTAAAATCCGTTTCACATACGCCTGTTACGAGATGACGCGCTCCTTTTTGTTTTGCAAGCACCGCGGCAAACGACAAAAACAATAAATTTCGCCCATCGACAAACGTTGATGGCAATTGCCCTTCATTTTGTTCAATGGCAATATCACTCCGCGTAAGCGCATTTGGCGCTAATTGATTTAATAGCGACATATCCAATACCGTATGTGGAACACCAAGTTCCTTCGCAATGGAAGCTGCCACTTCAATTTCCAGGCGATGACGCTGTCCGTAATCAAACGTCACCGCTTCTACCTCGTCAAATTGCTTTAGCGCCCAAAATAAACATGTCGTGCTATCTTGGCCGCCGCTAAAGACGACAATCGCTTTTTCCTTTTTCATTTTTCGATGCACTCCCTTCCGATTTTTCCAGAAGAAGAGGCGTTCTAAAACAAAAAAGCTATACCCCCCTAAGGATATAGCCATCCCTAGTTTTTTATAGAGGGTTGTTCTAGAAACCTCTCCCGTACGTTCGTACGGAATTTTTCTTCTGTTTTTTCCTTTTAAACTATACCACATTCATCTTTTGGATTGCATTATTTTTTTATTTTATTCGCTGCCTTCACATATATGTATAAAGCAGGAATATAGAAAATGACGAAATACAGGCCGACCGTAGAGGTCCATTTGTTCAACCGTTCGATTTGTTCTTTTTCTTCGAACCACAATGTCCCGATAAATAAGAATAACAAAATCACAGGAACAAAGCGGCGCTGCTTGATGGAAAACAATTTTTTCGCAACGCGCGAAGCCGACCATACCGCGATGCAAATAATTGGAAATACTACCAGCACATAAATGGAAATGATAATGTACTCCATCCTTTCAATAAACGGCACTGCTGGAATTTTCGCCAGCGTTAATGTCGGCCAAGTGATATGCTGAATTTGTTCCTCATTATAGAAAAGAATCGAGACCAGCATAATACTTAAATAGATGAGGGTCGCAAACGCACTTCCCCATTGCGCCCATTTATGCGATTTTTCCGGCTGTTGGATAAACGGGTAATATACCATCAGCATTTCCATTCCTAAATATTGCAACGACATTGCTTTCGCACTCGCAAAAATCTCACCGATCGAATGGTCAAACACCGGCAGCAAATTGCGATAATGGGCATATTCAAGCGGGAAAAACAACATTGGGAAAATGGTGAGCAACGGAATCACGACGCCCCAAAAACATACCCCCGTGACAACGCGGAATCCTCCTAATACGGTGTAATAAGCCAGCGCTAAAAAAATAAGGCTGAACTGCCATGCCCCCATCAGAGGAAACATCCAAATTTTAATAATCTCAATATACGTTTGCAATACCGTAAACGCTAATAAAGAGAAATAAACAAGCAAAGCGAAATTAAAGACAAAGCCGATCCATTTGCCGAAATAGCGTTGGTGTATAGAAACGATATCTTCAGCATCAGGGGAATGAGCGAAAAGTTGATACATGATCCAAATTAATAAATGGGCAATAATTCCCGTTAGGATAACAGCTATCCACGCATCGTGCCCCGCCTCTTTCATCACCAAGCGTTGAAAACTAAGCATTCCAATTCCCACTTGGGTGCTATTAATGAGAAAAAACACCAAAAAGGGCGAGATAAGGAATCGCTCTTTCATTGCTTGATTCATAAAAATACCTCCCCATCCGCTCGGTCACTCACCGATCCCTGTTTGTATAATGTCGACAGTTACATGCGGCTTGATTTCTAAATCTTTATATTCACGATAAAACTCGTCTGCATTCCAATTCCTTGTTTCGCTGCGGACAAATTCGCCAATGCCAAGCGGGTCAATCTCTTTTTCTTGAAAATAGCGGAGCAGGCGGCGAATATCGCGCTCGATTTCATCTTCCATCTTCTTTTTCACCGTAGGGAAAATATTTTTATGCGGCATATCGAGCCAAGACGGATAATCTCTGACAGAAGCGTGAATATGAACAAAAATATGTAGAACATGGCGGTTCCCTTTCCTTTTCCACTCATATTTGGATGTCGCAAATAAATTTTCGAGCATCACCCGGTCCTCGCCTTGTTTTCCCCGATTCCCTACTTTTAACTGATATACTCCTTTTTTTGTTTCATTTAATAAAATTTTTACCAAAAATGAATCACGCAAACTCACTTTCCCCACATATTTTCCATCTTTAAACAATGCAAGCCCTTCTAATTTCACAAAATTCCCCTTTTTCTCAAAATAAGGCAAAAACGGATCGCTTCCTTTTGAAAAATAGTTATATAAAAACAAATGTAAATTCGTTTTTGGCAAATTCATCGAACGGACATTTTGTTCGACTAGATTAGGCAAGTACAGCGTATCGCTCAAAGTAGTGCTCGCCGTAATATCCAATAGCTCATGTGCGCTTCCTGACGACACACCTAACAGCAAATGGCTTCCCACTTTATTGTTGCGGGCCAAACTATGGGTGATTTGTATAATTCCCCGTTTGGCAAATTTTTTGCCAAATAAAATTAAACGAAGCTGCCCTTCCTCAATAGGCAATGCCGACTCGGAAGAAAGGCGGGGAATTAAATCATACACCGTTGACGAAGATGTCGTTAATAAATTCGGCTTTGTCATCGGTCCTTGTTTAAACGTCGGATATACCGCCGTTCCTACATATTTTCCGTCATGAAAGTCATAGCCCATTTCTTGAATAATTTGAATTTCATCAATAACGCGCGAACTTTTGCAGCCGGCAAGTAAAAAGACCGATGCGGCAATGACCAGAAGCGGCTTCATATTCGACCCCTTTCTTACTCGTCGATATCGTCTTTTTGTTTCGCTTTCGCCGGATTATAGCGGAACAAGGAAAGCGGGCGAAGAAACGTTGGTCGCTGCGCTGTTTGGCTGTATGAGAAACGGATAATACTATCTTTTAAATTGCGAATGCGCAGCGGATAAAACGGAACTAAATACGGATTGCCAAATGATTGCAGCCTTCCTAAATGAATTAATAGGAAACAGACGGCGAGAACAATTCCGACTCCGCCCCAAAATGTCGCAAATAAAATAATGGGAAAGCGGATGAAGCGAATTGTATTGGACATTTTAAAAATCGGTGTCGTAAAAGAAGCTAAAGCGGCAAGTGAAACGATAATGAGCATGATGGTGCTTGTCAGCCCTGCGTCCACCGCAGCTTGTCCGATCACAATACCGCCGACGACCCCAAGCGACTGCGCCACTTTTGTCGGCAGGCGCGCGCCCGCTTCGCGAAGCAGTTCAATGGTGATTTCTAAAAATAACACTTCCAATACCGGCGGAAACGGTACGTTAGAACGGGAATAGATAATCGTTCCAAGCAAATCTGTCGGAATCATTTCATAATGGTACGTTAATACCGCAATATAAATCGGCGAAGCCAGCACGGAAATCATAATGCCAAAAACGCGAATCAGCCGGACAAATGATCCAAGAATCCATGGTAAATAATAATCTTCCGGTGAAGTAAAAAAATCGAAAAAAGTCGACGGGCCGATGACAACATATGGCGAACCGTCGCAAAGAACAACAACTTGACCAGACGCAAGCGCAGAAACGGCACGGTCAATCCGTTCCGTTGAGATAAAAAGCGGAAACGGAGAATTCGAGTTATCGGAAAGCATTTGATCGATAAGGGAATTGTCAAGAATAATGTCAAAATGGATATTTTCGAGTCGCTGGATCACGGTTTCGATCGTCTGCTTATTCGTAATTCCATCGATATACGCGACAACCACTTTTGTTTTTGATATTGTACCAAGCTCCATTTCCCGAAACACTAAATTAGGCGTTACGATTTGCCTTCTGATTAAATGTAAGTTAGTACCAATGTTTTCGATAAATCCCACTTTCGGTCCGATGACACTAAATTCATTTTCTGAATCATTGTTTGACCGCAGCCCTAAACTTTCATTTGCTATATTAATGAGTGCAACACGGTTATCTGTCTTTTGTAACTGAACAGCCACAAACCCTTTTAATATTTTTTCTTCGATCATCTGCACATCGTTCGTTACTTCAATCCGCTGAATCGGTATGATTTTTTGCAAATCTTCCAGCTTTATATCTGGATTTTTCGGCACATCATTTTGCAGATGGCAGAGAACGTGTTGCTGCAGCACTTTCGGGTCCACTAGCGAATCAAAATAGTAAATGGCAAGCAAATGACCGTTTACGGCAAACTCTACTGTAATGAAATCACTAGATTGACGCAGCTTATTCAATAATTGTTGCAGCGTTTTTTCCCCACCGTTTGTCTTCGTTTTTTTAAAAAAGGAAAAAATGGACATAATGATCCCCTCGTACTTGCCGTTTGAGGGATAGTCTTCCAACCCGCTGTTTATTTTATTCACTTCCTATTCCGGTATTGATATATCTGAATATTGTGTATATAAAAAAAGAAAACAATACTAGGCGAAAACGAATAGTGAGGCAACTAACAAAACGACGGCGGGCGAAACAGGCGTTAAAAAAATCGTACAGCGCTTTCGCTAATCATCAACAAAACAGCCGTTTTTCCACGTCAATGCGGAAAAACGGCTGCTGTTACGGGCGCGGTACTTTGCGCACCCATAATAGAAAAAGAAATGCAAAACTGATGTAGCCAAATAGCGGATATAAAAACGATAAGAGCTCACTGTAGCGGAATAAGCTGACCGTATACAGCACGATAAACAACACGGCAAAAAACAAGACGTTAGGAATAGAAACGAGCGTGCGCGCCTGCCGCTGCAGGCCAAAAATGCCGCCGATAATAGACGTAAAAATTTCCCCGTAAATCACAATGATATACACCCAGTAAAAAACGGCGAAAAACGAACGGATCACTTCCGCCATCGGAATATCGTAATTCATTGCATATGGAAACGATAAGAGCACAAAATGGCTGCTTAATAAAATGCCGGTAAGCAGCAGCCCGCCAAGCACTGCGCCGCGCCGCACCATGCGCTCGTCTCCCGTCTCGCAAGCCAGCGGCACAAGCACAGGCTGCGCCATAGCCAAATTAAACGCCGCATACGAAAAAGGGGAAAGAAAGGCTTTTAATGAATAGTCTGCCGCTTCCAGTTTCGTTTCACACAATTCTCCCATGGTAATCAGCTTTCCAAACGCAATGGCGCTAAATAGCACCATCATCGGAACAATCAAGGCGTTTACTCCAAATAGCCCTTTTATATCGTACATCATAACTAACAGCGATAAACATAACGTCGCCACAATTCCGATCTGCCGCGGCAACCCGAGCTGTTCCTCAAACACCGCGCCTGCGCCGGCCATCATCACGGCGGTGACTCCGACAATCATCACCGTCATCATGATAGAAATAACCGGGCTCATTGCCCTGCCAAATAAATAGCGGTTAAACTGTTGATAAGAAGCTGCCTTCACTTTCCGTGCCATCACCATCATGCGCGCGCCACCCCACGTAAACAAGATGCCGCTGATGATAATGCCAATCGTTCCGGACGTTCCGTATTGCGTAAAAAACTCGATAATTTCTTTTCCAGTAGCAAACCCCGCGCCGACGACAGTGCCGACATAAACGGCGGCGATTTGCCAAGCTCCTGACCACTTTCCAGCCACTTCTGCCATCTCCCTCTCCTTGTCCACTATTCACTCCCATATATATGCCGACATAGTTCAATAAAGACGAGATGGCAGTAAAAAAGATGCCGCTATAGGGCATCCCTTCATTGCACCGTAATTTGCTCTACTTGATGTTCGTGAAGTTGTTCCGTTTCTACATGAATTTTTACAGAATATGTCCCTTTTTCTTGAAACGACGTTGCTGCTTCGTATTGGCCTGCTTGTTTTTCGCTTGCTTCGATAAACAGGTGCTTTCCGTTATCTTTCCACACTTCCAAACGAACGGTAGCGCCTGCAAGCGGCTTGCCATCATGAGTAATATGTACCGTTAAATGCGCTTCTTTATTTACGGAAAATTGTTTTTCATGAAGCATCATCATGACATCGGCATGATGGTGTTCATCACCGTGATGTTCCTCTGCATGATTTTGCGGCTGATCGCTCGGTGTGCCAACAACGATATCTTTTTTCGGCATATTATGCATATTTCGTGCTGTCACATGGCTAATGACCGAATACGTCCCCGGCTCGGTAAACGTCTTTTTCACAGAATATTTGCCATCACCATCATTTTTGGCAGTTAACATCTCGCGCTTCTCGCTTCCATGTTTCCACACTTCAAACTTCACTTCATCCGCATCATTCACTTTTTCCCCGCCGTATGTCACGATACAAGAAAGTGTCGTTTCCTTATTTAATTCAATATGATCCGGTGTCTGAAGTTGAACTTCAAGCATTGCCGGTTTTTCCTCTTGCTTTTCCTGGCTGCAGGCGGCAAATAAAAGCAGTATTAACATCAATGGCAAAAACAGCGAAAGCTTTTTCATTTTTTTACTTCCCCTTTGCTCTATTTTCTAGACTTAACTATACCATAACTTTTTCTTATCCGTACATTATTCACTATTCCTTCCAGCTATGAAGAGTATATTTCAAAGTTTTTCGTCAAAATAGGGATTTTCAAATTATCCACAGTTGGTA
>NZ_QCWL01000001.1:1265656-1279845 GCF_003064505.1 Geobacillus sp. LYN3 | reverse complement strand
GCATATTTATCAAAATTTGGGGGCTAGAAGTTCAATTTATCTCGAAGAATTTTTACTCCTCAGAGCTGTATTCCTTCAAAAACATTTCACGGTTACAACAAATTTTTTTGTAAAAAACTCTTGAAAGTCAAAGATGGTCAAAGTATAATAAAATCAGAAAGTCAAAGATAGTCAAAGTCAAAAGAGCGAAAAAGGAGGTTATGCCTCATGCTTTGTCAAGTATGCCATCAAAACGAAGCGACGGTATTTGTCAATTTACAATTTAATCATGAGAAAAAGCAAATGCACCTTTGCCACGAATGTTATGAAAAACAAAAACAAGAGCTGACTATTCCGATCAATTTCGGTTTCGATAATTTCTCGTCATTCCCATTTGATGATTTCTTTATGAACGGATTTTCGCCAATTTCGGAAATGGATACGCCATCAGCAAATATGGCACAACCATCCAAATGGAACAGAAACGGTAAAAGAGGCGGCGGTTTCTTGGACCAATTCGGCCGCAACTTAACACAGCTTGCGAAAGCCGGTCTGATTGACCCAGTCATCGGACGCGATAAAGAGATTGAACGCGTCATTGAAATTTTAAACCGCCGCAATAAAAACAACCCGGTATTAATCGGGGAACCAGGTGTCGGTAAAACAGCGATTGTCGAAGGACTCGCCTTGAAAATCGCTGAAGGGCAAGTTCCGGAAAAACTATTAAACAAAGAAGTATATTTGCTTGACGTCGCATCGCTTGTTGCGAATACAGGCATTCGCGGTCAATTCGAAGAGCGGATGAAACGGCTCATCGCTGAATTGCAGCGCCGGAAAAACGTCATTCTCTTCATCGATGAAATTCACTTGCTCGTCGGCGCCGGTTCGGCGGAAGGTTCGATGGACGCGGGCAACATTTTAAAACCAGCGCTCGCGCGTGGAGAATTGCAAGTCGTCGGCGCTACAACGTTGAAAGAATATCGCCAAATTGAAAAAGACGCTGCGCTTGAACGCCGTTTCCAACCAGTTATCGTGCATGAACCAACGGTCGAAGAAGCGATTACGATTTTAAAAGGGATTCAGCCGAAATACGAGCAATTCCATCATGTGAAATATACGGACGAAGCGATTGAAGCGTGCGTCAAATTGTCGCACCGTTACATTCAAGACCGCTTCTTGCCGGACAAAGCGATCGACTTGTTAGACGAAGCCGGCTCCAAAGCGAACTTGCGCCTCGGTCCGACAGATGAAAAACAAATTCAAGAACGCCTTGCGCAAATCGCCAAAGAAAAAGCAAAAGCAGTGAAAGAAGAAAATTTCGAACTGGCAGCGAAATTGCGCAGCGAAGAGTTGAAATTGGAAAAACAATTGCAAAACGGCGTAAACCAAGAACGCCCAGTTGTCGATGTTGCTGATATCCAACGCATCATCGAAGAGAAAACAGGCATTCCTGTCGGCAAACTGCAGGCCGATGAAAAAGAAAAAATGAAACATTTAGAAGAAAACTTAGCGAAAAAAGTCATCGGCCAAGAAGAAGCGGTCAAAAAAGTCGCCAAAGCGATCCGCCGCAGCCGCGCGGGATTAAAAGCAAAACACCGCCCAATCGGTTCGTTCTTATTCGTTGGTCCGACTGGCGTCGGAAAAACGGAGCTGGCGAAAACGTTGGCAGAAGAGCTATTCGGCTCAAAAGACGCAATGATTCGCCTCGACATGAGCGAATACATGGAAAAACATTCGGTATCGAAATTAATCGGTTCGCCTCCTGGCTATGTCGGTCACGAAGAAGCCGGCCAGCTTACAGAAAAAGTGCGCCGCAATCCATACAGCATTATCTTGCTTGACGAGATTGAAAAAGCGCACCCAGATGTGCAACACATTTTCCTTCAAATTTTAGAAGACGGCCGTCTCACGGACAGCCAAGGACGCACCGTAAGCTTTAAAGATACAGTCATCATCGCAACAAGCAACGCCGGCGTGACAGACAAAAAAATTACGGTCGGATTTGAAAAACAACAAACACAAACAAGCATTCTCGACTCATTAAACGCATACTTCAAACCAGAGTTTTTAAACCGTTTCGATGCGATTATTGAATTCAAATCGTTGAAAAAAGAACATATGCTGCAAATTGTTGATCTCATGCTTGACGAAGTAAAAGCAGCAATGCGCGAACAACACATCGACCTTGACGTTTCGCAAGCGGCGAAAGAAAAATTAGCCGAACTCGGCTACCATCCAGCATTCGGCGCTCGTCCGCTCCGCCGCGTCATCCAAGAACACGTCGAAGACAAAATCGCCGATGTGCTGCTAGATGAAAACGATCAAGTCAAAGCGATTCGCATCGATGTCGAAAACGATGCGATTGTCGCCAAACCTTTGCATAAACAAACCGCCTGATCCCTTAATGGGAAAGGCGGTTCTTTTTTTGCCCATCCTTATTCGCTTGTACGTTATCACATTATTCCAGAAAGATAATTACAAATTAGATGCATACCTTTACATGGGGTGTTGAACTGCCAGACTTAATGTCCTGCGAATAAGGTCGCCCTTTTCGAGGACAAAGGAAACACGCATAAAACAGGAAAGATTGTTAAACAATAGTAGCGCCCAACAAAGATATATTATGAGGTGATGGAATGAAAGTATGGTCTAAGTTTTTAATCTGTATATGTTTGCTATTTACGTTTCATTTACCTGTTCAGGCGCAGAATATTACCATTCCAAAACAAGCAGTAAATATCAAGCGTGCCGCAAACTTAAAGGATTTAGTAAGCGGCTCAACATTCATTGCTTATGGTTGGTTCGATACTTCTTTCCAGAAACAGCCGTTAAATAAGTCTGTACAAGGGGGGAAGCTCGTTAATTTTGTACAAAGCTTTCATGTCGACAAATATTTAAAGGGAACCGGCGGCAAAATCATTAACGTGTTATCAACCGGGATTGAACCCCTTCCTGATCCTTTACATCCTCTCAACAGAGTTTATCCAGGACCGATGGCTGAGGGTCGATATATTTGCTTTCTAAAACCTGTTAAAGGAACAGAATTGTATACCATTGTCGGGGGATGGCAAGGAGTCTACCCTGTTTACGAAGGAAAAACCATTTCCTTGAAAGAAGAAGGTTTTCTAGAGTTAAATCAATTAACGCTTAGACAATTTGAAGCAAAAATCAGATCCTACTAAATACTGTGCACAGGAAAGAGGGTGTGCCAAAAGTGACTGCTTTTGGTACACCCTCATGATTCATTGGGAAGTTTGGAATACAACATAATCAAGATTATAGGAACTAAAAAATAAGTGCTTTTAGAACCTAACATGAGAATTTCTGCGATTAAATTAGATAAGAAAGTTACTTTGAAACGAAAGAAGCGAAGATCAAAAAGATCTTCGCTTCTTTAATCCATCACGGTTTTGAATTAATTTGCTTATCAGCATATCCCATCTCGGGTTTGAATAATTTATTGATCTTATTTGAAAAATAAAGCTTTGTTAATTATATATTATTAATATTGCTTTAAAATGTCAATAAATTCATCAATTTTTACTTTAAATTACTTCAAATTACTTCAAATTACTTTGGTTTGATATTGCTCTCTGAAGTTGCGTTAGTTTGTTTATTTCACTTTCAGCTATCACTCGATTACTTGGTAAATCAGAAAAGAGATTCTTCAAGAGCTCTTTTCTTTCTTTACTTCTTATATTGAGATTAACCAATTCAATTAATTTAGGATCAGCATCTGCTTTAATTTTATAGTAAAGCTGATTGCCCATCAAAAAATAATGCACAGGTTTGTGTAAATCGTCATAATAAACTGCCGACTCTGTTATAGGAACTAGTAAACCAATATTCTTAGTCAACACTTTAACTAATGTTGGTTCTCCTAGTTGAGAAATCCGAAACAATTCTTCGGTTTTATTTAACTGAGTTTCGTTTAATGTTATAACTACATTATTACCGTTGTTATCTTTTTTAGTCCATATTTTTACACTTTTTCTTGAAACACTTTGTGGTTGATTTGCTTTAACTACATGTGAAACTGCAGGTAACCCATCAATAGGGCCTATTTCAAAATAACCCTTTCCAGCCCTTGTTTTACTTGTTAAAGGTAAAACAACTATGTGTTCATTTTTTGGATGTGCATCCCAAACAACTGCATAGTGAGGACTATCTATAACTGCTCCTAAACCAACAAAATAAACCTTTACTACTTGTCCCTTTTGTAAATACGGAGTAAAATTACCGTTCTGATCTTTACTTAAAGACTGACTTTCTACATCTACTATACGAAAAAACTGAGCCATAATCTTCTTTTGCGTTTTCTCTTTCAATTGATTAAACTTTTGTTTTAAATCTTCCCAAACCAAATTAAATCTCCTCTCAAATCTATTATTTTATTCAATACAAATACTACTATATATCATATATTTGGTAAATGGGTAATAAATTTCCGAAACAGATAAGAACACTAGGTATAGATGCTACAAGAACCAATAATTATAAAAAATGTATCTATAGGGCGAAATTCTCCAACATCTCGTCTATCATATCATCATTAATCCCAATATACCGTAAGGTTATGGACGGTGCTGAATGCCCAAATATTTGTTGCAACATCGCCACGTCCTTCGTCTGCTGGTAAAAGTGATATCCAAAGGTTTTTCTCATTGTATGGGTGCCAATCGGTCCTTCCACGCCACACGCTTTGGCTGCCTCATTGATAATTCTCCACGCTGTTTCTCGGCTAATCGGACGATTCCCTTTTCGTGACGGAAATAAATAATCGGAATCGGCCATTCCTCGCGTGTATTTCTCAATTTCCTGTTTTAATGCTGCGGTCATCTTGATTTTGCGTACGTTGCCGGTTTTCTTCTCTTTGACACGCAAATGCTCCGTATATTTGACATCCATGACCCGTAAAGGCAGGATATCGCTAATCCGAAGACCAGAGTTAATACCAAAGGTAAACAGGAAATAGTCGCGATACGACCGATGCAACAAATACTCCTTCATTTCTCGAATTTTTTCTGGATCTCGAATCGGTTCTACGCTGTTTTGCCCTCGATGTGTCATTCCTTTTTCTCCTCCAGTTGTTTCGAGATGTTCAATAACTCCCTAAAGATACCGACTAATACGGCCAGAATACCTCCTAATAAAGTGGAGATGACGATTATAGCCCCATTAGGAATGGTTCCAAAGAGAAAACCGAAGATCGCTCCCCCTACAAGGTAGAAAAGAATATCATTTTGTTTCATGCTAATCACTCCATTATATTTCATTCAACTTAACAATTCTATTCTATATGTTGCATTCAAGTTCCTTCCAAAGCCGAGAAAAAAATAAAACCCCTTGATACACAAGGGGTTTTGCTAATTTTGTAGGATATTGATGAATGCAACATAATATCTATTTTGTTTCGTTATCTAAAACCGTTCGTGTTGTGAGTTATCCTTTTATAAAAAATGATATTAAAAGTTAAGGACTAACCTGTTTCCACTTAACACCCGTATATAGTGATCCATAGTAATTAGATGTTGAACTTACAGCATAAGTAGCAGTCCATACTGTATTAGCACCTGTAGTTCCTGTATGAGTTACTGTAGTATTATTGTAAAAACTACCATTTACAACATAATAATAACCTGTTGATTCTAAATCAACTTGTATTGTTCCTTGGAAATATTTACTTCCAGCTTGAAATTCTTGTAGCATTGGTTTTGCGTTAGTATCTACCCAACCAAAAGAGCCATCCCTGCACGCTTTCACTATAACAATTAGTTTAGCATTATAACTCTTAACCGTGTGCGTAGTTGAAGTTTCATGCCAATTACACGTACTAGCAGCCGCCACTGCAACTCCATTAGATTTTTTCAAATAACTAGATTCAGTATTTGGATACTCTTTCTTAATTTGATCAATTGATTTTCCAGTTAATTCTGCTGTTCTTTTAACAGCTTGTTCATATGTTAACTCTATATCATAGTCTTCATTAGAATTTCTGATTTTCTCTAATTGTTCATCTGTCATCGGAATAAATGGTTTACTTTTTTCATCTGTTAATGGAACAAATCCTTTGACTGTATCATTTTGTTCTGCGTGAACTTGGGTGCTGATTGGTGTGAAAACTGACAACGCAAATATAGTTATCATAACCATAAAAAAAAATTTTTTCATAAATTACCTCCATATAACTTTTTTTTCAATAATAAAAGGAAAATAATTCAAAAAAAAGACTTTTTTTGAATTGTTTTTTATGATATAATGTAATCGCTTTAAATTGTATCCATTCGGAGGAAATAATGAGAAGATTTATCATTTTAATAACATTACTATTTATATGTACCTCTTGTAGTCAAGAAGCAAATTTTGACTCACCTGTTTATTCAGGGAGTAAACTAAAAATTGGGATTGTAGGAGACAAACCTAAAATTAGAGAAAAAAATATTTCATTTGTCCAATTGTCAATGGAAGACATTTTACAGAAAAAATTCAAAAACTTAGACAGTGTGTTTATAACTAAGAGTTACTTGAAAGAAGCAGCAAAACCACAGTATGCTAAAATTTATTTACAATCGCCTATACCATTTATTTTTATTGAATCTGAGAAAGTTTATTTGGCGTTTATTGACGATCAATTAAGTTATGAAGACGCACCTACGATCAAGTCAGGCGATTATTTAGTAGGGTTTTATAAGGACACCTATTTTGGACTAGGACTCCACAATAATATTAAAAATGAAAAAACCATTCAAGATTGCTATTCTAGGTTGTTTGTGATTCTGGAACGCTTCAAAAATACAGGTAAAATTATAATAAAATAAAAAAGTTTACATCAAATTAGAAGAGGCTGTCCCCAAAAGATCGGTTTAACGACCTTTTGAGACAGCCTCTCGCCTGTCTCTGGTTGTCCTTGCTATGTCCTCATCAATGCGACGACACGTCCCCATTTCGCGCAGTACAAGCAAGGCATAGGAAATCCTCTTGACGACACAAAACAAGGATCTATGACGGCAAAATGAAGCGAAAAAAGGGTATGCTGAATTAAACCTGCGGTGCCTCATTAAAAAAACGCAAGTCTATGCAATATCAGAAATAATGCTCTCGTATTCCTCATCCAGTTTCTTCTCTACAATGCCCCAAAAATAGCCGAAAATATTCCGTACTTTGCGTCCTCGCTTTATATTCCGAATCATTTGTTGGAATGAATCGATCGCTAATGCCACACGATCATTTAATGAATAATGCGAAAGATAGAAAGATATTAGGTCTGTATATGAATGATTTTCCAAAGTTAAGTCCAAATTATTGTGTAAACTCCCCTTTGACAGAAACGATGACCCCGATGATTTGACCTCGTCGCTTTGGTTCAGTCTTTCTAGTACAAATTATGAATCGTAAAAATTTAGCATAAACTCCCCCTTCCATAAAAATAAATTAATTTTTCTTTCATTGCCATTTTTAACTAGACATATAATACACATTATATGACTAACAATTGATTCTTTTTTATGATATACTCGTCATATAATGTTATTTTTTTACTGATATGCTTTAGCGGTGCCTTTCCAAACTCATCGTATAAGTCAAAGGGTGGGAAAGATGCTAAATGAGTATACCACCTACCTTCAGGAAAAAGGAGCTTCCCTAAACACGATCATCTCCAACACGAATGACTTGAATATCTTCTTCAACGATTTACATATCCGTTAGGGCGATTACGTCACGCCGGCTGACATCCGCAATGGATCGTCGTTTCAATACTGTCTTACAGCCAAAAGAAATCATCCACCCTTGAACTGACGAATTGGGTGGATGATTCCCGTCCTACTGCCGCTCCCCTGAAGGGAACCGTCTATGCATGACCGGAGTTGTTGCAGCACTTCGGTCTTATTTTATATACATGATTAGCACTAGATAAAGGTTTATGTTCACTAAGAATTAGGCGTTTTTTTCGCAAGACCGTTCATTAAAAACTGAATCGTCCGTTCCATTTCCGCTTCATCATCCCATTCATAATCCGGCAACACGATAAACCGAGTCACCAAAAATCCGGCAATCGTCGTGATCGTCATGCGGATGACCGAATCAACGGGAATTGCGGCAATTTCTCCTTTCGTTTGAAAATATTCCACAATTTTCTTGAATTTTTGATATACGTGTACCGTAAAAACGCGCTGAAATTGCTCCTTAATCTCCTCATGAAACGCGATTTCCTGCCAGAAAACGCGGATCGCCGGCAAGTATTTTTTCACAAATTCATAGCGGTTTTTCAAAAGAACGCGGATGAACTCTTCATAGCTTTGATACTGACTATCGAACACTTCTTTGACAAACTCTTTTGCTAAAAATGGGGCGACGGATTGAAATAGCGTCGGAGTGACAATCGCCAGCAGCAAATCCTTTTTCGTTTTATAATGGCGGAAAATCGTCCCTTCCGCCACGCCCGCCTTCTTGGCGATTTCGCTTGTCGAAGTGGCCGCATAGCCTTTTTCGGCGAACATTTCAATCGCCGCTTCTAAAATTTTGATTTGTTTTTCACTAAGCTTCACATCTTCCTCATTTAGCTTCAACAGTTCTTTCAGCCACTGCTGCTCGTTCATTCTTTATACTCCTTACAATTTTCGATATTTTTTTAATGCTACTACATTTAATATCATAAACAATACAGCAAAACCAAGTAAAACATATACGTCTTTGGCAATTTCGTTCCAGCCATTGCCGCGGATCATAATTTCCCGAAGCGCATCCGCTCCATACGTCAGCGGCATGACCACGCTTAGCGAACGAAGCCATTCGGCCATCGTATCTAAATTAAACAAGCCAGAGAAGAAAATTTGCGGTACAACGACAAGTGGGATAAACTGCATCATTTGCAGTTCATTATTCGCAAAAGCGGACAGCAGCGTTCCTAATGTTAACGCGGTCATCGCCAATAAAAATGTAATCAATAACACGTAAAGGAAAGAACCTTCCATCATCATGTCAAGAATATCAACAGCAAACCAAGCAATCAAGCTCGCTTGCAATGTCGTAAATAAACCAAATCCAATAATATAGCCAGCGACGATTTCAAAGCGTCGAAGCGGTGTCGCCAGCAAGCGTTCGAGCGTTCCTCCCGTACGTTCGCGGAGGAAAGAAACACCGGCGATTAAGAAGACGAAAAAGAAAACGAAAAAACCAATTAACACAGGACCGAAATTATCGAATAGTTCCATATCTTCTGAACCGTGCAAGTACGTTGTTTTCAATAGTTTGTGAGCCCGTCTCTTTCTTTAACTCTGCCGGACTTCCAACGGCAATAAGACAGCCATCGCGAATCATAGCGAGACGCTGGCATTTCTCGGCCTCATCCATGACATGGGTTGTCACGACAATCGTTGTTCCATTTTGGCGGATTCTGTCTAGTTCCTCCCAAATTGCCTGACGAAGCACAGGATCAATGCCAACCGTCGGCTCGTCTAAAAGCAGTACCTCCGGTTCATGCAGCAAAGATATCGCCAGCGACAACCGCCGTTTCATCCCTCCCGAATATTGATGGACGGGCTTTTTGATATGGTCTGTCAGATTGACAAGCTCCATCACCTCGTGGATGCGTTGCTTTTGCTTTTTCCCTTTTAATCCGTAAATGGAAGCGAAAAACTGCAAATTTTCGAACGCCGTTAATTCGCCATATAACGCATCGGACTGGGCCATAAAACCAATTCGCTTCATCACATGAAGATTCGGCATCTTCGTATTTAACACATGAATGGTTCCTTGAGTAGCTTCGTCAATGCCGGCAATCATTTTGACAATCGTCGTTTTTCCCGCTCCCGAAGGTCCAAGCATCCCAAAAATTTCCCCTCTGTATACGTCAAGCGATACGTCTTCAATAACCGTCTTTTTCCCAAAACGCTTCGAAACATGTTCCATACGAATACACGGCTTCCCGGACACAAGTTCTTCCTCCTTTTATAGTGAGTGATTACTCGCTTATATTTTATATGATATTGCCTATATTTTGAAGTGAGTAATCACTCATTAAATGATTTTTTTAAAGCTGCCTTTCGCCTAGGCAGCTTATTTTATGCGAAATATTCAATGCTTTTCCATCCATAGCACCATTCCGTCAGCTTTTTCCCACCGATATCAACGACTTCCTCAGCGATTTTCTCGCCTCCTAGCCTCTCGTAAAATCGGCGCGACGGATTATCGGCAAGCACCCACACGACCATAGAACGAATCCCATCACGTTGAAAATCATCCACTAGCGCTTTGACAAGCTTTGTCCCGTATCCTTTCCCTTGAGCTTCTTTCAATAAATAGATGGCGTATATTTCCCCTTCATACTCCGCTTCTTTTCCTTGTGTGGAGCGGTTTTTACCCCCGGAAATAAATCCACATACCTTTCCATCTTCTTCAGCGACAAAAATCGAGTGTTTCGATTGATTTAATCCACGTTGCCAAAGCTGTTCTTTTTCGCTTACGCTTAATTGCGCCAAATACTCCGCAGGCACAATCCCTTCATATGTCGTTTTCCAGCTTTCGACATGCACGATGGCGATGGCGTGCGCATCATCGAGCGTTGCTTTGCGAACATTCATGCTCCTTCCTCCCCCATTGTATTTATCAGCCGCCATAAGAATATCTTTCGGCATATTCGCCCTTTTCAATAGATATGAGCAGGCTCAATATCTTTTCTCCATATTTTTAAGAGACAAGGAAGAAACCGTCTTGATTTCTTCCTTGTCCCCTTCGTTATAAGTTCCGGTCGTCAACTTGATCAAGCCATTGTTCGATCTCATCGACTACCGATTGAACGCATCCGTCTTCAAACGGCGAAATGAGGTTGGCGGCGCGGACCAATTCGGTAAACGGCTTGCTTCCGCCTTGACGGCATAAGGTTAAATAATCATTCCACGCCTCTTCATAGTTTTCACGCGAACGTTTCCAAAATTGGAACGCGCAAATTTGCGCAAGGGTATAGTCGATATAGTAGAATGCGTTCGTATAAATATGGCTTTGCCGCTGCCAAAAGCCGCCGCGTTCTAAATAATCATTGCCGTCATAGTCTCGTGTCGGCATATATTTCTTTTCAATCTTCCGCCATGCTTGCTTCCGTTCCGCCGGCGTTGCGTTCGGATTTTCGTATACGAAATGCTGAAATTCGTCCACCGCTACGCCATACGGCAAAAATAATAAAGCATCGCTCAAATGATAGAATTTATATTTTTCCGCATCTTCCCCGAAGAATAACTTCATCCACGGCCATGTGAAAAATTCCATGCTCATCGAATGAATTTCGCATGCCTCCAAAGTCGGCCAGATGTATTCCGGAATTTCGTAATGGCGGCTTTCGTACACTTGAAATGCGTGCCCCGCTTCATGGGTAAGCACGTCGATGTCTCCGGATGTGCCGGTAAAGTTCGAGAAAATAAACGGCGCTTTATAGTTTTCGATATAGGTGCAATAGCCGCCTCCTGCTTTTCCTTTTTTCGCAACGAGGTCCATTAGTTCATGATCGATCATATACCGGAAAAACTCGCCTGTTTCCGGCGACAGTTCTTCGTACATCTTTTTCCCGTTTTCAATAATCCAGTTTGCGTCCCCTTTTGGCGTTGGATTGCCGGTTGGAAAAACAAACGCTTCATCATAATATTTCAGCTTCTCGACACCGATGCGCGCCCGCTGCCGCTCGCGAAGCTTCACAGCAATTGGAACGATATGCTTTTCGACTTGTTTGCGGAATTTCGCGACCATCTCGGCGTTGTAATCAGTCCGTCCAAGACGGGCATAACCGAGTTCCACGAAGTTTTTAAATCCGAGCTTTTGCGCGATGGCGGTGCGCACTTTCACAAGCTGATCGTAAATTTCATCGAACTTCTCCCCATGTTCTTGGAAAAAGGCAAAACGCGCCTCACTCGCCCGCTTGCGCATCTCGCGGTCCGGCGATTCGACAAACGGCTGCAGCTGCGCTAACGTCCGTTCTTCCCCTTCAAAGAAAATTTTTGCCGAAGCGACCAATTTTGTATATTCGCTCGTCAGCTTATTTTCCAGCTGCAGATCTTCCACAATGTCTGGAGAATACGTTTTTAATTCCGTCTCAGCGAGCGCAAATAACTGTTTCCCCCATTTTTCTTCAAGCTGCGAACGGAACGGAGACGAAACAAGCGCACGGTAATAATCGTTCACAAGCCCTTTAACAATTGGCTCAACTTCATCGAAAAAATCTTGCTCCTGCTTATAAAACTCATCGTTCGTATCAATCGTATGGCGAATATAGCAAATTTGCGCCATCGTGCTGAAATCGTTGCGAAGCTTATTAATTTCCTTCATCGCCTCATCCTGTTCTTCTACGCTGCTTGCCTTCTGGAACGATTGCAGCGCTTGTTGAAATGATGTTTTCAGCTTCTCGATATTCGGCCGTTCATAGCGAAACTCAGAAAATTTCAACGCAATCCCTTCCTTTTCTCTCGTTTTCCTTATCTTAGATTGTATTCCATTCATACACGGAAAATCCTTTTTTTCGATTACAAAAGGTTGTTGACGAAATTTGTCGAAAGAACGTATAATAATAACACCAATTGAATATTTTTTCTTTCTCATCCACATAGACGGGATACAGGCTGCAATGAACAAGAGTTGTAGAAACGAGACGCAAAGAGCCAATGAGGAAAGTTGCCGAAGTTTGCGTTGGACTCTGACGCCGTAGACTGGGCCTGTATCCGAACATGCATCGTTGCAACAAACGATGAAGCACTATCGATTGGAAGTTAAATGCGGATGGCCACATGCACCCGTTGAAAACTTTGGGGTGTATTTTTTTGCGAAAAAAGCTAAAACTTAATTATCGTCAGGAAGGAGCTATCCACTTTGCAACAGCAAAAACTTGGATTATGGTTATTAACGGCGCTTGTC
This sequence comes from Geobacillus sp. LYN3, assembly GCF_003064505.1. Taxonomy (NCBI): domain Bacteria; kingdom Bacillati; phylum Bacillota; class Bacilli; order Caryophanales; family Anoxybacillaceae; genus Geobacillus; species Geobacillus sp. LYN3. Next base: position 1,266,972 of record NZ_QCWL01000001.1, on the reverse strand, counting down.
GTTGGAAATATGGTGGGATCGGGAATTTTTATGCTACCGCGCTCGCTAGCAGAAGCGGCAAGCCCGCTTGGTGTCATTTTCGCGTGGTTATTAACGGGCGGCGGGGTATTAATGACCGCGCTCGTATTCGGTAATTTGGCGATTCGCAAACCGGAACTAAACGGCGGGCCGCAGATTTATGCGAAAGAATTGTTTCCGAAAGGCTCGAACATCTCGATCCTATCTGGCTTTATGTCTTCATGGGGATATTGGATTGGCAACTTTGCCGGCAACGTGGCGATTATTACGACGTTTACCAGCTATTTATCAACGTTTTTTCCAATTTTAACAAGCAAACAAACGTTATTTTCCATCGGTCCTCTTGATGTAAAGCTTGGGAACTTGTTGACGTTTCTTATATGTACCGCATTGTTATGGGGAATGCATTTCATCATTTTGCGCGGCATCGAAGACGCGGGAAAGCTAAACTTTGTCGCTACCGCGGCAAAAGTGCTCGGATTTTTCCTATTTATCATTATCGCTTTATTTGCGTTTGAAAAAAGCAACATTGGCTCGTTTGTTGCCCCGCGTTATGATGATGCAGGGCATTCGATTGGATTATTAAGTCAAATCAAGAATGCGGCTGTATCGACATTATGGGCGTTTATCGGCGTCGAATCAGCGATTGTTTTTGCATCGCGTGCGCGTAAACAAGCCGACGTCAAGCGTGCGACAATCCTTGGCTTGTTGATTGCTCTTGCGATTTATATCGGCATTAGCATCCTTGTCATGGGAGTATTGCCGCAAAAAGAACTCATTCAATCAGAAAAACCGCTTGTAGATGCCATTGTCACGATTTTAGGCCCAAGCGGCGGCTACGTTCTTGCCGGACTAGGATTGATCAGCTTGCTCGGCTCCACGCTCGGTTGGGTGTTATTAAGCGCTGAAGTGCCGTATCAAGCGGCAAAACAAGGTCTGTTTATTTCAGCGTTTTTAAAGGAAAATAAAAAGAAAGTACCAAGCTTTTCTTTAGTTCTTTCGAATGGATTGGCGCAAATTTTTATTTTCTCAACCATTTCTAATTCGATGTCGGCGGCGTTTGACTTTGTCATTTACATTGCGACATTGGCGTATCTTGTCCCGTATTTTATCTTAATTAGGCGAGAAGACTCCCACTTCAACGAAGCGAAGCGGAGTGAGTGGGAGATGAATCGCCTTAACTATATTTTGCTGAAAATAGGATAGATTCAGTAAAATATAGTATAACCCGTGGTGCTAGATAAACTTGATCAAGCATAAAAATAGCCCTTGCTGGCGGATCTCCAGTAGAATGAAAG
>NZ_QCWL01000001.1:1239820-1265556 GCF_003064505.1 Geobacillus sp. LYN3 | reverse complement strand
TTGAAGCAGTCAAACTTCTTTGGAAGCCCCCACTTCAAATTTTCGCTAGAAAATTAAGTGGGGGTAGTTCACCGAAACAATATAGAGAAAATTCTTAATAAAGGAAGTGGCTTGGATGACTGTACAGGACGTAAAGAAAAAACTGCGCGTCATCACTGCGGAAGATCTTTTCCGCATTCGCTTTGTGAACGATCCTCAATTTTCACCAGATGGCGAGAAAGTCATCTTTGTGCAAAAAACGATTGATGACGAACGGGAATACCGCTCCCACCTTTTTCTCCTGACATTAGCGGACGGCAAAGTGAACCAATGGACGTTCGGAAAAGTAAAAGACGCTTTTCCACGTTGGTCCCCGGATGGAAAAACAATCGCGTTTCTTTCCAACCGCTCCGGAAAAACGCAGATTTGGCTTCTTCCAACAGACGGCGGGGAAGCACGCCAGTTAACCGCATTAAAAAACGGAGTGCGCCATCTGCGCTGGTCGCCGGACGGGCGGTTTCTTGTAGCACTCACTTCTCTTGGCAAGAAAGAAACGTTAGAAGAACGTGAGGAGCAAAACAAAAAAGAGAAAGAAAAACGCGAGTTAACACCACTTGTCGTAGAGCGGCTTCAATATAAATCCGATGCAGCAGGATTTCGCGATGATAAACAAGATGTGCTCATTCGCATCAATGTAGAAACAGGCGAGATCCAATCTCTGACAGACAGAGATGACGAAATCGGCTCATTTGCCATATCCCCTGACGGCAAAACAGTCGCGTTTGTCGCCAATCGGAGCAATGAGCCTGATTTTACGTTTACGCGCGACATATTTCTCCTTGATATCGACAGCGGAAAAACGACAAAAGTCACAGATGGAAACGGGCTTTTCACTTCGCTGTCTTGGTCTCCGGACGGAAAAACGCTCGCGGCGATTGGGCATGACCTCAAATATTTAGGTGCTACGTTAAATCGAGTTTGGATTTTCGATCTTGTTAGCGGAGAAAAACGGGCGCTTACCGCAGATTGGGATGTGCATGTCGGTGATGCGATGGTAGGAGATATGCATTCCGACGCGCCAAGTCCTGGACTCATTTGGGATAAAGAAGGAAACGGCGTGTATTTTCTTGCTTCCGAACGAGGGCGCGTCAACCTTCATCATGTAGCGTTAGACGGAACAATTACACCATCTGTAGTCGGCGATTTCCATCTATATGGATTAACGATTCACCCGCATCAACATATAGCGATTGCGGCAATTAGCGAACCAACCCATATCGGCGACTTATATACCGTTTCTCTTCATGATGGAAAACGAAACAAACTGACAAATGCGAATAAGGAGTTGGAAGAAGAAATTGTCCTTTCCGAACCGGAGACATTCGCCTATCCATCCCGTGATGGCTGGAACATTCAAGGATGGATAATGAAGCCCTCTCATCTCGAACAAGGACAAAAAGTGCCGCTTATCGTCGAAATCCACGGTGGTCCGCACGCGATGTACGGTTTTACTTTTTTCCATGAAATGCAGGTGCTTGCTGGCAAAGGATATGCGGTGCTGTTTACGAATCCGCGCGGCAGCCACGGCTATGGACAAACATTTGTCAATGCCGTACGCGGCGATTACGGCGGGATGGACTATGAAGACATCATGAGCGGCGTCGACTATGTGCTCGAGCATTTTGATTTTATCGATGAAACGCGCCTCGGCGTTACAGGCGGAAGCTACGGCGGATTTATGACGAACTGGATCGTCGGGCATACGGACCGCTTTAAAGCCGCGGTAACGCAGCGTTCTATTTCCAACTGGCTCAGCTTCTATGGAGTGAGCGACATCGGTTATTTCTTCACAGAATGGGAAATCGGCTGCAATGTGTGGGAAGATCCAGAGCGGCTTTGGCACCACTCTCCATTGAAATATGTGAAAAACATTCGAACGCCGCTATTGATTCTCCATAGCGAAAAAGATTACCGCTGCCCGATCGAACAGGCGGAACAGCTGTTTATTGCGCTGAAACATTTAAAGCAGGAAACGAAGCTCATCCGCTTCCCGGAAGCGAACCATGATCTGTCCCGCAGCGGTCCGCCGACGCTTCGTCTTGAACGGCTGAATCATATTGTCGGTTGGTTTGAACAACATCTATCATAAAACGAAAGTCCCGTTATCGGGACTCTTTTTTTATGATGCCGTTATTGGATTAACTCGACATAATCTCCTGTTTTCAATCCTGCCGCATTCGCTTCGTCTGTATCAATATGCATGTCCAGCGCGAAATTTTCGTTGACTCGGACAATTACTTCATCAAAAATTAAAGCGCGTTCCCCTTGCGTTTTCACTTTCACCGCTTGCTTATCTTTTACTCCGAACGTTTCCGCATCTTTCGGGGTCATATGAATATGCCGTTTCGCAATAATGACTCCTTTATCCACAGTTACCGTCCCGTTTGGACCGTGAATGGTAATGCCCGGTGTTCCTTCGATGTCCCCCGACAAGCGAATGGGAGCTTGCACTCCAAGTTTAAAACTGTCCGTCTTGGAAATTTCCAGCTGTGTCATCGAGCGGGCAGGACCTAGCACACGGACATTTTCTATTTTTGCTTTTGGCCCTTCAACGGCAACCGTTTCCTTGGCGGCAAATTGTCCTGGCTGCGACAGCGGCTTTAACACCGTTAACTCCGCATCTTCACCAAACAATTGCGCCAGATGTTCTTTCGATAAATGAATATGGCGATTGGACACCCCAACTGGGATCATCATAAATTATCTCCTCCTTTTCCTTTTACAGCTTATCCTTTTTTCAAAAAATAAGTGGCTGCAATAAGCAGCCACTTATTTTAGACGAACAGCTATTCTCTTTTTGCACCGTATCCCAGCTTTTTCAATAACGCAATCGCCTGTTCCTTTTCTTCAGGAGTCAAGCCGGAAACGGTTTCGTGAATCGTCTGCGCATGCTCCGGGAAAACCTTTTCGATAAACGCTCTTCCCTTTTCCGTAATCGAAGCATATGTGACACGGCGGTCTGTTTCACATGCTTTTCGCACAATTAACCCTTTTTGCTCCAGCTTGTCTATTACATATGTAATGCTGCCGCTAGCGAGCAAAATTTTGCCGCCAATTTGCTGCAACGGCTGATCCCCTTTATGGTAAAGCAATTCTAAGACCGCAAACTCCGTCGGATTCACGCCAAATGATTGAATCGACTTATTCACTTGATCGCCGACAGATCGATATGCTCTTGATAATACAATAAACAATTTTAGCGATTGTTCAATGTCTTTCTCTCTCGTCATCCACAATCAAACCCTTTTGTCGGTTAAATTCAACGTCATTGTCAGTACTTATATTCCATCATTCTCTTCTCTAAAAATATTTTCTTATTTGCATTATACTTGAAATATTAAACACGGTGCAAATCTTTTTTAGGAAACCTGCGTTCCGGCAAGCGAGAATACTCGCTATTTGGTTATTTTTGTTTATTTAGTATATGATAAAATTATACTTATTCCTTGGGCGGTTATCACCTTTTATTTCAAAACGCATATAAAAACACTAAAGGTACGGAAAGGAGGATTTGATGAAACAAGTATTCATTGGGAGTATACTTTCCGCGTTATCCACTGGATTAGGTGCGATCCCAATTTTATTTTTGGCGAAATCGATTACTCACCGCTGGCGGGACATATTGCTGGCGTTTTCAGCTGGAATTATGATGGCGGCTTCCATGATGAGTTTAATTCCTGAAGCATTACAGGCAGGCAGTTTTTTCACTTTAACAATCGGGTTATTTTTTGGAGTCCTTATTTTAACCATTTTGGAAATGACGGTTCCGCATATTGATTTAGAACATACAAAAAAAGGAATTCAGTTTGATGAAAAAGCGATGCTCATTATTGCAGCCATTACGTTACATAACATTCCAGAAGGATTGTCGGTCGGGGGCAGCTATGCTTCGAACGTATCGGAAACAGGGAATTTAATCGCGCTAGCCATTGGATTACAAAACGCTCCGGAAGGATTTTTAGTCGCGCTTTTTTTAATTCATCAACAGATTGGAAGATGGAAGGCATTTATCATCGCTACACTTACAGGAGCGGTTGAAATCGTGACATCACTTCTCGGATTTTATTTAACGCGAGCTCGTCCCGTATGGCCTTGCATTCGCCGCAGGTGCAATGTTGTTTATTATTTATAAAGAACTCATTCCGGAAAGCCACGGGGATGGAAATGAGCGGACATCTACCTATTCGTTTATCATTGGCATATTATTTATGATTTTTTTAGTAGAATCGTTTTAATAAAAACACCCCCTGCCCGAAGGAGACAGGGGGTTACCGCCATTACTGGCCTACTTCTTCTTTTTCTTCATACGGATGGGCGACCCAGCCGGACGGATCGATAAACAGGCGGACAGCGACGACTTGGCGGTCATCCATTAAGGTGAAATAATGCGGGTTTCCTTCTGGCACGGAAATGACATCGCCCGCTTCAAGTTCGACATCAAAATAGCCTGTTTCGCTGTCCCCTTTGATGATAAAAATGCCATGGCCAGCAGTAATAGCGCGCACCTCGTCTTCCGTATGAATGTGCACTTGTTCAAACTTTTTCAACAGTTCATCCAAATTCGGCGTCGCATCCGATAAGGCGACGATATCCCAAGTTTTGTAGCCTCTTCTCGCCGCCAAATCTTCAATTTCTTCTTTAAACGTCGCCAAAATTTCCTCTTTTTCTTCGTCGGTCAATACATATTTGTCGCGCAAATGTTCCGGCAGTTTGTTAATGTCCCAATGCTCGTACAACACGCCTTGTTTGTTTAAAAAGCTGCGGACATTTTCTTCTCCTTCAATCACTTCTCCCGTTTTTCTCACTTTGATTACTGCCATTGGAATTTCCCCCTTTATCAATTTTTATGGTTTAACAACCGGCTGCACGGCGGTCTGCTTTAGGAGCAGCCACTTGACGTGCCAGCTGAATAAAAACTCCCATGCTTCTAAAAACTTCTTTGCCTCAAACGCGTCTCTTCCCCATACGGTGATGCCGTGGTTGCGGATCAATACCGCACCGGCATCGCCGTTTACATGCTTGGCAAATTCCTTCGCAAGCGTTGGAATATGCGCGTAATTCGGAATAATCGGAATGCGGATGACCGCATCTTCTTCCCAAATCCCAAACGCTTTAATAATTTCCTGGCCGGAAAACGCAACTTCTCCGTCATCTCCGTACAATTCGGAGATAACATTATTGTCGATCGTATGGACGTGGAGACCGCAGCCCGCGTTCGTTTTCTTGTAAATTTCCACATGCAAAAGCGTTTCGGCGGACGGCTTTAAATGCGTATTCTCCACTGGATTTCCAGAAGCATCGACAAGCAAAAAATCTTCGTCTGTCTGCTTGCGTTTGTCTTTGCCGCTCGCCGTGACTAAAAAAGTGAGCGGGTCATCGGTTACCTTGATCGACAAGTTTCCGCTTGTGGCAAAAAACCAATCGCGCGCCGCCAATTCCGCTTTTATCTCGGCAAGCTCTTTCCATCTCTTCACAAGTAAACTCATGACTTCACCTCCATCGTCTCCAGAAAATGAATGACATCGAAAAACGTTGTAAACGGCGTATGCGGAATATCTAGTTCTTGGCATTTTTGCAGCAAAAAGTCACGGGCGATAACATGATCCGCCAGCTTTGCCACTGCTAAATCAGTGATCGAATCGCCGATGACGATATGAAAGGCATCAGGCTTTGTCAATTTTCGAAGCAACGACGGCTTGCAGCAGCCGCAGCCGTTTTGACACTGTTCATCACATGAATGCGGCCATGTAATGCGAATTGTCTCTCCGCTGAAATCAGAGCCATTGCAAAAGATGCGCTCTTTTTCGATGAGCCCTTCTAAAAGCGGATAGACAAAAAAGTCGATGCCGCCGCTTATGACATATAGCGAAATATCACGTTCCTTCGTAAACGCGACAAATTCGCGAAACCCGTCGCGGATGCGGGCATTTTGTAAAATGAAATCGACAATCTCTTCTTTCCAACCCGATGGAAGAAGGGAAAACATCGCGCCAACCCCTTCTTGCACCGAGATTCGCTGTGATAATATATCGTCTTTTAACGTTTCCCACTCCGGCGGCGCAAACCGTTTCATAATCGCGATAATGTTGTCATTGTCTGTAATCGTCCCATCAAAATCACAAAAGATGATTGGTTTTGTCATGATGTCACCTCTACTGCGCCCCATAAGTCAATCGCCTTTCGCAATGCCTCATTTTCGCGCGCTGCTTCATGAAGCGATTTTCCGGCAAGAGCCGCATCGATCGCAGCGCGAAATGCTCTGCCGCCTCCTGCTGCTCCGTCTGGATGTCCGTGTATGCCGCCGCCTGCATTGACGATGCTATCTATGCCAAAATCGCGGAACAACAATGGCACAAGCCCTGGATGAATGCCAGCTGACGGAACTGGGAACGACCGTTTAAACGGCTCCTTATCATTCGTCAACTCCGCGGCAATGCCAAGCGCCTCTTCTTTATCAAGAGCAACGCTTCCGTATGGCGATGGAAAAAGCACAAAATCTGCACCAACAAGGCGAAGCAATTTGCCAAGCAGCAAGGATGCTTTTATTCCGTAAAACTCCGATGGAGTAAACGCCCCGCTGAATGCCGGATGAGCCATGATCGGAATGGTGATCTCATCATCTTCTCGCAACCCTTGGAGCACATCCAAACCGTACGCAAATACGTTAAATAACAATACATCGGCTCCTAATTCGACTGCGCGTTTTGCTTTCTCCTTCAATTCGAACGTTTTTCCAGTCAAGTTCACCGCATATAACGTCCGTTTTCCTGTCTTTTCGTACACTTCGTTTAACACCGCTTTTCCAGCCGTAATTCGCTTTTCAAACGGCGTTAATTCGTTTTCAAACAAAATTTCATCGTCTTTAACGAGATCGACCCCGCCGAGCGCTTGTTGTTTCAGCTGCTCGGATAAGTACGTTAAATCGCGGCCGATCATCCCTTTAAAAATGCTCATCAGAAGCGGGCGTTCATATACACCCACTTTTTTGCGGATTTCGTCAATGCCAAAACGCGGGCCAGGAAACTTTCTTTTCCATTCGTCGGAAAACGTTAAATCTAGCAATCTCACTTCTCCATCCAGCGACAATTTGCCAAACACCGTCGTTAAAAGCGCCGGAATATCCGCGCTAAAGTTTAAGCTCGGGTATGCAATGCGAACGATTCCACGCTTCAATCGCTTTCCAAAGTAACGGTTGGCGCGTTCGTTCTCCTCGAGTTCTTGTACGCTTACAACTACTCCTTTATGCTTGCGCAATTGTTCCTGCTCAAGAAGCGGCAAATCCGTCCACGAACCAACGGTCAACCCAAGCGCAATTCCTTCCGCCTTTTTCTCTAAATCTTTTTCATCGTGAATAAGATATGTGGCAATTACTTGACTCATGATCATCCCTCTTTCTGTTCATCCATCAAAAAAACCTCTTCATAAGAAGAGGCTTTATTTATTCACGCTCTTCTTATCTCTCAGCGTTTCCGCTGCAAGAATTAGCACCGTGCTTAACCGTCGTTAAGCCGGTTGCCGGGCTTCATTGGGCTTGTCCCTCCGCCTGCTCTTGATAAGAGTGCTTGCAATATCGTATTCACTTTTCAAACTATTCGCGCTCGAAAATTTAATTTGAATTATGACAGTATTTTTTCGCTCTGTCAATCATTTTTTAACCCATTTTAGAAAAGACCAAGCTTCGCAATCCGTTCCGCCGCTTCTTGCAGGCGGGATTCGCTTGTTAATAACCCAACTCGCACATATCCTTCTCCATGCTTGCCAAATCCAATTCCCGGCGCGACAACGACATGCGCTTTTTCCAGCAAATAATCGGAAAAACGTTCCGATGTCCATCCGTTCGGCACCGGAAGCCACGCAAAAAATGAACCTTTTGGGGCGTCGACATCCCAGCCAATTTGCCGAAACGCGTCAATAAGCGTATTGCGCCGCGATTCATACAGTGCGACAAGCTCTTCCACGCAGCGCTGCGAAGAAAGCAATGCGGTTGCCGCCGCTTCTTGAATGGCGCCAAACAAACTCACATATAAATGGTCTTGCAGCAAGTTAATCGCCGCGATCACGCTCTCATTTCCAACGGCAAACGCCACGCGCCAGCCCGCCATATTATATGTTTTGGAGAATGTATAAATTTCAACGCCAATTTCTTTTGCCCCCTCTGCTTGAAGAAAGCTGACCGGTTTTTTTCCGTCAAAGCCAATCGCACCGTAAGCAAAATCATGAACGACGCAAATACCGTGTTTTGCGGCAAACGACACCGTTTCTTCAAAAAACTCCTTAGAAGCGATCGCCCCGGTTGGATTATTCGGATAGTTTAAAAACATGATTTTTGCTTTTTCCGCAATATTTGCAGGAATTTCATCATAATCAGGCAAAAACTGATTTTCCGCACGCAATGGCATCATCACCATTTCCGCGCGCGCCAGCGCAATCCCCGACCAATAATCCGGATATCCCGGGTCAGGCACGAGCACAATATCGCCTGGATTGGCTAAACATTGCGGGATCTCCACAAGACCCGCTTTCCCGCCAAACAAAACCGCCACTTCTTTTTCCGGATCAATGGCAACGCCGTATTCGCGCTCATAAAACTTAGCAACGGCGCGTTTCAAAAAGGAATACCCTTGAAATGGCGAGTATTTGTGATATTTTGGGTTCGCCACCGCTTTTTGCATCGCCTCCACGATATGCGGTGGAGTCGGCTGGTCGGGATTTCCTTGCCCTAAATTGATGATGTCATGCCCCTCCGCCATTTTTTTTGCGACTTTATCGACAAGCGAAGCAAAAAACTGTTTTGGAAGGCTCTGCAATAACTCAGATAGTGGAAATTGTTTCATCGCGTTAACACCTTCTCAAAAATTTTCTTGAAATTCTAGTGAAAAATCATATATCGTAAAAATCAAAATGTAAAGTAAAATTTTTTCGAGGTGAATGTTCATGACGATAAAAATCGCATGTCTTCAGCTAGATATCGCTTTTGGCAATCCTAATGAAAACGAACGGCGCGTTGAAAGAGAAATAGAAAAAATTTCAAAAAATCACCCAGATATTATCGTCCTTCCTGAACTATGGACGACTGGCTATGACTTAACCAGACTCGATGAGATTGCCGATGAGGGCGGTATGCGTACAAAAGCGTTCATTCAAAAACTTGCCAAGTCGCATCATGTCAATATTGTCGCTGGATCAATTGCCAGAAAAACAGATCGCGGCGTCACCAATACAATGTACATCGCCGACCGAAACGGTATCATCGTTGGCGAATATAGCAAACTCCATTTGTTCCAGCTGATGGATGAACATCTTTACTTACAGCCAGGGGAAGAAATGGGATTGTTCACATTAGAAAACACTCGATGTGCAGGCGTCATTTGTTATGACATCCGCTTCCCAGAATGGATTCGCGTCCATATGGTCCAAGGGGCGGAAGTGTTATTTGTCGTTGCCGAGTGGCCGCTTCCTCGCCTTTCGCATTGGCGTACACTGCTTGCGGCGCGCGCGATTGAAAATCAATGCTACGTCATCGCGTGCAATCGCGCTGGAAGCGATCCAAACAATGTCTTTGCCGGTCATTCGCTGGTGGTTGACCCATGGGGAGAAATCATTGCAGAAGCAAATGAAGAACCTTGTACGTTAATGGCACAAATCGATCTTCAAAAAGTAAGAGAAGTGCGAAAACAAATCCCGATTTTTGCGGACCGCAGAGCTAACGACTACATCGCTGCAGAAAAAAATTTTTTAAAAAAGAGTTGACAAATCATTTCGTGACCATGTATGATTCGTATCAAGCATAAAACTTCAAAATTGTCAACATAGCGAAAATTAAAAAATTGAATATGCTGACACACTCTTATCAAGAGTTGGCTGAGGGAATTGGCCCAATGAAGCCCAGCAACCGACCGTAATACTATCGTGAGATAGGGCGCACTTTTTGGCGCCGGAAGTTCTCTACTTCCGCAGGGCACGGTGCTAAGTCCAACAGAAAGACTAAGTCTTTCTGAAAGATAAGAGGTGCGAAGATACGGAATCTTCAAGCCTCTTTCTATGCAGAAAGAGGCTTTTTAATTTACATGAAGGAGGATTTGCATTATGTCAGTTTCTCATCCATCGGTTTATGAACCATTAACGGAACAAGGCGCAATCTCTTTGGCAGTCCGGCTTGGGCTCTTTCCGGAAGGAACACCGCTTGCCTGCCGCGAAATTGGCGACGGCAACTTAAATCTGGTTTTCCGCGTTGTCGATCAGCAAACAAAGAAAGGAATTATCGTAAAACAAGCGCTCCCGTATGCAAAAGTAGTCGGTGAAAGCTGGCCGCTCACATTAAAACGCGCTGTTATTGAAAGCAATGCGCTGCGCACATTCGCAAGCTATGTTCCGCAATATGTGCCAAAAGTATACTATTCCGATGAATCTTTGGCAATTACCGTTATGGAAGATTTATCTCACTTGCAAATCGCCCGCAAAGGGTTGATTGAAGGAAAAACATATCCGCTTTTATCGCAGCATATTGGCGAATTTATCGCAAAGACATCGTTTTACACTTCCGACTTTGGCATGAATCAACAAGAAAAAAAACAACTGGCGCAAAGTTTTGTTAATCCGGAATTATGCAAAATCACCGAAGACCTTGTATTTACCGATCCGTTCTTTAATCATGAAACGAACAACTTTGAAGACGAGCTTCGCGATGATGTAGAAGCGCTTTGGAACGATGACAAGCTCCGCTTAGAAGTCGCCAAATTAAAGCGCAAGTTTTTAACCGAAGGAGATGCGCTCATCCACGGTGATTTGCATACCGGAAGCATTTTCGCCAGCGATGAAGAAACGAAAATCATTGATCCAGAGTTTGCGTTTTATGGCCCGTTCGGTTTTGACATCGGCCAATTTTTCGCAAACTTGCTGTTAAATGCGTTGTCCCGCCCAGGACAACAACAAGAACCGTTATTTGCTCATATCGACAAAACTTGGGATGTATTCGCGACAATCTTTTCTGATCTTTGGCGCACTCACAATGTAGAACCATATGCAAAAACAGAAGGATTGTTAGAAGACGTGCTGCATCACACGTTTATTGACGCGATCGGCTTTGCCGGATGTGAAGTCATCCGCCGCACGATTGGATTAGCACATGTTGCTGACCTTGATGGCATTGAGGATAAAGAGGAACGCTTACAAGCAAAACGTTATGCCCTTCGTCTTGGTAGAAGCCTCATTTTGCAACGTGAAACATTATCTAGCACTAAAGAAATCCGTTCCCTTTTCGCACAAACAGTGCTTGCAGCAACGAATTAACACAATGAAAGGAAGGACCATAATGGCAGAACCATTCACAATCCCGCGCTCTGTGGAATGGAACGACACTCATATTACAATTTTGAATCAACAAAAGCTACCATTAGTGACGGAATATTTGGAATTAAAAGATATTGAAGATGTACGGGACGCAATCGCCACGTTAAAAGTACGCGGCGCACCGGCGATCGGCATTACGGCTGCTTACGGCCTCGCTCTTTCTGCACAGCAATATGAAACAGAATCACTGGAAAAATTTAAAGAGCACGTGCGAAAGGACCGCGACTACTTAGCAAGCTCTCGTCCAACCGCAGTGAACTTGTTTTGGGCATTAGACCGGCTTGTTTCCAGCATCGCCCACGTTTCCTCTGTTAACGAAGCAAAAACGACGCTCATCCATGAAGCGATTCGCATTCAAATTGAAGATGAAGATGTATGCCGCCGCATCGGAGAGCATGCCCTTTCCTTATTTCAAAACGGCGACCGCGTTTTAACCATTTGCAATGCTGGTTCGATCGCAACCGCCCGCTATGGCACGGCGCTTGCTCCGTTTTATTTAGCGAAAGAAAAAGGGATGAATCTTCATGTTTACGCGTCGGAAACTCGTCCGGTCCTGCAAGGAGCAAGATTGACGACGTGGGAATTGATGCAAGCGGGGGTAGACGTCACTCTTATTACCGACAATATGGCGGCGCAGACGATCAAGGCGAAAAACATTACCGCTGTCATTGTCGGCGCCGACCGAATTGCCGCCAACGGTGACACTGCCAACAAAATCGGCACCTTTGGACTGGCGCTGCTCGCTAAAGCGTTTGGCATTCCATTTTATGTCGCCGCGCCATTATCGACCATTGATTTAGCAACCAAAACAGGGGAAGAAATTCCGATTGAAGAACGCAATCCAGAGGAAGTGACGCATATCGCCGGAACGCGAATCGCTCCAGAAGGAGTAAACGTTTATAATCCAGCGTTCGATGTAACACCGCACGACCTTATCACGGCCATTATTACCGAAAAAGGGATCGTCCGCGGCAATTATGAAACTGAACTGCCAGCACTGTTTGCAAAGGAGGCTCACCATGAAGCAATTTAGACTTAACTATTTAGTCGCATTTCTTTTTTCCATTATCGCCATCCTTAGCGGCTGCATGAATGAACAAGACGCCGTCAGTTCGAAACCGGCCAAACAAGAAAACAGCACGGCCGAAGAAGCAAGCGAAACAACAGCTGCAACAACCGAACAAGCAGATATCCCTGAAGAATTAAAAAAACCAATAAAAATTGCCGCCATTATGCAAATGTCGATCGGCACGTTTTCTTCTCAGTATATCGCTGGCGTAAAAGAACAAGTGCAAAAATTTGGCGGCGAAGTGCAAATTTACAATGCGGATAACGACTTAACGAAAATGGCTTCCTATGTCGAAACAGCCATTACGCAAAACGTCGATGCGATTCTATTAGATCACGGACGCGCTGATGCGTTGGAAGGTCCGGTGAAAAAAGCAGTCGAAAAAGGCATTCCTGTTGTCGCATTCGATAACGATTTAAACATCCCAGGCGTAACAGTGATTGACCAAGATGACTACAGCCTTGCATGGAAAACGTTAAAAACATTGGCCGAAGACTTAAACGGCGAAGGAAACATCGTCACCATTTGGGTTGGCGGATTTACACCGATGGAACGTCGTCATGTGATTTACGATGCGTTTAAAAAACGCTATCCGAACATCAAAGAAGTGGCGAAATTTGGTACGGCCAGCGCCAATACCGCTTTAGACACACAAACGCAAATGGAAGCGATTTTGAAAAAATATCCGAATAAAGGCGATATTGACGCAGTGTTTGCGACTTGGGATGAATTTGCCAAAGGCGCAACGCGTGCGATCGAGCAAGCAGGACGCAATGAAATTAAAGTATATGGCATCGATTTAAGCGATGAAGATTTGCAAATGATGCAAAAGCCAAACAGCCCTTGGGTCGCTACAACAGCAACGGATCCAGCCGAAGTCGGTCGCGTTCAAGTTCGCTTTGCGTATCAAAAAATTGCTGGCGAGAAAACGCCAAACATTTATTCACTAGAACCGCATTTAGTCAAACGATCCGATTTGCCTAACCAACAAGTTTCGATGAATGAGCTTCACCAATACATTTCCGGCTGGGGGCAATCAAATGTTGCCATTTCCCCTTGGATGAAAACATTGGAAGCACAGGTGAAAAACAAATGAACGGTCTTTATATGAACAATATTTATAAATCGTTTGGCACGGTAAACGTATTAAACGGCGTGAATCTCCATGTACAAAAAGGAGAAGTTCACGCCCTTTTAGGGATGAATGGAGCCGGGAAAAGCACATTGATGAAAATTCTCGCCGGCGCCCTTTTTCCAGACAAAGGCACGATAACAATAGATGGAGAAGAGCGCCGATTTTCTTCTCCTGCTGATGCGAAAAAAGCAGGCATTGGATTAGTTGTTCAAGAGGTCGATACCGCCCTGTTTCCATCGCTGACCGTCTATGAAAATATTGCTGCTGGCGATATCGCTGATACAAAACAAAAGCCGTTCCTTTCATGGAAACAGCAAAAACAGCGGGCCGCAGAGCTTTTGCGCCAAGTCGGTCTGTCGATTTCGCCGAACAAGCTTATTCGCGAATGCACCTTGCATGAAAAACAGCTCATCGTTTTAGCAAAAGTGCTCTCCTCATCGGCCCGATACATTATTTTAGATGAGCCGACCGCCGCGCTCAGTGAAACAGAGACGAAGCGGCTGTTTACAATTATCAACGATTTAAAAGCACAGGGAGTTTCATTCATTTATATTTCTCACAAATTGAAAGAGGTAAAAGAGATTTGCGACCGCGTCACCATCTTGCGTGACGGAAACGTCGTCCACCATGGCGATGTTTCCACCCTTTCACTAGAAGAAATGATTCAACATATGGTTGGACGCGTTTATACAACCGTGCAAAAAGAAGCACGCACATACAGTGATGACATTCTTTTCAAAGTGGAACAGCTGCGCATCGCGAAAACAGGCACAACCGTCGATTTGGAAATTCATAAAGGGGAAATCGTCGGCATTGCCGGACTTGCTGGAGCCGGGAAAACCGAACTCGCCGAAAGTCTAATCGCCCATACAAAAACGACAGGAGAATGGTGGATCGACGGAAAACGTTACACGTTCTCCTCACCGAAAGAAGCGATTGCAGCCGGCATTTGCCTCATTCCGGAAGAGCGGAGAAAACAAGGGCTTTTCTTAGATGAAACAGTCCGTACGAATCTTACGGTTCGGCTATTATCATCATTAACAAAGTGGCAATGGGTATTGCAAAAGAAAGAAACACAAGTTGCTCAACAGTTAGTGGATGCATTGCGAATTCACCCGCCTTTTCCGCAAATAGTCGCCAAACAGTTAAGCGGCGGCAACCAGCAAAAAGTCGTCATTGGCAAATGGTTAAAGACAAACGCTGATGTATTCATTTTTGATGAACCGACAAAAGGTATTGATGTCAACGCGAAACAAGAAGTATTTTCGATCATCCGCTCCCTCGCCGATGAAGGAAAAGCGATTTTATATTTAACGAGTGAATTTCAAGAACTGCTTGATATCGCTGATACGATTTACATCATGGTAGACGGGCAGCTTGTCAAACGTGTTTCCGCGCGTGATATCACCTATGAACAATTGATTTATTACTGCAGCGGAGGTGATTTGGATGGCACAACCGGCTGTTTCGGTCGCCAAGAAAAAGCAAGCGCCATCTCTTCTTGAATTTTTATATAAGCATGGCACACTGCTTGCCATTCTCGTTGTCATTGCTTATTTTGGCATTACTCTTGATCGGTTTTTTACGTATGAAAATTTCAGCGATATTTTACGGTCTATTTCCATCGTCACACTCGTCGCTATTGGCATCACCTTTTCTCTAATTGTGGATGGATTTGATTTATCTGTTGGTTCGACCGTCAGCCTAGCAACGATCGCAAGCGCCGCGGCACTCGTATTATACCGCCAGGAAATTCTAGTGACGTTGCTTGCTCCGCTTTTACTGGGAGTCGCCGTCGGCTTATTAAACTCGTTATTAATTGTGAAATTAAAATTGCCGGATTTACTGGCTACATTGGCGACGATGTATGCGATTAACGGCGTGCAGCTGACGTACACGAAAGGATTTTCCATTTACAACGACATGCCGCTTCCAGACGGAGGAACGG
Organism: Geobacillus sp. LYN3; assembly: GCF_003064505.1. Classification (NCBI taxonomy): domain Bacteria; kingdom Bacillati; phylum Bacillota; class Bacilli; order Caryophanales; family Anoxybacillaceae; genus Geobacillus; species Geobacillus sp. LYN3. Next base: position 1,250,016 of record NZ_QCWL01000001.1, on the reverse strand, counting down.
CGCCGGGCAAATTCATTCCTTCCTTTTTATTTATCGGTCAAGGGGAAGTATTCGGCATTCCGTTTTCTGTTTTATTAATGCTAGTGGTCGTCATTGCTGCTCATCTATTTTTAACATATACCAAACCAGGAAGATTGTTTTATATGACGGGAGAAAATCGGGAAGCAGCACGGCTTTCGGGAATCCCTGTCAATCGCTACCGCACTTACGCTTACGTGATCAGCGGATTTTTTGCCGCGCTCGGTGGGATTGTCCTCGCTTCCCGCATCGGAACAGGACAAGTATCAGCAGGAGCCTCCTTTTTAATGGATGGAGTAGCTGCCGCTTATATCGGCTTTTCCGTGTTTGGCGCGGGAAAACCGAACGTCATCGGCACGCTGTTTGGCTCGATTTTAATGGGGGTTCTGCTCAATGGACTAACGATGATGAACGTTCCGTATTACGCTCAGGATATCATTAAAGGGGCTATTTTAGTCGGGGCGCTTGCGTTATCGCACATGCAAAAAAAATAGGAGCGTTTCCCCTTCTTAATCATAAACAAAGCTATCATTGCCGACAGTTGACGAGCGAAAAAAAGATGGCAATGATTAAAAGCCGGCCCAATTGCAAAAAACAAAGTGTACTACATCTAATTTGTTACATCACGCAGGCCGTAAAAAAACTAGAAGCAAGTGCTGCTTCTAGTTTTTTTATATCGTCCGATACCGTCTTTCCAACTGTAATAATCGTTCTTTTACATTTGTCCGGTTGCCAGCATATCCCGTAAGCGAACCATTTTTTCCAACCACTCGATGGCACGGAACGAAAATAGCCAGCTCATTTGCTCGATTTGCCTGTCCAACCGCCCGCACCGCTTTCGGGCGGCCGATTTTTTCAGCAATATCACTGTAGCTGACCATCGTTCCGTACGGAATTTCACAAAGCGCCTGCCATACTTGTTCCTGAAATTCCGTCCCTTTCCATTTTAAAGGCAAGTGAAATGCTTTCCGTTTGCCATGAAAATATTCGTCAAGCTGTTGTACAGCGTTTTCTAATAAAGGAGAATTGCTTTTTATCATTTCATATTGTTGACGGAGCTGCTGCCAATCTTCCTCAAAAAGTTCAACACTTACAATCGCCTCGCCGTCGGATATAACGTAAATACAGCCAAGCAGATCTGACTTATATATGCTGTATTCCAGTTTCATGTTCATCCTCTTTCTCCACTCGTTCAATCGGAAGTGTGATATGAAACGTCGTACCAACGTCAACTTCACTTTCCACATCAATTTTTCCTTGATGTTCTTCAATAATTTTATAACTAACCATCAATCCAAGTCCAGTACCGCGTTCTTTCGTCGTATAAAACGGTTGGCCAAGCTTTTTGATTTTATCTTGCGGAATACCGCAACCTTGATCTGTAATGGAAATGCGGATATGACTATCATCAAGCCGATTAATTCGAACAGTAACCTCTCCGCCTTTTGGCATCACTTCAATCGCATTTTTTAATATATTAATAAACACTTGCTTCAATTGGTTCGGTTCGCAATAAATGAATGGGATATGCGGCGCGAAATCAGCGACAATTTGCACGTTATGCATCGTCGCTTGGGCGCTAATTAAATCGATCGTATCTTGCATGATTTTGCATACATCATTTTGTTGATATTGAATCGCCTGCGGTTTAGCAAGGACAAGAAATTCGGTAATGATCGATTCGATTCGCTTCAGTTCAGACATAATAACATTAAAGTACATGGAATAGTCCTCTTTAATACTTCCTTGTAATAATTGGATAAATCCTTTTAGCGCCGTCATCGGGTTGCGGATCTCATGAGCAATGCCCGCGGCAAGTTCCCCTACAACATTAAGGGTATCAGATTTTCTTAGCTGCAACTCCATTTCTTTTCTTTCAGTAATGTCACGCAGCATAATCATTCCTACACCTGGGATGATTTCCTTCTTTAGTGAAAACTCTACAATTTTTTGTTTCCCGCCATTTGAAAAATCCATCTCTGCATACGCTTCTCCCAAACGATCACATTGTTGAGCCAATTTATAGAAATGTTTCCGTTCTTTTTCCGGGATAAACGCTGTAATCGGCCGATGAAGCAATTGTTCTTTCGTTGCTTGAAAAATTTCACAAGCGATCGGATTCACATCTAAAATGTGATAACCTTCTCCCCATAATAATATTCCGTTCATAGAATGGTCAAAAATGCTGCGGAATTTTTGTTCACTCTCGCGCAGTTCCCTTTCCATTTTTCTCCGTTCTGTAACGTTGCGGAAAATAGTCAAATGATAGCCATCAATCGCTCCTTGCTTCATCGTAAACTCAAGTTGTTTATCTTGTCCATTTGGCATATGGAATGTTAATTCGTCGCGGATTTCTCCTTTTATGCGGAACTCCGCAAATACACGCTGTACTTTTTCATCATCGTGGTCAAGGAAATCAAGCAAATTTTTCCGAACAAGTAAATTCAGCGGCAGCTCAAACGTCCGGCTTGCGGCATGATTTGCGTTCAAAATATGCCCCTGGTCATCCCAAATCAAAATCGCCTCATGAGCTTGTTCAAAAATGGCACGAAATCTTTCTTCACTTTTTTGCAATTTTATTTCCATATTCTTCCTCTCAGTGACATCTCGCATAATCGCCATGTAAAAACCGCTATATACGTTTGATGTCGTTGTAAGTTCAAACATTTTTACCGTACCGTCAAAACGGACGAGCGATAATTCCCCTTTTGCCGTTCCTTTTTCTTTTAATTCAGCAAGAAGACGCACAAAATCATCGACACATTCTTTAGAGATAAACTGCTGAAACGATAAATTTAGCAGCTTCTCTTTTTCTAAGTTTAAACTCATGCAAAAAGCAGGATTCACATCAATAAAACGGCCAAATTCATCGAAAATCACAATGCAATCTACCGCGCGGTTAAACACATCTTTAAATAGAAACTCATGAATAATCCGCTCTCTCTCAAGTGCTTTGTGAGCGGAAATATCACGCATAATTACTAAATCAAATTCGTTAAACGCGTCTTTTTTCATTGAAAACTCAATATGTTTCACTTTTCCGTTCCTTAGCTTTATGAGCAGCTCATCGCTAAATGAGCCAAATTTATGTAACATTGATTGCTGAAACATTAAAATATCCGGAGGGACTAAGTCAAGAAACATCGTCATCTTTTTTCCAATCAATTCATATTTCTCCATTTCGAATAGTTGACATGCCGCTTCATTCACATCCACAAATTCGCCATTTTTATTAAAAATGACAATCGCATCCAAAGATCGCTCAAAAATAATTGAATAGCCATTTAACCGTTCTTTTAACCGTCTATTTTCTTCTTCTAATGACTTTACATCCACTATCAAGCTTTGTTCTTCACGGGGAGAAAGGCTATTATTCATGTTTATCCCTCCTTCTCCAAACCATATCAAATTATTATATATTCTCTGCCGAAAAATTTACTCCTTCCGTTTATTCGAAAAATTCCATGAAAATAAATTTTTCCAATGTTCGACAAGTTTTTCTTCTTTTTCTTTTGTCTAAAATATGTTATATTAAAATGTTGTTTTACAATGCTCTCATAAAGGGGTTTATTTCGATGAATATTATTTGTACGACATTAAACTCGAAATATATTCATACGAATTTAGCGATTCGCTACTTAAAGGCATACGCCCAGCCAGAGTTTGATATAAAGCTTGTCGAATATACGATTAAAGATCCGGCGATGAACATCGTGACCGACCTTTATCGAAGAAAACCAGATATTATCGGATTTAGCTGCTATATTTGGAATATCGAAGAAACCATTAAAGTCGTAAAAATGTTAAAAAAGATCGCTCCTGATATCACCATTGTCGTCGGCGGTCCAGAAGTGTCCTATGACGTGCGCGAATGGATGGAAACCGTGCCGGAGTTTGATTTTATTGTCATCGGTGAAGGGGAAGAAACGTTTAAACAATTTTTGATGGAGATGCATGGAGATCGCAACTTCCACAACGTCCACGGGCTCGCGTTTCGCCATCATGGGGACATCTTTATTAATCCGCAGCGAAATAAAATTCGCTTAGCCGATATGCCATCACCATTTCGTTTTCCAGAAGATATTCCACATTTACCGAAACGCATTACGTATATCGAAACGAGCCGCGGCTGCCCGTTCAGCTGCCAGTTTTGCTTATCATCGATCGAAGTCGGAGTCCGCTATTTCGACCGGGAAAAAATTAAAGAAGATATCCGCTATTTAATGAAGCATGGAGCGCGCACGATTAAATTCGTCGACCGTACGTTTAACATCAGCCGAAGCTATGCGATGGATATGTTTCAATTTCTTATTGATGAACACGTTCCGGGAACCGTATTTCAATTTGAAATTACGGCAGACATTATGCGTCCGGAAGTCATCGAGTTTTTAAACAAAGAAGCACCACCAGGACTGTTCCGCTTTGAAATCGGTGTGCAATCGACAAATGATGAAGTAAACCGGCTTGTCATGCGCAAACAAAATTTTGAAAAATTAACCCGCACTGTGATGATGGTGAAAGAAGGCGGAAAAATTGCTCAACATCTCGATTTAATTGCCGGACTTCCGGAAGAGGACTATACATCATTCCGAAAAACGTTTAACGACGTTTTCGCACTCCGTCCGGAAGAATTGCAGCTAGGCTTTTTAAAAATGCTTCGCGGCACCGGCCTTCGCCTGCGCGCAAAAGACTATGGCTACGTATTTATGGATCACGCACCATATGAAGTATTGCAAAATAATGTGCTTTCTTTTGATGACATCATCCGCATTAAACAAGTAGAAGATGTGTTAGAAAAATATTGGAATGCGCATCGGATGGATGAAACGATCGAATATTTAGTAACAAACGTATTCCCATCGCCATTTGATTTCTTCCAAGAATTTGGCACATACTGGGACGAACGCGGCTGGGCGAAAATCGGGCATCAGCTTGAAGACCTATTCCGCCGTCTACATGAATTTTTGCAGACAAAAAAACTGGATGAACTTCCAATCATTGAAGCGTTAATGAAATATGACTATTTACGCAATCAAAAACATAAGCCGCGCAAACCATGGTGGGAAGAAAAAACGGACAAATCGCTGCGTTCCTCGCTTTATCGCCAGCTGCTCGAACATCCGGAACAATTAGGGAACGAATTCGTCTCACTGGAATTGAATGAAAAAAAATTATTTAAACATACGGTCATGGAAATAATCGAATTTGACATCGGCCATTATCTGAAAACAAAGGAAATACGTCTGACCCCAACGGTGATGATTGCTTATTTTGATCCCGTCCAATTGCAAACGAAAATTTTTTCCGCCCCGCTATCTTCCTTTTCAAATGCCGCAATAAAAAAGTAGGGTTTATCCCTACTTTTTCTTTTTCGCTTTTTTCTGTTGTTTTCTCTCTTCCATTAGCTGAAGCGGCTGATGGGCGTTAAAATCGCCAAATTCAAACGCCATTTCCTCGCGTGCTTCGTTATGTTGGCGTTCTCGTTTTTCTTCTCTCATCTTCATTGTCCATCTCCTTGGCGCGCTTTTTTCGAATTGCGGTTCGCTCCGCGGCTCATGTCTTCTTCTCCCGCATACTGCGCTGCAAATTCTGTATCCGGTAAGCTTTCTGTCGGCGTTTTGTTATTGTTTTTCGCTGCATTAAACTTCACTTTTCGCTTCATTACTTACTCCCCCTCTCATGTTTATAAGCGATTAAGATGATTTCTTCTCCTGTTTCTTCACGCAACCGTTTTTCCAGCTCTTGCACTTTTTTTAACGTCTGCTCTTTCAGGTCAGCAACTGGAAATGAACTGTTTTTCAATGGGCATCACCCTTTGCCATTTTTCTTATTTTCCCTTAAACACTGTACGGTTTATTCATAACCATATATATTTTTGCTCACACTATAATTGAGGTGATATCCACATGGATCAAGATAAAAAAGTCGAATCGCCAATTCTTGATGAGACAATGCCTCATCAAATCCATGCTCCATCATTTAAGGGAACTGGCATAAAAACACAGCCTCCATTTGTCAATAAATATGGTGTCGTAATCGGCGACAGCAAATATAACTCGCCAAATTCGCCGCTGAATCACTGGAGTGATGAGATCGATCCAAGCATTATGGCAGGCGATGAATGGGTGCACCCGACAAACGACATCGGCTGGAATACAGAAGAAAATCGCGAGCTTCTCGAAGCAAAACGGCGGTCCCAAAGGGTTCCATTTATGCACCCAAGCATTGATACAAGTTATGGGCAAGATTAGCCTATCATTTCGAAACAAAATTATTTTCAAAAAGCAAAAAGGGATATCCTCACTATTGTGATATCCCTTTTCCTATGCTTGCTTTACGGTTTTATGCTTTTTGTATACATGTTTCGCATCAGTAATCGTATCAAGACACCGCTTTACTTCGAAATTATGCTTCATGTTACTTTTTCTTTTTCTGGTTTAATCGCTACAAATGTGATGGCGCTTGCCAGAAAACATAATGCAACTAACAGAAACAACAGCATGGATGTCTCCCTTTTCATCAGCAGCGCAGCAAGAGGCGGTCCCATAGCGACACCGATAAACCTTAACGAGCTGTAAAATGAAGTCACCGTTCCCCGCTCTTTTTTTTTCAATCCCTCCTGTAATTTTCTCATCACAAATTTATACCAAACCTACCCTTAAAAACCTTTAATTCCCATTATACAACTATTCTAATTCCATATACTAAACATGCAACACATTTTAAACATGAGGAGGCTGAAAACAATGGCAAGATCAAGCAATAAATTGCTTGTTCCTGGAATTGAACAAGCGTTAGATCAAATAAAATATGAAATTGCCCAAGAATTTGGCGTACAATTAGGAGCAAATACGGTTTCTCGCGCAAATGGCTCTGTCGGCGGCGAAATTACAAAACGGTTAGTCGCACAAGCACAAAGCCAACTTTCCGGATCTGCTTTCCAAAAAACCGAATAAAATGGCGATTAAAGCCGAGTGAATGGACTCGGCTTTATTAATCGTTTTTCTCATTTTTATGTATATTTTCCTTTTCATGTTGACCACGTTCGAATGATTTTTCGAAGTTCTTGTCATAGTCTCGTTTCCAATGATGCTCGTCCTGTTTATTGTTTTTTTTGATGATGTTTCCAATGATGATCATATGAGGATGAATGATTGCGGTGATGCTGGTTCTGGCTATCGCTCTTTTTTGGATAATGTTTCAGGTGGCGATCATCCGATCGATCGCTGTTATGATATTTATTATTTTTTGCGGATGATTTATGATTTTTGTCATTTTCACCCTGTTCCTTATCGTTACTTTTTTTTGTTCATCTTTTTCCTCGAATGGATATTTCTTTTCATTACTATTATTTTCTTCCCGTTTCTGTTTATCTTTCTTTTGCAATGAATGGTTGTTCCCTCGATTCTTCTCATCTTTTTTGTTTAATGAATGATTGTCCATCGGATATTCATTCTCTCCATCATTTTGTTCCAACGGTTTTTCTAGTTTTTTCGCTTTTGTCGACTCTGGTGAAACCGTCTTCATTTTTTGTTCAATTTGCAGCAGTTTTCCCGTTGTCACTCCCTTTTTTACCGCTTTATTTCGTACTTCCATCGTGCTTTCTTCTGTCTTTACGATAATGTTTTTCTGCTGATACGAATGTTGGATTTTCTTTAATTCTGTAGAAAGCTCCCGTGAAGATGCAGCACGGTGTTTTCTCTCCACCGCTGTAATCAATACTTGACCCCCTTCTTGCAAATATCCTTTTTGCATACTTAATTCAATAATTTCCATGGTAATATCAACAAACTCTTTTTTCTTCCAATGAGAAAGCTGTGAAACAATCCTTTTTCCTTCCTCGTTGTAAGCCTTTAATTTTAACACTTTTAGCTGCTCATCCACTCCAACTTCGATGCTTGGATTAATATCAATCGACATATAAGCGTACACTTCATTAGAAGGAAAATGAAATAATGTTGTAACTAAAAGTACCACCGCCGCCACCAAGCTTGTTATGACATATCGAAATGAACGACGACGAACAATGGGCCTTTTTATCACCTTCGCTTTAATCTCTTCTCCTATTTCATAATCTCCATCTTTTTTTACTTGAATAAATTCCCCCTCAGTCGTTAATAATGTGACAAACTCTTCATCTAATTCTAATACGATCCCTTTTTTCACGATGGAAGCACCCCTTTTATATAATCCTTTAAATAAACATAATTCCCAGCTAAAATAATCGCCACCGCAATAATATATTTTCTATTTCTCTCTATCGTTTTTCGGCTTACTTCGGCAATATTTTGCAGTTGTTTAATCGGTAATTGCTTTTTTCGAAAAAGCCATTCGAGCATTTCCTCATCTTCAACTAACAATTTAGCGACATTAATCGCATTTATTCGCGCATCTTTATGTTTTGGCGACTGTTCGATAAGGTCATGAAAATGAATCCCAAATTCCTTTAACACTTGTTGATAATGAATAATTTCTTCGCGACGATGTTCTTGCTCCACTTGCTTGTAAAATTCATCCATGGATAATTTTGTATCCAAGTATGTTTGGGCTGAATTTTCCTCATCTTCATTTGTATGTAAAATAATGTTCTTCTCTTTTGCTTCTTTACGAATGTAATCGATTAAGCGCCTTTTAATAAGCAGTTCGGCAAAAGAAATAAACGAACCTCCTTTATGAGGTGCGTATTTTTCAATGGCTTCATTAAATGCGATTAAACCGATGCTTAGTTCGTCATCCCCTTCGTGAATAAATCGTTTGCACACATTTGAAACCGTCTTGGCAATAAAAGGTTTATATTGTTGAATTAATTGATTATGCAATACTTTATTTCCTTGTTGAATTTCATGAACTGTTTGCTCAATCGTTCTCTCCTTCTTTAATGAAAATAATATGCTAAACATGGATTCCACCCCATTTGTTAAAGAGACGACCTAGCCTCCCTAAGGATATCATTCGTACATGTTAGCGTAATTTTGATCGTCATTCAATCGGAAATTTGTTACATTTTTCTTATTAAGACTCCTTTATTAAAAAAAAAGACCTTTGCCATTAGGGCAAAGGTCCCTCTTAGCCATTTATTATCCTGATTTTTTCCTCTGTTGCTTCTTCTACATTATTCAGCGTGCTATGTTTGCGTCCATATAAGAAGTAAATGACAAGGCCGATTGCAAGCCATGATACGAAACCAATCCACGTCATTGGAGGAAGCTGAAGAACTAAATACCCGCAAAACGCAACGGCCAATAATGGAATAACTGGAACGAACGGAACCCGAAAGGCGCGTTTTAAATGCGGCTGCGTTTTCCGTAAAACAAGTACGCCGACGGAAACGGTAATGAACGCAAACAATGTGCCGATATTTGTCAATTCTGCAAGCTTATTTAAAGGTATCACTCCCGCAAATACCGAAACAATGATTCCTGTAAGCCAAGTGTTCACATATGGCACCTGCCGAACTGGATTCACTCTCGAGAATACTTTCGGAAGCAAACCGTCACGGCTAATTGCGTAAAATAGACGAGTTTGTCCATATAGCATAACAAGCAGCACCGTCGTAATCCCAGCAATCGCTCCTAACGAAATAAAACCGGCAACCCAATCTTGGTTAATATAGCTTAACGCAAAAGCGACAGGATTTTTTACATTTAATTGATCATACGGAACAATTCCTGTCAGTACAAGGGAAACAGCAATATATAACAAAGTACAAATAAATAAAGACGCAATAATTCCTATCGGCATGTTTCGCTGCGGATTGCGCACTTCTTCCGCCGCGGTCGAAACCGCGTCAAAGCCGATATATGCAAAAAAGACAGTTGCAGCGCCAGTTGCTACTCCGGAAAATCCAAACGGCATAAATGGCGACCAGTTTTCCGGTTTTACATACCATACACCGACAGCGAGGAACAATAATACGACAGCGACTTTAATCACAACCATAATCGCATTAAAACGGGCAGATTTTTTTACTCCAAGATTCAACAAAAATATAATGAAAAGAATAATACAAATTGCCGGTAAATCGATAAATGTTCCCTTTGCCGGATCATATGCGTTTGTCAATGCTTTTGGAAGCTCAATGCCAAATCCGGAAAGCAGTCCTTGGAACTGAACCTCTGCACGACTAAAGTCGGCAGGTTCTTGTGTACTAAAGAGCTTCGTCTATACCTTCGTATAGA
>NZ_QCWL01000001.1:1231434-1239720 GCF_003064505.1 Geobacillus sp. LYN3 | reverse complement strand
TAATTTTATTATTCAGCCACTTCATCCCGATGACTAAAGTCACGGGCTTTCGTAGCAGTTATTCTTGTAAAGTTAGAAAATAACAAAAACAGCAAAAAATTTTTGCCATTTTAAGCGTTAAAGTTATAAATTTTTTCGCATCCATAATCCAAAGATATACAAAATTTATAATTTACAAATTTTTCAGATAACTATATAATAAATTTGTGACAATTTTATGAACAATGAAAGGAGGCGCATTGTTTCAATTTATTATCAAATAAGAATTAAGGGGGGATTTTCATGGCTGTGCAAGAGCGTTCTTTCGAAAACCGCTCGGCAATTGATTATAGCCAAATTGCTCAATCTTCATCTTTTCAACATCTCATGCGCGCAAAGAAAAACTTTATTTTGCCAGCAACGCTATTCTTCTTCGTGTTTTACTTTGCCCTTCCGGTTTTAACGTCTTATTCTAATGTGTTAAATTCTTCTGCGATCGGCCCAATTAGCTGGGCATGGGTGTTTGCATTTGCGCAATTTATTATGACATGGGCATTATGCATGCTTTACTCTAAGCGCGCAGCAAAATTTGATGAAATCGTCGAGCAAATGAAACAAGAAGCGAAAGAAGGAGGAAACTTGTAATGCATGGCTTAGCCTTTTTCCTCTTTTTAATCATTGTGGCTCTGACGCTGGTCATCACTTACTTCGCTTCAAAAAGAACAAGAACAACGAGCGAGTTTTACACAGCAGACAGCAGCTTAACAGGCTGGCAAAACGGTTTGGCCATTGCCGGCGACTATATGTCTGCTGCCTCATTCCTAGGAATTGCAGGAATGATTGCATTATTTGGATTTGACGGCTTTTTCTATAGTATTGGCTTCCTTGTTGCCTATTTAGTCGTTCTTTATATTGTCGCCGAACCGCTGCGCAACCTTGGAAAATATACGATGGCTGACATGATTGCAGCAAGGTTTGATGACAAAAAAGTGCGCGGTGTTGCCGCGCTGAATACGATTTCCATCTCCATTTTTTACATGATTGCTCAGCTTGTTGGAGCTGGCGGTCTCATTAAGCTATTATTAGGAATCGATTACGTTTACTCTGTCCTCATTGTCGGCATACTCATGACGATTTACGTCGTTTTCGGCGGCATGACGGCCACAAGCTGGGTGCAAATCGTGAAAGCAGTCTTGCTAATAGTTGGTACGTTTATCATTTCGATCATTGTCTTTGCGAAATTTGATTTCAACCTCATAAAAATGTTTAACGAAGTAAAAACAGCCACACCACTGGGTGAAGCATTCCTCAATCCTGGCAACAAATTTAAAGATCCGCTTGATACAATCTCATTAAATTTAGCACTCATCCTAGGAACAGCAGGGCTTCCGCACATTTTAATCCGCTTCTTTACAGTAAAAGATGCACCAACCGCCCGCAAATCCGTCGTCTATGCCACATGGATTATCGGAATCTTTTACGTGTTAACGATTTTCTTAGGATTTGGGGCCGCGGCCTTCGTTGGTTATGACAAAATTGTCGCCGCAAACCCTGCCGGAAACATGGCAGCTCCATTATTAGCCGAAGCGCTCGGCGGCGATTTCCTATTCGCGTTTGTATCGGCAGTCGCATTTGCCACTATTTTAGCTGTCGTTGCTGGACTTGTCCTATCAGCCGCGTCGGCATTTGCTCATGACTTTTATAGCCATATTCTTCGCCGCGGTGAAGCAACGGAAAAAGAACAGATGGTTGCGGCGCGCTGGGCGTCTGTTGGTGTATCCGTTTTATCCATTCTTTTAGCGTTATTCGCTCAAAAAATGAATGTCGCTTTCCTTGTCTCATTGGCATTTGCTGTTGCCGCGAGCGCCAACTTGCCAATTATTGTATTAACGATTTTCTGGCGTCGTTTTAATACAACTGGCGCTATTACAGGAATGCTTGTTGGATTATTCAGTGCGTTGTTGCTCGTCTTCTTCAGCCCAAACGTTTGGTCACCGGAACCAGGAGCTGCTATTCTTGTCGGTGAACCGCTCTTTAAACTTGCAAACCCTGGTATCGTTTCAATACCATTAGGATTCATCGCATCGATTGTTGGCACACTTCTTTCCTCGAAAAACGTCGACAGCAAGAAATTTGATGAAATTCTTGTGAAAGCGAATACAGGAATAAAAGAATTAGCAAACTAATGCAATGAATCATTCTTTGATAGCTGGATTGGAAAGAGCGCAGCCTTTCCAATCCAGCTTTTTTACTCTTGCCATTATTTATGTCTTGTTCTTATTTCCCCTATTTCAGCTATCCGCGATCTATCGTTTAATCGCAATAAGAAAGCCCGAACACTAAGATTCATGTTCGGGTTGAGAAGTCAAGCGTGGTACACCTTAGCATAACTAGTATAAATATCTACTTGCTGCCGATCGACATCATATCCGATTCCCGGCTTTTCTGGTACTGTAATCGTTCCATGATGAACAGTGACTTCGGGAACGATAATATCTTTTGTCCAGTAATGGGAAGAAGCGGCTGTATCGCCAGGCAGCGTAAAATTATCTAATGTCGTAATGGCAATATTATGCGCTCTTCCGACACCAGCTTCTAACATGCCGCCGCACCAGACAGGAATATGGTTCTCCTTGCAAATATCGTGAATACGCTTCGCTTCCGCCAATCCTCCGACACGGCCGATCTTTATATTGATAATTCGACAGCTGCCAAGCTGAATGGCTTTCCTTGCGTCTTCCGCGGAATGAATGCTTTCATCTAAACAGATTGGCGTGTTTAACTGTGCCTGCAATGTGGCATGATCTACAATATCATCAGGAGCAAGCGGCTGTTCAATCATCATTAGCTGAAACTCATCTAGCGCCTTTAGTCGATCGATATCTTCTAATGAATAAGCAGAGTTTGCATCGACCATGAGCGGAACATCTGGAAAACGACGACGAACTTCCCGAACAACCTCAACGTCCCATCCGGGTTTAATTTTTATTTTGATGCGCCGATACCCTTCTTGTACGTACCGTTCGATAATACGCAATAGATCATCGATGCTTTTTTGAATCCCAATGCTTACCCCTACTTCAATACGATTCTTATTTCCACCGAGTGCTTTATGTAACGGCAGTTGCTGTCTTTTCGCAAATAAATCCCATATTGCCCCTTCTATCGCCGCTTTTGCCATTTGATTTTTGCGAATGACGGAGAAACGTTGCCGCAACTCTTCTGGGTGAGCAATTGGCGCTTGAAATAAAAGAGGCAATAAAAAATCTTCTATCATATGCCAATTCGTTTTTACGGTTTCTTCATTATACCAAGGTGAAGGGAAGGCCACCGATTCCCCCCATCCTGATAACCCATCTTCATCCATCGCTTCCACTAAAATAAACTCCTTCTTTTGAAACGAACCGAAACTTGTGGTAAACGGCGACTTTAGTTCCATTTGCAAGTGGCGCAGTATGACTCGTTTCACTTTTATTCCCATAAAAAATTCCTCCTCATTATAGCGGCAATTCGTTGCGCTTAACGCAAACATAGTACAAAACAGGCTCATCATCTTTTCGAAGTATATGCGCAACGGCCCATCCTTCACGGAAGAGGCGAACAAAAACATCACGTGTCTTATAGCGCCAATCAAGCGCTAATTCATGATCTGTCTCTTTTAATCGTTGAAACTGAAGAGGAATAGGCACAAGCAAAAACGGATAGTCATGATGAATAGGTTCCTCTTTCCAAATCGCTTCTGGGTCACCGGTGTTGTTTTGTTTCCAATCAAGCACCATCTTTTCTGGCGACCACTTCAGTCTTGAAAAAAAGCGGCCTCTCTCTTGTAAATATCGGCTCCCTAGAAGCCACTCCACAATAAATCGATCCGACGGTAAATGCTTATTTAGAGCATCATCCATTTCACCGTAACAATTTTCGATATACTGTGAGCAAATCGCTCCTAACTTTGCAATGTTAAGATAGCCGTTTCTGCTTTGGAGCGGATCGTATGTCCAACGAATCGTACGATATCCCTGCTTGATTGCTTCTTGTGCCTGTTTCATTTTTAACATATAACCTATTCCTTGATCACGCAATGGTTCAGCAATCCCGAGCATATGCGAACAAAGATACGTTTCTCCATCTTGATATCCGGGAAAACTATACACAAATCCGACCATTTTTCCATCAATAAAAGCACCGATAATAATGCCGCCGTTTTTCGCCACCGTTAACGTTTGATGGGTAGGAATTGGGCTTGTTCCCCACACTTCCGCTTCTAGTTGCGCCATTTCTTCAAGTTGTTCGATCGTGTCAATTTTTTGTAGTGAGATACGCACTTTCTGTCTCCCCCCGTGGTGCAAAATGCTCAAACGTTTCCATAATGACTCTTGCTAATATTTCAATACCAGATAATAAATCTTCGCGGCGGAACGTCATTTGCGGATGGTGCAATCCCGGTTTTAAATCACAACCAAGCCCTAGCATCGTCGTTTTTAACTGTGGTTTCATCAATGAATAAAAATGGAAATCTTCCCCACCTGAAGTGACTACTGGCGGCAGACATTTTTCTTCTCCTAACGTAGCAACAATGGCACGCTCCATTAGTTGCTGTGCTTGTGGATGCGGCCGCGCAGCGGCAATACGAACTCCTGAATAAAGCTGAATATCCGCATCATAAATAGATGCAATCCCTTTCACCACGTGATTCAATCCTTCTACCAACTGTTCCATCGCCTCGTTCGTTTGTGCTCGCAAATCAAGCGAAAATTCCGCATGATCTGGAATGATGTTCGCATTTTTTTCTCCTGCGTGAAATCTTGTCATTTTGATCGATGCAGGCACTTGTGGATCAATATGGATTTTGCTCAGCTCTTGTACGATCGCACTCCCAACTTCAATGACATTGACTCCAAGGTGCGGTCTTGCCGCATGCGCGGCAACTCCTTTAATTTCTCCATCAATGCATTGCGCTGCTCCGTGCAAAATCGCGGGAACAGCATAACCGCTTTTTACTTCTTGAATCGGCCGCAAATGAACACCGTATAAAAAGTCAATATCATCGATAACTCCTTTTTCTAAAAACTTCAATGCTCCTGTTCCTTTTTCTTCTGCTGGTTGAAAAAGAAACCTCAATGTTCCAGGCGGCTTATAACCGATGCGATTAAACAGTTTGGCAACCCCTAATACCATTGTCATATGTGCATCATGCCCACATGCATGGTTTGCTTGCCATGCTCCATTTACTTCTTGCCAAAGCGCATCCATATCGCTGCGCAATCCGACTGTAAACGGCCCGCTGCCGATTTCCCCAATCACTCCCGGACAATCGGAAAACGTGTTGGCACGATATCCTTCTTGAATCAGTTGCTGCTTAATAAACTCCGTCGTTTTCCACTCTTCCCAACTAACTTCCGGATGACGATGAAGGTGGTCAAAAATCTCCCATAATTCTTCCTTCATCGCATGAATCATTTCTCTCATTATGCTCTCCCCCGATGATATATTTGCAAACAATGGCGAAACATCAAATGTGCTTCGAAAATAGTTGTTACACATATTATAATATTCAAAAAAAATGTTGCAACCTGTGCAAGTTAATTAACGAACAAAAAACGGTTTATGTTCATAACAGCAGCACAAAAAAATCCTACCTCTCTTTGTAGAGAGTTAGGATTTCCACTTCCGTTTGACAAGCTGATTAATCACTTCAGAAAAAATCAATCCCATGGCAATCGCTCCAGAAATCATAAACGCTTTCGCCGCGAGCGATATCGCCGTATTGTAGTCGTTGAAAACGACGTGGCGCATCGCTTCAAACGCCAATCCTCCTGGGACAAGCGGAATAATTCCGGAAACACTAAAAATCGTAACTGGCGTCTTATATATTCTTGCAAATATGGTGCTGATCATCGCAACAAAGAAAGCCGCAATAAACGTAGCGGCAACATCATTTAATTGATGTTCGGCAAATAAAAAATAAATCATCCATCCAACCATTCCGACAAATCCGCTATTGATTAACAATTTCTTTGGAATGTTAAAAATAATCCCAAACGCTGCTGAAGCAATAAAACTTGTTAATATATGTTGTACGATCATCCGCAATTCCCCTTACGATTAGCCAATCGACAAAATAAGCGCAATACCGGTGCCGATCGCGAACGCTGTTAAAAATGCTTCCGCACCTTTAGACAACCCTGCGAGAAAATGTCCCGCCATTAAATCACGCACCGCGTTTGTAATCACTAGTCCCGGCACTAACGGCATGACAGATCCAATAATGATTTTATCTAAATTCGCCCCCAACCCAATCGCAACAAGGATCATGGCCAATCCACCGCTGATAAACGATGCAAAAAATTCAGCGAAAAATCGTATTTTCACAAGACGGTGAATCATCTCAAAACAATAAAATCCTGCTCCTCCGGCAAGAAACGAAGGAAAGAAGTTGTTCCATCCTCCAAACATGACAGCAAAACACCCGCTGGCAATCGCCGCTGCTGCTACTTGCTGCGAAAGGGAGTAAGCAAGCTTTTGTTTTTCCACTTCTTTTAACTGTGTATATGCCTCATCCAGTGATAATTCTCCATTGCTGATGCGACGGGAAATATTGTTCACAAGCGCGACTTTTTGCAAATCTGTCGAACGTTCCACAATCCGAATAAACTGCGTGGAATTCATTCGATCAATCGAAAAAATAATTCCTGTCGGCGTGACATAACTGTGCGAACGGGGAATGCCAAAGGAAGCAGCAATACGCATCATTGTATCTTCCACACGATATGTTTCCCCGCCGCTTTCGAGCATAATTTTTCCCGCAAGTAGACAAAGGTCTACAATATCGTTTGTACGGTCATGGTAAGTCGGCATTCTCTATCTCTCCATTCATGCTTTATTTGTGATATTACAAAAAAATATAACGCTAGACAATAGCCGTTTTACACACTTGATGCTTTCATGCCAAGAAAAGCAAGAAGCAGACCGAGTATATAGCTTAATGCAAGATACAAAACAAACATTTTCCATTGCTTATGAATATAAAGAGCCATACTTTCTAGCTTGAATGTGGAAAAAGTCGTAAATGCCCCCATAAATCCTGTTCCGAAAAGAAGCTTCCACGAATCATTCCATCCTTTTCCTATAATATATCCAAGCAAAAAAGACCCGATTAAATTGACTAATAATGTAGCAAGCGGAAAAGAAGAAGGATACTTCTGTTTGATCCAATTGCTGATGCCAAAGCGCGCAATCGCGCCGAAAAACCCTCCGATCGCCACCAGTGCGCTGTTCCATAACATAAGATCTCCTCCTTATTCCGCCGCCTCTTTTTGTGCATGCAAGCGGCCGTGTCCAAGGCGAAATCCGATCCATGCCATAAGCAGCCCGCCGCACATGCTGAGGAAAACGTAGAACAACGCTAACTCTAAATGAGACGTGTGAAGCAACTGAACCGTCTCGACGCTGAACATCGAAAAAGTCGTAAACGATCCTACTAATCCCGTTCCTAGTCCTGTCACAACATAAGGAGGAAGATTGCGCAGCCGAGGCAAATAGGCAGTCAGCCATCCTAACGCAAAACAGCCAATTATATTGGCCAGCCATGTTGCCAAAGGAAACAACCCGTTCCATAAGGCACCCACAAACAATCCTAAATAATAGCGAAGCAGCGCGCCGACAATGCCGGCAAGACCAACGACGACATAAATCACGAACAATACCCCTTTTCCTTCAATTTATCCAAAAAACAAACTCCTACCAATAATTGATTTACTGGTAGGAGTCATCAGCCCGAACGATAGTTTAGCGAACTCCATCGCCTATTACTCTGTCCGTTATTATAACAAAAAGATATCTCATTGCCAATTTGCGCAGTTTCTCCCTTGGCTGTCTATGTTTTTACCAGCCATCTGTTTTTTTCTTCTTATTCTTCTGCACTGATCACGTATGGAAACATTTATTGTGACAACCCCAAACTTTCGTCATCATCCTTCTTCGTTCATCACCGAACTTATGACTAGTTACTCTCCTTACAAGAATAACTGCTACGAAAGCCCGTGACTTTAGTCATCGGGATGAAGTGGCTGAATAATAAAATTATTAGAATATTCTTTATTATTATAATTGTAACCTATCTAATGTTTGGTTATCATGATATTAGATAGGGGTGATTTATTAAATCTCTATGATCAATATTACATAAAGAAGGAATGGTTTATCTTCATCCATATCATGTGATTTTCTACCCAAAATAACACATGGACGCGCATACGGCGCAAAAAATCGCCACCAGAGCGTGGGAAGCGGTAGAAAGGTTCTTGTTTG
>NZ_QCWL01000001.1:1230954-1231334 GCF_003064505.1 Geobacillus sp. LYN3 | reverse complement strand
TTGCTTCTTCCGCAACGGATTATCAGGACGTGTCGTGTAATAGTCGTGCAGCTGCCGAAACGCTTCGTTGTGGCGGATCATCGGCATCATCACCCGGAACAGAAGGGCGCGCAACCGCCTTCTTCCACGCTTCGAGATCCGTTTTTGTCCTTTGTGTTGGCCGGAGGAATGTTCCCGCAGCGTCAGGCCCGCTAATTGGATAAGCTGCCGCGGATCCTGATAATGGGAGAAACTCCCGATCTCTGATAACAGTTCTACGATGGTCGCATCGCCTAAGCCCGGAACGATCTTCAACCATCGTACTCGACCGATGTCTGTACGAGTTCGATCAGCTGCTCTGTCAGTGCCTCGATTTCTTCTTCCAGTTGGCGGTACCGGCG
>NZ_QCWL01000001.1:1228870-1230944 GCF_003064505.1 Geobacillus sp. LYN3 | reverse complement strand
AATTTCGATACGGGCCATCTGTTGTCCTTCCGTTACGCCAATGGAGTGTTGGGCCAGTTCTATGAGCTTTTTCGCTTTCGGTTTTTGTGGCGATTGTAATCCCTCACTTTGCCGGTAAAGGGCCAGCACCTCTTCTAGCTCTTTTCCTGCCAGATCACTCGGAAATGGCGTATATTCCAGCACCGCGAGCGCCATTTTCCCAAATGACGGGAAGACTTGGGAAAACTCCGGAAAATATCGATCAAGCCAGCGAATCATTTGATTTCGAATCGCTCCCTGTTCTTCCACCAATTTGGAGCGAAATGTCGCTCCCACGCGCAGCTCCGCCTCCATCCCTTTCAGAATACGCGGATAGCTGAATCGGCCATCTTTCACTAATCGGGCAATGACGAGCGCGTCTTTCGCATCGTGCTTGGTTGGAAGGTTGTCGTCCAGTTCTTTGGATCGCTTCACGTGCATCGGGTTTGTCATCACAAGAGGAATGCCCTTTTCATCAAGAAAGTAAGCGAGATTGAGCCAATAATGTCCCGTTGGCTCGATGCCAACGATCACCTCGGTTTTTCCAAATTCCTTCATGGCTTCCACGATGCACTGGTACAACCATTCCAATCCTTCTCTAGATTGCGGAACGGGAAACGACTTTTTTAACACCCTCCCTCGCTCATCCACAAAGCAGGCATAATGCTTCTTTTTCGCGATATCCATGCCAACGACGAGCGTTTGATCGGTGACTTGATTAATCTTCTTGTTTGAGATAGAATTCATGTATAGTCCTCCTTGGTATCCAAATTAGGGGTCAATTCACAGATTGACACCCCCGAATCATACCAAGAGGGCTTTTTTTATTCAAGTCCCCGGAAAAACTTCTAACAGGAATGCTCCTTATAATTTTTATGTAATCAAAAATGGCTCTTGCGTTCTTTTGTCTCACACACTTTTTTTAAAATTATTCTTACTTATCTTAATTATACATCCATTTTCTTTCCTTTTTACCGCCAACATGGTGTCGAAACCCCGCCATTTTTTTGACGGAGTACCGACACGAAATGCCGATTCCTAAAAAAGACAAAACGCCTCACCGATTCGATGAAGGCGTTAGCAACATATGAAGCTCTGGAATGAGCCCTAATTGTTTTGCTTTTTCCACTGCTTCTATCCGTGAAGATACATGCAGCTTCGTAAAGATATGCGATAAGTGTCTTTCTACACTTCGCTGGCTTATATGACGCTTTTTGGCAATGTCTTTATTACATAGTCCATTGGCAACTTCCATTAATATTTCTTGCTCAAGCTGGCTCAGCGCAGCCTGTTTTCCATTTTCCTCTATCTTCGCCCTTACTTCGCAAAGACGCAGTTGTCGCAGTAAATGCACAGGGATGACCGCTTCATCTCTTAATGCACAGCGAATCGCTGTAATTAGCTGGTCTCTTGTTGCTGTTTTACTGATAAAGCCCGTAACGCCTGATTCAATCAAATAATTAAAAAAAGGAGCAACATCATATCCGGTATAGATGACAATTTTCGCATTCGGTTGTTTTTGGAGAATTCGCTTACTTAATTCAATACCGTTCATATCCGGCATACGCCAATCAAGCAAATACACATCATACGTACGTTGTCCTATTATTTGTTCCGCTTCTGTGCCAGATGTAACGAGTTCTACTTGAAAGTCTTGTTCGCTCTCGAGCATGTTCTTTGTCCCCTCGCCAACAAGGCGGTGATCATCCACAATTAAAATGCGAATCATCTTATTTTTCTCCTTCCTATGCTTATAATGGAATGGATATGCGTATATCTAATCCTTCTCCAAGTTGCGATGTCATCTTGTAAGTTCCTCCTAAGCCTTGCACGCGTTCTTTGATGCCAAACAATCCAAGCTTTCTATGATCTTGACGTAACGTTTTCATATCCATCCCTATACCATTATCCATGTAATGAAGTTGGATTTCCTCGTTTCGAGTTTCCAATGTTAATTTAATATATGATGCCTGTGAATGTTTTAGCGTAACTATTCACCCCAGTGCTAGTGTATAAAAAAGCCCAGCACAAATAGGGCATTTCGGTCATAGAAAAT
>NZ_QCWL01000001.1:1225030-1228770 GCF_003064505.1 Geobacillus sp. LYN3 | reverse complement strand
AATATTCACATCATAGACAGGAAATACAAAAAATATTCAGCTCACTTGATCATGTGGCTGAATAGTTACCATTTTTCTATATCCATATGCGTAAAATAGATTCATTCCAACGTGCAAATGAAAAAAATTGTTACATCTAAAAAGTAAGCAGGAAATTTGAAATAATGTGCAAGCAATAGTAAGATCATTGTCGAAACCGTTTACAACAAGGGGAGGGCATCAACTTGAAACAGTATCTGGAACTAAATAAAAGTTTTATTAATGGTGAGTGGGTTGAAGGATTAAGTTCGAACTCTTATAATATTTTAAACCCGTATGATGATTCTGTCATTACAACAGTTAAATTAGCTACAAAAGAACAAACACAGGAAGCTTTTGAAGCGGCGCAGCAAGCGCAGAAAAAATGGGCGAAATCTTCGGTAGAGGAAAGAAAAGCGGTCATCCGGAAAGCATTAGAGTATTTTAAAGAGAATAAAGAAGCAATTTTAGAGACCATGGTAGTAGAAACAGGCAGCACATATATAAAAGCGGAAATGGAATATCAAATTACGTTAGATGAATTAGTAGAAGCGGAAAAAATGACAGAAGAGATTTATACGTATAGAGAAGTTCCTTCTCCTATTGAAGGAAAAACAAATCGAATTTATCGATTGCCGCTCGGAGTTATTTCATCGATTTCTCCATTTAATTTCCCGTTATTTTTATCGATGAGAACCATTGCTCCTGCGATCGCATTAGGTAATGCGGTCGTTCATAAACCAGATTTGAAAACCGGCTTAACCGGAGGTTCGATTATTGCGGCAGCGTTTGAATATGCTGGATTGCCTAAAGGTGTACTCAATGTGATTTTAACGAATTCGAGAGAAATTGGAGATGAAATGTTAACAAACCCTCATGCTAAGTTGGTCAGCTTTACTGGATCGACAGAGGCAGGAAAGCATGTCGGAGCTGTCGCTGGCGGAGCTTTAAAACGCGTTGCATTAGAATTAGGCGGAAACAGTCCGTTTGTCGTGTTGAGCGATGCTGATGTAGATCGCGCAGTGGATGCAGCGATATTCGGAAAGTATCTACACCAAGGCCAAATTTGTATGATCGTGAATAGATTCATTGTTCATAAAGATTTGTATGATGAATTTGTACAGAAGTTTGTGGAGCGGGCTAAAAACTTGCCGTACGGAGATCCGCGCAATCGTGAAAATGTGATTGGTCCGATCATCGACCAACGTCAGTTAGAAAAAGCACTAAAGGTAATTGAAGAAGCAAAAGCAGAAGGAATTCCGTTGGCATTAGAAGGAAAACGCGTAGGAAATATATTAACGCCATATGTATTTGTAGATGTGGATAATGATAGTAAGTTAGCTCAAACGGAAGTGTTCGCACCGATTGCGATCATGATTAAAGCGGAAACGGACGAACAAGCGATTGAATTGGCAAATGAAACCGAATATGGTCTAAGTTCGGCTATATTTACATCTGATCTTGAAAAAGGAACAGAACTAGCTTTAGAGATTGATAGCGGAATGACGCATGTAAATGACCAAACGGTTAACCTTCAATCGAATACACCATTTGGAGGAACAAAAGCGAGCGGATTAGGCCGTTTTGGAAATCCATGGATTGTAGAAGAGTTTACAGTGACAAAATGGGTTTCCGTTCAACATCAATATCGAAAATTTCCGTTTTAAGGAATAACTATATTAGTAGAGGATATATGCCCTTTATTGAGCATATATCCTCTTTTTTCATAGAACACGTCGCAAAACGCTTAACGGATGCATAAAAATATTTGCGCACAATAAATCTCCATCCCATCTTGCTTAATTCCTTGCGCAGAAACGTCTTGGCTCAACTTGAGAAGATGGAGGTGGGGCGTTGTTTGGATATTTTCACCGTCCGCCATCCGATAGGTGACAAGCGGAAAAGAGGGGAAACAGCTAGGAATTTATCATATTTTATATGCCGAAAGTGGCATTGGAAATGGTATTATTCGATAATTCTTATTTTGAATTTGTTGCCATCATCGAACCCAATAAAATAATTCCCCTCAATTGCTCCCATCTCGTTTTTCTTAAAACAATCTTTTATATCTTCTACTATTTTCTCTAAAAGTTCTTCTTTATGATTTACTCCATATACCTCTAAACTGTAACCACTCATTTCAATTCCTTTTGGTTTCGCGCTAACAAACGTATTATTCAATACTTTGAATTCCCCATCTTTATAACCTATCATACCGTTACCCGACTTTATGCAAGCTAAGTTGTATTTGAAGAGTATATCGGCTAACTCTTTCATAAATACTGAACTCATCTGCATCCAATCCCACCCCAATCGCATAAATAATTTCATCCCGCCACCGCATGGCTCGGCGTCTATTATTAATTTGTCAGCTAGTCCATCCCATGTAATCGTCTTGGTCTTGTCCAATGCCATCATTGAATCATCCTCTGATGCGTTTACGGCAATTGTGCATATACCCGTCCGATCGCTGTTGCAATTCCTCTAACTGTGCCAACTGTATCGCCAATGGTGCACAACAGATTACGTCAGCTTTCCTAGAAGAGAAGCGCGGCCGCCACCAACGTTTTCATCGACTTTCTCCCGACAAAACATGATACTCTTTCAACATATCGTGTTAGCAATCCAATTCTGCTTCGATATGTTTGAACACATCTTTTTTAAGCTCCGTTGCGGCCGCCTTTTCATCCACTTCAATAACATATAATAAGCATGTTCTCCTTTATATTCTTCCGCATGATCACTAGTACAAAGCAAAATGAGACTATCGACTATGTTTTGTCCATCTTCTAAAAACCTAGATGGAAATGTAGTTTCTTTGTTGCTCGGCATCTCTCACACTTATTTTTGCATTTCTTACGAACAGCTTTTTGGTACCGGTATCCCTCTTTTCTCTTGTGGATTTTTCAGTATGTATTATCAGAAGTCCATCTTTTAAATTTCCGAATGATTAGCATGCTCTTGCAGAAACAACACCGCAACAAAGCTAGGAATGGCGTCGCAGAACGCACATATTACCTGCATTGTTGTCCCCTAGTGTAAAACGTGGAAACAAAGGATGATGTATAAAATTTTGTATAAAGCATTTTGCTAGGCAAAAAGAAAAAAGGTAGGGTATTCTCTGATTGGACCAAAAATCTTAGAGAAAGGAGTACCCTACCTATGTCTAAAAGAAGTATACCGAATGTCGACTGGGCAAATCAACTGGACAGTGTCATTCGTCAGTTTGTAAAAGAAAAATATTAGAACTGATTATGCGGGAAGAAATCAAACATTTCCTCGAAATCGAACAGGATGGAACACCGAATAGGAGAAGCGGCTGCTATCTCCGTTGTGTTCGGAAAAAAGATCAATTCGAAATGGCGGAGGATCTCAAGCTGATTTATCGTGCGCCGAATAAGGAGATGGCGTTACAAATGTTTCAACAGTTTGAGTCAAAATGGTCTGGTAAATACCCGAGAGAAGTTCAATCTTGGGCCAATGAGTTGGATGTCCTTCTCATTTATGGACTATCCAAGCAGTATTCGAAGTGTGATTTATACAACGAATGCCATCGAACGAACGATCAAGGAGATTCGGAAACGCCTAAAACCGATGAACAGTTTGAATAGTTTAGAAGCCTCTGAAAAAATCGTGTATTTGACCATTCAAGAAATGGGCAGGGCGAAAGTTGCGAGGATTTGCCGAAGCGCAGGAAGCCCTCGAGCGAATGTTTGAAGAAC
>NZ_QCWL01000001.1:1217281-1225020 GCF_003064505.1 Geobacillus sp. LYN3 | reverse complement strand
CTGTAAATAAACAAAATAGAGGGATTCTCCCTTTCCACACAGGAGACTGAATATTCAGTCTCCTGTGTGGAGAAAATCAGTCCCCTATCAATTCAAATCCATTTCAGAGAAACCCTACCCCATTTACATTACACAAAATTCTTGACGGTACCTTGTTGAAGCTTGCTTTTCATCTCATACTCATATACTGTGGGCTATGTAAAGTGCAAAAATGTATCTCATAGCACCAAAAACATTTCCTTATTTTTTCCTTCAAAGATCTCTCACTTTTCGAAATAGATGTTTTACAAAAATTTTAATCACAGTTTATTCAAACGAAACTTTTTTTATCATTCACCGTAAATGAAATTGAATGGATAATTTTCCAACTTAAAGGAGAGAACAGTATGGAAGTACAGTATCAACAAATCTCACCTAGAGCGATGAAGGTACGCAATTTAAACGAACTTATTACATCACTCATTGCCCTTGTCGTTATAACTGGACTTTATTTTTGCACAGATTATTTTAACTGGTGGAGCTGGCTACGGTATGTTTGGATCGCCCTGTTTGTCATTACCATAATTGGTATTCCGTGGACCTATTTTGTAAGTTCACCGATATACTATAAAACTTTTCGATACGGGTTAACGGATGATTTTTTATACATTAAAAGCGGGATTTGGACAAAAGTGGAAGTTGTAGTGCCGATGACGAAAATACAATCCATTGAATTGACTCAAGGCATCATTATGCGAAAATATGGTGTCCGCTCCATTGAAATTAAAACGATGCAAGGTGGCGTTACCATTCCACATATTGAGGAAGAAGTTGCTATAAAGCTCCGCGATGATATTTCGAAGCTTGCCCGTTTAAAGGAGCTTGATGAAGTATGACGTTTCGCTATTCCAAGCTAAAAATATTCTATGACCTGCTAGACCTTATCAAAAGCAATCTGTTTATACTTTTCATTTTATTCCTAAATTCGGGTAGTAATTCTATGTTCATGAATATTGTGCAATGGGGTGCGATTGCGGTTTTCGGATTCAGTTTACTGTTTCGCATCTATGAGACATTATTTACTAAAGTTGTATTTGCCGAAGATGGCATTCATATACATAAGGGCCTATTTTCTAAATCAGAGCAATTTATACCACGTGAAAAATTTGAGAATGTGCAAACGAAGGCAAATGTTTTGCAACGATTATTTGGCGTACAATCGATCACAATGGAAACAGGAGAAGCAACTAGCGATGTGACATTGGAATTTGTAAATAAAGTGGATTGCATCAAGATAGAGGATTATGTTTTACGAAATGGGAATCAAGAGCAGCATGCTGAGGAAGCCATCAATGAATCTGAACGTCAAATTCTTTTCACCACTACCATTCGTGATATTTTGAAAGCTTCCCTATTGTCCTTCAGTTTTTTAGCCATCATTCCTATTGGCTTAAATATATGGTCAGATGTACATCCAGAAAAATATATTAATGTAGATAAGGTTATGTCTCATCTTTCAGGATGGCTGCTCATCTTGCTAGTCTTACTTGCCGTATTAGCAGCTGTCGGTATCGGCGTCTTTAAAACGTTTAATAGCTACTATCAATATACCATTTCAATGGACAATGAACGCATTTATGTACAAAAAGGCTGGCTTTCTAAGCAAAGCTTTTCCATTCGCAAAGACAAAGTACAAGCGGTCATTTACAAACAAAACGGCTATCAAAAGTTGCTCGGTGTGACAACAATTAAACTTATTTCAGCAGGGGAAATTTTGCCAGGTGAGGACCAAAACATTAATGAATTTTTCCCGTACTTACCAACGGAAAAAGCACATGAATTAATAGCAATCATGCTGCCAGAATTTCAACTGCGTAGCATGACACATTATGCATCCCCTAAGGCAAAAAAGTTGATTTGGCTTCGACCACCAATTTTTGCAAGCCTCGTTGCTGCCATTGGATTTTGGAAACCCATTTTCTTTATTTTTGGTGCGATTGTGTTGGTGTTTACTTATATCAATCGTATTCGAGAATACCGTAATACAGCGTTTAAGTTAGAAGATGCGCATGTACAGCTTCGCTCAGGTGCCTTTACAGTAGAAACACTCGTAACGAAACGGGCAAAGTTGCTTGAATTGCAATTTGAGCGTTCTTTGCTACAGCGAATTTTTGATGTCATGAGTGTAAAACTAACAAATCGTGCACACCCGGTTCACGTAACAACGTTATTAGATATCGATTCTTCTCTACAGCCGTTGATCACATCTTGGTTTGAAGCGCGCACAAAAGATGTGGAGATTGATCCACATTCACAGTACGATTCTTTAAAGCAAGATGCTTGTCCGATTCCTTCTTACGTTGAAGTTAATAGCAAATAAATAGCATACCAGCAGCATATTCAATTATGCTGCTTTATTTATGAAAAAACATAATTTATATTTATTTTAATAAGAAAGCTGCTAATCAAATCGATGCCCTGTTATCAAAATCAAACTAAAAATGCTTCGGCACCAAAATGGCACCAACCGTAACTTTGGCACCATTTTGAGTGCCTGCTATAAAAAACAAAAAGCTTGAAACCCTTGATACGCAAGGATTTCAAGCTCCACACTTTAGTGATTCCGACTGGGCTCGAACCAGCGACCTCCACCCTGTCAAGGTGGCGCTCTCCCAGCTGAGCTACGGAATCATATTCTGTTGAACACATCTATTATTATATGGATATGCCTGATCTTTGTCAAATACTTTTTTAAAAAATTTTCATCTAGCGATTGGGTGTCAATCGCTGTACGGCATTGTCGCGCACAAGCAATAGGGCAAGAACGATCGTAAATCCCCGCTTTCAATACATCATTATGTTATTTAGCGCTCTATATTTATTCCTTTGATCACATGATTATATTATCAGCAGAGACATTTCATTTGACAGAATAAACGAAAAGGTATGCGCGAGGCAGCTTCTTTTGGCGCATACCTTTTTATTTTATCGTGCTGAAACAGTGGATGATGATGTTTCTTTGACATATGACAGTGCTTGCTCGAAATCGGCAATTAGATCGTCAGCGGCTTCAAGGCCAACACTAAGACGCAGCAAGCCGTCCGTGATGCCGCGCCGCTCCCGTTCTTCTTTCGGCATCGCCGCATGTGACATTTTGGCAGGATACGATAAAATCGATTCGACTGCTCCTAAGCTGACGGCAAATACAGGGATGCGAACATGCTTTACAAACGTCCGGACCGCTTCTTCATCGGCAAGGCGGAACGATAATACCGCGCCAAATCCTGATGCCTGATAGCGCTGAATCGCATGGCCCGGATGATACGTAAGCCCTGGATAATACACTTCTTCCACTTTCGGATGATTCGCTAAATAACGGGCTATCTTTAGCGCTGACTGCGATGATTGCTCGAGGCGGACATGAAGCGTTTTTAATCCGCGCAACACAAGCCATGCGTCTTGGACGCCGAGCACCGCTCCGAAAGAGTTTTGCAATTTGTACAGCTGTTTGGCAAGTTCCTCGTCTTTGACAACGGCAAGCCCGGCAACAACGTCGCTATGCCCCGATAAAAATTTCGTCGCGCTATGAAGGACGACATCGACACCAAGATCGAGCGGACGCTGCAGAGCGGGAGTCATAAACGTATTATCTAAAAACGTTAAACAGCCATTTGCCTTTGCAAGCTTCACAATCCCGCGAATATCGGTCACTTTTAAAAGCGGATTCGATGGGGTTTCAACGTAAATGACTTTTGTATTCGGGCGAATATGGGAAGCTACTTCATGCAAATCGGTCATATCAACGAACGTATATTCAATACCAAAGCGGCTCAATACCTCGGTAATCATTCGGTACGTACCGCCGTAAACGTCTTCCGTCACAAGCACATGATCGCCTTTGGACAAGAGGAGAAAAGCGGTGGAAATCGCCGCCATTCCGGATGAGAAGGCGAAACCGCGCACCCCGCCTTCTAACGCCGCAATCGTCTCTTCCAACGCTTCGCGCGTCGGATTGCCTGAGCGGCTATAATCATATTTGCCGAATGTATCAAAATCAAATTGATGGAACGTGGAAGCGTGCTGAATCGGCACACTGACCGCTCCCGTTTGAGGATCCATTTTCCATTTATTATGGAGCAGTTTCGTTTGAAAAGATATGTGTTGTTCCATCTCCCTACACCTCTTTCATACTTTTTAACGCTTGCGATAAGTCAGAAATTAAATCTTCGACATGCTCGATGCCGACAGAGAAACGAAGCAGCCGGTTACAGACACCGTTGGCGATGCGGATTTCTTCTGGAATATCGGCATGGGTTTGCGTTGCTGGATACGTAATAAAACTTTCGACTCCTCCTAAACTTTCGGCGAATGTAATTAATCGTAAACTTTGCAAAAAGCGGTTGACCCATTTTTCTTCGCGCAAACGAAACGATAACATGCCGCCTCTTCCCGGGTATAATACATCAGTAATATCTTCATGCGCCGCTAAAAATTCACTGATTCGCTTCGCGTTTTCTTCGTGCTGTCGCATCCGAAGCGCCAGCGTCTTCATGCCGCGAATAAGCAGCCATGAATCAAACGGTGAAAGCACAGCGCCAATTGCGTTCTGATATTCCGCAAGCCGCTTGCAAAGTTCCTCCCCCTTCGCAACGACGAGACCTGCCAACACATCGTTATGGCCGCCTAAATATTTTGTCGCACTATGGATGACGATATCGGCTCCTTGCTCGATCGGACGCTGAAAAACTGGTGTGTAAAACGTGTTGTCGACAATGAGAAGCAGTCCATGTTTTTTCGCAAATTTTGCCACTTCAGCAATGTCCGTTTCCTGCATTAACGGGTTCGTCGGTGTTTCTAAAAAAATCGCTTTTGTTTTTTCAGTGATGTAGTTCTCTACTAATCGTATGTCGCGAAAATCTACATAATGAAAAGACAAGCCGTATTTTCGCCAGCCGCGTTCAAATAAACGATATGTACCTCCATATAAATCGGAGGAAACGAGAAATTCATCCCCGCTTTCAAATAACGCAAGAACCGTCTGAATGGCCGCCATGCCCGAGCTGAACGCGTAGCCTTGGTCTCCTCCTTCTAGCTTTGCGATCGCTTCCTCGACGATTTTCCGCGTCGGATTGCCGGTACGAATGTAGTCAAATCCGGTAGACTTCCCGATTCCTTCATGACGGTACGCGGTCGAAAAATAGACGGGCGGATTGACCGTTCCTGTGACCGTGTCACTGCGGTTTCCGATTTGCGCCAATAACGTTTCCATTTTCTCCATCTGTATCTCTCCCTCTTCTATAAAATAAAAAAAGTCTTCTAAGAAGAAGACTTTTCCATACGTCGATCAGTGCTTCTTCTTATCTGCCGAATTGAAAAAATTCAATTCGCTGGATTTAGCACCTGGCCAAAAATTGGCTGGTTGCTGAAGCTTCATAGGGCCAGTTCCCTCCACTTCTCTTGATAAGAATGCATCCTTCACTATTCATTTTTTCTGATTACTAAAAAATGTACCTCATTTATCGTAAGTTTGCAAGAAATTTTTTAAATTTTTCAAATTGACACGTTGTTTTTATACGTTGAAAAAACTCCCGGCGCTTTTTTATGTAAATATTCATCATAATCTGCTGTGTTTGTTAACATGTTTTTACAAAAATATGGTACAATAACAGGTGAATCTGTTTTTGTTGGAGGATCCATCATGGCATTACAAAAAGGGACAATGCATGATTACACTATTTATAGCGATGAGCTGGATGAGGAAATAACGCTGCTTGCCTATTTGCCAAGTTCGTTTTCCCCGCTTCATAAGTATTCTCTTCTTATCGCTCAGGATGGGAAAGATTATTTTATGTACGGGAAAATAAAAAGCGTTATTGAACAACTGATGGAAAACGGCGAGATTGACCGCACCATTGTCATCGGAATTCCATATCGCGATGTTAAGGACCGCTATGAGAAATATCATCCAAACGGAAAGAAAAACAGCCGTTATTTGCGTTTTTTAGCACATGAGCTCGTTCCGTTTTTAGATCAAAC
The DNA here is from genome assembly GCF_003064505.1 of Geobacillus sp. LYN3. Classification (NCBI taxonomy): domain Bacteria; kingdom Bacillati; phylum Bacillota; class Bacilli; order Caryophanales; family Anoxybacillaceae; genus Geobacillus; species Geobacillus sp. LYN3. The sequence goes on along the minus strand of NZ_QCWL01000001.1, from coordinate 1,219,005 downwards.
GTTTCCTACGTACCAAATCGGAAAAGGACGCGCGCTCATCGGCGATTCCCTTGGCGGCACTGTATCACTAATGGCAGGATTATTGTATCCGCATACATTTGGAAAAATTGCGATGCAGTCGCCATATATCGATGAAGGAATCATCGAACAAATTTTACAATTTACAGAACCATCATTATTGCAAATTTACCATTCGGTAGGTACAAACGAAACAGCAGTGAAAACGACGGACGGAAATGTGCGCGATTTTATCACTCCAAATCGAAAGGCGCGTGAAGCGTTTATTCAAAAAGGATTTTTGTATGAATACAACGAATTTGATGGCGGTCATGCATGGACATATTGGCAGCCTGATGTTCCGCGTGCAATCGCGCATATCCTTTCTTTGTAAACACTACTATGCTCTTCGGAATTTTGTTATAATTAAGTACTACTTATCATAAGGAGGGGTTTTTATGAAATATGGTATTGCTTTATTTCCTTCGAAGCGAATACAAGATTTTGCCAATTCCTATAGAAAGCGTTACGACAGCCATTACGCCCTCATTCCGCCGCATTTAACCTTAAAAGAGCCTTTTGAAGCTGACGACCAGAAAATTAAAGAAATTGTAAAGGAACTGCGCAAAATCGCTGCTGAAACAGATGTCATTCCGTTAAAAGTGACAAAGTTTAGCTCATTTTATCCAACAAGCAATGTTATTTATTTAAAAGTGGAGCCGAATGAAACGCTCGAGCGTCTCCATGAACGGCTTCACAGCGGAATCCTTGCTGATAAGTCAGAATACGTATTTGTCCCTCATATTACCATCGGCCGTGATTTGCCAAACGCTGAATATGCTGATGTATACGGACAATTACGGATGCAAAACGTTCATTTTGAAGAAACGGTTGACCGCTTCCACCTTCTATATCAACTAGAAAACGGCTCATGGACAGTATATGAAACATTTCTTGTTGGAGGAAAGGAACAAGAGTAATATGAACGTAGCAATCGGAACAAAAAATGATACATCTTTATACAACGATGCCTTGCTTGTTCGACGAATCGTATTTATCGAAGAGCAGCATGTTCCGGAAGAAGAAGAAATTGATGAATTTGAGCAAGAAGCAATGCATTTTGTTTTGTACGATGGGGAAAAACCGATTGGTGCCGGCAGGTTTCGCACGATCGATAACGGTCTAGGCAAGATCGAACGAATTTGCGTTTTGCCGCAATATCGCGGTAGTGGGGCAGGAAAGCTGATTATGGAAGCGATTGAGCAGTTTGCAAAAAAACAAGGTGTCCCAAAAGTAAAACTGAACGCGCAAACACATGCGGAGCCATTTTATCAAAAACTTGGATATCAAACTGTTTCCGATGTGTTTATGGATGCTGGAATCCCTCATGTAACGATGGTAAAATCGCTTTAAGACCGTATCAAACGATGGTACGGTCTCTGCTCATTTTCTGCAATCCATAAAGAATAGTTGCGTACACTGTTGTTACATAAGCGGTTATGCTGTACGTATAGCAGCCAAGAGAAAATACAATTTCATTTCCAATTCATACATAAGCCGTTCGTGACTTAGTCAATCATTTTCACGAGAACATCCGCCTTCCTCCCACTGCTTTAGCTGTGGAGGAAGGCGGGGTTTATATTTTCAATATATACTGAATTTTTCGTTCAATATAAGTACACTGGATTTAGAAAGGTAGGTGAATCAAGAATGCTCTGCACTCTCAA
>NZ_QCWL01000001.1:1186766-1217181 GCF_003064505.1 Geobacillus sp. LYN3 | reverse complement strand
TCAACCAGCCGAACGCGGCAGCCAATTAGGCTAGTTGCAAGCCCACGGCTTTAGCCGTTGGGTAGTTGACGCCATATCATATTTTGCTGCACTAGTTTCTTTATATCTTCTGTATATTGTCCATGCCCTACAACAGCACGCTTCATTCGGAATGAAAGCAATCATTGTAACGTCTATTCCTTTGCGCATATTTTATTTCCTTTGTTTACTATTTATATTATAGATTTTCAAGACCGTCTTTTTGTAATTGATTCGCTTTAGTTGCCAATATTCATTTTTTCCTAAGGAATATAAAGAACAAAAGGGAGCTTCGATTCCGAAGACTCCCTTTTGCTTACTTTTTGTTATTCAACATGTTAGCAATCGTACTAAAATCAAGCTGTTTTCCGTTTTGAATGATCGTTTTGACGATTTGGTCTTCTAGCTCTTTTGGCACTTTCCGATTGGCGATTTGCGCGACGCGTTTGATGACGTGACGCACTGTTTTTTCGTCTTTAAAATTGGCATTTTGCAAAGAATTGGCTAATTCGAATACGTCTTTCATATTTACACCTGTTTTCTTTTCGATATTTTTAAAAAACTGATTATCCATTTACCAAATCCTCCTTTTCCTCTTATATCGTATGAATTGAAAACCAATAAGTGCATACATCAGAAAGAAAAAGTACGAGCTGCCCGTCGAATAGAACAGCCCGCACCCATTACATGACATTAGTATACAAACGCAGCACCGACAATAATTAACAAAATGAACAACACAACAATCAACACAAAGCTACTGCCATGGCCGAAACCGCCATAGCCAAAGCCTCCATAGCCGAAGCCTCCGTATCCTCCGAAACCGCAGCATCCAAAGCCCATAATGGTGCACCTCCTTACGCTTTGTTACTTTATCGTATTCATCATGCTTGCAACTGGTATAGGCGTATATGGAAATCTATTCCCCAAATATCCGAAACAGCTTCGAAAACTGGTTTTCTTTTTTCGAAAACCACTTGTTCATATAATCCAAGTTTCCTTGGACGCCTTTTAAAAATTGATTATTTAGCTTCTCGATTTCCTGTATTTTTTTATCGAAGTCTCTTCCCCACTGTTCAAACAACTTAATAAACTGCTCATGTCCCTCTTTTTTAGAATTCGCCCACGTTTCCAGCGCTTTTTCCAACTCGCGGCTCATCCTATCCCCTCCTTCCTTACCATTTGTTTATGCAATTTAGGGGACAATGTGCCAAAGCATATAAATTCTTTTTTTCCACAAAAATGTGATAAAGTATAAGCGGACACTACTTCATTCAAGGGGGAAATTCTATTGAAAGAGCTCCAAACGACAGAACAATTCCAAGAGGTCATTTCGGGGGAAAAACCGGTAATTGTAAAGTTTTATACAACATGGTGCCCAGATTGCACAAGAATGAACATGTTTATCGATGATATTGTTAGCGAATATTCGCAATACGATTGGTTCGAAATTAATCGCGACGATTTTCCAGAGCTTGCTGAAAAGTACCAAGTGATGGGCATTCCAAGTTTGCTCGTCTTCCGAAATGGGGAAAAAATTGCTCATCTCCATAGCGCCAATGCGAAAACACCAGAAGAAGTAAAAGAATTCTTGCAGTCATTAACCGTATAAATTTTTGCAAGCAAAAAAGCCGCTTGTCGGGTGATATTCCCTAGCGGCTTTTTCCTACTTTGCATTTTGCGCTTTTGTTCAAAGAACAGAAACGCTTTTTAATTGCCGATGGCCATCTTAGAAAAATTTTGCTTTCCAATACGTCTGTTAATACTCAATATCTTCATAATCTTTCGGCTGATGGGTGACATTGTTTTCGTTGTACATAAATTCAATCGATATTTCTTCATCGGTGGTGCTTGCACGGCTGTTTTTCTTTAATTCCAGTTTAATTTCTTCGTCTGTCGTCCGAATACGTTTTTTTTCCATTTAGTATATGCCTCCTTTAGTTTCGTAAAAATGGCTCCACTTTTTGCAATAGTTTCTGCATTTTTTCAGCGTTTGTCTTATATAGTTCTTTTGCTTCCTTTGACTCTGTTTGCAAAGCGAATAATTCAAAGTCTGCCTGCACTTTTTTGATCGCCGCTAGCAGCAGCTTTTTCTCTTGCGGCTCAGGAATTTGGATTTTATCGTCATACAAATCGAGCGTCAGCTGACCGTAAGAGTCTACTTGGCCTAAAAACACATTCTCGATCGCCACCCCTTGTTTATCCAATTCCTGTTTTAGCCAGCCGCGGTTCAGCCCCATCGTCGCAAGCGGCTCATCTAAAATCATGCCGTCCATAATTACTGTTTGCGGCTCCTTTTCTGACGGAGGGTTTGGAAATACGTCCCCAACGGTTAACGGCTGTTTTTCCCGTTTCAATAACACGTTTAACTCGCCGTTCGGCTCAAGCACCGCAAATTCCACATCTGCCACACGAAACACATCTTTTTTGCGAAGCTGCTCGAGCAATTCATCGACGGTATATTTTTCCCGTTTTAAATTATCTTCTAACACTTTGCCGTTTTTAATAAAGACCGTCGAATTGCCTTCAACGAAGTTGCGGAATTTTTTATTTCGCAGTGAAAGACGGGAAGTAGCCACCGGGAATAACGCCCAAATTAAAATACTTGTAATTCCTTCCTCCAGACTAATACTTAAATCCATTGACATTGTTCCCGCAATGTCGCCAATGGTAATGCCGACGATATACTCAAAAAACGAAAGTTTTGCTAATTGTTTTTTTCCTAATATCCGTGTAATGATAAACAACCCAATTATAATAAAAACCGAACGAATTGCTACTTCTAACCATACTGGCATCGATCATGCTCCTTACTTTCCATGATATTGAGGCTCCTCCAATTCCAGCTTGCCGATACGCTTTTTTATATCTGCAATAATTTCCTCTGTCATCATCATCGCCTCATGGAACGTTCTCTGCGCCTCTTCATCTTGTGAAATGAGAGCAAGCCCTTGCAGTCCGGCATGAATGCTCTTTAAGCTCGCTAGACTTTGTTTTACTTGCGAGGCAACGGTCATCGCTTTTCCTCCTTATCCTTTTGGTCGGAATAATAGTGCACCGATAAATCCAAATACAATTGCTGCCGAAATGCCAGAACTTGTGACTTCAAACATTCCCGTCAGCACTCCAATAATGCCATGTCTGTCCGCCTCTTGAAGCGCCCCATGAACTAGCGAATTCCCAAAACTGGTAATCGGAATTGTTGCACCAGCGCCAGCAAAATCAATGAGCGGCTCATATAAACCGAAACCATCTAAAATGGCGCCAACGACAACCAGCGATGCCAACGTATGGGCAGGAGTCAGTTTGAACACATCCATCAAAATTTGTCCAATAACACAAATAAGCCCACCGACAACAAACGCCCAAAAAAACATCGACATCATGATTCATCACCTCCATACTCGATCGCCACCGCGTGAGCAATGCAAGGAATCGTTTCGTTTTGCTGGAACGAAAGCGGCGATAGAAGGGCGCCGGTTGCAACGACGAGAATTCTTTTCAGCTCCCCTCGTTTCATTCGGTTTAACAAATGCCCGTATACGACAGTGGCAGAACAACCAGCACCGCTCGCTCCCGCTAATACGGGCTGACCTTCTCGGTAAATAATCAATCCACAGTCTTGATAGCGATCTTCCTCTACATTCACTCCATGTTGACGCAATAAATCGAACGATATTTCATGTCCGATCTTTCCTAAATCCCCGGTGACGATCAAGTCATAGTAAGAGGCATCAATTTGCATATCGCGCAAATGTGCTTCGATCGTATCTACTGCCGCAGGTGCCATCGCTCCACCCATATTGAACGGGTCGCTCAATCCCATATCAATGACCCGGCCGATCGTCGCTGATGTAACACGCGGTCCATCGCCGTGAGAGCTGATAAGCGCTACACCTGCCCCGGTGACTGTCCATTGGGCGGTTGGCGGCTTTTGCCCACCGTATTCCGTTGGATAACGGAATTGCTTCTCTACCGCCGCATTATGACTTGACGCACCAGTCAATATATAGTCTGCCCCACCGTAATTCACAATAAAAGCACTTAACGCCAATCCTTCCATCGAAGTAGAGCAGGCGCCAAACACCCCTAAGTATGGAGCGCCAATCGTTCTTGCCGCAAAACTAGTCGGGGTCATCTGGTTAATAAGATCTCCGGCAATTAGAAACTGCACTTTCTCTTTTTCTATTCCCGCTTTTTCCATCGCTTTGAACATCGCTTCTTCCAGCAGCACTTTGTGCGCCTTTTCATACGATTCCTCACCGAGCCACAAATCTTCATGAAGCAGATCGAAATCATCGGCGATGCGGCCGTTTGCTTCGAACGGCCCTCCAACAGTCGCCGTTGACAAAATAGTCGGTTTGTTTTCAAACACCCATGTCCGATGCCCTTTTAGCATTATAAACCACCCCATTTCGTTGCGATCGTTTTCACTAATGCAACGACAAAGGCGGAAAACGTACCAAATAAAATAACCGACCCTGCCAGCTTAAACATGTTCGAGCCGACCCCAAGCACAAATCCTTCCGTCCGATGCTCAATCGCTGCCGAAATAACGGCATTCCCAAAGCCTGTAACAGGAACAGCGCTGCCAGCCCCAGCAAATTGCGCAATCCGGTCATACACTCCAAGTCCGGTTAAAATCATCGAAATAAATATCATCGTTGCTACGGTCGGATTTCCCACCGTTTGCTCCGTAAAATCAAAAAAGTACATGTAAAGATACGATATCGCTTGCCCAATGGTACAAATTAGCCCGCCAATAAGGAAAGCGCGAACACAGTTTTTCAAGACAGGGCGTTTCGTTTCTCGTTCTTTCTCAAATAAATGATATTCTTGTTGTACGGGAGTAAGTTTTTTTCGTTTCTCGTTTGCCATGGTGCCACCCCTTACGTGAGCTCTTCGCTTAATTGTTTGATCTTTTCTATTTGTTGATCTACTTTCCGTTCATTCCATTTTTTATTTCCTAATTTGCCACGCAGTTCTTCTGTCTTCCAAAATATTTTTAAATCACTCGATGAAACAATTTGATAATTTGGAAATAAACGTATTAACTGACGATCAATTTCTTTTTCGATTTGTTTGCGATAAAATCGATGCATATGCTTTATTTGATAAGCAACGAGCAGTTTTTTGCTTGTGTTTACAGCAATGACATTTTTTATATCATCTCTTTCCTTAAGATGCGCAACTGCTTGTTCTGCCGCTTGCTGATTGATGGCAGCCTGTTGCGCTCCATTTGTATTTATTTCCATGAAATCAGATCCTTGCATCGACTGCTGTTTTACTTTGTTTTCATTCGCACAGCCGCCCATTAATATGCCGATAACAATCGTCATCATCAACCATTTTCTCATTCTCATCAACCCATCCATTTATGTATTTCGTTCGAAAAAAGGTTGGTATATAACCAACCTTTTTTCAACATCTTTGGAAACTCGATCTCGCTGCAAAATAGCATGTGTTATTGTTGTTTATATTGTGGCTCTTCGTTTTGAATTTCTTGCACGCGAGAGTTGACTAAATCAACGATCGCTTGTGTTTGTTGCGCTGCTTGTTGATAAAGTTGTTTTGCTGCTTGGTTTTCCGTTTGTAATGCAAATGTTTCGAAACTTGCTTGAGCTGATTTTAAACCTGCTAATGTTTGTTTTACTTGAGTTGCAACAGTCATGTTTATTCCCTCCCTAATATTGTGGTAGTATCGATTACAATTGTTAGAATGGATTTTTTACGGAAAAATATAATTGTTATTTTTTACAAAAAACGAGCTGTCCATCGAACTGGACAGCTTTTCCCTTATACTTATTTTTCTTTATTCACTTTGTCAAAGTAACCGCGGCCAAGAGATGGGTTGTTAATAATCCCTGCGATGACGAGAATGCTTAAAAATGCTTCATACAGACGCTCGTACTTCCCTAAATCGATATCGACGCCAAATGTTTGCAGCGCCAAAAAGATAAAAGAACCGATGGCAAGCCAAAGACCATAGTTTTTAAAGCGTTCCACTTACGCTTCCCCCATCCATTTTCACCAAATGCTTAAATCCAGGAAAAAGGTCTTCTTTCCTCTTCATGATCATCATGCTTATGATCATCACGCGGTGATTCTTCATGAACATCTTCAATTGCTTCTACATCTTCGCGATGCGGAAATAACCACGGATCGCGAATGCGTCCTTTTGGAACTATTATCACATCGTCAGCATGAATAATTAGCTTATCGACATGGATAACACGAGATTTTTTACGACCAGACATCCCCATTCCTCCTTCCTGTCGACTTGTTGCATTGTTAGACTATGCAACTAGGCAGATGAAGGTATAGGCATTTTTCACAGTTTATCCATTATTTCTTTTTATTGTTCTGCCGCAGCCACATCCTCCTGCCCACTTCGCAGCCGTCTTTTTGGAAGAATACACTCGTTTTGCCTTAATTTGCTGTGGTTGAATTCCTTTTTTCATCGCTATAACCTCCAAGCTGTGTAGTGTATTATTAGTTTATGTGGTGCGGAAAAAATGTGTTTCTCCTTTTTCATCAGGATATAATTGGCATTGGCCAAAAAACTGTTGTCGAAAATCCCGTAAACATTCCATGATGTTGCAATGATTTCTTGCTTTGCGCGTATTAATCGATACTTTATCATAGATACAAGAAAACGAGCGGGAGCCCTTTCTTTCCCCCGCTCGTTTTTATGAATCCCATTTTTCCACTGCCCATTCGATGAAAGAGGCGCCCCCAGCAATCGCCAATATCATGAGAAGTGGATGAAATATAATAGGACAGAATATGTTGCCGATATAAAGAATAGCAGCACACCAAATTCCTGTACACCAATAGCAGCTCAGCAGTTCCCCGATCCAATGGCGCAGACCGCTTCCTTTAATATGCAAAAATGATTGTACCGTTCCATCCGGCAACGTTTCTTCCACAATTTCATGAAATGGCTTCCGCAAAAAAGCAGTAATTGAATCATACATGATCAATCTCGTCATCCGAAACATACCTAAAATAAAAAGAAAAAGTTCAGTAGCGGTCACGATGTTCTTCTTCTCCCTTCTCAGAAAAACCAATTAACGTAAGGGAAACGACCTCCTTTCTTGGAATCGCAACCTCTCCGAAAGCAGTATCCATGATAATTTCCGTTTTATCATATTCACGGATGATTCCTTCTCTTTCTCCGTCCGTACTAACGAGCTTGCATTTTATATTGGCAAGATGCTCTGGGAGATTGCCTAAAAAGGACAGCTGTTCCTCTAGCGACATTTGTTGAAACTGCTTTTCTTGCTCTTGGACAATTTCTTCATGTCCCCATTCGTTCTCATGCTCCGTTTTTTTCTCGACATCCTTTTTGCTTTTAAACGTTTTCTGCATGTAAGAAACCACACGCTCCAGCTTCGGCTGCACGATATAAAGAAGCGGCTCATTTTCCACCATATCCCGCCGTTTCATCGATAGTCCCCTCCTTTTTCAACTGTTGCCTTATATATGTATGCTGTTTATCATAAGAATTGCCAAGAAGTTACCCAAAAAAAAACAAGCTGCTCCTTTTCTAGGAACAGCTAATCCGATTTATATAACGTTTTTTCGATCGCTATCACCATTGCTGGATGGGAATGATCGATGATCCGGCTCTAATTTTTCATTTTAATACCCTAAAATATGGTACCCAGAATCGACGTGGATAATTTCCCCCGTAATGCCGCGTGACAAATCGCTAAATAAAAATAGTGCCGCATCGCCAACTTCTTCTTGCGTCGTCGTGCGACGAAGCGGAGCGCGTTCTTCGATTTGTTTTAAAATCGAGTTGAAGTCGCTAACCCCTTTTGCCGATAACGTCCGAATCGGTCCTGCTGAAATGGCATTGACACGGATGCCGTATTTTCCTAAATCGTTTGCTAAATATTTTACACTTGCATCAAGCGATGCTTTTGCTACACCCATAATGTTATAATTTTGTACCACACGTTCACCGCCAAGGTATGTTAATGTGACGATGCTTCCGCCTTCGGTCATCAACTCTTTCGCTTCCCTAGCAACAGCGGTTAATGAATAAGCGCTGATGTTATGGGCAAGCAAAAATCCTTCGCGGCTTACATTCATATATTCTCCGCTTAAATCTTCTTTGTTTGCATATGCAATACAGTGGGCAACCCCATGAATGACGCCAACTTGCTCCTTAATTTGTTGGAAGCATTGGATTATTTCTTCATCTTTTGTCACATCACATGGCAAAAGAAGAGAGTTTTCATCCTCCAGCGTATCAACAAGAGAGCGAACCTCTTTTTCAAAACGTTCCCCAGCGTATGTAAACACAAGACGAGCCCCCGCTGCGTGCAAAGACCGCGCAATTCCCCATGCAATACTGCGTTTATTCGCCACTCCCATAACCACATATGTACGTCCTTTTAACGATAAATTCATCCGTCATCCTCCTATATCCATTAAAATTAATATTTGTTATTAGTACCTAGTGTTAATTTTATTATATGATAAGTCTCACAGAAAGTAAATGAGTCAAAACTCTTTGCAAAAATATCGTAATTCGTTAATATGGTATATGGCATGTTTTTATCATGATGGAGAGGGTCATAATATGGAACAAGATCGGCTATCACAACCAAAGCTTGATTATAATTTGTTGTTTATTTTGTTTTTAATGGCGATTGTTAGTGCGATCGCTATTCATAGCGCACAACCAACTTTGCCGGAAAAATTGCAGAATGTCAATTTTGCTTATAAACAATTGCAATGGTATGCGATTGGAGTTGTTGTTATCGCATTAACGATGATTATCGACTATGATCGTTTTTTCCAAATCGCGTGGTATTTATATGGATTTGGAATGCTGCTGTTATTGGGCCTTGAACTTAACGTTCCTGGAACAGTCACCATTAAAGGAGCAACGAGCTGGTACTCTCTTCCAGGCGGGAACTTTCAGCCATCTGAATTAATGAAAATTTTTATGATTATCGTCCTTAGCCGCATTATCATTAACCATCGCGAGAAATACCCGGAACCGACAATAAAAGATGATTTTAAATTGCTCGGTAAAATCGCATTAACACTCTTACCGCCATTAATCTTGTTAATGAAGCAACCAGATTTGGGAATGTCGATGGTGTTTGTTGCCATTACTGGATCGCTTGTGCTTGTTTCTGGCATTCGCTGGCGCATTATTTTCGGAATTGTGTTTGCCGGATTGATGGTCGTTGCTATTCTTGTATTTATTTTCTTCCGATTTCCTGACTTTTTCCACAAATATATTATTTTAGACGAATATCAGTTAAACCGTTTTTATGGCTGGCTTGCTCCTTATGAATATTCCAATGAACAGGGCTTCCAGCTCATTCGTTCCCTGCTTGCGATTGGATCTGGAGAATTATACGGCAAAGGATACGGCAATCTAGACGTATATCTCCCTGAAGCACATACCGACTTTATTTTCGGAATCATCGCCGAACAGTTCGGTTTCATTGGTGCAAGCATTGTCATTTCGTTATTTTTCCTTCTTGTCTATCGCATGGTTCATATTGCTTTAGAAAGCAATGATTTATACGGAAGCTACTTATGCGCCGGGGTCATCGGAATGATTACATTCCAAGTGTTCCAAAACGTCGGAATGACAATCGGTCTTTTGCCGATCACCGGGCTTCCTCTTCCGTTTATCAGTTATGGAGGAAGTTCGCTTGCGACTTATATGTTAGCCATTGGACTTGTTCTGAATGTCCATTCACGCACGAAAAAGTTTATGTTTTCTTCCGATGAATAAAAAGCCGCATGACAAGCGGCTTTTTATTTTATAATAATCATGCGCATTCATTACTTTACTAAAGGAGAATGAAGCGATGAAAATCGATATCATTGGCGATATTCATGGATGTTATTCAGAGTTTGTAAAGCTAACTAAAAAGCTTGGATATGAATGGAATAGCGGCATTCCCGTTCATCCAGACGGGCGGAAACTCGGCTTTGTCGGCGATTTAACAGACCGCGGCCCACAATCGTTGCAAACAGTAGAAGTTGTCTATTCCCTTGTCGAGCGCAAGTCAGCTTATTATGTCCCAGGGAATCATTGCAATAAACTGTATCGCTTCTTTTTAGGAAGAAACGTCCAAATTACGCACGGTCTTGAAACAACTGTCGCAGAATATCGCGCATTGCCGCCAAGTGAACAAGCAATGATTCGAAAAAAGTTTATGAGGCTATATGAAGCCGCTCCGTTATACGCGCAGCTAGATAACGGCCGCCTTATTATTGCCCATGCTGGCCTTCGTCGAGACTATATTGGAAGAAATGATAAAAAAGTTCAAACATTCGTTCTTTATGGTGATATTACTGGGGAAACAAATCCCGATGGAACACCTGTCCGGCGAGATTGGGCAAAGCGTTACAAAGGAAGCGCATGGATTGTATACGGTCATACACCGGTGAAACAACCTAGAATCATTAATCGTACGATTAATATTGATACTGGCTGCGTATTCGGCGGAGCGCTTACCGCTTTTCGATATCCTGAAATAGAAACCATATCGGTTCCATCTTCCTTGCCATATGTGCCGGAAAAATTCAGAACGTTCGATTGAAAATGCCGCTTATCAGCTTACCCGTTCCATCAATTGTTTCATATCATCAGGAAGCGGGCAAGAAAACGTATATATTTTCCGCTTGATCGGATGGAAAAAGGAAAGCTCTTTGCTGTGCAACGCCTGGCGGCTAATTGCTTCCCGGCTTCCGCCATACAATTCATCCCCTGCAAGCGGGTGGCCAATATGCGCTAAATGAACACGAATTTGATGCGTGCGGCCTGTCTCTAGCTGGAGCGATACGTATGTATATTCACGAAGCCTCTGTAATACGCGAAAATGAGTTACAGCCCGCTGACCATCTTTGCGAACTTCCCGCTCAATAATGCTATCGCTTTTACGGGCGATTGGTGCATCGATCGTTCCCTCGTCTTCCACTAAACATCCGTGGCAAATCGCTTCATAACATCTCGTTACTTTTCCTTGTTGCTGCAGCGTGGATAATAAATGATGAACATGACGATGTTTTGCGACAAGAACAAGACCGGAAGTATCGCGATCCAGTCTTGTTACAACATGAATCGTCGACTCTAACTGTTGTTTTTTGTAATGATACAGCAATGCATTAGCAAGCGTACCGTTCGGATGCTCACGCGATGGAATCGTTGCCATAAACGGCGGTTTATTCACGACTAAAACATATTCATCCTCATATACAATATCAAGCGGAATCGCTTCCGGCATCATCCCTTCACTTGGGGATTCTTTCGGAAATAGTACTCGCAATGTTTCTCCACAACAAAGACGATGACGAACAGTGACTGGCTGTTCATCCACGAAAATGGCCCCTCCATGGAATTTAATGTCTGTTAATGCCGTTTTCGAAATGCCTTGTTCCTTTAAAAATTCCCGGACAAGCTTTCCTTCCTCTTTTTCCGTAATCGTCCAAGTTAGCGTAAAACGCGACAATGTTTTGTACCTTCCTTTACTTCCTATTTATTCTAATCAAACAATGGAGCGAAACGGGTTAATCAGCGATAAATGAATCGCGCACTCGCTTCCAAAATGGAAACGGGCGGAAACGAGCAAAACGAATTTTCTCCTGTGCGACGCGACATTGAATCGATTTAACGTCTTTATGCAAAAGCGATAAATGATCAATCGTAATTTGAAAATCGACATTGTTCACTGGCTTTAATATACATGTATGGTGCGCAGGAAGTACAAGCGGTGATCCAATCGTGCGGAACACCCGGTTATTGATGGACGCCATCTCGGTTACTTGTATCGCTTCGAGTGATGGGTGTAATATCGCGCCGCCTAGCGCTTTATTATAGGCGGTGCTTCCTGTCGGCGTAGAAATGCATAATCCGTCACCGCGAAACGTTTCAAATAAATCACCGCGAATTTCTACATCGATCACGAGCGTGCCGCTGACGCTTTTTACTGTGCATTCATTTAAAGCGAGATATTTTGCTTCCCGCCCTCCGTTTATATAGCGAATAATCACTTCTAACAACGGATACTCCACCACTTGGTACGGTGTTTTCGCAATCGCGATGACCAGCTTCTCGATTTCTTCAGGCACCCAATCGGCGTAAAATCCTAAATGTCCGGTATGAACACCGACAAACGCCGTTTTATCTAATCGGCGACAATAACGATGGAACGCATAAAGCAATGTTCCATCACCGCCGACAGAAATGACAATATCAGGTTTATCTTCATCATACTGTAAATCAAAATCAAGTAAATATGTTTTAATTTTTTGCGTAAGTGCGTTCGATGTCTCATCCCCTTTGGACGTAACGGCAAATTTCATCGGCGCTTGTTTTTCTTTCATCGTTATTCCCCTTTTGCATCCTGTTTTCGCGAAAAAGCTGCTTGCGCTTCTTGAATTTCAAAGCGAATTTTTGACATTTCTTCGTCCAAACGATAAGCTGCTTCTGCAGCGCGCTGCAATCTTACTTTAATATCTTCAGGAAAGCGACCGCTATACTTGTAGTTTAAAGAATGTTCAATCGTTGCCCAAAAATTCATCGCGAGCGTCCGAATTTGAATCTCTGCCAAAATTTTCTTTTCTCCGCAAATCGTTTGCACCGGATAGCGGATCACTACATGGTAAGAGCGATAACCGCTTTCTTTTTTTTGGCTGATGTAATCTCGTTCTTCCACAATTTCAAAATCGTTCCGCTTCCGAAGCAATTCGACTACCGTTTTAATATCATCGACAAATTGGCACATCATACGAAGTCCGGCAATATCTTGCATTTGTTCTTCCAATTTATCAAGAGGTATATTTTTCTTTTGCGCTTTATCCAAAATGCTTGCGACTGGCTTTACTCTTCCGGTAACAAATTCTATTGGCGAATGCACCCCTAAAATTTCAAATTGGGCGCGCATTCCTTTTAGTTTTACTTTTAATTCTTCCACCGCTTGTTTGTATGGCGCCAAAAATAAATCCCAATGTTTGACCATCATACCACCACCAATTGTTATGTAAGAAAAATTTCTTTTACCGCCTGTTCCATCTGTTCTCCGTAATTGGCGTTTCCATCAATATTTTCAATTAAATATGTTAGCTCTTCCTTGAAATGGGTTAGTTCCATTTCGATCGTTCCACTTTGCAAAAAGATAGGTGTACCGTCTGTTAATACTTGTTTGATGTCCATCCAAAACTCGGATGGAATCGCAACATAAATAAAATCTTCATCCGTTTCTAATATATAAATAAACGCAATATTGTCTGAATCAACAAGCATATGATTTTTTGGTCTTGCTTGTTCAAGCGAAAATGGAGGATGATCGCAGATTAGCCATAATCGCTCATCTCGTTTTTCTACTTTTTCTACGACTAATTTCTTTTGCATGCCAAATCTCCTTCCACATAAACAGTCCTTTTTTATTTTACCATAATCACCCTATGCATAATAAATAATTGATATTCAACAATAAACATCCGATAATAAAATTGAAATGGATACAAAGGGGAGAAAACATGAACCAAGAAATAGAAATCGAATTTAAAAATTTATTAACAAAAGAAGAATTCGACCGAATTCGCCAAGTGTTTCATATCGATGATCATGCTTTTGAACATCAAGAAAATCATTATTTTGACACACCGCAATTTTTGTTAAAAGACAAACGAGCAGCACTGCGAATTCGCGTAAAAAACGGCAACTACACATTAACGTTGAAACAAACAACAGCACAAGGGGTTTTGCTTGAGACGCATGAACAGCTTACAAAAGAAGAAGCAGACGCCCTCTTAAATGGCACTGCAATGGTTCAAGGCCCGATTGCACAAATTCTTCAAGAAATTGGCGTTCCGCCTGAACAACTACGACATTTTGGCACATTAGCCACCGACCGAGCACAATGGATGTACAAAGGCGGCACACTTTTTCTTGATCATAGTCATTACCTACAAACCGATGATTATGAGTTAGAATATGAGACTAAAGATGCAGAAAGCGGAAAACAACGATTTTTACAGCTGCTTCATTCTTTGCATATCCCAATTCGGCCAACAGCTAATAAAATTCAACGTTTATATATGAAAAAATATAGAGCGGAGGAAGAGCGATGAACACTCCTGCACTAAAACTATTGTTGGAACTTCAGGCATTGCAAAATTTATCTACCAATCGTCCAAACATCATAAATCAAAATAACACATGGTCATTTGCGCAGCTATTCCATCAATTGCTGTCAGAGCAGCAATCAATGTTGCAAGTCCCTGAAAATCCAAATGTGTCAACACCATCGGCAGAAAAAACATCTTCCTCTAAACATATGGATGGAAATATTGATACATTAATTGCACAGGCTGCGGAAAAATATGATGTTGATCCAAAGCTCGTTCGCGCTGTCATTCGTCACGAATCTAATTTTAATCCAAATGCGCGCAGCCGCGCCGGTGCGGCTGGACTTATGCAGTTAATGCCAAGCACCGCAAAAATGCTTGGAGTAGAAAACCGTTTTGATCCAGCCCAAAACATCGAGGGCGGGACAAAATATTTACGAATGCTGCTTGACCGCTATAACGGCAATGTTTCGCTTGCACTTGCCGCATATAATGCCGGCCCTGGAAACGTAGATCGTTATGGAGGAATTCCACCATTTGCCGAAACAAGAGCATATGTTGAAAAAGTGCTCAACACATACTACTCATAATATTTATTCAAGTCACTTTGTTTGAGATAAATAAACTTCATTGTTAAAATAGCAGTAAAATAATCGTACACAATATCTAAAAGGAGTATTCACAATGGCTGAACAATGGCAAACACTTTATGAGGCGGTCGGTGGAGAAAAAACAATTACAAGGCTTGTGGAAGCTTTCTATAAACGTGTTGCTAAACATCCTGATTTAATCCCAATTTTTCCGGATGATTTAACAGAAACGATTAGAAAACAAAAACAATTTTTAACACAATACTTAGGAGGGCCGCCACTTTACACAGAGGAGCACGGACATCCAATGTTGCGGGCACGTCATTTGTCATTTGAAATTACTCCAACTCGCGCTGAGGCATGGCTTTCCTGTATGCGTGCGGCAATGGATGAAATCGGTCTGTCTGGACCGGTGCGCGAACAAATTTATCATCGTCTCGTTTTGACTGCTCATCATATGGTCAATACCCCAGACAATTTGGAAAGAAAGGAGCATTCCCTTGAATGACAAATTAGCTGGGAAGCCGACCCCAGATTGGTGGTATGCTTCCCAGCCTCGCAGCAACGAGACAAAGCCGTTGGAAATTTATTTGTTTATCGATCCTTTATGCCCTGAATGCTGGGGGCTTGAACCTATTATCAAAAAGCTAATCATTGAGTATGGTCGCTTTTTTACATTGAAACATGTGTTAAGCGGAACATTGGCAACGCTGAATATGCGGAAACGCCATAAGCCAGAAACGATCGCCAAAGTGTGGGAGCGGACGGCGTGCCGTTCGGGAATGTCTTGCGATGGAAGCCTATGGCTTGAAAATCCAATTTCTAGCCCATTTGCTCCATCGATCGCCATTAAAGCGGCGGAATTGCAAGGCAAACGCGCAGGGATTCGTTTCTTACGCAAATTACAGGAATTATTGTTTTTGGAAAAGCAAAATGTATCCGATATTTCCGTGTTAATTGATTGTGCAATAAGCGTTGGATTGGATGTGGATGAATTTGTTCGTGATTTACAGTCGTCAAGTGCGTCCAAAGCATTTCAATGCGATTTAAAAATTACATCAGAGATGGATGTAAATGAAATTCCAACACTCGTCTTTTTTAACGAAAACATTGAGGACGAAGGAATTAAAATTTCCGGATGTTACCCTTACGAGATTTATGTCGAACTTATTCATGAATTGCTTGGCTTCCATCCAGAACCATCCCCTCCTCCCCCGCTCGAGTCATTTTTAAGCCATTTTAAATTCGTCGCCACAAAGGAAATTGCAGTTGTTTATGATATGACTATAAACGAAGCGGAAAAAGAGATGAAAAAACTGCAGCTGAAACAAAAAGTGGAAAAAGTACCGGTAAAGCATGGAACGTTTTGGCGCTATATCTCAGAAGAAGAATAAATAAGGAAAAGCCCGGCTGAATGCCGGGCTTTTCCTTGTTGCCAAGACAACAAAGGGGATGGGAGAAATTTTTCACGGTCAAACAAAGGGGTATAAGGTTTTTGTGACTTCGTTCACGATATTATCTTAACAAATTAGGGCGAGTGTTGACAACTACTTTGTGCTTTTGTTCACATTATTGTCATAAATATAGAAGAAAGTATTTTTTCCTATGCTTTGTTCATATAAATGAAATGAATCAAATTAGGAAGGTGAAAAAGGTGAAGAAACACATCACTCTGTTCATTTGGGGATTGGTTGTGCTTATCGCCTTTTGTTTAAATTTGTTTGGTCTTATGCATCTTATTCCACTGTTTATTACGATGCCACTTTTATTTGTTTCCATTTTTGGCTTTTTAGCAACTTGGAACAGCCGCAACCAATTTAAAGGATTTTATCAAAAGCGAATGTGGCAATAACTCCACATTCGCTGTTTTTTACGATAACATCTGTTCCATTTCATCTAGTTTTTCTGCGAATACTTGACAAGCCTGCCGGATCGGTTCCGCGCTCGTCATATCTACTCCCGCTTTTTTCAACACCTCAATTGGATAATCGGAGCTGCCTGCTTTTAAAAACTCAATATAGCGTTTAACAGCCGGTTCCCCTTCTTCTAATATTTGTCTGCTTAATGCGGTGGCTGCGCTAAACCCTGTGGCATATTGATAAACATAATAATTGTAATAAAAATGTGGAATCCGCGCCCATTCTAATCCAATTTCCTTATCGACGACAATATCATCACCGAAATATTTTTTGTTTAATTCGTAATACATGGAAGTCAATGAATCAGCTGTTAACGCTTCGCCTTCCTGCGCCTTCATATGGATCATATGTTCAAACTCTGCAAACATCGTTTGCCGAAAGACCGTGCCACGGAACCCTTCTAAATAATGGTTAAGTAAATATAACCGTTTTTTCTCATCATCGATCGTTTTTAATAAATAATCACTTAATAGCGCTTCGTTGCATGTCGATGCAACTTCAGCAACAAAAATGGAATAATCTCCATACGGATACGGCTGCGTTTTGCGTGTGTAATAACTATGCACAGAGTGGCCAAATTCGTGGACTAACGTAAACAAATTATGGACGTTATCTTGCCAGTTAAGCAAAATATATGGATTTGTTCCATATGAACCTGATGAATAGGCACCGCTTCGTTTCCCTTTATTTTCGCGTACATCTACCCAGCGGTTTTCGAGGCCCTCTTTAACGATGCCAATATATTCTTCACCGAGCGGAGCAAGCCCTTTTAACATGTATTCTTTCGCTTCTTCATACGTTACTTCCATTTTTACATCTTGCACAAGCGGAGTATATAAATCATACATATGAAGTTCGTCAAGTCCAAGCGCTTTTTTGCGTAAACGGACATAACGGTGCAACAGCGGCAAATGTTCATGAACCGTTTCGATCAAATTATCGTAAACACTTTCAGGAATATTATTGCTGCTTAATGCCGCTTCTCTCGCTGATTTATAACGGCGAACGCGGGCAAAAAAGTTATCTTTTTTCACCGCTCCGGCGAGAGTGCTAGCAAACGTATTTTTGTACTTTTCGTACGTATCATATACCGCTTTAAACGCATCGCGCCGCACACGGCGGTCTGTGCTTTCCAAAAAGCGAATAAAACGGCCATGTGTCACTTCCACTTCTTCCCCATTTTCATCAATAATCGTTGGGAATGTTAAATCCGCATTATTCAGCATGCCAAATGTAGTCGAAGATGCTTGCATGACTTCCGCAGCTTGGGCAAGGAGCGCCTCCTCCTCGGCAGACAATACATGCGGACGCTGACGGTTAATTTCGTCTAAAGCGTGTTCATACAGCTTTAATTCTTTTTTCTCTTCTAAAAATGAACGCAACTTCGCCTCATCGATCGCTAAAATTTCCGGAACGATAAACGCCATCGCACTAGACGCTTCGCTATAAAGGCTGGTAGCACGGTCATTAAGTCCTTGATAAAAGGCATTTGTCGTATCTTGGTCGTAACGCATATGCGCATATGTATATAGCTTGCCGAGACGCATCGATATCTCATCTTGATATTGCAGCGCTTCGTATAACGTATCTGCTGATTCTCCCAACCGCCCTTGATAGTCCGATAATTTCGGAATCATTTTTTTCACTGCTTGGAATTCTTGCTCCCATGCTTCATCCGTTGGGAAAATATCCTCTAAACGCCATGTTTCTTCTACAGGAATTTCACTTCGTGATGGCAACGATTTTTTTGTTTTCTTTTCTTCCATTTTGCAAACCTCCTTTTGGAAAATTATATCATAAATCATATTCACTTTTTTACTATCATTTCCTTTTTCGAGAAAATAAATGTTTGCCATCATTTTCTTATACAATATTTTTGTTAAGTTCCAATTTATTTATATAATGGTAAAGAGATGGCTCCATTTTCATCTGCTCCATCATTTGTTGATCCTGCTGTATTACTTCATCCATCGTCTTTGGAAAAGTAAATTCCTTTACTAAACGAAGGCTTTTGCGGCTTTCCCATTGAAAATAGCCTAACTTCGTAAGCAATTGCAAATACTCATAAACTGCTTGCGTATAGCGTTGTCCCATTGCGAGCGGCAACTGGCGAGCAGCAAGCCGCCCCGCTGCCATTCTTTCATCAATAAAACGATAAATGGAATGTATAGAGACATGTTTGCTTTCTGATTGCATAAATGGGATTAACACATATGTTTGCCAAATAAATGGCGGTGTTTCAAACAAATAGCCGTGCGGCAGCGGCCAGCCTGCTTCCGTAGGAAAAAGGGAAGGAATAATGCCCCATCGATAAAAATCAGAACAAATAAGCCTTGTGATCTTATTCGGATATGACGTGAAAGTGAGACGCCATTGTTTTTTACGGCAAAGCCAATCATTCCAAAACGATGGTGGCAGTGAAACAACCGGAGATGATAGCAAATCGGAAAAAGAAACCGAATGCAGAGGCTTGACAATAGGAATCGCAAATGTATGGCGAACAGAAAACGGAATCAAATGAACGAGGCGGATAAGACGTTTGGTTTCCGAACAATAGTAGAAAAGGAGCGGGCGAGGAACAAACGGAAAATGGTGGGCAAACATCCATTGAAATCGGGGCAATGCCAAGTGGTATATGGTCCGATATCGCAAATGATGTGCTCCAAGAATCCAAATTGGTCGAATTCCTTTTATGCGATAGGAATCATTGCGTTTTTGAAACAACTGTTCACTAATGGTAGAGCATTGATATTCCATCGCATACAGGAGGTGGTTATGCGCAACAAGGATGTCTGGACGTTGTTGAATCGATGGTAAATATGGCTCCAATTTTGCCCGTATGTTTTGACGTTGAAGCCAGGAAAATAGATCTAACTTTCCTGTTAAATGACGTGTTGATTCCGACTCATATTCATATGGACATGCGGTATCTTTTTTATGCGCAAAATGTGGAATGCGGCGACTGCCGAGCTTTAATACCACTTCCCGCTTGCAGGCAGGACAAAAAAACGCTTCCCTCCTCTTTAACTGAACTAATTCCTCCTTTGTCCAAGTCTTAGCCAGTGAAATGAATTCTCCATTCCGCAACAAGGCAACAAGCAAAATGATCACATCCTTTCATCATCCTTTCTAGTTTATTCGACAAAAACAGTCTGGTTTCCTATTTTTTATACAAAATTCCCTAAAAATGATAAACACCCGGTACAATTCCGGGTGAAATTTTATAATAAAGGAGATAATAATCTTGATACAGATTCAACAACACGAATGGATAACGGACGTTGTTGAAATGTTTCATAATCAATTGGACTGGCTTCTTTTAAATCTTCAAGAAAATCAGCAACAAGTTTTTTTGTACTATCCGTATGATATAAAAAAGCGTTTACTTCGAAATTGAGATGAAAGCTGCGCATATCCATATTAGCTGTGCCGATTGATGCTAATTCCCCATCAACGATCATGATTTTACTATGCAAAAATCCTTTTGAATATTCATAAATTTTCACACCTGCTTCCAACAATTCCGGGAAATAGGATCGTGAAGCATAAAAGACAATTTTTTTATCTGGTCGTTTCGGTGCCAAAATGCGGACATCAAGCCCGCTTAAAGCAGCGATTTTTAATGCTGTTAGGATATCTTCATCAGGCACAAAATACGGCGACGCAATCCAAATCGATCGCTGAGCAGACGTAATCATTGCAAAATATAAATGCTTAATGACTTCCCATTTCTGGTCAGGACCACCCGCAATTAACTGAACTCCCCCCTGACCGTCATAATGAACGAGCTCTGGAGATAAATATTCCGGTGTCAATAACGTTTTTCCTGTCATATAATACCAATCTTGCAAAAAAATAAGCTGTAGCGTCCGGACCGCTTCGCCACGAATCCATAAATGCGTATCGCGCCAAAAACCGAAATATTTATCTTTTCCTAAATATTCATCACCGATATTCAGTCCCCCGACAAAGCCAATCGTTCCGTCAATCACAATAATTTTTCGATGATTGCGGAAGTTAATGGTGTTGCTCAAAAACGGCAAACGAACCGGTGAAAAAGGAATCATTTCTACCCCGGCATCGCGCAGCTCTTGAATATACGTTTTGGATAATTTCCAGCTTCCTACAGCATCATAAAGAAAACGGACATGAACCCCTTTTTTTGCTTTTTCTATTAAAATCGTTTTTAGCTTCTGTCCAACTTCATCATGGCGAACAATGTAATATTCTAAATGAATATGGTGTGTCGCTTTTTCCAGTTCTTCAAAAATAGTAGAAAATGTTTCTTCGCCATTCGTCAATACCCTTGTTTCCGTTGCGAGAGAAACCGGGCTTTTTCCAATTCGATGAGCCAGCTGAAGCAGCGGATGTTGGTGTTCTCCAATCGGCATCTGTTCTATCGCCCACTCTCGCTGTCCTTGAAATTTTAAAAATGTTTGTTCATCGAGCATCGCCTTTTTTTGGAAAAGCCTCTGCTTTCGATAATTTCTTCCAAACATTAAATAAAAGAAAAATCCAATTAGCGGGAAGCTTCCGAGCACGACAAGCCACGTGATTGTATGGGCAGGCTTTCTGTTTTCGAGAGAAATAACAAACGCAATGAAAACAACAGAGCAAGAAATTAAAATACTAAGCCCACCAAGCAGCTTCCCTTCCCAATAATCATTGGTCAAAAATAAAAAAGCCGCTACAGCCAGAACAAAAATAATAACCCTTAACGTATTTCGCAATGAAATTCACCTGACCTATTTTCTAAACTTTCCCGCCGAAGAAAACGCCGATTTCAGCAGTTGAAATCGGCGGCTACTTTAATGGAAAATATTGTTTGATCGCCTCTAAAGCATTGTCGCGAATAATCTCTTTTCCATATTCCTCTAAACGGTAAATCGTAACTTGCGAATCCATTCCATATTCTAGAAGCAAGCTCAAAATGTTGTCCATTTCATATTCGGTGTAATCTTCCTCATTAAATTGGACAAATAAGTAATATCGATCTTCAAATTGGAAAAGACGATTGTCAAGTCCTGTAAAGTTAGCACGATGTGCAAGGGCAATCAAATCTTCGATATCTTTAAAACAAATAGTAAACTGAAGGATTTCCTTATCATTATCGTCGGCAAACGATTCATCATTGCGTACAATATGGAAATGATGGTCAAGCAGTTCTTCAATTTTTTCATCAACTGGGACTGGAAAATCGCGCAATTTTTCTTCCGGAAGCGGAAGTTCCAATTTGCTTCCATCTTTCGATAATTGCGCTTTTGTGACAAGCACTTCTAACCCTTTATCCAATGCTTGTACTTGAATCCAAAGAGGGCCCTCAAGCGAAAAATCGCCTTCGCTATGAACCTCATCCATCATTTCCCAAAATAATTCTTCGCTGCGCTCACGGTTATACCAAATTTCTTCCCGGTCAAAACCACGTTCTTCTATATCAACATAAGAAATATAAAACTTTACTGTATGTTCATTAATTCGTTCTATTTCCATATTGCCGAACTCTCCCTTCCTAAAAAAAGAATAAAATTGAAGGGACTTTTACCCCCAAAAATTCTATCTTAAATACAAGATTATGTCTTGTACTTTTATTTTATGATAAAAATCGAAAGATGGGAAATAAAAAAACCAAGTTTTTAAAAATTGGGTATGAAATAAAACATGCCCTACTATAATGATGGTGAAAACAAAAGAAATGAGGGACATGCATGGCTGGCGAATATGTGACATCCATTCTTCTCATCATTGGCATTGATATTATTCTTGGAGGAGATAATGCTGTTGTTATCGCGTTAGCAAGCCGCAAGCTGCCGGAACGAAAACGAAATATCGCAATTTTCGTTGGCACCGCGTTGGCCATTTTCATTCGCATTCTCTTAACAGTAGGGATCGTGATATTATTAAAAATCCCTTTTTTGCAGCTAGTCGGCGGCTGCATTTTGCTTTGGATTTCTTTAAGATTAATGGTTCAAAAAGAGGAAGCGAGTGCATCTATTAAATCGGAAACATCCCTTTGGAAAGCGATATGGACAATTGTGACTGCTGATATTGTGATGGGGTTAGACAATGTTCTTGCGATCGCTGGAGCAGCTCAAGGTCATACTTCTCTCGTTGTGTTTGGTTTTCTTTTTTCCGTTCCCATTATCATTTTAGGCAGTAAACTAATTCTTTATGCGATGGAGCGATACCCTTTCCTCATTTATATTGGCGGAGCTCTGTTAGCCTATACCGCCGGAAAAATGATCAGCGAAGAACAACAAATCCGCTATTTATACGACAGCGCTGCTGCATGGAAACCGATGTTTCCATTTATTACAGCGACATCAGTCGTTTTGCTCGGTTTCATTATCAATCGTAGAAAATTGCATCGTTGGACATAAAAATATGGATCGGCTGCTCAATAAAGAGATGATAAAAAACTTCTACATGGCGGGCCATGTAGAAGTTGGTTCTCCTCTTATTCATTAACGAGACGTTGCGCTTGACGAAGTTGATATGCTCGCACTTTTCGCGGCAAGAAACGGCGAATTTCGTCTTCATTGTAACCGACTTGAAGCCGTTTTTCATCAATAATAATCGGTCTGCGTAAAATTCCCGGATGTTTTTGAATAAGTTCATATAAATCTTGAAGCGGCAACGATTCGAGATTGATGTTCAGCTTTTGGAAAACTTTTGATCTTGTTGAAATAATCTCGTCTGTTCCTGTTTCCGTCATGCGTAGAATTTCTTTAATCTCCTCAATCGTTAACGGTTCGGAGAAAATATTGCGTTCTACATAAGGAATATTATGTTTTTCTAGCCATGCTTTCGCTTTTCGGCATGACGTGCAACTTGGTGAAGTATACAATTTCACCATATTCTCACTCCCTTTCAACAAGGATAACCTAACCTTGCCTTCTATATCAATGGAACGAACTAGCTAAACTCTGCAGCTACAAAACATGGTAATTTGAAATAACTCTAACATAATACATTATACAATAAATATATAAATAAAGATATAGTTTTTCAAAAAAGTCATCTATTTTCTAGGTTTATTTTTCACCGCTTCTTCCAATAAAAAGAAAAATCACTTACAATAAAATTAGAGCGATTGTCTGGGGGGAGAGCGTTCATGACACAATATGTTATGGATTATATCATCGTTTTCGTAATGATTGTTGGCATCACTGCGTTAATGGGAGTCATCGCGAACGGTATTGGCGAAAAATTTTTCGGCGGTTCGAAGCGAAAAGAACATGTAAACGAAACAAAACGTACACAAGCTGGCTGGAATTTAGTCGGCGGCAAAAAATAAAACGATCTCTCAAATCGAGATCGTTTTATTTATACATCGATTGATATGTTTTATATTCTGCTTCCGAGCATAATACGAAATGCCCTGGAGTAATTTCACGAAACTCCAATTCCTCTCCTTCTTTATAATTATGCTGCGACGGATCATAAATAATCCGTTTGCGCGTCCGCTCTGTTTCCGGGTCAGGAAGCGGGATTGCCGATAATAGCGCTTTTGTGTAAGGATGAATCGGATTGCGGTACAATTCCTCCGCATCCGCAAGCTCCACCATTCTTCCAAAGTACATAACGCCAATACGATCGCTAATATATTTCACCATCGACAAATCATGAGCGATAAACAAATATGTCAAGCCTTTTTCCCGCTGCAACTTTTTCATTAAGTTCACCACTTGCGCCTGAATCGACACATCCAACGCAGAAATCGGCTCATCGGCGATAATAAACTCTGGCTCTACCGCTAGCGCGCGGGCAATCCCGATACGCTGGCGCTGGCCGCCGGAGAACTCATGCGGATAGCGATTGGCATGCTCACGGTTTAAGCCGACTGTCTCAAGCAGCTCATATACGCGCTGCATGCGTTCTTCCTTCGTTTTCGCAAGACCGTGAATATCGATGCCTTCAGCGATAATATCTGCAACGGTCATGCGCGGATTAAGCGATGAATACGGATCTTGGAAAATCATTTGCATTTTTCGCTTTAATACTTTCAACTCTTTGGCTGAGTGTTTGCCGTGGACATTTATACCATTAAAAAGAACTTCTCCGCCCGTCGCCTTATATAGCCCGATAATCGTTCGTCCCGTCGTTGATTTACCGCAACCCGACTCCCCAACAAGACCAAATGTTTCTCCTTTATAAATATCGAAGGTAACGCCATCTACAGCTTTAACGACTTTTCCGCCACCCACTGGAAAATACTGTTTTAAATTTTTCACTTCAATGAGCTTTTGTTTTTCAGGCATATTACTCACTCTCCCTTACAATGATTGGTTGAGGGTAGTTAGTGGAGAGCTTGCGCAATCGGCGTTTTACCGCTTCGGGTGGCTCTACTTTTGGTGCATCCGGATGAAGCAGCCATGTCGCCGCATAATGGGTATCAGAAATTTGGAACAACGGCGGTTCCATTTCAAAATCAATTTTCATTGCGTACGGATTACGCGGCGCAAACGCATCACCTTTTGGAGGATTCGTTAAATCCGGCGGCGATCCTGGAATCGATGCCAACTCTACCTTATCATCACTATCAAGGCTTGGCATGGAGGCAAGCAGGCCCCACGTATAAGGGTGCCGCGGATCGTAAAAAATTTCATCCACCGTTCCCATTTCAACGATTTTCCCCGCATACATCACAGCAACGCGATCAGCCATGTTGGCTACTACTCCTAAATCATGAGTAATAAAAATAATGGCTGTCCCTGTTTTCTTCTGTAAATCTTTCATTAATTCCAAAATTTGCGCTTGAATGGTTACATCGAGAGCAGTTGTTGGTTCGTCGGCAATTAACAGCTTTGGATTGGAAGCCAAAGCAATGGCAATCATCGCACGTTGTCTCATTCCCCCAGAAAATTCGTGCGGATATTGATTTACACGCTTTTCTGGCATTGGGATTCCAACTAATCGCAGCAATTCAATTGCCCGTTCTTTTGCCGTTGATTTAGACACCTTTTGATGTTTCATGATCACTTCCATAATCTGATGTCCGACTTTCATCGTTGGATTGAGCGATGTCATCGGATCTTGGAAAATCATCCCGATATCTCTTCCACGAATTTGTTCCATTTCTTTATCCGTTTTTTTGACAAGATCTTCTCCATTAAATATGATTTGACCGTTTTTTATTTTTCCAGGCGGAGTAGGAATAAGGCGCATAATCGTTTGTGAAGTGACGCTTTTTCCAGAACCTGATTCCCCTACAATCGCTAATGTTTCACCCTTATTTACATGGAAGCTCACTCCACGAACAGCTTGTACTTCTCCACCGTATGTTTGAAACGATACCTCTAAATTTTTCACTTCCAACAGTTTTTCCATACTCTCACACCCTACTTGCGTAATCTTGGATCTAATGCATCGCGCAGTCCATCTCCCACTACATTAAAAGCAAAAATAGTCAAGCAAATAAATGTAGCCGGGAAAAACAGACGCCATGGATAATACTGCAATGCTTGTACCCCTTCTGAAGCCATTGTTCCCCAACTTGCCAACGGTTGTGGAACACCTAATCCTAAATAGCTTAAAAATGCCTCTGTGAAAATGGCGTTAGGAATCGTTAACGTCATCGTAACAAGGATTGAGCCCATGGCATTCGGAATCAAATGTTTAAACATAATTCTTGATGTGCTCGCACCAAGCGTCCGCGCTGCTAATACATATTCTTGGCTTTTCAGCTGCAGCACTTGGCCTCGAACGATACGTGCCATATTTACCCATCCAGTAATCGTCATGGCAAGGATCATGGTTCCTAACCCTTGTCCCAAAATAACCATTAATATGATGACTAAAAGCAAATAAGGGACTCCGTATAAAATATCAGCAATGCGCATCATGATTTCATCCGTTTTTCCCCCGCGATAACCAGCAATTCCTCCCCAGAGCACTCCGATCACCAAATCGATAAGCGCAGCTGCCAATCCGATAAATAAAGAGATACGAGCACCATACCATGTGCGAGTAAATATATCACGTCCAAGTTCATCGGTTCCAAACCAATGTTCGGAAGAAGGAGGCTGGTTCGTATTCATTAAATCGTTCGTTGCGTAATCATATTTTGTCATATACGGCCCAAAAATGGCCATGAACACTAAAAGAATTAATAAAATTAATCCAAACATTGCTAATTTATTTTTTCGAAAACGTATCGAAACATCTTTCCAAAACGAAAGACTCGGTTTTGATAATTTCTCCGCTTCTCCAACATCGGCTACCGCTGGCTGGAACATCTCTTTCGGAATCTGCTGCATGATTACTCCCCTTTCTTGCCACCGGCTAATTTAATGCGTGGATCAATAAAGCCATAAGCAATATCCACAAGCAACACAGACAATAATAGTAGAATACTATAAAACACCGTGACACCCATAATTGTTGTATAGTCGCGGTTTGTAATACTTGTTACAAAATGGCTTCCAAGTCCAGGAATACCAAAAATTTTTTCAATCACAAAGCTTCCTGTTAAAATTTGTGCGGACAAAGGGCCTAAATAGGTTACAACTGGAAGTATCGCATTGCGAATGGCGTGTTTCACTGTAATTTGTCCTTGTGAGAGTCCTTTTGCTTTCGCAGTGCGAATATAATCATTGCTTAATACTTCCAACATACTGGAGCGAGTCAAACGAGCAATAAATGCCGTCGGCGTTGCCGCAAGAGCAAGCGCAGGCAAAACAGTATGCTGCAGCGATTCCCAGCGCGCAACTGGAAACCATCCTAGCTTGATCGCTAAAAAATACTGCAAAATGGAAGCCATAATAAAGCTTGGAACAGAGATTCCCAAAACCGCAAAAACCATCGCTGCATAATCTTGCCATTTATTGTGTTTCAAAGCCGCAATAACTCCTAGTAAAATCCCCACACTTATGGCTATTAATAATGATTCCATGCCGAGGAAAAAGGAAACGGGAAATCCTTCATCAATTAAATCGTTAACAGTTTGTCCTTTATATTTAAATGAAGGCCCAAAATCCCATTTGGCAATCGAAACTAAATAATCAAAATACTGAATATACCAAGGGCGGTCGAGTCCATAATATTCATTCAAGTTTTTCTCGATTTCTGGCGGAACTTGTTTTTCACTCGAGAATGGCCCTCCTGGAGCAGCACGCATTAAAAAGAATGTCGCCGTTACAATTAAAAACAAAGACATGAGCATGTAGAGCAAACGTTTGCTTATATATCTCAACAAATTTCCTACACCTCCATTTTCTGCAAAAAATACCTTAACAGGAATGAAGGTATATGAGGTCTCCCTCATATACCTTCTTATCACCTTTCACGACGTACGATTTTATTCAAAATATGCCCATTTAAATTGGACACCGCCAAGGCCGGACATTTCTACACCTTTTAAGTTATCTTTTTGCACCCACGTATTCGTGTAGAAATAGATTGGCGCGATTGGCATTTCATCCATTAAAATGGCTTCTGCTTCTTTTAGCATTTCTTTACGTTTTTCAGGATCTGTTTCCTTTTGAGAGTCGATTAACAATTGTTTATACTTCGGATTTTCCCAGTTTGTATCGTTATTTCCGCCCTTTTTGTCGCGGAACAGCTCTAGGAAGTTGATTGGATCGTTAAAGTCGCCTGACCAGCCCATACGGCCGATTTGATAATCGCCAGAATGCAATTTATCAATGTAAACTGCCCACTCAGCATTCTCAAGTTTTACTTCAACGCCCAAGTTTTTCTTCCACATATCTTGAACCGCCTGAGCAATTTTCGCATGTTGATCATCAGTATTAAACGATAGGGTAATAGGCGGCAAATCTTTCACATCTTTTAATCCAAGTTCTTGAAGTCCTTTTTTCAAGTATTCTTTTGCTTTTTTCACATCATTATCTTTGAAATAACCTTTTTTGTTCTCAGGGAACATCGTTGGCGGCACGGCAGCCATAGCCGGAATTTGTTCGCCTTTTGTTACGTTTTCAACAATCGCTTTGCGATCGATGGCGTATGCCAGCGCTTTACGAATGTTGACGTTGTTCAACGGCGGTTTTTCCGTATTAAATTTATACCAGTAAACACCAGCAATTGGTTGAACGTGTAATTTACCTTCCTCTTTTAATTTTGGCAAAGAGTCTGGAGGCAATTGGCCAGTAGGCATACCTGCCCAGTCTAGCTCACCATTATTAAACATGGAAAGCTCTGTATTGGTGTCGTTGACCATAACCATTTCAATTTTTGTTAGTTTTACGCTGTCAGCATCCCAGTAATTTTCGTTCTTTTCGAGAACGATTTTGTTGTTATGTTCCCAAGAAACCATCTTGAATGGTCCGTTAGAAGTGTAGTCAGGACCAGCGTTTGTATACCATTTTGGATTTTTCTGAGCGATTTTGCTGTTTACTGGGAAATAAGTATAGAACGCTGTTAATTCTAAGAAGTAAGGTGTTGGGTTCTCTAGCGTAACTTGCAATGTTTTGTCATCAATTGCTTTTACACCAACATCTTCTGCTTTTGCTTTCCCTTCGTTAAATGCTTGGCCATTTTTAATATAATAAAGCTGATATGCATATTGCGATTGATTTTTCGGGTCAAGAGCCCATTTCCACGCATATTCGAAGTCTTTCGCGGTAACTGGATCGCCATTGGACCATTTTGCATCCCGCAATTTGAATGTGTATGTTTTTAAATCTTTGGAAACTTCATAGCTTTCAGCCATCGCCAACTCAGGCTTGCCGTTTTTAATACGGGTTAACCCTTCAAATGTTTGGTTTAAAACGTTGCTAGAAACACTATCATTTGCTAGGCTTGGGTTTAGTGAGAATGGCTCCGTTTTAATGTTAATACGCAATTCTTGCGGAACATCAGCGGTTTTGTCCCCGCTTTTTCCTTTCTCGCCGGTGGATTCATTTCCTTTTTGGAAACCACCACACGCAGAAAGGAAAAGGCTCAATACCAGCATTAGGCTAAAAAGAATAGAAAGCCTTTTCTTCATAGATTTCCCCCCTAAAAATAATTTTTTATTTTCAAAAGTTCTACGCAAAAAAACGCGGAACTTTTGTTAATAAATTAAATAAACAAAAGTTTTTATTTTACTTTTTCTGTTTATCAGAATATTTATTTTAGTTTTTATTATAAAAGTTATTAATATATTTAAAAAGAAATTTTCATTTTGTTTATTTTGTTTCTTTTCTGAATCTTCATTCTATTTAAAGTATGTATTTAAACACTTATTTTCATTATCTGTTTGTAATTTTATACTTTTTTTCGACAATTGTAAATAAAAAATTTATCTTTGTAAATTTTAAAGCGTTTACATATTAATTTTTTATAACACGTTCAGAAAGACCGCCATAGCATGTTTTTCACCTTTTTATTCACTATTAAAAAGATAATTTTATTAAGATAATTTTGAAAATAATGTATCGATGAAAAAAATTATTTAATAACACTTTGAAATAAGAATAAATACTTTTCAGCAATTTTGATGATGTATAAAAGTTTGTGTAAAGCATTTTGCTAGAACAAAAGAAAAAAGGTAGGGTATTCTCTGATTGGACCAAAAATCTTAGAGAAAGGAGTACCCTACCTATGTCTAAAAGAAGTATACCGAATGTCGACTGGGCAAATCAACTGGAAAGTGTCATTCGTCAGTTTGTGAAGGAAAAATTAGAGCTGATTATGCGGGAAGAAATCAAACATTTCCTCGAAATCGAACAGGCTCGAACACCGAATAGGAGAAACGGCTGCTATCAGCGAAATCTAGATACGCAATATGGCCGGATTGAGGGTCTTTTGGTTCCAAGAGACCGAAACGGGGAATTTCAA
>NZ_QCWL01000001.1:1185906-1186756 GCF_003064505.1 Geobacillus sp. LYN3 | reverse complement strand
TCAACGCCACACCGGCTGGCTGGAGGAAGCTTTTCGGGCCGTTTATCCGAAAGCCGATGTGCAGCGTTGTGTCGTTCATAAAGTTCGTAATACTCTTAATCGTGTTCGGAAAAAAGATCAATTTGAAGTGGCAGAGAATCTCAAACTGATTTATCGCGCGCCGAATAAGGAGATGGCGTTACAAATGTTTCAACAGTTTGAGTCGAAATGGTCCAGCAAATATCCAAGAGAAGTTCAATCTTGGGCCAATGAGTTGGATGTCCTCCTTACATTTATGGATGATCCAAGCAGTATTCGAAGTGTGATTTACACGACCAATGCCATCGAACGAACGATCAAGGAAATTCGGAAACGTCTAAAGCCGATGAACAGTTTGAGCAGTTTAGAAGCCGCGGAAAAAGTCGTGTATTTGACCATCCAAGATTTTAATGAGAAATGGGCAGGGCGAAAGTTAAGAGGATTTGCCGAAGCACAGGAAGCCCTCGAGCGAATGTTTGAAGAATGCTACAATTAACCAAATATTGTAAATAAACAAATAAGCAAAGAAAGGGGGTTTCCTCTGTCCACACAGGAGACTGAATATTCAGTCTCCTGTGTGGAGAAAATCAGTCCCCTATCAATTCAAATCCATTTCAGAGAAACCCTACCCCATTACATTACACAAAATTCTTGACGGTACCGCAATTTTTTTGGTAGCGTCAAAGAATTATCAATTTATTCTCCATTAATTATATTTTGTTTAACTTTTTTCTATTCATTGCTATAGTTGTAAGTGTATAACAGCTCTGAGGAGTAAAAATTCTTCGAGATAAATTGAACTTCTAGCCCCCAAATTTTGATAAATATGCGA
>NZ_QCWL01000001.1:1182247-1185806 GCF_003064505.1 Geobacillus sp. LYN3 | reverse complement strand
TTTACCAACTGTGGATAATTTGAAAATCCCTATTTTGACGAAAAACTTTGAAATATACTCTTCATAGCTGAAGTGTATAAAAAGAAACTTGCACATAGCAACTAGATATTTTACAATAAGAATCAACAAAACGGGAACGGCACATGCGATGAGAAAGAAGAGTACATATTGCGATGCCTTCAGAGAGCTTGTGGGTGGTGCGAACAAGCGGCTAGCAATATGGAATGGGCTTTCGAGCATCCGGCTGAATGAGCAGTTGGCTTTAGTAGGCTTTGGACGTCTGCCTTACGTTATCAAGGCGCCATGCATATAAAAAGCATGGGCAAAGTGATTGCACGTCATGTGCAATAACTAGGGTGGCAACGCGGTCCTATCGTCCCTAACTCTCAGGGGGTAGGGCCTTTTTAAATTGATAAAAAAAGGAGTGGTGTTATGAAAACGAGCTTTTCAGGAATTCAGCCAAGCGGCGTCATTACGCTTGGTAACTATATCGGAGCAATGCGGCAATTCGTGGAATTGCAGCATGAATACAACTGCTATTTTTGCATTGTCGATCAACACGCCATTACCGTTCCGCAAGATCCGGAAGAACTGCAAAAAAACATTCGCAGCTTAGCCGCTCTTTACTTGGCGGTCGGCATTGATCCGAATAAAGCTACTTTGTTTATTCAATCGGAAGTTCCTGCCCATGCCCAAGCGGGTTGGATACTGCAATGCATTTCTTATATCGGTGAACTAGAAAGAATGACTCAATTTAAAGATAAGTCGGCAGGAAAAGAAGCGGTAAGTGCTGGGCTGCTTACCTATCCGCCGTTGATGGCTGCGGATATTCTTTTGTATAAAACCGATATCGTACCTGTCGGGGAAGACCAAAAACAACATATTGAATTGACGCGCGATTTAGCGGAACGATTCAACAAACGGTATGGAGAGATTTTTACGATTCCAGAACCGCTTATTCCAAAAATTGGTGCACGCATTATGTCACTTACGGATCCAACGAAAAAAATGAGCAAATCGGATCCAAACAAAAAGTCGTTTATTACACTTCTTGATGATGCCAAAACGATTGAAAAGAAAATAAAAAGCGCTGTAACCGATTCTGAAGGCGTCATCCGATATGACAAAGAAAATAAACCGGGAATTTCCAATCTCCTTAACATTTATTCGATTTTAGCCAATAAAACGATTGAAGAACTTGAACAAGAATATGCTGGGAAAGGATATGGCGTATTTAAAGCTGATCTTGCCCAAGTAATTATTGACACCCTTACTCCGATCCAAGAAAAATATTACGACTTGTTGGAAAGCAGCACGCTTGACCAAGTGCTTGACCAAGGAGCAGAAAAAGCAAACAAAGTAGCAACGGAAATGCTTGAAAAAATGGAACAAGCGATAGGGCTTGGAAGAAGACGCTAAAACAATAATAAAAGCAAGCCGAACGATGGCTTGCTTTTTTATATATGTTTTATATGCTTATTAAGCTTTCCTATGCTGACTCTGGCAGAAATATCATTCATCATTGCGACTTTATTTTTCTTAATTCACTTTTGGCTCCTGTTCCATTTCCCAAAGCTTTTCAAAAAACGGCTGTCCTTTAATTAATTTTTCGCATAGCTGCTCATGTTTGTCGGACCAGCCGTATTTTGTCTCTTCGTATAAGTGCTGCCATGCCTCTTCAAACGACATTTTTTGAATATCAGGATATTTTTGCGGCGCCCATTCCGTATACCAGTAGCGTACCTCTGCAACGTTTTTCGTCAAATGAAGTTGGTCAAGCGCCATAAATAAAAGTTGTTTAAGCTGTCGTTCCTTTCGTGTAAGTCCCATCATCCATTCAGGGGAGGGCGACAAAATATGATACTCTTTTTCATGAGCAGGCAGCGGATATGGTTCTTCTTGATGTTCAGCGACCATTTCGTATACTAGCTGCTCCTGTCTCGGAATAAGGCGGCTTTTCCGAATCGGAATGTTATAACCAATCGTATCAACAGCAAGAATGCCATAACCGTCTGTAATGACAAAACAATAATCAAGCTGAATGCGTTCATGATTTTTTCGCACATATGCTTTTTGATATACGTCTTCAAGAAGCTGCTTTGGGATTTCCGATAAACTGTTTTCAATATAGTTGAATAGCGCAGAAGACACTTTGAGAAGCGGTACTTGATCGAGCAGTTCCACTTGATCATCTTTCCGCCATTCATGGAAATGACATACGTTGTATCCGTTCTCTTCCCCTTCAAACCAATTGACCCAAACATCATGCAGATACAGCATACGATACCCCTCACTTCTAAACCTATTTGTCCATCAGTATAGGCAGAGGGGGCGAATTTTATTCCATACTACCCTTTTTTATCCATTACTCTTCTCGGTAAGGGAAGTATAAGCTTCCCCACATTAGTAAAAGTCCTATTGGTAATAAATAACATTCTACTCTTGTGCAAATATATGAAAAATATTCGCTCCATCCCCGCTCTGGCGTCATAATGTTTAAATAAGCAATAACGGTTATCCCGCCAATGACAGAAACTCCAAAACCGACTAAATAAATAAATATGCGAATCATCGGGTCCCTCTTCTTTCTCTTAACTTGTCCATCTTATTTTTACATATATGAGCACCCGATGATCATCATGACTATTCCTTTTTCTCTGACGAAGCAAGATGCAACATCTGTTCTGAGTCAATGCCCATTAACTCGGAAAAGCGAGCACCATGTTCAAGGCAACGACGGACTATATAATATCCCACTGCATAACCAAGCATGGCTGGATAAAAACCGAGACCATAGAGAAGTCGAGAATATAACGGATGTTGTGGTAAAATTGACTGATATGGTGAAACATATCGTTTCCAAAAATGATCAAGTTGTTCATCTGAGTAATAGGTCGTCCAGCTTGCTTGATGACTCTTGCCAACATAACGGCCAACAGCATTTTCGGCAAGTCCTTCTAGTACGATCGCGTCTAAAAGTGTAACGCCTTCATCTTCCTTTTTTTGTTTTTTCAGGCGGCAAACATGATTATACTCATGTGTGATCAATGCCTCGATTTCTTTGTCCGTATGATGCGGTAATAAAAAAATAAGCAATTTATCGTGAAAAGCGACTCCGCCTTTACTATTAAACTCACGAGCCAATTTTCGATTATGTGTGTCTGCTGGAAAAAGAAAAAGAGGCACATCTGGACCGTTCCATTCCTTTTTTCGTTTCTCGTAAACCGCCTCGACTCGTTCCCATATGTTTTTTTGTTTCATTTGCTTAATCATTTCTCCGATATTTTTTGACGGTTGATACATACCGTAACGCACGAGATAAAGATAAATATCACGTGCTCTGGCGTTTGGAAAGTAGGAAGTTAGATGTTGGCATAGCCGAATAGGATTGTCATGCCATTCATCGAGCCATTGGTCGGTACGAATAACAGGCATCTTTTTCACCTCTTTTTCCGTTTTTTCTATCGTATGACGGAAAAGAAAAAGAGGTCAACTACCCAACGGCTAAAGCCGTGGGCTTGCAGCTAGCCTAATTGGCTGCCGCGTTCGGCTGGTTGAC
>NZ_QCWL01000001.1:1179385-1182147 GCF_003064505.1 Geobacillus sp. LYN3 | reverse complement strand
CAAGGAGTCCGGTTCATGTCTCCTTTTTTGTTTAGTTGTCAATTTATGTCAGTGAATTTGCTCATCTACAGTAATATAGTTGCATGCTTGGTTAAACCGTTTCATTGTTTCCAGCAGCGCATGAAACTGTTCAAGAGTTGGCATTAATTTAATCTTGAGAGTGCAGAGCATTCTTGATTCACCTACCTTTCTAAATCCAGTGTACTTATGTTGAACGAAAAATTCAATATATACTAAAAATATAACCCCCGCCTTCCTCCCACAGCTAAAGCAGTGGGCTTCCGGCGGATGTTCTCGTGAAAAAAGGCTATCTCTCTTCTATCGAGATAGCCGTTTTCCATTATTTTGTATATTTTTTGAAAATCAACGTTGCATTATGTCCGCCAAATCCAAGAGAATTGCTTAACACTGCGTTTACTTCTTGCTTTCTTGCCTCATTTGGCACATAGTCCAAATCGCATTCCGGATCAGGAGTTTCATAGTTCATCGTCGGCGGAATCATTCCATCTTTAATCGCTAATACGGAAAATATCGCTTCTACTGCTCCAGCCGCTCCTAACAAATGACCGGTCATCGATTTTGTCGAGCTGATCGCAAGCTTGTATGCATGGTCGCCAAACACTTCTTTAATCGCCATCGTTTCATATTTGTCATTGTATTCCGTACTTGTACCATGGGCATTAATATAATCAATCTCTTCCGGATTCATTCCCGCATCCGCCAACGCTTGGCGCATCGCACGAACACCGCCTTCTCCGCCTGGAGCCGGCGCAGTAATATGATATGCATCCCCTGTCGCACCATAGCCGACAATTTCCGCATAAATCGGCGCACCCCGGCGCAACGCATGCTCTAGCTCTTCTAATACGAGAATGCCGGCGCCTTCACCCATGACAAAGCCATCCCGATTTTTATCAAACGGACGGCTTGCCGTTCTTGGGTCTGGGTTCGTAGATAATGCCGTATTTGCACAAAATCCGGCTAACGCCATTTTCGTAATCGGCGCTTCTGTACCGCCAGTAATCATTACATCGGCATCGCCGCGTTGAATGACCTTAAACGCATCACCAATGGAATTTGTCCCTGTTGCACAAGCAGTGACCGTACAAGAATTGATTCCTTTTGCACCTAGAATAATAGATACTTGCCCTGCTGCCATATCCGGAATCATCATTGGCACAAAAAACGGACTTACGCGACGGTAGCCGCGTTGTTGGAAAATTTCAAACTGCTGTTCAAACGTTTCCATTCCGCCGATGCCAGATCCGATCCAAACGCCGACTCTTGCCGCATTTTCTTCTGTAATTTCTAATTTTGCATCTTTTACCGCCATCAACGAGGCAGCGACAGCATATTGTGTAAAACGATCCATTTTACGTGCTTCACGTCGATCCATAAAGTCTTCCGGATTGAAATCTTTCACTTCTGCTGCTACTTTCGCCGGGAATTCATCTGGATTGACACGAGTAAGCACCCCTATTCCCGACTTGCCAGCAATAATGTTTTTCCATGTTGTTTCCACATCGTTTCCAAGCGGTGTTACTGCACCAAGACCTGTAACAACGACTCGTCTTTTTTCCATCGCTTTCGTCTCTCCTTTTTATCCGTATTGAGCTGCTAGCGGCCCCAACGTAAAGCGATTGCACCCCACGTTAATCCGCCGCCAAATCCAACCATAATTATGAGATCATCATCTTTGATTTTACCTGCTTCTAATTCTTCGACAATAGAAATCGGAATGGAAGCCGCTGAAGTGTTTCCATATTTTCGAATAGTTGTTGACATTTTCTCCTCCGGCAGTTCAAGACGCTGCCTTGCCGCCTCGACAATGCGAATATTCGCTTGATGTGGAATGAGAAAATCAACGTCGTTTTTCGATAATCCTGCTTTTTCTAAGACGTGAATGCACGATTCACCCATTTGACGAACGGCAAATTTAAACACTTCTCTACCGTTCATTACGATATATTCTTCTTTATATAAATGTTTTCCTCCTGTTCCGTCTGCACCTAATTCAAACGATAAAATACCACGTCCCTCGGAAACAGGCCCCATCACGACCGCACCAGCACCGTCGCCAAATAGCACTGCCGTATTGCGGTCATTCCAATCGATGATTTTGGATAATTTTTCAGCTCCCACTACCAATATATAACGATATGCGCCATTGTCAATAAATTGGCTTGCTGTGACCATTCCATAAATAAAGCCGGCACATGCCGCGCTAATATCCAATGCTGCTGCTTTTACCGCTCCAAGCCGTTCCTGCAGCATGCAGGACACAGATGGAAATGCCCTGTCAGGAGTTACCGTTGCTACTAAAATTAAATCAATATCTTGCGGAGAAATTTTTGCGTCCTCGATCGCTTTTTTCGCTGCAAAATATGCCATATCGGAAGTATCCATATCATCAGTGGCTATTCTTCGTTCTTCAATTCCCGTTCTCGTCCGAATCCATTCATCAGACGTATCCATCATCTTTTCCAAATCAAAATTTGTTAACACCTTTTCCGGCAAATACCGGCCGATTCCAATAATACCTGCTCCCACACTGAACATCTCCTTTAGTAGTATATAACCAATTATTATTACTTGGTACTAATTTTATCGGAAATAGAAAAAACGCGCAATAGAAATATGCAACACATGTGATTTGTCTAGTCACTTCTTAATTTTTTACATACAGTGCTATTGAACTACCCCCACTTACCGGCTAATGCCGGTGGAAGTGGGGGATTCTTGTTTCCTCTGGCCATAGTTGC
>NZ_QCWL01000001.1:1164534-1179285 GCF_003064505.1 Geobacillus sp. LYN3 | reverse complement strand
AAAAAACAAAAAATGCCGATTCATCCCCCACCTATGCTCCGCTTAGAGGTGAGGGTCTTCTCGGCAAAAAAGGTAAATAAGTTGCTTAGCCAAGCGTACGGCTTTAGGACTTCCCCAATGCCGGCCGTATAAATGAGAGTAAAAAATGGTATAACCATATTCGAGCAACTCGCAAAGAAGATGATGGCGTCCTTTGTGCTCTATCCAAAAACTTGTATGTTCATTAACAAAATGATTCGTATCGCCAATAATAAAGACAGCAAATCCGTTTGGGCGCTCTGGCAAATGAATGATACACCACTGATCGTCGAGCTGAAAAAATCGTTGTTGAATCGTCATTGATATCCACCCTTGTTTTTACGATGCATAATTGTACAATATACAGTATGCGGAACGAAAAAAAAAGTACGGGTATATGCCTAAAAGATCAAGTTGTGGTAAGATAAGAAAAGGAAGCTAGAGAGATTGGGGGGAAGAAGCATGCGGCTTTTTTGGACGTTTTTCTGGACGTTCCTTTTAGTGCAAATGGCTACATACGTCATTGGCTCTATGCAAGGAATTCCATATAATTTTTCAACAGGGGCTTTATTAGGGGCGATCTTTACTATTTTGGTTATTATTGTAGCAAGCTTGATTCCTGATGAACCGATAGAACACCACTAAGAAAAACTAACAACAAGGCTGTCCTAAAATGAAGGACAGCCTTGTTTCTATTATTGGACTTCTACAACGATTTGCCCGTTCCGATAATCCACTACAACCGTGCTGTAGTCTTTCACACGTCCGGCGACAATTTCTTTTGCAAGCGGTGTTTCAATTTGCTTTTGCATAAATCGTTTTAACGGACGCGCCCCGTAAACTGGATCAAATCCAGACTCGGCGATATATTCTTTTGCTTTATCTGTCAAAGAAAGCGAAATATGACGGTCGCTAAGCCGTTTCGCTAATTCGTTCGCAAACTTTGTCACGATTCCTTTTATTTCATTCATGGTTAACGGCTTAAATAAAACAATGTCGTCGATTCGGTTTAAAAATTCCGGACGGAAATGCGCGCGCAATTGCTGTAATACTTGCTCACGCGTCTCTTCTTTAATCTCTCCATTTTCCGTAACTCCTTCTAGCAGTAAATGCGACCCGATATTCGATGTCATAATCACAACCGTATTTTTAAAATCAACGGTACGTCCTTGCGAGTCAGTAATACGCCCATCATCCAGCATTTGCAATAAAATATTGAACACTTCTGGATGCGCCTTTTCAATTTCGTCTAACAGGATGACGGAATACGGTTTGCGCCGCACCGCTTCCGTTAGCTGTCCTCCTTCTTCATAGCCGACATAGCCCGGAGGAGCTCCAATCAAGCGAGAAACAGCATGTTTTTCCATATACTCGGACATATCGATGCGGATCATTTGTTCTTCACTGTCAAACAACGCTTGTGCGAGCGTTTTTGCTAGTTCTGTTTTCCCGACTCCTGTCGGTCCTAAAAAGATAAAGGAACCAATCGGACGATTAGGATCTTTAATGCCAGCACGCGCCCGCAACACCGCATCAGCAACAAGTTCAACCGCTTCATCTTGACCGATGACTCGTTCATGCAGCAATTCGTGCAGACGCAATAACTTTTCCCGCTCTCCTTCGACTAATTTCGTTAACGGAATTCCCGTCCATCGCGAAACGATTTCCGCAATTTCTTCCTCTGTTACTTCTTCGCGGAGAAGACGACCTTCTTGACTATTTTCATTCATTTGTTGTTCAAGCTGCTTTAATTGTTTTTCTAACTGCGGAATGCGGCCGTGACGAAGTTCTGCTGCTTTATTTAAATCGTATTCATTTTCCGCTTCTTCTAATTCCCGCTTTGCTTTTTCCAGCGCTTCGCGAACGTCACGCACGCGCTGGATAGCTTCTTTTTCCTGCTGCCATTGCGCTTTCATACTGTTCGCTTTTTCCCGTAAGTCAGCCAGCTCTTTGGTGAGCGCTTCAAGACGTTCTTTACTCGCTTCGTCTGTTTCTTTTCGCAATGCTGCTTCTTCGATTTCCAATTGCATGACGCGGCGCATCACTTCATCCAGCTCCGATGGCATGGAATCCATTTCGGTACGGATGGTCGCACATGCTTCATCGACTAAGTCAATCGCTTTGTCAGGCAAAAATCGATCCGAAATGTAGCGATCGGCCAATGTCGCCGCCGCAACAAGGGCACGGTCATGAATTTTTACACCGTGATGAACCTCAAACCGCTCTTTTAAGCCGCGCAAAATCGAAATCGTATCTTCCACGCTCGGTTCTTCGACAAGAACTTGCTGGAAGCGCCGTTCGAGTGCCGGATCTTTCTCAATGTATTGCCGGTATTCGTCAAGTGTGGTTGCACCGATGCAATGCAGCTCGCCGCGCGCCAACATCGGCTTTAACATGTTGCCCGCATCTATCGCTCCTTCTGCCCTTCCGGCACCGACAATCGTATGCAATTCATCGATAAATAAAATAATTCTCCCTTCGCTTTTCTTTATTTCATTCAATACCGCTTTTAGACGTTCTTCAAATTCGCCGCGAAACTTCGCCCCGGCGACGAGTGAACTCATATCTAACGCAAAAATCGTTTTGTCTTTTAATCCTTCGGGAACGTCTTTGCGGACAATGCGCTGGGCCAGTCCTTCGACGATTGCTGTTTTTCCGACCCCCGGCTCGCCGATTAACACCGGATTATTTTTCGTTTTCCGCGATAAAATGCGAATAACGCGGCGAATTTCGCTATCGCGGCCGATCACCGGATCGATTTTTCCTGCTTTCACTTCAGCGACTAAATCGCGGCCGTATTTTTTTAATGCTTCATATGTAGCTTCTGGATTTGGACTTGTCACGCGCTGATTCCCCCTTATTTCCGTTAATACGTGCAACAATGAAGAACGGTTAATGTTGTACCGATGAAAAAGCCGTCCGATATCATCGTCCTCCGATGTAAAGGCAAGCAGTAAATGCTCAACAGAAATATATTCGTCTTGCATATTTTTTGCTTCTTCTTCCGCTTTTGTCAACAATCGCTGCAGCCGTTGGGACATATAAAGGTTTTCCGCACCAGCCCCAAGCACTTCTGGCTTTTTCTTTAACAACATTTGCAGTTCATGAGTGAATGCGTCTATATTAACTCGAAGCAGTGTGAAGATTCTTCTCGCAAGCCCTTCTTCTTGCTGCAATAATGCGAGCAGCAAGTGTTCGACATCGAGTTGCTGATGATGGCGCCGAATGGCAATCGATTGAGCCTCAAGAAAAGCCTCCTGCACTTTCTCCGTAAACTTATTTGCGTTCATCGACTTTCCCTCTCTTTTGACCTTTTTTGACCTTTAAGTATATTATAGCGGATGCCGACTTTTCTTTTCAAATAGAAAGCCACTCCAATATAGGAATGGCTTTGTAGTG
Organism: Geobacillus sp. LYN3; assembly: GCF_003064505.1. NCBI lineage: Bacteria > Bacillati > Bacillota > Bacilli > Caryophanales > Anoxybacillaceae > Geobacillus > Geobacillus sp. LYN3. The sequence goes on along the minus strand of NZ_QCWL01000001.1, from coordinate 1,175,868 downwards.
GGGAATATACGGAACCGGGATGACGGCATTTCGCCGTTGCCCACAGGACGTGGGCAGCCTTTAGGCGAAATTGGGCCGCCTCCGCTTTTCTTCTTGTCCAGCTCGGCGGCTAGCTCTCTTGTGCGAAATAACCTTCTCCCTTGAAGTGCAAGCACTTCAGCGGTCGAAGAACATTTCGCTTCGAGAGCTGTTCGCGCCGCCTCCGCTTTTCTTTATTATGGTTTTCTCTTATATGTCCAGTGGCGATTGTGATTTGATGTTTCCGGGAACGTATCTCCTGCTTTTAGTTTTATTTTTTTTGGATTTTTGACGTTATCGCCTGTTTCGCCAATTTCAATATATATACCGTTGTTCGGCGCTTTGTCGCCTGGTTGGAAATGGCGTTGTTGGCCCATTGCAGCATCCCCCCTTATCCGAAGTATATTTTTATCATTCCCGTCTGTTCCTTTGTTCATAACCATACAAATAATGGCTGCATGAAAAAAGCACCGGCATATCTCCGGTGCGATTTCGTCATAATAACGATAGTAAAATCGCCTTCTGTACGTGAAGCCGATTTCCGGCCTGTTGGAAGACAAACGAATTTGGTCCATCAATCACATCGGCTGTTACTTCTTCATCGCGGTGGGCTGGCAAGCAATGAAGAAACATATAATCAGGTTTTGCATGTTTTGCTAATTCGCAATTGACTTGAAACGGTTGAAACACCGCAAGACGCTGCTCGCTTTCTTGTTCTTGCCCCATGCTCGTCCATACGTCTGTATAAATGATGTCCGCGTTGGTGACCGCTTCGACTGGATTATGCGTGACTGCAACATTCGCTCCTGTTTGTTTTCCAATTTGCATTGCCGCATTTACATACTTCTCTTTTGGCTCATAACCAGCCGGGCAAGCGATCACACAGTCCATGCCAACTTTTGCAGCCGCAATCATAAGCGCGTGTGCGACGTTGTTGCCATCACCGACATAGGCAAGTTTCAATCCTTTTAACGTGTTCTTCACTTCATAAATCGTTAATAAGTCAGCCAGCGCTTGACACGGGTGATCATCATCGGTCAGTCCGTTAATAACCGGAATCGTCGCATATTCAGCGAGCTCCTCCAATTTTTGATGAGCGAATGTGCGAATCATAATCGCGTCAACATATTGCGATAATACTCTCGCCGTATCGGCGATCGTTTCTCCTCGTCCAAGCTGCAAATCATTGCTATTTAAATAAAGCGCACTACCACCGAGCTGGGTCATTCCCACCTCAAATGATACTCTCGTGCGGGTGGATGGTTTTTCAAAAATCATCGCTAACGTTTTTCCAACAAGCGGAGTATACAATTGTCCGGCAAGCTGTTTTTGCTTTAATTCCTTGGCAAGTGTCAACAAATAATGAATATCTTCTGTTGAAATGTCCATTAATGTTAAAAAATCTTTTCCTTTTAATGAAACGACTGTTTTCATATAATCACCGCTTTCTCGATTTGTTTTTTCTTTTCAAGCCATTCTTGAATGGATGAAACAGAAAACTTTTTCACACCGACTGCTTGTAAAAAGAGACAGAACGTTTCGATTTCTGTAAACGTCATAATTTGCCGGGACAACGCAAGCATTCTATATTGGCTGTTTCCGTCTTTTTGCAAATCTAAAAACGCTAACGCTTCCTTTCGTTTTATCCATTCGGAAAACGGTATGTCGGAAACAATGATTAATTGTTTTTCCTTTATAATTTGAAGAAGTTCATCGCTTATTTCACCGTTCACATAAATTTCTCGTGCTTTATGTTTTTTTGCTAAATACGAATAAAACGCCTTTGCCGCCGCTTCTTCCATTGTTTTTGCAATGCTGATTCCCTCTCCCGTCGACTTCATTTCTGGTCCAACAAGCGGATCGACTCCCGGCAATTTATATGTCGAAAATACCGGATATTTTAAAACAATATATGGCAAGCTCGCCAAACGCCGCTGTTTTTCGTCAACGACATCGCTTAAACATTTCCCAAGCAATAATTTTGTCGCAATTTGCGCGAGCGGTATGCCTGTTGCCTTGCTGACGATCGGAACGGTCCGGCTTGCGCGCGGGTTCACTTCCAATACGTATACCTGATCGTTGGCAATGACATATTGAATATTCATAATGCCTTTAAATTGTAATTTCTTTACAATTTTTTCGGCGTACGTAATGATTTTGGATTGTTCTTCATCTGTAATCGTTTGCGCTGGCAGCATTGCATAGCTGTCTCCTGAATGTACTCCAGCCTTTTCCACATGTTCGATAATCGTCGGAAGTAAAATATCGTTTCCATCCGCAACAACATCGACTTCTGCTTCTTTTCCGTCTAAATATGCATCGATCAGCACAGGGTACGTAATTATTCGCTGCTCTAGCAGCGCGCATAATTGTTGTTCATTTTTCACAATGAACATTCCTCTGCCGCCAATGACATAAGAAGGACGAAGCAATATCGGATAACCGATTTTTTTGGCGTTCGAAATAAGTTCTTCTTCGTTATTTGCCATCATTCCCGGTACGTGTGGAATATCCAATTCTTCTAATAGCTGATAAAAACGATCACGATCTTCAAGCTGGTCAATCACATCATAAGTGACGCCGAGAAGAGTGATATTCGCTTCTTCGAGCCCTTTCACGAGATTAATTGCCGTCTGTCCTCCGAACTGAACAATGACTTTTTTAATCTGTTCCGCTTCTATCACGTTCAACACTTCTTCTAAAGTAAGCGGCTCGAAATAGAGACGGTCAGCCACAGCAAAATCAGTGCTGACGGTTTCCGGATTATTGTTCATCAATACCGTTTCATATCCTTCTTCTTGAAGTGCGTACACGCTGTGGACAGAGCTGTAATCAAACTCGATTCCTTGCCCGATTCGAATCGGTCCTGCACCAATAATCAATACTTTCTCTTTATCGCTTTTTTTCCGTTCATCTTCGCCGAAATATGTCGAATAGTAATAATCCGTTTCTGAATGGAATTCTGCCGCGCACGTATCGACCATTTTATATGCCGGAACGATGCCAAGTTGTTTTCGCTTTTCTCTTACGTCTTTTTCCTTCACGTTCCATACTTCCGCTAAAAACGCATCAGAAAACCCTTTTTCTTTCAACAGACGGAACGTCGATTCATCAATATGTTCTAAGCTCGTTTCTTTCGCTTTCTTTTCTAATTCGATCAGCTGATAAAACGAATGCAAAAAGAAACGGTCGATTTTTGTTAATTCATATACGGTATCGATCCTTTCTCCGCGACGGAACAATTCGAGAATCGCAAAAAAGCGGCGATCATCTTTTCGAACAAGCAGTTGTTTGAGCTCATCATCTGTATGGGAAGCAAGTTCTGGTAAATACAATCCGTTATTCGCACCTTCTAATGAGTAAACCGCTTTTTGAAACGCTCGTTCCATGTTGCGGTCAATCGCCATCACTTCTCCCGTCGCTTTCATTTGCGTGCCAAGCTGGCGATCGCCGAAAGGAAATTTATCAAACGGCAAGCGCGGAAATTTTACAACGACATAATCGAGTGCTGGTTCAAAGCTTGCGTACGTCGTTTTCGTTACTGGATTAAGAAGTTCCGCCAATGTATAGCCGACTGCTAATTTCGCGGCTATGCGTGCGATCGGGTATCCCGTCGCTTTCGATGCAAGCGCCGATGAACGGCTGACACGCGGATTTACTTCAATTAAATAGTATCGTTTGCTAAACGGATCTAGCGCGAACTGAATGTTGCATCCTCCAATGATACCGAGCGCCGAAATAATTTTGATGGCTGAAGATCGCAACATTTGGTATTCCTCGTCCGTCAACGTTTGCGATGGAGCAACAACGATAGAGTCACCGGTATGGATGCCGACGGGATCGACGTTTTCCATATTGCAAACAGTAATGCACGTATTCGTATGGTCGCGCATTACTTCATATTCAATTTCCTTATATCCAGCTACGCTTCGTTCAATAAGACATTGCGTAATTGGACTTTCCGCGAGTCCTTTTTCGACTAGATCAATAAATTGTTCCATCGTTTCTGCGATTCCCCCGCCCGTTCCTCCGAGTGTATAGGCGGGGCGAATAATGATCGGAAATCCGATTTTTTCGGCAAAAGCGACCGCTTCATCGACACTCGTAATAATTTCACTCTCCGGAACTGGTTCGCCTAATTCATACATGAGCGCGCGAAACGCTTCGCGGTCCTCTCCTCTTTTAATCGCTTCAATCGGAGTTCCGAGCAGTTTCACCCCATATTTTTCTAAAATTCCTTCTTCATGAAGCTGAAATGCTAAGTTTAGTCCCGTCTGTCCCCCAAATGTCGCCAATAGCCCGTCTGGTCGCTCTTTCGCGATAATCGCCTCCACGCTATCCACCGTCAACGGCTCAAAGTACACGGCATCGGCATGAACTTCGTCTGTCATAATCGTTGCCGGATTGTTATTCACTAAAATAACGCGGTACCCTTCTTCTTTTAAGGCAATACACGCTTGTGTGCCGGAATAGTCAAACTCCGCCGCCTGTCCGATGACAATCGGACCGGATCCGATGATTAAAATCGATTGCAGCGATGTATCTTTAGGCATATACTTTCTCTCCTTTTACTACCGTTTGCAAAAACTCGTCAAAAATATGGTTCGTATCGCTAGGACCTGGATGCGCCTCCGGATGATATTGCACCGATAAAATTGGTTTGTGGCGGTGTACTATTCCTTCGACGGAACCGTCATTGACGTTTGTAAATCGGATATTAAACGGGGTGTTGGCTAAACTTTCTTTCTTAACCACATAACTATGATTTTGTGATGTCATAAACACTTTTTGTTTTACCGTATCATACACAGGCTGATTTGCTCCCCGATGGCCGAAGCGAAGTTTTTCCGTGTCTGCGCCGTATGAAAGCGCCACTAACTGATGACCTAGACAAATCGCTAACGTTGGATAATGGTCAATAATTTGGCGAATGTTTGCTAAATGCTTGGAAAGTTGTTTTGGATCTCCTGGACCATTGGACAACACGATTCCATCCGGCTTCATTGATTCGATCATTTCAAATGAAGTATGGTACGGAACAACGGTAACCTTGCATCCCCGCGCTACTAATGACTGCAAAATCGATTTTTTGTAGCCAAAATCGATTAATACGAGATGAGGCCCGCCGCTTCCGTATGTTTCGATTTTCGCAGTCGACACATCATGAACAGGAAACGGGTTTTCATGAAATGCCGCCGTGTTACATGACGGTGAAACAGTAAGTTGTGCCATCATCGTCCCTTCATTGCGAATTTCCTTTACTAATGCACGCGTATCAACATGGGAAAGCAACGGAATATTCCATTGCTGCAAGTATTCCTTTAAGCTGTATTTCGCTTCGTAATGATATCCTTTGCTGCTCGCTTCATATACAATAACCGCCTGTACATGCGGGCGCTTGCTTTCAAAATCATCTGCGTTAATCCCGTAATTTCCGATTAACGGGTACGTAAACACGATGATTTGATTCTTATAAGAAGGATCGGTTAATACTTCTTGATACCCGGTCATGCCGGTAAAAAAAACGATTTCTCCGCTCACTTCTTCATTTGGAAGCGGCGATTCCAACTGTCCGACAAATGTCTTTCCGTTTGCTAAATGCAAATATGCTTCCATGAATGACACCTCATGCTCGAATTTTTATTTATATTATAGAATTTTTATTCACCTATTAAGGATAAAGACGCAGCTATCGACTACTTCGTAGCTGCGATTTTTTCTTTCTGTATTGTTTGTTTGATAATGCCTACCGCTTGATCTAATTCTTCTTTTGAAACGACTAGCGGCGGCAATAGCCGAATCACATTCGGACCAGCTGTTAATACAAGCAGCCCATTTTTGTGAATAAATGGGATTAGTTTCGTAATGTCCTCATCACATTCAATGCCAACTAATAACCCAAGTCCCCGAACTTCTTTTACTAGCGAAAATTCGCTTAATGCCTCTTGAAGCTTCGTTAAGAAATACGTTCCTTTTTCTTGTACGTCTTGTAAAAAGTCAGGCTGAAAAATCGTTTGCAACGTCGCTTTTGCAGCTGCCATCGCGATTGGATTGCCGCCAAATGTCGAGCCGTGAACCCCCGCGGTAAACGTATCTTTCAAAAACGCTTTGCCAATCATCGCACCAACTGGAATGCCGCTTCCTAACCCTTTCGCACTTGTAATAATATCCGGTTCGATATCAAAATATTGATAGGCAAATGGTTTGCCAGTGCGGCCGATGCCGGTTTGCACTTCATCGACAATCAATAGTGCGCCGTATTGCTTGCAAAGCTCAGCTATTTTTTTCAAAAACGCTTTATCGGCCGGTCTGACTCCACCTTCTCCTTGAACAATTTCCACCATTACCGCCGCAACATCTTCGTGCATTTCGTTTTCCAGTGTTTCGATATCATTAAACGGCAGATGGATAAATTGTGGTAAAAGCGGGCCAAACCCTTTGTATACTTTTTCTTGCCCTGTGGCCGACATCGTCGCAAACGTCCGTCCATGAAACGATTGCTGAAATGTAATGACTTTATGTCGCCCCGTATGTTTGCGCGCTAATTTTAATGCCGCTTCGTTCGCTTCCGCGCCGCTATTGCAGAAAAACACATAATCGCCGCAGCTATTTGCCGCAAGAAGTTCCGCTACCTCTTCCTGAAGCGGAATGGTAAATAAATTAGAAACATGCCAAAACCGCTCAAGCTGTTCTTCGATCGCTTTCTGCACCGCAGGATGACGGTGGCCAAGATTACAGACGGCGATCCCGGAAACAAAATCCAAATACTGTTTTCCGTTTATATCGGTAACCGTCGTCCCTTCCGCTGATTGTATACAAATATTCCAACGGTTATATGTCGGAAATAACGCTCCCATTAATAGACCCCCACTTCGTTTCGAATCGTCGTTCCATGCAATTGCCCGTTTTCATAAAACGGTGTTTTCCCGCTTACGATCATCACTTCATGAAGCGATTCCGATAACGCGGCAATCGCTGCTTTTACTTTCGGAATCATTCCTCCTGTAATAATCCCTTCATTCATCATCCGTTCAATCACATCGATCGTTGCCTGTTCAACGATAGAACCGTTTCGCAAAATCCCCGGAACGTCCGTCACAAATAGCAATTGCGCCGCCTTGATCGCTTTCGCTACCGCCCCCGCTGCTGTATCGGCGTTAATATTATATTTTTGGCCATCCTTATCCGCACCGATCGGTGAAATGATCGGAATGTAACGTGATTTTAATAGCTGATGAACAAAATCGGCATTAACATTGACGACTTCCCCAACGTATCCGAGCTTCGCTAAATCGATTGGCGCCGCTTGCAATAAACAGGCGTCTACACCGGAAACGCCCACGGCAGGCAGCCCATGCTGACGCAGCAATGCCACAAGCTGCTTATTTACCTTTCCTGCTAAAACCATTTCTGCTACTTCTAGTACTTCTTTTGTCGTCTTGCGCAAACCGTTCACAAATTCACTCGGCACGTTTAGCCGTTTTAGCATTTGTCCGATTTCCGGTCCGCCGCCGTGAACGAGAACAATGTTCATACATTGTGCGTACATCTCTTGTAAACTTGTAAAAAACGACGGCGACAGATCACTTAACACGCTCCCTCCACATTTGATGACAATCGTCTTTCCCATCTCCCTCTCCCCTTATTACGTGCGATAACTCGCATTAATTTTCACATAATCGTACGTTAAGTCACAGCCCCAAGCAACTCCTGTTCCGTTGCCGAGATGAAGATCTACTTCAATGATAATCTCATCATTTTGCAAGTAGGCTCTCGCTTCCTCTTCGGAAAATGGCTGCGGTTCGCTTCCTTTTAGCATGACAATCGGTCCCATCGAAATATCGACATTGTCCGGATTCACCATTGCATCTGCGTAGCCAATTGCACAGATAATTCTTCCCCAGTTTGCGTCAGCACCATAGACCGCCGTTTTTACTAAATTAGAGCCAACGATTTGCTTGGCGATTTTTTTCGCATCCTCGTCCGTTTTCGCACCGTTCACGCGCACTTCAATGAGCTTCGCCGCCCCTTCGCCATCTTTGGCGATTTGTTTCGCTAAATCCTCACATGTTTTTTTCAGCGCTTCATAAAAGTTTTCCCAGTCTGGATGATCCGGCGTTAATTCCTTATTTCCGGCAAGTCCGCTTGCCATAACGATTACCATATCGTTCGTGGATGTATCTCCATCTACCGTAATTTGATTGAAGGATACATCTGTAATGGAACGAAGCGCTTCTTGCAATACCGGCGAAGAAATATTGGCATCGGTCGTCACAAACGCGAGCATGGTTGCCATATTCGGATGAATCATTCCCGAACCTTTCGCCGCGCCTCCGATCGTTACCGTTTTTCCGTCAATCGTTGTCTGATAACAAGCTTTTTTCATGACCGTATCAGTCGTTAAAATCGCTGTTTGAAACGCCTCCGCATTTTCCGGCAAGTCGCCTGGCTCTAATTTTTTCATTCCTTCCCGAATTTTCTCCATCGGCATAAATTCACCGATCACACCAGTGGAGGCGACCGCAACAAGATGCGGGGCAATGCTGAACTGTTGTGCGCATAATTCTCTCATTTCATACGCATCTTTTAATCCTCTTTCTCCCGTACACGCATTCGCGCATGCGCTATTGACGACTACCGCCTGCAATTTTTGCTCGGCCGCGATGCTTTGTTGCGTTACTTTCAGCGGGGCGGCTTGAAAATGGTTTTGTGTATAAACCGCGGCACAAGATGCTGGCACATCGCATACGATAACGCCCAAATCTTTTTTCGCGTAACGCAAACCGGCATGCACGCCTGCCGCTTTAAATCCTTTTGGAGTTACGACCGTTCCTTCCGCAATATAAGAAATTTTCGTTCCATGCTTTTCTTGCTTTGCGATCACCATCGTCTGATCCCCTTCCTTATGGATAAATCGGTGCTAACATAAGCCCGCTTTCTTCATCCCAGCCCATCATCACGTTCAAGTTTTGAATCGCCTGTCCTGCCGCTCCTTTGACAAGATTGTCGATGACGGAAACAACGGTAACTCTTCCCGTACGTTCGTCATAAGCAACTCCGATATCGCAATAGTTGGAGCCATACACTTCTTTTGTGGCTGGGAATTGTCCAGGCTTGCGAACGCGGACAAATTTCGAATCTTCATAACTTGTTTTATATAAATCTAGCAACGTCTCTAACGACAGCTCTTTCTTTGCTTTCGCATAAATCGTTGCCATAATTCCCCTTGTCATCGGAATTAAATGCGTGCTAAACGTAATCGGCTGAATACGTTCATTCCAAGCTTTTAGCATTTGTTCAATTTCTGGAATATGTTGGTGAGAATTTACTTTGTAAATTTTGACATTTTCATTGACTTCTGAAAAATGGGTATTCAGCGAAGCTTTCCGTCCTGCTCCCGACACCCCGGATTTTGCGTCAACAATAATAGAATCTTCTTCAATCAACCGTTCTTTGACAAGCGGGGCCAACCCGAGCAGCGCAGCGGTCGGATAGCATCCCGGATTGGAAAGAAGCTGCGCCTTTTGAATGTCCCCTTTATTCCATTCCGTTAATCCGTATACCGCCTGTTGCAAATAGTGATCGGAAGCCGTTTGTCGCTTATACCACATTTCATATACCGATCTATCTTTCAAGCGAAAATCGCCGGATAAGTCAATCACTTTAACTCCTTTATCAATCAACGTTGGTGCAAGTGTGCTAGAAACGCCTGGCGGAGTAGCAAAAAAGACGACCTCGCATTCATCTGCCATTTGTTCGACATCGATTTTCTGAAGAATCGCTCCCTCTATTTCGCCAACATGCGGGAAGCTTTCGGAAAAATGGATGCCGTCTTGTGAAGAAGAATAAAGCGAACAGTGATGAACATGTGGATGATGCTGTAAAAATCTTAATAATTCTACACCGCCATACCCGGTCGCACCAATGATTGCAATATTCATGACAAGCCTCCTTGAACGAATTATCTTTCATGTAATTACCATTATAATACTGTATAAAAATAAAATCAAATGTATATTTAATTATTTTCTAAATATTTTTTAATCGTTTTTATAACTATTTCCGCAAAACACAATATTTGTTTCATGGAAAAAGTGTATTATACTCGGACACCTGTACATCATCGGACACACTAAATAAAAAAACGAGGTGCGTTCACTTACACACCTCGTTTTTATGAGTAAAGGACGATCATGGCAATAAGAAAATAAGCGGCGTTGGCAATTTCTAATATTCCTAATTTCATAATCGGCAGCGATTTTCCATATAAATAAACAGCCCGAACAACACTTGGCACATAGGCAAGAACAAATAACGGGTACCCGATGACAACGAGCGCGATCATTAATATTCCATGGTATCCCCATGACAACCATTTATACATCGGGTTTTTCTTTTCGCGAATCATTGTTTTTACGTAAAAGGTACTTCCGAGGAAAAAGAGAAAACAAAAAGCAGCTAGTTCAAACGCTTCTATCGTTAATTCCCCGCGCCCAACATAAAAGCTGGCAAGACCAGCAACACAAAAAACAATGATTGCCGCAACATCATTCCAAAAAGCACGTTCCTGCTTCCGTTTGGCATAAGAAAGATTAATTAGAAAGAACGGAAGCATCGCCGCTCCAAAATAAAATAAAGATGGCACATACCATAAACAAATAGCTAATATCACAGCGGCAATGGCAGTGTAGCCGTAAAACGACCACATGTACTCTTGTGTGCGTTTTAATTTTACCGCCATCAACAACGGATATGTCGCCAAGTATAAGAAAAACCATCCTACAAATAACGGCAGATGAAGCCATGTCAATCCGCCTGCATATGCGCCTAATACAAACGGAATGATCAGCATTGCCCATGCGCCATGTTGTTTCGGAACAATCCACTTTTGTTTTTGTCGTTTTTTCATAGATCTCATCCTCCGCTTACCGGTGGGATAAAGGCAACGATATCACCTGGCTGAAGTGTTTGATCATCGCGGGCATATTCCTCATTCACCGCGACCATCACTTGTTTCAGATCAATGTCATAACGCTTTTCTACTTCCTGCTTTAATGCATTTACCGTTTTGGGAACGTCAGGAAGCACCATACGCTCCTCTCCAATTGCTTCCTGTAAATGCGCAAAAAAGAGAAGTGTGATCATTGTAAATCCTCTCCTTCCGGCTTTCCTGTTGGATACGCTTTCGTCCCTAATTGATTGCCAACCCATTCCGTTCCATCTTCCCAATGTTCTTTTTTCCAAATCGGAACAATTTGTTTAATGCGCTCAATCGCATATCGGTTTGCCTCATACGCGTCGTTGCGGTGCGGCGAC
>NZ_QCWL01000001.1:1160226-1164524 GCF_003064505.1 Geobacillus sp. LYN3 | reverse complement strand
AACGGCGATGGCGACAGCGATATCGCCGATATCCAGCCTGCCGATTCGGTGCGTAATCGCCACTTTCGTTTCTGGCCATTTTTCTCGAATCTCCTCCCCGATTTGTTCTAGCATTTTTTCCGCCATCGATACGTACGCTTCGTATTGTAAAAATAAGGTCCGCTTTCCGTTTGTCCATTCGCGCACCGTTCCCATGAACGTGGTCACCGCTCCGGCTTCGGGGCGCATTACTTTTTTTACCACATTCTCAATGGAAATCGGCTTGTCCGTAATCATAAAAAGGCGTTCCTTCATTCGTTTTTTCTCACCTCATTCATTAACCAATGTAAATAACTTTCCTCATCATTGATGAAAAATAAAGGATATGGAATGAAAGATAGCCGCGAAGAAGATTCCCACGTAATAACGGCAATAATATTAGACAACTGTGACAGCGAATCCCAATCGTCCTCGTTTCGCAGCATCACAACCTTTTTATATGATTCATGTTTGTAGCCTTCGACAAGCACGAAATCAAGCGGCAAAAGTTCATATAATGATAAAATTTGCCCGAGCGACCACACGGGCTGCCATGCGTGAAGCTCGAGCAAACCGCCGCCTTCCACTGAAACGGCAACTGCTCCCGCCTGCTCGTGGCGCTTTGAATCCGTATAGGAATCGTTTCTTTCAGGATAACCGCCGTGTCCGTGATGTTTCACTGTTCCGACACGATATCCTTCGGCTGCCGCGATTTTTATCCATTTTTCAATAAGCGTCGTTTTGCCGCTATTTTTATAGCCAACCACTTGCCAAACGTTCATATGTCACTTCCTTCCTCATCTTCTAGCAGCCATACATCGACGGTATCCCCTTTTGCAAATCCTCGCGTCCCTCCAGGCAGCACCATCAGCGCATTTGCTTTTGCCAGCGATGTGACTATATTCGATTTATCTGTCCCAACAGGCGACACGGTTAACCGGCCATCTTCGACCGCCACATAACTTCTAACAAACCGGGTAAACGGATTCGGTTTAGGAAAGTCTGCCATCAACGTTGCCGTCGCTTTCCGTAAATACGGTTTTGGCGAAAATAGACGCGTCCGTACGGCCGGACGTACAAACAACTCATATCCAACGTAACATGCCGAAGGGTTGCCAGATAGACCAAACAACAGTTTTCCATTGAGCTGCGCAACCGTCGTCACGCTTCCCGGACGCATCGCGACTTTATTAAATAACACTTCTGCCCCAAGGCGTTCATAAATGGCCGGCAAATAATCGTAATCCCCAACCGAAACGCCGCCCGTTGTGATGAGAAAATCAACTTGTGGCAGCGCCTTTTGTATTGCTGTAAAACATGTATCCACATCATCGGCTAATTTTCCAAAATAAACTGGCTCCGCGCCGCTGCGTACTACTTGCGCCTGAATCATATAGGCGTTGCTGTTGCGAATTTTTCCGGGAACGAGCGGCTCAGATACGTCCAAAAGCTCGCTGCCTGTCGCGAAAATGCCAATTCGCGGTTTTCTCGCGACTTTCACCCGAGCATACCCGAATGTTGCTAACAATGCTTGCACACCTGGATTGATAAACGTTCCTTTTGGGACGAGCACATCTCCTTTTTTCGCGTCTTCTCCTTGGAACGAAATGTTATCTCCCGGTTGAAAGGGGCGTTTGATCGACATATATGTTTTTCCATCGCGCTCATATTGTTTCGCTAATTCCAGCATGACAACCGCATCGCATCCATCTGGAATTTGCGCTCCTGTCATAATGCGCACCGCTTGAAATGGCTGAACAGTTTTCGCCGCTACTTGTCCCGCTCCAATCGTTTCAATCACTTCAAATTCTACCGGATTGTCAAGCTTTGCCGCAGCGGAGTCAACAGCACGTATCGCAAAGCCGTCATAAGGAGAACGATCAAACGGCGGAACGTCATGATCAGCACGCAATTCTTCCGCCAAATACCGTCCGTATGCCTCTTCTAATGGAACCGTTTCTGCTTCTCCTGTTCCCGCATACTTCATTACTTTTTGAATTGCCTCTGTTACCGGAATAGGAGTTCGTTTTTCCACCATGATTTTATCCCTCTTCCCGCCATATTGATTGCCATTTTTGTAATTCATGCATTCTTTGTTCCAATGTTATTGACATTATCAACCTTTTTCTTCATTTTTTCAACTAATTCTCCCAACACACTATGTTGGCTGTTTACGACTTCATGCTGCTTCATTGTTTCGATGAGCTGTTGTTCTAATTCTTTTATACGTTTTTTCTATTTCAAACTGCCGATGTTGTAGTAACGGAAACATTGCATATCTCCTCTTCCATTCCTTCTTGTTTCCTATTGTACGAAAACGAACAAAAGCTAGTTGTGATGTTAATCACATTTTTTCACTCCATTCGTCATTCGACATCATTTGTTCAAAATCTATTCATATGTGTGATGTACATCACGACATAGAAAAAGGAAAGGAAATATGCTTAAGTTGTAACAATTTATAAATGGAGGTTACCGATCATGGAAAAACGGTTTACAGAACAATCGATCATCGGTGATATCGTAGCACAGTTTCCAAAAGCAAGCGATATTTTCAAAGCATACAAAATTGATTTTTGCTGCGGTGGACAGCGTCCGTTAAAAGAAGCGATACAAGAACGAAACTTAGATGGCAAAGCGATACTAGAACAATTAAATACTCTTTATGCACAATCACTTGAAAAAGATGAAAAAAATTGGTCGGAAGCTTCTTATAGTGAACTGATCGACCATATTATCCAAAAACATCACCGTTACCTGGCGGAAGAATTGCCTAATCTTAGCCCTTACGTAACAAAAGTGCTTCGCGTTCATGGGGCGCATCACCCGCATCTAGCACAAATTCATAAGTTGTTTAACGAGCTGAAAACAGAACTCGAGCAGCATACGATCAAAGAAGAAACTCATGCTTTCCCGCTTATTTTACAATTTGAAGAAACTCCGACTCCAGAAAACAGAGAAACGATGAAACAAGCAATTCGCGAACTTATCAATGAACATGATGTTGCTGGCGATATCATCAAAACGATTCGTGAGATTACAAATGACTTCACCCCGCCAGAAGATGCATGCCGGACGTACCGGCTTGTCTACAATCGATTAGAAGCTCTTGAGGAAAATTTATTGGAACATATTCATTTGGAAAATAACATTTTATTTCCGCGCATTCTTCATGAAACAGAAACATCCTAATAAATAAACCACAACCGGACTGCTCACGATAACGAGCGAGTCCGGTTTGTTTATCCGCCAATATAAGACATTTCAATTTTTTTCCGCGTTTTTGCTGTTTGCTCCGTCCGTTCATCCGAGTAGCGGTCTGTCCGCATGTTCCATGTCGATGCAATCATTTTCTTTATTTCTTCTTTATCGGCCCCGGAACGCAGTTTTTCTTTTAACGAAACGCCGCTTGCAGCAAACAAGCACGTATATAGCGTGCCACCGGCGGAAATGCGCGCCCGGGTGCAGCTTTGGCAAAACGATTCGGTCACCGAAGCGATAAAGCCGACTTCCACGTTCGTGCCAACATAGCGGTAGCGGCTTGCCACCTCGCCGAAGTAGGCTTTTTCCACCGGCTCAAGCGGATGCATTTGCTGCAGGCGTTCATACATTTCTTTTTTCGTTACCACATGGGAAAAATCCCAGCCGTTTGTCGTGCCGACGTCCATATATTCAATAAAGCGGAGGGTAATGCCTCGTTCTTTAAAATAGTTCGCCATCGGAATGATTTGCGAGTCGTTCATTCCCTTTTTGACGACCATGTTCACTTTGACGCCAAGCCCCGCTTCCCGCGCTGCTTCAATCCCTTTTAACACCGGCTTAACCCCGACGCCAACCCCGTTCATCTTTTTAAATACTTCGTCATCTAACGCGTCCAGGCTGACATTGACGCGCTTGAGCCCCGCTTCTTTCAAACGTTTTGCCCATTTCACTAAATGAATCCCATTCGTAGTAAGAGCGATATCGCGAATGCCGGAAATGTGCGCCAGCCGTTCTACTAATAAGTCTAAGTCGCGTCTTAACAGCGGTTCTCCCCCGGTGATGCGAATTTTTTCCACCCCAAGTTCCGCAAAACTTTCCGCAAGCAGCACCATTTCCTCGATCGTTAATAATTCGTCTTCACGCAAAAAACGGAAATTCGGTCCAAATATTTCTGCCGGCATGCAATATACGCATCGGAAATTGCACTGGTCTATTACTGAAATGCGCAAATCGCGAAGCGGACGGTTCCACTGGTCGGCAATCACCGATTGACCTTTTCCCATACCGCCTCCTCCTTT
>NZ_QCWL01000001.1:1154057-1160126 GCF_003064505.1 Geobacillus sp. LYN3 | reverse complement strand
GCGATTCATCTCCCACTTACTCCGCTTCGCTTCGTTGAAGTGGGAGTCTTCTCGCCTAATTAAGATAAAAACAAATCCATTGCCATCATTGACCCCTTTTGGCGCACGGCCAAGACCATCGACTTGTCCAGTTAGCCCTTTCATCAGCACGTCTTCATAACGAATTCCGTCACCGGTTATTTGGTTCTCCCGCATTTTCGCTTGCAAAACAACCCGGCGATAATGCTGTCCAGCTGTCGTTTTTATGTCAAACGGGACGCGCTTGCTCGTTTCGTATAGCCAGCGAAACACTTTTTCATGTTCCACCGGCGAAATCATGTCAGACTCTTTTCCGCGTCCTGTCGGCACAAGGAAAAAGACGCTCCAAAGCACACATTTTAGTTTTTCAACCAACTCTGCCATTTCATCGAGCACATGGACGTTATATCGGGAGATGACGGTATTAATTTGCACCGGAATATCGAGTTCATGTAAATATTCAATCGCTTTTATGGTCAAATCAAACGAACCGGATGTCCCACGAAAACGATCATGAATTTCCGCGTTTGGCCCATCTAAACTAAACGCCCAACGAGAAAGGCCAACTTCCTTCGCTTTCCGAATCGCTTCCTTTGTCACGTTCGGCGTCGCACTTGGCGTCATTGAAACATGAAGTCCTTTGTCAATCGCATATTTGGCAAGATCATATACATCTGGGCGCATGAGCGGGTCCCCGCCAGTAAACACGAGAAGCGGCTGATCCATCTCATATATATCATCAATTAACTTTTTCCCTTCTTCGAATGTCAATTCGCGCGGATCGCGGTGATATTGCGCTTCCGCTCGGCAATGAACACATTTTAACTGACATGCCCTTGTTAGTTCCCAAATCACAATAAACGGATTTTCGTTAAAGTCCCTCACTACTATCCCCCTCCTTGTTCTCATTGTACTGCATTGGAGAGGACACTAATGTGATAAATATCACAAAGTGACTTATGTCACAATATCGTCAAACTCATTCGGCGTGTTTACATTGCGAAAGACGATCTCATCTTCCCAAAAATCTTGCTCGTTCACATAGTGGACATGGCAATGGCGAAAAAGCGATTTCATCCTATTATCTTGTGCCTGTAGAAGTTTTTCGATCTGCTTGCATGTTCGCCGATGATATATGCCAACTAATGGCTGAATTCGGCCGAAATGCGCACAGATAATCGCATCAAACTTCTCGTTCGCATATTTAGCAAGTTTTGCCGCTGCTTCTGGACGCATATACGGCATATCGCACGGAAGCACAAATATCCATTCCGCTTCGCATTCTTTCATGACCGTATAAATTCCGGCAAGCGGCCCTTGGCCACGATACCGTTCATCGTCCATAATCACTTTTTCCGCCGTCTTTTGTCGAAAACAGTCTATTAGCGAAGGATGGCTAACAATATAAATATCCTCTACTACTGTGCGTAACGTTTCCACAGCAATTTCAAAAAAATATTTTCCGTTAAATTTGGCAAACGCTTTCGGGCTGCCAAAACGCCGCGACTGCCCGCCGGCAAGAACCACTCCTGCCATTTTGTTCATTCATTTTTCCCCTTTCACCAAAATCTTTGTTTTACTGTACCATGGAAGCAACAAAAAAAAAAAGATTCCCGTCATTCTTTCGGGAATCTTTTTTAGCATTCATGTTTATTTTTTGCCGATTGCGACTCGCCAAATTTCTGGTCCCTCTTCCAAGTACTCCCAAGTAAATTGGTCTGGACGTTCCATCATAAACTGATAATGCAACGGACGCGGATCATGATCGTTTGTTAATTCCATCACTTCACCTGGTTTTAAGCTATCGAATAAGCGAAAGATCGCAGGGTGTCTTTCTCTCGGCTCATAGTCAGGTGCATGAATTTTTGCGGCAAATTGATTCATACTTATTGCCTCCTTTATAGTATAATTAATTATGTATACATCATAATCATTTCTGTCGTTTGTCGTAGTGACGAATATCACAATTGATGGATGAAAATTCTCAATGCCTGTGAAAGGAGAAATGATGATTGGAAGAGCTTGTTGGCTTTTGTTCGCAGTGCGGCAAACCGATACATTGTTTTCATGGTTTCTTAAACGGCGTCATTTGCGACGAAAAAGAAACATTATACTGTTTTCAATGTCACGAGAAAAAAGAAAAAATGCAGAAAACCTAACAATAAACAAGATAGAAAGCGCTATCATAGAAAGATAAAAAGAATCACAGCTATTTGTGCTGTGATTCTTTTTTGTTTATTCTTCTTTTGTCAGATCGACAACCGGGAGCGCTTCTCCCTCGCCGTGTGTCGGTTTACGCAAATGGAATAGCGCTTTTACGCTGAACCCCATAATCACGATGACACCAATTAAGAAAATCGTATCTGGAACAGCACGGATCGTAAGCAAGGTTTGTACAAGATCCTGTTGTAAAAACGCTGGAGAGCGCGACGCCCAATAGCCATGTTCAAACGCTTCTTTCATTTGCAGAATGCCGACTGGCAACAACGTCACTGCAATCATCCCTGCAAGCCCGATATTGAGCATCCAACAGGCAAATTTTAGCCATTTATCGTTCCATGCTTCCGGCTTGACAATATTGCGCAGCGAATACAGCAACACTGCGATGCCAAACATGCCGTAAACCCCCATCATTGCTCCATGGCCGTGAGCTGGCGTTAAAAATTGTCCGTGTTCGAAGTAGCTGACTGCCGGCAAGTTGATTAAAAACCCAAGCACGCCAGCTCCAACTAAATTCCAAATCGCAGTAGAAATCAAGAACCAGAATGTCGATTTATAAGGGAAGTTAACTCCGCCGTCGCGCATCATTTTATATTGTTCATATGCTTCTAAAATAAGCAATGTAAGCGGAATGACTTCGAGCGCCGAGAAAACGGCGCCAAGCGCAATCCATATTTCCGCCGAACCGTTGTAATAATAGTGGTGACCAATTCCGATGACCCCGCTGCCAAGCAAAATCGTAAATTGGAAATATAATGCTCTTACTGTAGATTTTTTTGTAACAAGTCTCAATTGCACTAACAAAAAGCCGATCACAACAACCGCAAACACTTCGAAAATTCCTTCTACCCACAAATGGATAATCCACCAGCGCCAGAAATCTGCCATTGTAAAGTTCGTGTCTGGTTTCATAAAGAACGCAAAGATGTAAAAGAACGGCACTGCAATCGCCGAGTAGAACAATAAGTGAATCAATCCGCCTTTATCGCTCTCCCGCTTTAATCCGCTCTTAATACCGCGAAAGACGATAAACAGCCAAATGAGCATGCCCACTACCAGGATGATTTGCCAAATGCGGCCAAGCTCAATGTACTCCCATCCTTGATGGCCAAGCAAGAACCAGCTGTTCCCTAAATATCCGTTCACACCGAGCCATTGACCGATCATGCTGCCGCCGACAAGAACAACGAGCGCCCAGAACAAAATATCAACGAGAAGCCCTTGTTTTTTCGGTTCATGTCCGCCGACAAGCGGTGCGATAAAAATCCCCATACCTAACCATGATGTTGCAATCCAAAAAATTGCTAGTTGCAAATGGTAGCCTTTCACAATGTTAAACGGCAATAAATCGTGAATCCATTTGATGCCGAAAAAGCTGTCTGGTTCTACATAATAATGGGCAAGCAACGCGCCAAACATCGTTTGAACGAAAAACAGCACAGCGACAATCGCAAAGTATTTTCCTGATTTCACTTGCGAAGGGGTTAATGGCTGCTTGCGCAAATCGATAACTGGAAACTGTCCTTCTTTATATGCTTCTTGCATGCTCAATTGATAACGATAGAAGAAGTACAAAATAATCGCAACAAATAAAATTAAGATGGTCACACTTGCACCGCTCCACCACATGGCGGAAAACGTCATTGTATTTCCTGCATCTTCGTAATAAGGCCAGTTGTTGGTGTACGTAATATTGTCACCGATACGCGGAGTGCTTGATAACCAAGCTGTCCAGAAGAAGAAATCGGCAATTTGCTGAATTTGATCGCTGTCCGCAACCCAAGCGCGATTTGTTTTTGGCATATCCGATTCTTTAATCAACCCTTTTTGCAAGCCCCAACCATCACCGTTTGTAAATACATCGCGGTAATAGTCACGAACTTTTTGAAGCCCATATACTTGTGCATCTGTTAACACAAGCACATCGGTAACTGGGTTGTAGCGATTTTTCCGTATTTCTTTAATGACTTTATCTCGAATGATTGTTTTTTCATCTTTGGATAATTGCGAGAACGATTTACCATATAGTTCTTTTGCTTTATACTCTTGCATTCCTTCCGTGTAAATCTTCAATGCCTCTGCTGTATAATCCGGCCCCATGTAAGAACCATGTCCAAGCACTGTACCGTAATCCATTAATCCGTATTTCTGGAACACGGACTGCCCACCGATAATTGTTTCTTTCGTCATTAATACGTCGCCGCTTTCGCTTCGGACCTCTTTCGGTCTTGGCGCCATTTCTTTAAAAATCCAGTATCCGCCGACAAGCAGGACGGTAAAGCTGATTAAAATCGTAAAAATTAATATTGATTTAAGGAAACTATTTTGTTTCCGCCGTTCGGGACGTAAAGACGGACGGACTGATGGGTTCACTTCCATCTATCCTCAACCTCCTAATCTTTGATTCGTCCCCATTGTAACGCTGCAAAAATAAAAAATATGTGAGTCATGACAAACGCATACTATGATTTATGTCACAGCTCGCATATGAAGAAACTCATAAAATGGTAGTATAGAAATAACAGAAAGCTTGTGGTTCCTTTATTCTTGTCAAAGGGAACTCCACTTGGCGAAAGCCACATTTTTGTGAAATTTATGTAAGGAGATGGAATAATGACAAATGATTGGCTGAAAGAGAGACTAAAAAATGTTCCGCTTTTTCGCGAGTTATCCGATCATGAACTGGAGTCGCTCGTATCGATTTCCCATGTACGCGTTTATAAACCGCGGACGTTTGTATTTATGCAAGGAGACCCGCTCGAGCGTGTCTATTTCATTCATTCCGGGACGGTAAAAATTTATAAAACCGATATGAGCGGGAAAGAACAAATCATCTCGATTTTGCAGACAGGCGAAATGTTTCCGCATACCGGTTTTTTCTTAAAAGGTTCGTACCCTGCGCACGCGGAAGTCATCGACGAAGCGACGTTAATTGCGATCCCAATCGCTGACTTCGAACAAACGTTAATTTGCTATCCAGAGGTATGCATTAAATTATTTCGCGTCATGGGCGAAAAAATCGTTGACTTGCAAAAACGTTTAGAAGAACAAATTCTTCATAACACATATGAACAAATTATTATGCTTCTGTTGCGCTTAACAAAAACAAATGCGGTACCGCAAGGGAAATTTTACCGTTTGACTGCTCATGTGACGAATCGAGAGCTTGCCAACATGATCGGCACCTCACGGGAAACGGTAAGCCGAACGCTTAGCCAATTAAAGCGAAAAGGATTGATTGATATTAATGAAGATGGATTTTACCTTATTGATAAAGAAGGATTGGAAAAAGAAATCTTTTTCTAATGGATGTGATAAAAATCACAACGCTTGAAAATGAAAATTACTATCATAAAAAACAAAGGAGGGATTTCGTTGGGAAAGATTGTAGAGTTGGATGTCCGCGAAGATTTACAAAAGAAAATCGAACCGTTTGAAAAAATTATGAACACAATTAAACCGCTTCAAGCGGGGGACACGTTTATTCTGCATGCGCCGTTTAAACCGATTCCGCTTTTTCCGATTATGAAAGCAAAAGGATTTACGTATGAAGCGGAACAGATTGGGAAAAAACATTGGAAAGTCACGTTCGTAAAACAGGGGGGGAGAACGATGATTCTTGACAATCGCGGGTTAGAGCCGCCGCAACCAATGATGAGAACATTGGCGGCGTTAGGGAAACTGCAGCCTGGAGAAACGTTAACCATCATTAACGACCGCCGCCCGATGTTTTTATACGAACAACTTGATGAGCTTGGCTGTGAACTACCCCCACTTAATTTCTAGCGAAAATTTGAAGTGGGGGCTTCCAAAGAAGTTTGACTGCTTCAA
>NZ_QCWL01000001.1:1113719-1153957 GCF_003064505.1 Geobacillus sp. LYN3 | reverse complement strand
TGTCGAAAAATATTTTTTGGACACCCCTGAGAGGCCGAAAAGCCTTGATAGATCAACATTTCTAGAGGGAGGCTATAATCATGGATATTCGCGAATTGGTACTTCAGCAGCTTCGAACGGTTATTGACCCAGAACTGGGGATCAATGTCGTGGATTTAGGGTTAATTTATGATTTGCAAATTAATGATGGAAACATATATATTTTAATGACGCTTACGACACCGGGCTTGCCCGCTTCACGACTCCATCGTCGGCGGTGTGAAACGTGCGCTCGAACATATCGATGGAATCCGCGATGTACAAGTACAAATTACATGGAATCCGCCTTGGACTCCGGAACGAATGAGTGAAGAAGCGCTGCGGCAATTAGGGCATTTTTCATAACTTTTTTGGGGAAATGTCCCGTCCGCTTTTACCCCTCCGATAATGTTGTAACGGCTATGCCATAAGCATAGCCGTTTTTTTCTTACACATGTTTCGTAAACCATTTCACCGTTTCTAAAAACGCTTCCCTTGTCACTTTATGCCCTGCCGTATCATCGGAAATAAACTTCAAATTTTCTTCTTTTCCTTGATAAAGCGGTTTTATTTGTTCATAAAACTCATATGTATAAGAATAAGGGACAACTTGGTCGCACTTTCCATGCCAAATAAGAAGCGGACGGCCCGCTAATTTCTCCGGCTGTCTAGAAAGGTCATATTTCATTAATCGCGCCTTTTCCCGCTTTAGTTGTTCATCGGAAAGCGGAATCGCCACTCCCATTTTTTTGCCTGTTTCAATTAAGGCGTCAAAAAATGCTTCATACATTGGATTTCCCATCAGCGAAACGGCCGCTTTAATCCATGGATACTCGGCAAGTGCGCCAAATGTGACAATCCCCCCCATCGATGTACCGGCAAGTCCTACCCGATCCGGCTGAATGAGATTGCGAAGTTCTAATTCCTCTTTGATTTTTTTAATTTCCGTAATCGTACGCGTCACAATATTCCAGAACGCCAATTGCAGCTCACGATCAGATAAAGACGAATCTCGTTCACCGTGATGCAGCGCATCCGGCAAAATCACGCGGTATCCCGCCTCGGCAAGCAAGTACCCAAAGTGCAAATTATGTTCTTTTGCACTTGTAAATCCATGAATAAACAAAATAAACGGCAATCGTTCTTCCCGCTTTTCTTTTTTTACGACATGAAGCACAGGCACTTGGGCAACGGTTTCTTTTTCAATGATGACCATAATCCCAAAACTCCTTCATTCTTTTTTCTATAGTGTAACATGTAGACAAGAATTTTGGAAAAGAGTTACACTATATTAGAAAAGAGCCAAAAAAACAAAATGATGATAAAAATAGTAGTGACCTTAAAATCATGATCGTATATACTTTAAAAAAACAATGTAAAGGGAGTTATTATGAAACAATATTTAATTGCGTTGGATTTAGATGGTACGTTATTAAAAGATGACAAAACGATTTCCCCATTTACTAAAGAAATGATTTTGCGCGCAAAAGAAGAAGGGCATCTTGTCGTGATTGCAACTGGAAGACCTTATCGCGCCAGCAAAATGTACTATGAAGAGATTGGACTCACAACGCCAATTGTCAACTTTAACGGGGCGTTCGTCCATCACCCTGCCGACCATTCATGGGGGATCCGTCATTTTCCGCTTCCGCTCCAAACCGTAAAAGACATCATTGAAGTAAGTGAAACGTACTCGATTAAAAATATTTTAGCCGAAGTGATGGACGATGTATACTTTCATGAACATGATGAAATACTGCTAGATATTGTCCGGCTTGGCAACCCGGCCATCGAAATCGGCGACTTGCGCTATGCATTAAAAGATGATCCAACGAGCATCCTTATTCATACAGACAAACAACATGCCGACCAAATACAGTCGTACTTATCCGACGTTCATGCGAACGTATTGCATCACCGGCGCTGGACCGAGCCATGGCATATGATTGAAATCGTTCGCGCCGGCGTTCATAAAGCGTTTGGCCTCAAGCAAATCGCTGATTATTTCCATATCCCTAGAGAACGGGTCATCGCTTTTGGAGACGAAGATAACGATTTAGAAATGATCGAATGGGCAGGTCATGGCATCGCGATGGGCAACGCGATTGAGCCCCTCAAACAAATCGCCAACGATGTGACTGCAACGAATGAAGAAGATGGCATCGGTATTTATTTAAAATCAATGTTAAAGCTGTAACGAATTGCCTTATTACAATCCCCCCTATACGGTTACACTATCCATGACGCAATACTGCGTCTTTATTTTTTCAAGGGGGGAATACGTCTTGGGTAAACGAAATAAATCGAAACGCTTCATTCAACAAAGCGTCGATGCGGTAGAAAAACATGACGAACGAATCCCTTACCACATGACATACGCTGAAGCGGAAGAGCGCAAAATGCAAAAAGCGTTTGAAACGTCGCTTGGAGGCGAATAACGATGGGCAATCGATTGTTTCAAGAAGCGCGCAAAGCGGTCATGCAGGCAAAACAAGCAGCAAACGGCCAAGCGGATATCGACTTGGATCGCGCGATCGCCATAGCAAAAAACGCCTTATCTTCTGCCTATGCTCATTCCAGCTTGGCAGAAAAAGCGCAGTTGCGTCAATTCCAGGAAGAACTTGATCAACTCACTCAGTAAAGGTTGCGGCGCTCGTCCGCAACCTTTTTATAGGAAAGAAAAATTGTCTTTTTTCATCATAATCGCTACACTAAAATATATCTTATCTTAACTTTATAAGAGGTGGATGCAGTGTCGATTCAAATTATTACGGACAGTGGTAGCGATCTCCCATATTCTTATTTGCAGAAGCATAACATCGCGTTTCTGCCGCTTCTTGTCCATTTCAATGGCGAAGAATATGAAGACTTTATTACCATTGAACCAAAACAAGTATATGACGCGATGCGCAACGGACAAATCGTGAAAACGGCGCAATCGAATCCGCTAAAAATGAAAGAACTATTTACCAAGTACGCAAAAGAAAACCGCCCTTGTCTATATATCGCGTTTTCCTCGCAATTATCTGGTACATATCAAACCGCGATGGCGATTCGCAGCGAAGTGCTTGAAGAATATCCTGAGTTTCAGCTAACGATTATCGATTCGAAGTGCGCGTCGCTCGGACAAGGACTTGTGGTGATGAAAGCGGCGGAACTCGCAGAAAAAGGAATGCCGTACAACCTATTATGCCAAACGATTGCTTCTTACTGCCGCCATATGGAACATATTTTTACGGTTGACAATTTAGAATTTTTGGCGCGCGGCGGGCGAATTAGCAAAACCGCAGCAATGGTTGGCGGCCTTTTAAACATTAAGCCGCTTCTCCATGTCGAAGACGGCAAACTTATTCCGCTGGAGAAATTACGCGGCCGCAAAAAAGTGCTAAAGCGCATGGTCGAAATCATGGGCGAACGCGGCGACGATTTGCAAAAACAAGTGATCGGCATCAGCCACGGCGACGACGAAGAAGCCGCATTGGAATTAAAGCAGCTTATTGAAAAAACATATGGCTGCACGCGCTTTTTCATCACCGAAATCGGCGGTGCGATCGGCGCGCACGCCGGTCCAGGCACGTTGGCACTCTTTTTCTTGAACAAATATATTGAGGTATAAGTTCTTCTTTTCCACGCATACTAATGGTGTACACCGTGGATAAAGGAGTGCACGCCAATTATGTCACATACAAGCGATAACGATAAAAAAGCGCGAGACAACAACGCGAAACGCCATGAAAAAAACATGTTGCGCGAAAAAAACCGCCAGGCTGGGAAATTTGCGTATTCGAAGAAGACGGATCATTTATAAAATTCGGCTGTCCTTTTATACTGGACAGCCTCTTTTCTTTGCCGAGAAGACCCCCACCTCTAAGCGAAGCGTAGGTGGAGGATGAATCGGCATTTTTTGTTTTTTTAGTAATTTTAATAGTTGAAAAGCGTTCTTCTTCTGTCATAAATGAACGGAGGGGGGCTTGGGGCCTTTGAGCAACAACAGACAAAGGAAACAAAAATCCCCCACTTCCACCGGCCTTAGCCGGTAAGTGGGGATAGTTCAATTTCATTCCATCCGAAACTTCGCCATCACCTCATGCAGTTCATCCGTCAATTGTCTTAGTTTCGTCACTTTCTCCACCATTTTTTCAAACGCTGTCAGTTGTTCAGCCATCGAAGCGGCAATTTCTTCACTGCCGGCCGCCGACTGTTCGACGACGGCGCTGATGCTTTCCACATTTTGCAATACTTTCTCCTCTAATTGTTTCGATGTGATAACATCATCGACAAGTGCTTGAATATCGGCGGAAATGCCGGCGACTTTGTCCTCGATTTCGGCAAACGCCTTCGTTGTCGTTTCAATCGATTGCGATTGCTGCTCGGCGATTTTTACCGCTCGGGCAACGGTTTCGGAAACCGTGGAAATGCCATGCTTAATCAGCGAAACTGTTTCAAAAATTTGTTTTGTCGCCTGTGCGGATTGTTCGGCAAGCTTGCGCACTTCTTCCGCGACAACAGCAAATCCTTTCCCCGCTTCTCCCGCTCTTGCGGCTTCAATGGCCGCGTTTAGCGCCAACAAATTCGTTTGTTCCGCCATATCGGATACCACCTTTGCCATTTGTTCAATGTTGGCGGCGTAGCTCGTAAATTCATTCGTTGCCTGTTCAATCGACAATGTCGCTTCATTGCTTTCGCGAATGAAGTGCATTTGTTGTTCCATCGCTTTTTGGCCATGTTGAATCGCTTCGACAGCCGTCTCGCTGTAATGTGCTGTCTGTTCGGTTCGCTCCGCTGTTTTGGCAAACGTATCATCCATTTTTTCAATCTGCTGTACTGCTTGCTGCAATTCTTCAGAGATGCTTTGCGCTCCAGCAGACAGCTCATTGGTGGATAACGCAACTTGCCGGTTGATCTCCGTAAGCATTTTATTTTCTGTTTCGATTTCTTTTGCAAATGTTTCGACTTGTTGACTAACCACTTCTACCGAACGAAGCAGACGCTTCAACTCCTCGACCATTGTATGAAATGCCACATTTAATGCACCTAACTCATCGTTTTGTTTATAGTCAATGCGCTCAACAAGCAAATTGCCCCCCGCGATTTCGACCGCATTGTGGGCAAGCTGCTTGAGCGGATTCGTAATCGAGCGCGTCAGCCGTAGACTCATAGCACCTGACATAACGATGAGCGCGATGCTGCCGATGACCGCCGTCCAAATGACAAAACGGATTTGTGCCTGTAAATCACGCTGGAGCTCCTTGTAGTAATCATTCGTATACAATTGCAGCATGTAAATATCATTGACCGCCCCTTCGATTCGCATCGCTTGCCGTCTTGCTTCCGATACATCGCGATGTTCAAGAGCGGCAAGCGACGCATTATGCACTTCGGCAAATTTTTGTTTTGCTTTTTCTAATAGCGCGCGAAATTCCTTTTGTTTCAATGATTTTTCTAATTCGCCAATCAGCTTTTCTGTCGTTTCGATTTGCGCCAGCACTTCTTGCTTATTTCCTTCCGTCATATTGTAGGCGGCGTTGTTTAAGCTCTGCTTTGCCGATTTCATGCTTGCCTCGAGCTTTTCTACCGTCAACAAAACCGGAACGATATCTTTATTCGTTGCCTCTATCGACAACATATTACCGATAATGAACCCCATCAATATGATGGATGCAATAAGCGAAAGAAACGAATGAAGCCACAATTTTCTGCGAATTGTCATTCTAATCCCCTTTTCTGTATTACTTTGTCGCCACTTTGCCGTCCACAATGTTTTGTTTCCACTGTTCGAGCAGCTGTTGTTTTTGGTCATCCCATGGGATAACGCGAATCGGCGCGAGCCCAACTCCATTTTCCGCTAATCCAAGCTGAACAGTGCCGGTTGGCAATTCCCCTTTTTCCACGTATTGTTTTAACACGCGAAACAAGGCGACATCGACATTTTTGACCATTGATGTCACAACCGCTTTTTCCGCGTAAAAATATTGGTCGCTGTCAACGCCAATCGCATACACACCTCGTGCTTCCGCTTCCCGAAGCGCGCCAACTCCCGTAAATCCCGCCGCCGTATACACGACGTCGCACTTCTTGGCAAACATGTCTTTGGCGATGTTGGCGCCGAGCTTGTCATTGCCGAAATCGCCCGCATATACGGTGTGAACGGAAGCAGACGGGTTCACGGCATGCACTCCTTTTTCAAATCCTTCCGCAAATTTACGAATCAGCGGAACATCGTCTCCCCCAATAAACCCGACGTTGTTTGTTTTTGTTGCTAGCGCCGCCACCACTCCGGCTAGAAAGCTTCCTTCGTCTTCTTTAAACGCAATCGATGTCACGTTTGGCAAATCAGAAATAGAGTCAACTAAAATAAAACGCTGCTTTGGATATTGTTTTGCCACTTTTTCCAAATCCTCTTGCACCATAAAGCCAAGGCCAATGACGACATCATTGCCATCTTTAATAAGCTCCTTCAATCCTTGTTCATACGTTTTCGTATCTTTCAATTCACGATAATCAAAAATGATGCCTAGTTCATCACGCGCTTTCATTAATCCGCGAAATGCCGAGTCGCTAAACGATTGATCTCCAAGTCCGACGTCCGACAACATAATCCCGACTTTGATACTATCTTTTTTCGTTACCGTCTCTTTCGTCGAACAACCAGTCATCATCAAAATAACCAATAACGCAATAACAAGATGCCATATACGTCTTTGTTGTTTCATTTGTTCGTCCCCTTCTTTTCATGGTGTCCATTATTGTTTATCGGCATCATTCTACATTTGTTGAGTTTTTTGCATAAAAAAAGCAAAGCTGTAATTGGCTTTGCTTTTTATGATCGCTTGATATACGTCCATCCATCTTTTTGATATACTTTGTCTTCTTTCATTAATCGTCCTAATGCTCGTTTAAAGGCGGCCTTGCTCATATGAAAGCGCGCTTGGATATCGTCCGGGTCGCTTTTGTCGTGATACGGCATCGCTCCGCCGCGGCTTTCTAAGTACGTATAAATGGCTGCCGCATCTTCGTCGATGCTTTCATGCTTGCGCGACAGTAAGGAGACATTGACCGTCCCATCCTCTTTGACGGCGATAATCCGCCCTTCCACTGCTTCACCGAGGCGCGGCGCGTTTCGCCACTGGGATTCATGTACAAATCCAAGGTAGCCGACATCAGAGATAAGGAAAGCTCCCACCTTAATCACGCGGTAGACGCGCCCGCGAATGTTTTGATTGAACGCTGATTCCGGCGCTTTCACGGCGATTTGTTTCATCGTTTCATCATCCGCTAGTTTAGCAAGCAGCCGGCCTCGTTTATCCGTTTTTAACGAACAATATAATTGATCCCCTCGCTTCGGCCATTGCGAGCGGAGCGGCGGCAAATCATCGATGGACACGAGCATATCTTTGGAAATGCCAATATCGACAAAGACGCCCAATTTCGGAACGATGTCGACCACTTCAACCCAGTCGTATTTGTGGTTCGTAATTTTCGGCATTTTCATGGTAGCGCACAGCTGTCCGTCGTGGTCATGATATAAAAATACCGTTGCCTCGTTGTCGACCGCAAGCGTTGTATTCGCTTCTCTTTTATGCAGCATCACTTCCTCCGTGCCGTTCGTCAAAAAGCAGCCAAACGGCATTTCCCGTTTTACCGTTAATGTCATGATTTCTCCAGGAATTAATCGTTTCATTGCAATCTCTTCCTTTGTCTATATTTTCACGCTTATTATTTCCCACTCCAATGGACAATTCTGCATAAAACACAGTTTTTCCCATCATCACAATAGCACCTCCACGTCGTTCGGCTTCCCCTCCTTTTCTTGTTGTGTCCCTTGCCACATTTTACTATAATAAAATAAAAAATGCTGGAGGTTGTGTATGTCGAAAGAAAGTTCCTTTGATATTGTATCGAAAGTCGACTTATCGGAAGTCACCAATGCGATCAACATCGCGATGAAAGAAATTAAAAACCGCTATGACTTTAAAGGCAGCAAAAGCGACATTTCGCTAGACAAAGACGAACTCATCCTTATTTCCGATGATGAATTTAAATTAGAGCAGCTAAAAGACGTGCTCATCGGCAAGCTCATTAAACGCGGCGTGCCGACGAAAAACATCCAATACGGCAAAATTGAGCCAGCTTCTGGGGGCACAGTGCGCCAGCGCGCCAAACTTGTGCAAGGCATCGATAAAGAAAACGCGAAAAAAATCAACACGATCATTAAAAACACTGGCCTGAAAGTGAAAAGCCAAGTACAGGACGATCAAATCCGCGTCAGCGGCAAAAGCAAAGATGACTTGCAAAAGGTCATCGCTGCGATTCGCGAAGCGGACTTGCCGATTGATGTGCAGTTTGTGAATTATCGATAAGCGGATGAGGCAAGCCTCCATCCGCTTTTTGTTTTACAAGCAGAACGATAGAAAATTTGAAGGAGAAGCCAGCTGGCAAGCTCCCTATAATTCTTATAGCAAGAAAAAAACAGCTCATCTTTTGGGAAAAGCGAGCGCATGATATCAGGTACTGAAGTAAGCAGGCGGCCTCTACATGCTAACCACCGCCCAACGAGCACACCAAACACAATGAAGGCGAGTGCCATGTCGACAATCGGCTCGGCGAGTCGCATCGCTTCTCCTTCCCCACCGGAGCGGCCAAGCGCCGCAGCAATTAAAGCAAGACGGATAAAATGGTCCTTAATCCGTTATCGATATTTCTGGATGGTGAATATCCACGATGTGCGTCTTCACTGTGCCCCCGAGATGACGGCGTATGGAGGAAGCCAATTCTTCCAGCGCTTGGTAAAGAACCTCATTCCTTGTTTCATCAATCGATTCGATGCAAAGGAAGGCGTGCTTCGTCTGTTCGGTGAGCATCGTTCGTTGGGCTTCCCGCCAATTCCAGCAGCGGCATATGGCGCCCACGTCATCTTTATACACGATTTCTCCTTCATACGGCAGGTCGTTTTCCTCGCCTCCCAACGGGATGAACGGTTCATGACCATCCGCCAGCGCCAGCCGGATGTCGCCGACAAACGTGTCGATATCCTCCCCTCCGCATGGAAGCCCGTAACGCAATGAAACAGAATTATAAATATCCACAAGCGGGTTGATCGTTCGGATGTGCTGACCGTTTTTCACTCGTTTCAGCAGCGCTTCAACCGAACAACGCGCCCCTTTTTTCGTTTTGAATCGCCGAAACGCCTCTCGCCAAACAACGATGACGGGGTTGCGGCTCAATTCTTCAAACTCCAGGAATTTCCGCGCCTCTTTCTCCGCCTCTCGCAGCATTTGTTCGTAAACGCTGGCATTCTTGATGCCGTTGTCAATCCCTTGGGCAACGACCACACCGATTTTGGCGTGGGGAAATATGGCCCAAACATCGTCTTCAACAACAAAACGTGTCATCATCCACTCCTCCATTCTCTTACGGTTTTGAAGGGCTCGCCAAGGCGGAGAATAGTCCTAACAAGATATAGCAACAGCCCGCCACCCGGTTCATCACCTTCATGCTTCCTTTCTTGGCAGCCAGCCGTTTGCGGATGCCCGCGGCCAACATGGCGTACAAGCTGTCATTTAGCAAGGCGAGAACAACAAATATCGCCCCTAAAAGCAAAAATTGACCAGCCACCAATCCAGCAGAAGGCGAAATAAATTGCGGAAAAAAGGCAAGAAAAAAGAGCGCTGTTTTTGGATTGGTCACTTCGACAAATAGAGATTCGTAAAACACTTGCGCCAATGTTTTCTCCTTGGCCTTCGTGTTCGGGATTTCCTCATCCTTGGTGGAAGCAAAAAATAACGTTTTGCCTCCCAAATAGATAAGATAAACGGCTCCTAAATATTTGATCATCGTAAAGGCAGCCGCCGATGTCATCAAAATCGCGGAAACGCCCACGGCTCCAAGGACAACATGGACAGCGCCACCCAATGCCACGCCAAACACCGCTACAACTCCTGCTTTCGTTCCTTGACCGATGCTTCTAGACACAATGTACAATACCGCCGATCCGGGGACGATGAGCAGTGCCGCGGCTGCCACTATAAACACACCGATCGTCGAAAGCCCCATCCTCACATCTCACTCCTTCATTTTCTATTTCACTGCTGTTGCTTTTTCATCAGGGAAGCGATTCGCTTTTCGTTTTCAAATGGCATTTGCTCGAGTTGCTTGATGATCCGTTCTTGTCGGTATGCAGGATGATTTTGGCTTAACTTGGCTTTTCCCTCGATTCGCTTGATGATGATTTTGAAGGCTTGAATTCCTTTGTTCATGCCGGACAGCATCCCGGCATCGACCTCTGACAGCTGGTAACGGCTGCCCGGCGCTTCGTATTTTTCTACCATATCGTGCAGCGACTGCATGATTTCTTCTTCATCGTCGATCAACTCCACGTTCCCGTACACATGGACATTCACATAATTCCATGTTGGCACCGCCTGGTTCGTTTCATACCAGGAAGGAGAAATATAACAATGCGGACCGTGGAAAATCGCCAAGACCGTCTGACGTTGAATGTCGTTCCATTGCGGATTAGAACGGGCAAAATGGCCGTACAAACACGTTTTCTCCCGATCGAGCAACAGCGGCAAATGGGTAGCAAACAGCTCCCCTTGATGCATCGACACCA
Source organism: Geobacillus sp. LYN3 (assembly GCF_003064505.1). Taxonomy (NCBI): domain Bacteria; kingdom Bacillati; phylum Bacillota; class Bacilli; order Caryophanales; family Anoxybacillaceae; genus Geobacillus; species Geobacillus sp. LYN3. The sequence goes on along the minus strand of NZ_QCWL01000001.1, from coordinate 1,143,327 downwards.
AGGTGGCAAAACTGTTCTCCTCGATCACCTCATAGACGACAGACATATCGTTGATGGCAAAATGCTTCGGAATATACATCAGTCCTCTCCCCCATCTTTTCAATTACAGCATTCCATTCTTCACAATGTATAATATAATCAAAACTGACATAAAAAAAGTGACAATAACAAAAAAATAAACATGTCAGGAGGATGAACATGAAGACGATCATTTTTGACTTGAAGGACGGCTCGCCTAAATACAAGCAAATCTACGAAAAATTGAAATCATTGATTGAACAAGGCGACATTCAAGCCAATGAGCCGCTACCTTCCATTCGCCAACTCGCCGAATCATTGAATGTCAGCCGGAACACAACTTTAATGGCTTACGAACAGCTGGTAGCGGAAGGATATATTCGCGCGGAAAAACGAAAAGGGTATTTTGCCAATGAAGTGGAACCTCTCTTCATTCCAAAAGCCCGCATTTCTGCACGCCAATCGGCAAGGGAAGCAGCAACGTCCGTTGTTGTCGATTTTCGCGCCGATACCGTCGATGCCGATCATTTTCCCGTTAAAGCATGGAGAAGAATTTCCAATCAAGTATTGACGGCCAAAGGATGTTTCCGCTATGGGGATCCGTTTGGGGAATTATGCTTGCGCAAGCAAATCGCCATCTACCTTCTCGAATCCCGCGGGGTGATCACAGAGCCAAACGCCATCATCATCGGAAGCAGCACGCAGCAAATGCTTCTCTCCCTTGGCTATATTCTAAAAGATGAATTCAACAGCGTGATCGTCGAAGACCCTGGTTATGACGGCGCCAGAGAAGCGTTTTTGTTTCACCGCTTTCAGCTGGAAACGGTGCCTGTTTCCGAAACCGTCATCGATCTTTCACCGCTCGAGAACAGGCGATCGCGGCTCATCTATGTCACCCCTTCACATCAAAGCCCGATGGGAGTCAGCATGCCGATCCAGCAACGGCACAGGCTCATTCAATGGGTGAACAACGTCGATGGCTATATTATCGAGGACGATTACGACAGCGAATTCCGTTACACGCAAAAGCCGTTTCCTGCTCTTGCTTCCATTGATTCCACAAAAGTCATTTATCTGGGCAATTTCTCAAAATCGTTTCTGCCTGGGATTCGCTTAAGCTACATGGTGTTGCCGCCGTCGCTTTTGTACCGTTATCAGCAGCAGTTTCGCCTTTTCGAAAGCACTGCGTCCATCCTCAGCCAATTGGCGATGGCCAAATTTATGGAGGAGGGGGAATGGGGCCGCCATATTAAACGCATGCGCCTCGTGTACAAACGAAAAATGGAGCATTTAACATCACTACTGCGAAAAGCATTTGGGGATATGATCCCCATTATTGGCGAACAGTCCGGTTTATACGTGTTAATCAAAGTTCATTCCGATTGTTCAGAAGAACAGCTACTTCAACGCGCCCTATCGTGTGGGGTAAAAGTGTATCCCACTTCGCGCTATTTTGTGAACCAACGGCCAGACCGACCCATGATCAAGCTCGGTTTTAGCGGCTTGTCGCTCGAGGATATTGAGCTTGGAGTAAAACTGCTCAAAAAAGCATGGTGTTGACGACGACTTCACGGAAAACGCCCCTCTTTTTACACAAGCTCACGGAATCCCTGTCTTGGCGTGTATTTTTGATCGGTTTCTAATGTCACGTTAATTTTAAATATTTACATTTTTTTGTTTTTTTTTGTATAATACACTTAAGTTTGAAAAAGAAAGGGGAAAGAGAATATGGGTGGAAAAAATCATAGACCAACGAAAGGACTGGCTATTACCACCGCTTTATCTGCTCAGTGCGCTTGGGCTATAGGGCAAGGCATTACTCATTTGTGGCAAGCGAATTCTGAACTAGAAAAAGCTATTATTGCTGCCACCGGTGCTACAGATGCTACTCGTTTTGTACAACCAACCGGTGATTCAGTTGCACACCTAGAAAACTCCATATCGTTTTTACAAACTGCTATTCATGATATCCATAATATTATATTATAGAATCCTACGATGACCTCCTCAAAAAATGCGTTGAACTTGAATATAAGGGAAATCCATTAGCTTCACAAATTAATAAATGGAACCTAAAAGATAAGCTGGAAAAGAACCTATTCTTACCACCGTCACAAGAAATGTGGAAGTTAGTCTCAGGAATTATTGAACAAGATAATCTTGTGAAATATTTTGAATGGGAAAGAGATTTATTTAAAAACACAATAAATCCTTTACAGGATCTTATCAAAGTTTTGGAGACTTGCAAAGAAGTAGCAAAAGTTGACCCAGAACTTTTTGTTAAATGTGTTGAATTTAATCAAATACCTTTACGCCAATATTTCTTCCGAGTATTTAATATGTGGTGCAAAATTGATATAGCTATTGAACTTTCCACCAGTATTTCTACAGAGCTTTTCTATCGACTGGAAGGACATGGTTCTCTTACTGTGGTCCCTCCTATTCCAACAAGTGACGACATACTAAAACATGCTCCGTCTCAAGTCCCAGCGAGTTGGTAATAATCCTTTCGGGTGGTCCTCAAGATTTTTCAAGACCACCCTAGCTTATTAAATGGAAAGGGTAGAAAAAAATGATTGCCGTGCAAGACGTAAACAAAATCTATCCGCCAAACCGCCAAGTATTACATAATGTTTCCCTTGAACTGGTTGAAGGGGATCGACTTATTCTTTTAGGGCCGAATGGAGCCGGAAAAACTACTTTAATAAGATGCATCATCGGGCTTACTGCACCAGACAGCGGCAGCATCTATGTCAATGGAGTAGATGTTGTCCGCCATCCAGATGAAGCGCGCGAGTCGATTGCGGTCGTATTTGAAGAAGCTGACAACTCCTATTCTTATTTAACTGTTTTGGAAAATCTCTTATACTTCGGCTTGCTGAACAAATGGAGTCGTGCTGAAGCAAAACGAAGAGCCGAACGAATGATGGCCGTGTTGAATCTAACCCCATACGCTGAGCGTCTTACCCAAACCCTTTCACGTGGGATGAAACAAAAACTGGCATTTGCGATCGCCTTAATGAAAGGAGCGCCGTTTTTGTTCCTTGATGAGCCAACTCTTGGCCTTGATGTTGAGTCGCAACATCATATCCGAACCATGTTAACGGAAGAAAACCAATGGTGGAAAGCCGTTCTCATCACCACCCACGACATTCCTTTTGCCCACGCCGTTGGAAATAAGTTTGTCTTTATTCAAGGCGGAAAAATCGTTTGGAGCGGCACGAAAGAACATTTTTCAACTCCAGCCGACCTTGAAACTCATTTTTTGGCCGCTATTCGTTCCAACCTATCCGTCTAAGGAGGTGAGTCGGTTGCCCCTGCAAATCTTGAATGTAGTATTGGCTTCCTTTTTGAAAAAAAGGGCAGAGTATCGTCGGTATTGGTTCGATTTTACCGTTGGCCTTATCATTAAATTTGTCTTTTTTCTCGGTACGCTGTACGCAAGCCCGATACAAACCGGAAAGGAAGCGACGCTCAAACTGTTCGGTTTCAGCCTTTGGTACTTAAGCGCTCATTTGATCTCAAAGCTCGGCAACACGGTGATCGAGGAAGCGTATCTCGGCACGGCAGAGCAGGTACTTTCCACCAAGACTCCCCCATGGCAAGTTTTAATGGGCGTAGTGATCGCGGAAATCGCATTATCATCCGTGTGGGTAGTGCTCTTTTTCATCTGTGCGGCTTTGATGATTGGATTTTCCGAAATTCTCTCGGGAATATTATCCATGATAACGGAGATCGTCGTATTTGGCGGCGTAAGCCTAATCGGGATGACGGGAATCGGTGTGTTCATTTTAGGACTGTCCCTTCGCTTAAAACAAGTCGGAGCCGTTACCGAGGTGCTGCTTTATTATTTATTAATCTTCTCAGGTTTTTTTCTATCTTCAAATTTATTGCCGACAGCCTTTCATATTCTCAACTACTTTTCTCCCCTTTCTTGGGCCGTGCAAGGAGTGAATGAAGGATGGCCCGTATTCTTTCCTGCTCTCGGCATCTCGCTATTATGGCTGGCCATGGGCTCATTAGTCTTGAAGCAACAATGGCATTGGGCGAGAAAAAACGGAAAAATCGGAAGCTACGTATAAAAGAGCGGACGTTATCCCTCACATTTCGCACCCTTTCGGCGAAAATCGAGAGGATGTTTTCGCGACCATGCCGAATGCATCTTCGACAATCAAGGAAAGCAAAGGAGGTTTCATAACACGGACGTCTTGCACGAAGGGGACTCTCTTTATTACAACGCCGCCTGCGAACATCAATTTATGAACACAGGCAACGAAGAGTGCCGCTATGATCTGATTATTCACTCGCCTGCTTCGAAAACATGACCCATAGTCATGTCCGCCCAAGGCGTTGCTTTTTTTGCTTTTTGCCGTCACATAGAAAGAAATCACAGCATCGACGGCGAATAAAAGAGATGGCATTTCTTTGACGGAGGTGTGTGAATGAACATCGGCCAAGAATATTTGCGAGTGGTGCGCGCACGCTTTGTTGACATGAAAAAGACCGCCGAACGGGCTATGGACCAATGTTCGGAGGAACAGCTGTTCCATTGCTTTCATGAGGAGGCAAACAGCATCGCCATCATTGTCAAACATATGAGCGGAAATATGGTGTCGCGCTGGACAGACTTTTTGTCGTCGGATGGGGAAAAACCGAACCGAAACCGCGATGATGAGTTTATCAACGACTTCCATACGCGCAAAGAAGTCATGGCTTGCTGGGAAAAGGGGTGGTCTGCTTTCTTTCAGACGCTGAACGAACTGCAAGAAACGGATTTGTTGCGGACGTCACGATCCGCGGCGAACCCCATTCCGTCATCGAAGCCATTGAGCGGCAAATGTACCATTATTCGTATCATATCGGGCAAATCGTCTATATCGCGAAACAGCTGAACGCAAACAACTGGAAAACACTGACCATACCAAGAAATCGAAAAACAACATAGGCAACTCCTTATTCGAATCATCTTGCAAACGCCATCCGCCCCTCGGAACCGTCAGCCGATAAAGGCGGATGGCTTCTTTTTGTTGTTTGTTGTTCCTTCCCAATCATACCTATCGGGATCGCAGTCATCGTCTGGAAAGTTTCACAATGCCGACCAACAAACAAACCATCCCCACTCCCCACGCCAGCCCCGCCTTGCCAAGAAGGAGGGAGATTTCTTCAGATGCCTGCACATGGGTAAGATCAAAGGAAATCGCCTTCAGCGCAAATGAAACAGCCAGAGACAGCAACAAGAAATGGGCCAATATCCACAGAAACGCCCGCCCCTCTCGATTCCTTCGCCAAAGAAAAACGATTGTCGCAACCGCGATCAACATCACAACCGAAAAGCCGACGATGAGCATATCCATCACATTTTCTTCCATAGGCAAATGATTGGGCAACGTTCCCACCTCCTCTTTTTCATCATATCATGTCTTTCTATTCTTCTTCCCTGCGTCCGATCCCTTCTTGTATGTGAAGCCGCCCATGGGCTTCTTCGTTCCCGCGCGCTAGGGAAGCGGCGCAACCCTTTACGCAAACGCCAAGCAGGCGCCCATCTCCCTATTGCAGAGGGCGGCGCCTGCTCTGATTGTATAGATGCAATGTAAAGCTTTAACACTTTTCGTTTTTACCGGTCATTGCATCCGACTGTCGAGTGACCGAACAACGCCGCTTCCAGACCCATGAATGGGTCTGTGAAGCGAGTCGTTGTTCGGTCTTCCGTCACGCTAAAGCGTGACGGAGGCAAGCCTGTGGCTTGCCTTCGACAGTCAAAAATGGATAAGCCACTTTTTCCGTCAAGGATATGTGAAACGATTTCGTTGCATCTATATGGTTACTTTTGCTGCATCTTAAACTGCAAAAACAGTTCGTTGTAGTAGGCGAGCATGTGTTTCCCTAAGTTTTCGTACACTTCGAGATGCCCAGCTGAATCCAAATCGGGGTAAAAGCGCCGATCGCCCGCGATGTCTTTTGGCAAATAGGCAAGCGCCTTTTTATTCGGCGTCGAATAGCCGACATACTCGGCGTTTTGCGCCGCGTGTTTCGGGTCGAGCATAAAATTGATAAACGCGTGCGCTCCTTCGATGTTTTTCGCTGTTTTCGGAATGACCATGTTGTCAAACCATAAGTTGGAGCCTTCTTTCGGCACGACATAGTCGAGCTTGTCATTTTCGGCGATGATTTCCGCCGCGTCGCCCGACCAAACGACGCCAATGGCCGCCTCTTCATTAGCCAGAAGCAGCTTGATCTCATCGCCGACAATCGCCTTCACATTCGGCATGAGTCGATCGAGTTTCCGCTTTGCTTCTTGCAAATGGGCTTTGTTCGTGTCATTGAGGGAATAGCCGAGGCTGTTTAACGCCATGCCCATTACTTCGCGCGCTCCGTCGACAAGCAAAATTTGGTTTCGCAAACTCGGATCCCATAAGTCGTTCCAGCTCGTAATCCTCTTGCCACCGAGCATGTCGCGGTTGTAGACGATGCCGACCGTCCCCCAAAAATACGGCACCGAATACCGGTTGTGCGGATCAAACGACAAGTTGAGGAACCGCGGTTCGATATATTTTGACACTCCACACGCCTTAAAGGGCGTGGGATTCTTGGGTCGTTCGCGTCCTCATCCATTTCTGGTTCGGACCACGCCCAAGTTCGGGGCTGTGTCATCAGCCCATCCCATCAGGTTAGGATGTACCCCGATGGGCGGCGCACCTGTGACCAGTGCGCTAGGTTAGGCGGCAAAGCCCGAAATCGCTTTGGCGATGTTGATCGCACCATTCAAATCAGCATGGAGGGTGTATCCGCACCTTTGGCATCGGAAGCGGATGCCGTTGCGGTTCGCTTTCTCTCGATAACCACATTTACACGTTTGGCTCGTGTAGGTCGGCTTCACCCACTCCACCCGAATGCCCGCCATTTCGGCTTTATAGGCAATCATCGTTTGCAGTTGATGAAACGCCCAAGTGTGAAGGTTTCGTCCCGCTTCTTTGGCCGATGTTGCCCGCTTTCGAATCCCCGTCAATTCTTCCATCCGAATCACGCCAACACCGTTGGCGAGGGCAAAACGGACGATTTGACGGCTGATTTTATGGTTCATATCTTTCATCCAGCGGGACTCTTTACGGCCGATTTTGCGAATCATATGGAGCTTCTTGGCTTTTCCTAATCTCCTTCGCAAAGCCGCGTATCGCCTGCGAATGAAAGCGCATTGGCTGCCCTTAAAAAACAACGATTTCGTGCCCACGCTGGCAACGGCGATATAACGAAGTCCCAAATCAACGCCCATTACCTTCGTTTCTTCCCGTTGTTGGACTTCAAATGTGATCGCAACAGCCAAGTACCATTTCTTTCTCTTTTTGTAGAGCTTAGCCGCCCCTTGTTTGGCGGTTCCATTGATCAGCCGATTCAGCCATGCTTCCTGATAGGGGCGCGTGACCACTGGCACGCCGATTCGCTTCTCCAGTGTGGGGAAGGAAACCGTGTAGAACGCTCCTTTCTTTTCCACCTTCACGTTTTGGTTGTTGAAGCAACACCATAATGTTTGAAACTTCTTTGTTTTCTGGTTTTTCTTTTGAGACTTCACTTCTCGAATCGTTTGGTTCACGACGGCGGAAGGAAACCGCTGCGACGAAAACTCTTTAAATAGTTTGCTCGTCGCTTGATTCAGTTCGGGATGATTCAACAGCCAATTCGCAAACGCGATATTCACTTCTGTCATCCGTTCGTACATGTCTTGTTTGACTTTCGTTGGGTTGTGCAGCTCCAGCCTTAATGTGATCGTCGGCATGGATTCACCTCCTTGTGGCGATTTCAGGATGCCATTTTTTTCAGAATCGTTCAATATTCAGAAAACAGCTCGCTTTCATCCCACCCCTCAAGGAGTGGGCTTTCTCGCTCGCGGGTCTGTAAATCTCTTTCGGCGTCCCAAACTGCTGAATTTTTCCTTTATTCAGAACAAAAATGTAATCGGACATCGCCAATGCTTCTTCTTGATCATGCGTGACAAAAATGAACGTAATCCCTAAGCGGCGCTGCAATTCACGAAGTTCATACTGCATTTCCGTGCGCAGTTTCAAATCCAAGGCTGACAGCGGTTCATCCAAGAGCAGCACCTCAGGTTCATTGACAATCGCCCGGGCAATGGCGACGCGCTGACGCTGGCCGCCGGACATTTCTTGAATGCGGCGGCGCTCATAGCCGTCTAAGTTGACAAACCGAAGCGCTTCCCTCACTTTCTCGCGAATGTCGGTTTCTTTCATCTTTTTCACGCGCAAACCAAACGCAACGTTTTCAAACACATCGAGATGAGGGAACAATGCATAGTCTTGAAAAACAGTGTTGACTTGCCGTTTGTTCGGCGGGACGTTTTGAATCGGCTTTCCGTGGAAATAAATCGTTCCTTCCGTCGGCTCGATAAACCCGGCAATCAGCCGCAAAATCGTTGTCTTCCCACAACCCGACGGTCCAAGCAGCGTATAAAACTTCCCGCGCTCCATCGCAAAACTGACATCATCCAGTACGGCTGCGCCGTCGTATTCCTTCGTCACTCGCTCGAAGCGGATGATTTCTCCGTTCACTTTCAGCCCCCCATCTTCTTGATGTTCACTATTCCTAATTAGAATAGGAGAGTAGAAAGTGCAACGGAAAAATATGCTTTCCGCCATGTCGGCGACTAAAAAACAAAAAGCGGCTGACTATTCCGCAGAACAGCTTCCAATTTTGCCCGCAATGCGGAAAGCCGCTGTCTCATTGATCGTTTTTTCAAATTTCCTTGCTTCACCGTATTGAATAATTTCAAAAAATACATTAAATTATATAGTAATAGTCAAGACGAAATAAACAACCGCATACGGACATTCTTATCAAGAGAGGGGGAGGGACTGGCCCGATGAACTCTCAGCAACCTGGCGGAAGTCAAGGTGCTAAATCCAGACAGGCGAAACGCCTGGAAGATAAGAAGAGACGATACATAAAAAGTCTTCTTCTTATAGAAGGCTTTTTTCTTTTACTATCTTCATAGAACGGGGGAATGATCGTGGGGCTTTTGCAAGACTTAAAAGAACGCATCCTTATCGCCGATGGAGCGATGGGAACGCTATTATACTCGCACGGCGTCGACCGATGTTTTGAAGAACTAAATTTATCAAAACCGGAAGACATCATTCACATTCATGAAGCATATATCGCCGCGGGCGCAGAAGTAATCCAAACGAATACATATGGCGCCAACTATGTCAAACTTGCCCGCTACGGATTGGAAGATGAAGTGCCATCCATTAACCGCGCGGCAGTAAGGCTCGCCAAAAAGGCGGCGGGAAATAAAGCCTATGTGCTTGGAACGATCGGCGGATTACGGAGCATCAACAAAAGCGCCGTTTCCATCGACGAAGTAAAGCGGACGTTTCGCGAGCAATTATTTGTGCTTTTAAACGAAGACGTCGATGGCTTATTGCTCGAGACATATTACGATTTGGAAGAATTGCAGACGGTGCTTGCAATCGCGCGCAAAGAAACGGATAAGCCGATTATCGCGCACGTCTCCCTCCACGAAGTCGGCGTCTTGCAAGACGGCACTCCCCTTTCTGAAGCGTTGGCGCGCTTGGAGCAGTTGGGAGCCGATGTCATCGGTCTAAATTGCCGTCTCGGTCCATATCATATGATTCGTTCGCTCGAGGAAGTGCCGCTGCCGAAAAAAGCGTTTCTTTCCGCGTATCCGAACGCAAGCTTGCCGGATTATCGCGACGGACGGCTTTTCTATGAAACAAACACCGATTATTTTAAAGAAACGGCTCTTGCCTTCCGTGAACAAGGCGTGCGCCTGATTGGCGGGTGCTGCGGCACGACGCCGAAACATATCGAAGCGATAGCAAACGCCTTAACCGATCGGACACCAATTACAGAAAAAGTCGTTAAACAACGTCATGTTCCGATTTCTATCCAAACAAACGAACCAAATGCCGCCCCGCCGCTGCAGGATATCGTACGTAAGCGGCGCTCGGTGATCGTCGAGCTTGATCCGCCGAAAAAATTAGGGATCGCGAAATTTTTAGAAGGCGCCAAAGCGCTCAAAGAAGCGAACATTGATGCGTTGACATTGGCCGATAACTCGCTGGCAACTCCACGAATCAGCAACATGGCGCTCGGCTCCATCGTCAAAGAGCAGCTCGGCATCCGCCCGCTTATTCATATTACATGCCGCGACCGCAATTTAATCGGCTTGCAGTCGCACCTGATGGGCCTGCATACGCTCGGCATCACCGATGTGCTCGCCATCACCGGAGACCCATCGAAAATCGGCGATTTTCCTGGAGCGACATCCGTCTATGATTTATCGTCCTTTGATTTAATCCGGCTCATTCGCCAATTTAACGAAGGGCTTTCGTATTCCGGAAAATCGCTCGGGCAAAAAACAAACTTCTCGATTGCCGCGGCCTTTAACCCGAACGTCCGTCATTTAGATAAGGCTGTAGAGCGTCTGGAGAAAAAAATTCAATGCGGCGCCCATTATTTTATCACCCAGCCGCTTTATTCCGAGCGGCAAATCGAAGAGGTGTATGAAGCGACGAAGCATCTTGAGACGCCGATTTACATCGGCATTATGCCGCTAGTGAGCGCGCGCAACGCCGATTTCCTTCATCATGAAGTGCCGGGAATTACTCTTTCTGATGAAATCCGCTCCCGCATGGCGGCATGCGCGAATGACGCAGTGCAATCTGCGCGCGAAGGAATCGCAATTGCCAAATCGCTCATTGACGCCGCTTTTGACTTATTTAACGGCATCTACTTAATTACGCCGTTTTTGCGCTATGAAATGACCGTCGAACTCGTTCGCTACATTCATGAAAAGGAACAAGCCGCACAAGAAAGGAAGGTACTCCATGGGTAACATCACACTTGAGCAACAGCTCGAAAAAAAAATATTAATTATTGACGGCGCAATGGGAACGATGATTCAAAGCGCGAAGCTCTCAGCTGATGATTTCGGCGGAGAAGCATACGAAGGATGCAACGAATATTTGACGCTCACCGCCCCGCATGTGATCGAGCGCATTCATGAAGCATATTTGCAGGCGGGAGCGGATATTATCGAAACAAACACGTTCGGTGCGACAAGCGTTGTGTTAGATGAATATCATCTTGGCCATTTAGCGCTAGAGTTAAATATCGAAGCAGCCAGGCTTGCGCGCAAAGCCGCCGACGCCTACTCTACTCCCGAATGGCCGCGCTTTGTCGCCGGTTCAATGGGACCGACGACAAAAACGTTATCCGTCACAGGAGGCATTACGTTCGAACAATTAGTTGCCGCTTACGAAGAACAAGCGCGTGGACTATTGCTTGGCGGAGTCGACTTACTTTTATTAGAAACGTGCCAAGACACCTTAAACGTCAAAGCTGGATTTATCGGCATTTCCAAGGCGTTTGAAGCGGTCGGAAAAAAAGTGCCGATTATGATTTCCGGGACGATTGAACCAATGGGAACAACATTAGCAGGACAAACGATTGAATCGTTTTTCATCTCCGTCCAGCATATGAAGCCGTTCGCGGTCGGATTAAACTGCGCGACCGGCCCCGAGTTTATGACCGACCATTTGCGCGCGCTCGCTTCCTTGGCGAACACTGCTGTAAGCTGCTATCCGAACGCCGGGCTTCCGGATGAAGAAGGATGCTATCACGAGACACCGGAGATGTTAGCGAAAAAAATCCGACGATTCGCTGAAAAAGGATGGATTAACATCGTCGGCGGCTGCTGCGGAACAACCCCGGAACATATTCGCACCATCGCCGAAGCGGTCCGGGACATTCCACCGCGGCCAATTCCGAAATCTTTTGACGTTCATGCCGTCTCCGGCATCGATCCGCTTATTTACGATGAAACAATGCGTCCGCTGTTTGTCGGCGAGCGCACAAACGTAATCGGTTCGCGCAAATTTAAACGGCTCATCGCTGAAGGAAAATATGAAGAAGCGGCGGAAATTGCCCGCGCGCAAGTAAAAAACGGCGCGCACGTCATCGATATTTGCTTAGCCGACCCGGACCGCAACGAACAAGAAGATATGGAAAAGTTTATCCAACAAGTTGTAAAAAAAGTAAAAGTGCCGCTTGTCATTGATTCGACGGATGAACGCGTTATTGAACGTGCTCTCACTTATTCACAAGGGAAAGCAATCATTAACTCGATTAATTTGGAAGACGGCGAAGAACGGTTTGAAAAAGTCATTCCTCTCCTTCACAAATATGGTGCTGCCGTCGTTGTCGGAACGATTGATGAACAGGGAATGGCGATTCATGCTGAGCGGAAGCTGGAAATTGCCTTGCGTTCGCATGACTTGCTCGTCAACAAATACGGAGTTTCCCCGCATGACATTATTTTTGACCCGCTTGTGTTCCCGGTCGGCACCGGCGATGAACAATATATTGGCGCGGCCAAGGAAACGATCGAAGGCATCCGTCTCATTAAAGAACGGCTTCCGCAATGTTTAACAATACTTGGCATCAGCAATGTCTCATTCGGGCTTCCGCCGGTTGGGCGGGAAATTTTAAACTCCGTCTTTTTGTACCATTGCACGCAGGCCGGGCTCGATTACGCGATCGTCAATACGGAAAAATTGGAGCGATTCGCTTCGATTCCGGAAGAAGAAGTGCGGTTGGCTGAAGAACTGCTGTTTAACACGAACGATGAAACGTTAAACACGTTTATCCAATTTTACCGCGATAAAACGAAAGAACCGAAAAAAATAAAAACCGAGCTTAGCCTTGAGGAGCGGCTCGCGGGCTATGTCGTCGAAGGCACGAAAGAAGGATTGTACGCCGATTTGGAACAAGCGCTGCAAACGTATTCCGACCCGCTTGACATCATTAACGGACCGCTGATGGCGGGGATGGATGAAGTTGGGCGGCTGTTTAATAACAATCAACTCATTGTTGCCGAAGTATTACAAAGCGCGGAAGTGATGAAAGCAGCGGTCGCCTTTTTAGAACCATATATGGAGAAAAAGGAAAACAGTACAAAAGGAAAAGTGCTTCTCGCCACTGTCAAGGGCGATGTGCATGACATCGGCAAAAACTTGGTCGACATCATTTTAAGCAACAACGGCTTTCACGTCATCGACCTAGGCATTAAAGTGGCGCCGCAAAAGCTGATCGAAGCCGTTCAGGCCGAAAAACCGGATATTATCGGTTTATCAGGGCTTCTTGTCAAATCCGCCCAGCAAATGGTCGTCACCGCGCAAGATTTGCGGCAAGCGGGCATCTCGATTCCGATTTTAGTCGGCGGTGCGGCATTATCGCGCAAATTCACGGAAAACAAAATCGCTCCGGAATATGATGGAATCGTATTATACGCAAAAGACGCCATGGAAGGACTGGCGCTGGCAAATCAGCTGCAGCAAAACGAAATCGAATATACAAAAACAAAAAAACAAGAAACGGAAACAGAAAAAACGACACCAACGGCTATTGCGGCAAAGTCGAACGTCTCGACCGACGTTCCCGTGTTTGTGCCAACAGATTTAGAACGCCATATATTGAAAGATATTTCGCTTTCGCATATTATTCCATACGTCAACTGGCAAATGGTATTAGGACATCACCTTGGGTTAAAAGGAAAAGTAAAACGGCTGCTTGAGGAAAAAGATGAAAAAGCGCTTATGTTAAAGCAAGTCGTCGATGACCTGCTTGACGAGGCCCAGCGCAACAACTGGATTACGCCAGCGGCGGTATATCAATTTTTTCCGGCGCAAAGTGAAGGAAACCGGATTTACATTTACTCGCCAAAAGACAAACGGACCATTATCGAAATGTTTGAATTTCCAAGACAGCCAAGAGAGCCATACCTTTGTTTAGCTGATCACTTGAAATCTACAGAAAGCGGACAAATCGACTATGTGGGATTTTTCGCCGTCACCGCCGGAAAAGGCATTCGCGAACTTTCGCAGCGATGGAAAGAAAGCGGCGAATTTTTAAAAAGTCATGCGATTCAAGCGCTGGCGCTCGAAATCGCCGAAGGATTAGCGGAGCTCATCCACCAAGTCATGCGCGACCGCTGGGGCTTTCCGGATGATCCGGATTTCACGATGGAACAGCGCTTTGCCGCGAAATACCAAGGGCAGCGCTACTCGTTCGGCTATCCGGCTTGCCCGAACTTGGAAGACCAAGAAAAGCTCTTCCGTCTATTGAACCCAGAAGAAATCGGCATCCATTTAACGGACGGATATATGATGGAGCCGGAAGCTTCCGTTTCCGCGATTGTCTTTGCCCATCCAGAAGCGCGCTATTTCAACGTGTTGTAAAAAAGCTGGCCAAAACGGCCAGCTTTTCTATGCAATGTGATCAGGTAAGTAATATTCTCCTTCTAGCTTTTTGAAATCTTTTTCATTCCATGTAATGACCGCTTGTGCAGATGGGGAATGTTGTATAAACGAAGCAAAGTAAGCATCGGTAAAGTCAACACGGTGCTTATAATAGTTCATTAACGCTTGCAACACAATTTCTTTATCAATAGTCTTAATACAATGAGCCTCGACTAGCTGTTTTAGCTTTTCAGCTATTTCTTCTTTCGTATAACCGTATCGTTTCGACTCGAGAACCCAGCAGCATTCTGCGATAACCAATGGATGTAATACAAGCGTCAATTCTTCATTTACAGCTTTTTCAAATAATCGGTAGGCAATCGGTGATTGTATTTCATCATCATTAGCCAAAAAACGAACGATGACGTTTGCATCTAAAATGTACATGTGTCATCTTCTTTCTTCCATCTGCTAGAAATCCGTTCTTCCCTCGCCTGTCTCCGAATCTTGTCCCACTCCAGTTCACTTTTATCTCCTTTTGGCGGCATGCTGCCAAATAATGATAACAACGAATTCTTCTTTCTCACCTTCAACGTCACCTCTTGATTTTCTCCATAAACAAACATTACTTGATCACCCGGTTCTGCACCAAGCACTTCCCGCACTTTCATCGGAATCGTTACTTGATTTTTCGAAGACAACGTTGATGAATAAACATATGTCTTATCTGAAGCTGATTCCATCGTATCCCCTCCAAAATCCTTTACTTTTTATTTTACCTTTACCATATAAAAAAGTAAAGAAATTGTATTGAAATCATTGTTCACTTATGAATAACATTACATATTTCCCACTCCTTATCCCATACTAACGATGACAAATGATGAACAGGGAGGAATGGAAGATGGTCACGAAACAACAGGCAACGATGCCGCCGCAGCACCAAAACCGCCAGCCAGGTCTGCAAACGGAAATGAACCCGCAGCCGGTCTCGATCAGCGAAACGTATAAAGGAAGCGGGAAGCTGCACAATAAAGTCGCCATCATTAGCGGCGGAGACAGCGGCATCGGCCGGGCGGTCGCGATTCACTTCGCCAAAGAAGGCGCGGATGTAGCGATTATTTATTTAAACGAACATGAAGACGCGGAAGAGACAAAACGGCTTGTCGATCAGGAAGGAAAAACATGCTTGCTGATCGCTGGCGATGTCGGCGATGAAAACTTTTGCAAGCAAGCGGTCAAACAAACGATCGACCAATTTGGCAAACTAGACATTGTCGTCAACAACGCCGCGGAACAGCATCCGCAAAAAAGCTTGCTTAACATTACCTCGCAGCAGCTGGAAAAAACGTTCCGCACCAACGTCTTCGGCTACTTTTATTTGACGAAAGCGGCGCTCCCTTACTTGCAAAAAGGAAGTTCGATTATTAATACCGCATCCATCACCGCCTACGAAGGCAATGAGCAATTAATTGATTATTCCGCAACAAAAGGTGCGATCGTCGCCTTTACGCGCTCTTTGGCGAAATCTCTCGCCGGGCAAGGCATCCGCGTCAACGGCGTCGCCCCAGGACCGATTTGGACGCCGCTTATACCATCGACATTCACAAGCGGCCAAGTCGCCACCTTCGGCTCCAACACGCCGATGAAACGGCCGGGCCAGCCGAGTGAAGTGGCTCCAAGCTATGTCTTTTTAGCAAGCGAGGAGGCATCCTATATTACGGGGCAAATGATACATGTAAATGGCGGGAAGATTGTGAATGGATAAGAAAGCAGAAGCACTATTGCTAGCCAGAATGCTAAACAGACGAGTTGTTTTAAATCTTAAAAATCAATGCGAAAAAGGATAAGACGGCAAAAGTGTTCTTGTCGTCTTACCTTTCCCTCGCAGCAACACTTTTTTACATCGCCAAACGACATTCCTCCAATCGTCGTACAATTTCTTTTCCAATTTCAAGAGAAGCAGTCGCTGCAGGTGAGGGGGCATTTAAAACGTGTATAGAACGACGACCATGGACAATATAAAAATCATCTACAAGCGTACCGTCTTCTTTTAATGCTTGCGCTCGCACTCCAGAAGGACCTGGAAGCAAATCATCCTCTTCGATATCCGGCATTAACTGTTGCACGTTTTTCACAAACTGTCTTTTGGAAAAAGACCTTGCCATTTCTTCCACCCCCTCTTTCGCATAGCGGGAGGCAAGCTTCCAAAATCCTTTAAAAAATAGAACCTCTTTTGCATCCCTAAAACTAAAGTCTGTTTTTAAATATCCTTCTCGTTTAAAACTTAAAACGGCATTAGGACCAACATCCACCGTTCCATCAATCATTCTCGTAAAATGGACTCCTAAAAATGGGAAATTCGGATTTGGCACTGGATAAATTAAGTTTTTTACCAAATATCTTTTCTCCGGCTTTAATTGATAATACTCCCCTCTAAACGGGACAATCCTTAAATCCGTTTGCATGTTGGCAAGTTTTGCTATGCGGTCGGAATAAAGCCCGGCGCAATTAATGTAAAAAGACGTTTTGATCGTATGTTGGTTTGTATCGATGACCGCTTCATCGTTTTTTTCCGTAATCGATTCCACCTTATGATCGAGGAGAATTTGCCCTCCCTTCTCTTGAATGATTTCCGCCATTTTCTCCGCTACTTTTTTGAAGTTTACAATCCCCGTTGCCGGAACATGTATCGCTTTTATTCCGTTTACATATGGCTCCAATTCATGCAACTCGCGCTCTTCGATCATCCGTATAGAAAGACCGTTTTCAATCCCTCTTTTATATAAATTTTCTAGAAGAACGAGTTCTTCTTCCTTATTTGCGACAATAACCTTACCGCACATTTCTGCGTCTATTCCATGTTCGTGACAAAAACGATACATTGCTTCATTGCCTTTTTTCGCTAATTTCGCTTTATAGCTTCCTGTCCGGTAATAAATGCCGGAATGAATCACACCGCTGTTATGTCCTGTTTGATGGGCGGCAACACTCTTCTCCTTTTCCAAAACAGCAATTGTCGCATTTGGTTTCCAATTTAATATAGCCATCCCAACGGCAAGTCCGACAATTCCTCCGCCGATAATAACGTAATCGTACATCAACAGCTCACATCCTTCCATATGTTGCAACTTTATTTATTGATGTTATTTGCCATTTGATTGAGTCTAGGGAATGAATATGGTTTCCTATCCTAAAATAAAATTTATAATAAGATAAGCAAAAAATCGAATAAAATATTCAGAAAATAAAAAAATCCATACTCATGATGCATCCATATCGTAAATTCGCCACATAAAAAATTAGTCTCCAATCACTTTTTAGCGATTGGAGACTAATTTTTCATTTTCGATAATAATCACACGAAAACCGCTTCACAATCCGATGCGGAATAATGATTCGTTTTACCGGTTCGTTCGGGTTGGCGATTTTTTCGATTAAACTTTTTGTTGCTTCATAACCGAGCTGGAAAATGTGGATGTCCACCGATGTCAGCGGTGGACGCGACATTTCCGCCAGCAGCGTGTTGTTGAAGCTGACGATCGAAATGTCATCGGGAACGCGCAGTCCCATTTCATCCAATGTCTTCAGCACGCCTAAGGCCATTAAGTCGTCGGCGACGACAAGCGCGGTCGGCGGATCTGCGAGCGAAAGCAACTCCTTCATCGCTTCCTGACCGCCTTCCTGCAGAAATTCTTCATGCATGATATAGTCTTCCCGATAAGGAAGCCCTGCTCCTTTTAATGCCGCCTCATAGCCGTGCAATCGGTCGACGGTCACTAAATATTTCTTATTTCCGCCGACAAAGGCAATTCGTTCATGCCCTAACTCAATTAAATGCTGGGCCGCTTCTTTCGCCGCCCGATAGTTATCGTTGTCCACATGGGTGATTTGTTCTTCTTTTTGATGCGGCTTTCCGATAACAACAAACGGAAATTTATTTTTTTGCAAGTATTTCATCAGCTTATCATCGATGCGCGAATATAACAAAATCACCCCGTCCACGCGGCGGCCTTGAAGCATGTCGATGACTTCTTCATAAATTTCATCTTCTTCTTCTCCCGTCGACATTTGCAGCGCATATTTCTTCTCATGCGCCGCTTTGCTGATGCCGCGAATCACTTCTGGAAAAAACGGGTTTTGCAGCGCTAGTTCGGCAGCGCTCGGCATGACAATTCCGATCACCTGTGTCGCTTGACTCGCCAAACTGCGCGCAATAAAATTCGGATGATAGCCAAGTTCTTTCATTGCCTGTCGCACTTTTCGCTTCGTCTTCTCACTAATTCGCGGACTGTCGGCAATAACGCGGGAAACCGTGGAGGGAGCCACGTTTGCTCGTTTTGCAACATCTTTAATCGTGACGTTCATCTTTACTCCCCCATTGCTTTTTATCCATAGTATACGTTGTTTATCATGCTAGTCGCGCCTCATTATTCACTTTCAGCGCCTTTGTGCATGTAGAAAGCCATTTTTCTTTTTATTCTACGTCGTCCGTTTCGGCCGCTTTTTGGCAAAATACAAAAACAGGGCAAATAATGCGTAAACAGCAACAAGCGCAGCAATAAACGGAATATTTATGCCTGTTTTATCGGCAACAATATAAAATTCCGCCGTTTCGCGATTGATAATAATATCATAGCCTTCGCTGTCGCTCCGCACTAAATCTCCGGCAAGCAGCCCGCGCAATTCTTTGCCAGGTGCAAGCTGTTCATTCGTAATATGCACTTTTTGCGTTTTGCTTGTATTATTAATCGCAATCACTGTTGTTTCCTCTTTATATTGCCGTTTGAATACAGCCATGCCGTCCTTCTCATACAGCAACGTAAAATCGCCTCGTCTTAGTGACGGAAGCTGCTGTCGCAGTTCCCCCAGCTTTTTGATATATTGAATAATTTCATCATCGGCACGGAAATTCATTAAGCGGCGGTTATCGGGGTCTTCTCCCCCGTTCATCGCAATTTCCGTTCCATAATACATAATCGGAATGCCAGGAGCTGAGAATAAATATGATAAAGCAAGCTTTGTTCTGGAAATCGGGTTTTGTTTGTTGTCCAAAGCGAGCTTCGTAAACCGGACCGTATCATGGTTGTCTAAAAATGTTCCCAGCAAATACGGACGGTCGTAAAATGTTTTATTATACTCCCATACGTCATAAAGCGGCCGCAATGATTGATCCCGTTTCGTCAATGTCGTCGTTACCGCATTGTAAAGCGGGTAATCAACGAAACCGTCAATTCCGTATTTTCCGTAATCCGCAATATAGCGCGGATCATCAGCCCATACTTCTCCAAGCAGCAAGAAGTCTTTTTTAACTGATTTTACTTCTTTGGAAAACTCTTTCCAAAATGATTTTGGCACATGGCGAACCGTATCTAAGCGGTAGCCGTCGATGTCAGTCTGTTTAATCCACCATTTCGCCGCATCAATCAAATAGCGCTTCACTTCCGGATTTTCCTGCGCCAAATCCGGGAGGCCGTACACCCAGCCGTTTTCTACTTGCTTTTGGTTATTCCAATCGAAAATTTCTTTTTTCTCATGGAACCAATCCTTTTTTGCCGGGTCATTCAGCCATGGATGATGATACCCCGTATGATTGGCGACAAAGTCTAAAATGACCTTCATCCCGCGTTTATGCGCTTCCTTGACTAACGTTTTTAAATCTTCCATCGTGCCAAAATGTGGATCGACTTTGTAAAAGTCTTGAATCCAATATCCATGATAGCCGCCCGGTTCATTTTTAAAAATCGGTGTCAGCCAAATCGCCGTAAATCCCATATCTTTAATGTAGTCTAGTTTGGCGGTCACTCCTTTTAAATCACCGCCGTGATAGCCTTTTGGGTCATTGACATTAACGTCTTGGTCATTCGTCGGATCCATGTTGTTAAAGCGGTCGACCATAATAAAATAAATTGCCTCATCTTGCCATGTCCGTTCTTCTTTTTCAGCAGCTTGTACCGGAATCGCACAAAAAAGAAGAAACGGAAGCATAAATAAAGCGAATACTCGATTCCCCATTTCCGTTTCCCCCCCTTGTATCATAATATCGTTTTGACTGTCGGAAAGGGGTAATATCACCTTTATCATAACGGTTATTACTCTTTTGTTCCACCTAATGAGTATATAAAAAGGGGGAATTTATTATACAGCAATTTCTAAAACGATTACACTAAATGAACAGAAAAATGAAGGAAACGGGGGCGCTTTTTATAAACGTTATTTCACTGCCCCCTCCGACACTCCTTTTATAATCTGTTTTTGCGCAAAGAAATATCCAATAATGACTGGAAGGATTGCAATTGTTAACCCCGCAAGAGCCAAATGCCATTGTTTCGTGTATTCTCCAAAGAAGAAGAACATTTTTAGAGGGATCGTATGCATTCCTTCTTTATTGATCACAAGCGAAGGCAACAAATAATCGTTCCATATCCAAATGGTATTTAAGATTGCAACGGTAACAGTGATCGGTTTAAGCATCGGAAATATAATATGCCAAAACACTTGAAAACGATTAGCCCCATCTATGATTGCCGCTTCATCTAATGACTTTGGAATGCCATTTAATGTCCCATGATAAAGGAAGATAGAAAGACTGCATCCAAACCCTAAATACATGAATATTAATCCAATTCTATTTAACATATCCATCTGCCCAAAAATATAAATCAAAGGGATCATGACGGACTGAAATGGAATGAGCATCGCTCCAACAAAGATGAAAAATAATAAAGAACTCATTTTTCCTTTTCGTCTTGAAAGCGCATAAGCTGCCATGGATGAAAATATAATGATGATGCTGACACTGACAATGGTAATGAGCAAGGAATTAAAAAAAGTTTTCACAAAATCCAGCTCTTGAAAAGCTTCAACATAATTTTCAAATGTAAATGTTTCAGGTAATCGCAAAGTATCTGTAAATATTTCTCTCTTTGTCTTGAAAGAGTTTACAATCATTAAATAAAACGGAGCTAGCCAAACTAGAGCTAAAATAACCCCGAGGATTTCAACAACGTACTTCTGTGCTCTCCTCATTACATCTCCACTTCCCTTTTTTTATTGAAATACACTTGAGTCAAGGAAATTACGGCAACAATCACAAAAAATATCACCGCTTTTGATTGCGCATAAGCCATTTGGTTTTCGCTAAATGCTGTTTTAAAAATCTCCATTGCGATCATCTGTGTGGAGTTATAAGGGCCTCCGCCTGTTAAAGATAAGTTCTGGTCATACAGTTTAAAAGAGTTGGATAATGTTAAAAATAAACTTACGGTAAAAGCTGGCGCTACAAGCGGAAAAGTAATATGGCGAAAACGTTGGAAGCGATTAGCTCCATCGATCTCGGCAGCTTCTAATAACTCTTGCGGGATGCTTTCTAAATATGCAATATAAATAACCATAATGTAGCCTGCCATTTGCCAGCTCATTAAAATAACAAGTCCCCAAAAACCTGTTTCTGGTGTCGATAACCAGCCTTTTAAACTTTCTATGTGCAGGTAATTTCCTACATTAGCAAACACTTTAATAAAAATGAATTGCCAAATAAAACCGAGTATTAAACCTCCTATTAAATTCGGCATAAAAAAGATCGTTCGAAGAATTTTATACGTTTTTATTTTTTGAGTGACAATTAACGCAAGAGTCAATCCAAACAAATTAATAAAGAGCACAGACGCAATAGAAAACTTGGTTGTAAACCAAAGGGAGTGTAAAAATTCCTTGTCTTGAAAAACATTTATATAATGCTTAAATCCTACAAATTCAGTACTTTGAATCCCATTCCAATTAGTGAAAGAGTAGTATAAACCAAAAATAAACGGTATGATTACAACAACGGTTAGCGCTATAAGAACTGGAGCCAAGAACAGCCAGTACCATAATGGTTGTTTTCTCATGGAAAACGCCTCCAATATAACTAAACTGACAAGAAGACTTAAAAAATATAGGTAGATTTCATCAAAAAATTTGAGTGTATTTTCGTTCCGTCTCCCATTTAACAGAGAAATAGAAGAAAACAAAGCAACTTACCATAGTGTTATTTTCTTCTATGCCACAATAATCAATTATTTTACTATTCAAATGAGAGTGGGGCATGCGATACCACATGCCCAGTCGATAGAAAAGCCATTGAAGGACCGATCGTAACTGGTTTTTATTAGTTAAATCAACACGCCTGATTTATTTATTTCTTGCTTCTTCCCATTCTTTTTTAGAATTTGCAATTAATTCATCCCATTTCATCTTTCCGCTTACATATTTTTGGATATTTACACCTAACTTATCCATGCCCCATCCTGTTGGATATCCCATGAATACCCAACCAATCGTTTTTCCTTGTTGAGCATAATCATAAATTTCTTTAGATAGTGGGTCAGAAATTTCCGAAGAATCATATCCATCATACGCCGGAATAAATTTAAATTCATTCAAAACAATTTCTTTTCCTTCATCAGATGTGTATAACCAATCTAAGAATTTTTTCGATTCTTTTACTACTTTTTCATCTTTATTTTTGTTTACTGCCCAATACATCGGAACACCGACTGGAATGACATCCTCTTTATATCCTTCAATTGGTATTGGCAAAATGCCGATATTTTTCTCTGCTAATTCTGGATCGATATCTGCGATTGAGTTATATACCCAGTTCCCCTGTTGAATGATCGCTACACGTCCCGTAGAAAATAATTCTTCCACTTGCTGCGAATAATCTAGACTTACAGTAGGCTGCACAGAATATTTATTTTGTAAATCAATTAATTTTTTCATTGCATCGCCGTACTTAAATTCAACGGTTTTTGCATTAAATGCGTTTACAACATTTGAATCAAATTCAGGCGCTAAAAATACATTAGATAGGTGAAGCCCAGTTACCCAAGTTTCTTTAGCAGGAAAAGCAAAAACAGCATCAATGCCTAAAGATTTTTTTTCTTTGTCCAGTTTTTTGACTGCATTTTCTAAATCAGAAAAAGACTTAATATTTTTTGGATCAATACCCGCTTTTTTAAATATTTCTTTATTATAAATTAGTCCATATCCTTCTTGGTTATATGGAAGTCCTAAAATTTGATCGCCTTTCTTAACCCCATCAAGCGTTCCTTCAAGAGCTAGGGATGCAGCTTTTGTATCTGACAAATCAGCCAATTTATCTAACCAATCTTCCACATCTTGCGGACCACCGACGTTAAAAATCGCCGGTTCATCTCCTGAAGCAAATTTTGATTTAAGTGCAGCACCGTAGTCTTCACCGCCACCGACTGTCGTAATATTAATTTTGACACCCGGATGCTCTTTTTCATATTGTTTTGCTAATTTTTCAAATTGATCTTTAAATTCCACTTTAAATTGGAAAATGTCAATTGTCACTTGATCATCTGAGCTTTTGTTCCCAGAATCATTAGATGAATTAGATGAAGAACATCCAAATAACGCTACACTTAACAACAAAAATAATGAAAGAGCAGCTAAAAAGACCTTTTTTGCTTTCATTTTTCGTTTCCCCTCCAAATAAATTTTCGGAAACCGTTTGCACAAAATAGCACAAAATGAAAACGGTTGCACTTTTATTTTCATTATACAACACTTGTTTTATTTATCAAGCATTTTTTCAAATTAACTCTTTTATAAAAATTTTCATCTTCCTAAATAATCTCGAAATGCGCAAACGATTTCTCTTTTTACATCCGATGCACAGTACGGCGATATTCTGTCGGTGTAACTCCTTCTATTTTTTTGAATAGTCTTGAAAAATAGGCGCCATCTTCAATTCCTGCTCTCTTGGCAATCGCTTCAATCGTTTCATTCGTTTCTGCCAACCATTTTTTTGCTTTTGACAAGCGATAATAATTCAAATATTGCACAAAACTCATGCCAATTGTTTTTTGCATGCAACGGGTAATGTAGTCAGGATGAAATCGTAATGATTGGGCGAGCTGCTGAATCGTAATCGGTTCCGCATAATGCCGTTCGATGTAAGCAACCGCTTCGGCACACACTTTTTCAGAAGCGCTTGGAATATGCAGCTCCTGTTTTTGCAATTGCCAAATGAATTCAACAAAATAGAGTAATTGCTTTAATGAACGATCTGGATCTCTTTCCTCATTCAGCTCGACTAATTGTTGAAGCAATTGTTCGATGCGTTCCCTTTGCTTTACTTTCGCATATTGCCGTATCCAAAAGCGATATTGGACCGGCTCGACATATGTCGCTTCCCTCTCAATGACATTATGCCAGCTTAACGCCTGTTTTGGAACGACGTCATATCCTCCTTCGATCGTAAAATGAAGCCAAACTAGTTGTGTTTCTTCCGTGCAAGGATAATGCCCGTAATGCTCTCTTCCCGGAATAAGAATAAGATATTCTCCTTCTTTTACAGCAAATTCCTTGTTTTCTTCTGTCATATATAAGCATCCCTTTTTCACATATAACAAATCAAACACAGAAAACGTCCGTCGAAAATGTTTTTGTCCTTTTGGAAATACGCTTTCTGCCCCTTTAATAAAAATCGGAAACGGCGGAAAAGAAAATTTTCCAGTATTAGGAGTAAAAGGGGTGGCAATCTCGACAACCGTCAGCCGTCTCATCGGATTGATCGTTATCTTTTCTTTATTACTGAAACGGACAAAAATGCCATTTTCATTATCCGTTCTTCGTTCTTTGCCATTTCATCATATCCGGGATCTATTGAAAATCGGAATTCCATCCGCTGGAGAACACTTGGCGTACAATACGGCGCAAATGCTTATTACGTATTTTATTACTTGGCTTGGAGCAGAAGCGTTGACAACGAGAGTATATACGCAAAATATTATGATGTTTGTTTTTTTATTTGGCATTGCGATAAGTCAAGGGACGCAAATTCTTGTCGACCATCTCGTCGGGGCCGGACGCTATACAGAAGCATATACACGTTGTTTAAAAAGTTTGCGCAGCGCCATCGTCATCTCGATCACGATGGCATCGATTAGTTTCATTTTCTCAAGACAGCTGCTTTCATTGTTTACAGATAATGAGCAAATTATCGAAACAGGCCGATTGCTTCTCTTATTGACAATAGTATTAGAGCCCGGACGTTCGTTTAATCTCGTTATCATTAGTTCACTGCGGGCAGCTGGAGATGTTAAATTTCCAGTATATATGGGGATATTGTCCATGTGGGGCGTTAGTGTTGCCATTTCCTATTTTCTCGGTATTGAGGCTGGTTTAGGACTGATTGGGGTATGGATTTCCTTTATTGTTGATGAATGGCTGCGTGGATTGCTGATGTTATGGCGTTGGCGTTCGAAAGTGTGGATGAGAAAATCACTTATACCAAGCATAGAAACTGCATAGACAAAAAGAGCTGCGACAAAGGCAGCTCTTATTCTTTTATAGTAATGCCGTATTTTTGGAACCAAACATGCACTTGGCCAAGATACGCCAATAGTTGTGGTCCTGTCATTAACTGTCCAAACCAAGGCGCTTGGAATGATTTTCCTTCTGTTTCCACTAACTCTTCTAATTTTTTCGCATCAAAAAATTCATAAAGAATCGATGAGCGGTCGTGCAATAATTCTTTTACCCAATTTTTTACTAGCTTCGTATAAAGCGGATGGTGGGTTTTCGGATACGGGCTTTTTTTGCGATATAACACTTCCTCTGGTAAAATTCCTTCCAATGCCTTGCGCAAAATGCCTTTTTCGCGGTTGCCGTACATTTTCATCTCCCAAGGAATATTCCAAACATATTCTACTAACCGATGATCGGCAAACGGCACGCGAACTTCCAAACTCGCGCCCATACTCATGCGGTCTTTTCGATCCAAAAGCGTTGTCATAAACCAAATCATGTTCAAATAAAACAATTCGCGCCGCTTCGCATCTTCCGCACTTTCCCCTTCCACTCTTGGAACCTCCGCGATCGTTTCACCAAAGCGCTTTTGTACATATTCATCCAGCTGCAATTTCTTTCTCCAATCTTCTTTTAATAAATCCATCCGTGCCTCTGTCGAACGCATCCAAGGGAATCCGTTCCGCGCTAAATCGTCAGGACGGTGAAACCATGGGTAGCCGCCAAAAATTTCGTCCGCACATTCCCCGGATAAACTAACGACAAAATCTTTTCTTATTTCTTTGCAAAACCATAGCAACGAAGAGTCCACATCCGCCATGCCCGGGACATCACGGACGATCACCGCTTCCTGTAAATGATGAAACAAATCTTCCTGACTAATGACACAATGATGATGGACGGTTTGGAATGTTTTTGACATTAGTTCAATCCAAGGTGCATCGGCATTTGGCTGAAAATCATTTGCTTTGAAATATTGGTCGTTCCCTTCATAATCAATCGAATACGTATGAAGTCGCCCTTTTCCTTCTTTTTCAAACGCCATTGCGGCAATCGCAGTAATGGAACTGGAATCAACCCCTCCTGATAAAAACGTACAAACAGGTACATCAGAAACAAGTTGGCGCGTAACAGCATCGATAAGAAGAAAACGGAGTTTTTCTACCGTTTCATCTAACGAATCTCTATGCACATCGCTTTGAACATTCCAGTAGCGCCATACTTTTATTCCTTCACGGGAAAACGTTAAGGCATGCGCTGGGCGCAATTCTTTCATTCCGCGAAACACTCCGTGACCTGGCGTCCGTGATGGACCTAATCCAAACACTTCTGCTAGTCCTTCATAGTCCACTTCTGCTTTTACTTCCGGATGTGCCAAAATTGCTTTCATTTCTGAGCCAAACAAAAGACTATCATGGACATGCCGATAAAAAAGCGGCTTCACGCCAAGTCGGTCCCGCGCTAAAAATAGCTGTTCGCGCTGTTCATCCCAAATCGCAAAAGCAAAAATTCCGTTAAAATAATCAACACAGTGCTCTTTCCACTCTATATAAGCGTTTAATAATACTTCCGTATCCGAATGCCCTTGGAATGTATACCCCTTTTTTAATAGTTCTTTACGAATGTCTTCTGTATTATATAATTCTCCGTTATAACAAACGGTATAACGATACCCATTTTTCATTCTTGTCATCGGCTGTTTGCCGCCTGCTGGGTCGACCACGATAAGCCGCTTATGCCCAAATGCGGCATGTTCGCTAAACCAAGCATTCGTATCGTCAGGTCCACGTTTCGCTAATGTTTCTGTCATTTTAGAGATAATCTCTTTTTCCACTCGCAAGTCGCGCTGAAAATCAACCCAACCGGTGATACCACACATACGAACCAATCCTTTCTTGATAGATAACAAAAAAGCTATTTTTAACATAACACGTCCCGAACGCCACACCTTTTCTTTTCCTTAGCTAAGCCAAGCTATCTCGCGCTTGAGGGATTTTATCATAGTTCTTCCCGCCTTCGCTTTCTTTTTAATTTGGCATTCTCCGTATTGGCATGATTCCATTTTATGCAGCACCTCTCATTTCGATGAATTGTCCGATTGTAAGAACGATGTGAATAAATGGAAGACAATTTGGCAAAACAGGAAATAAAGGAGGAGGAGGAAAAGTGAACATCGAACATCGTCTTCAATGCATAAATGAACAAAAACGCGCTTATATACAAGGAACGATTGAATTCGTAAACGACGAGTGGATCTTTTTTGATGAAGAAGATGAGGAAGCATCATTACTTGAGGAAATGACAGAAGGAAATATAGAGATTTTCCGCCATGGTCATTGGATGTGCGGCCAATTACAAAAAGACGGGATGGTCGATATAGGGATCGAAGTTTTCCCGCTTCAAAGCGGCGAACACGTCCGTTTTCGAAAGCGGCTTCCATACGCTTATCAACAATGGCTCGAATCGCTTTCGGATAAAACGTTTTTTCATTTTGTACAGTGGCTAAATGAACTCGGCTTTTCTTTATACGATTGTTTATACTGCTATAATGGATTGTTATTTAAAAAATATTCTGGTGTTAATTTTATTATTTATGATAATACTGAATTCATTAGCAACGTCCAACATTACTATGAGCGTGGAGATACATATAAAGACCGCTTTGAAATCACATTTAATACCGGAAAACGGTTTATTTGCGCGCACATCGGATAATGGGGAAAGAGTTGTTTTCTTTCCCCAATTCTCTATTTGTGGCTTACCGTCATATATGTTGACAATTCTTCTGCGGTTACCGGACGATACAATGCATACCCTTGTGCGTGATGGCAATGCAGCATTTTTAACAATTCCAGCTGCTCGACCGTTTCCACCCCTTCGGCTACTGTTTTTAGCCCTAATCCGTGCCCCATCGTAATAATTGCCTTTACGATCGCGATATCCGAAGAATTTGTATGCATTTGCTCAACAAATGAACGATCAATTTTCAATATGTTTACTGGTAAATTTTTTAAATAACTAAAAGAAGCGTATCCACTTCCAAAATCATCAATAGCAATACCGACACCGAGCTGCTGTAATTCTTTCATTACTTGAATACTGTAATGAAGATTACGAAGCATAGAGTTCTCCGTTAATTCTAAATGTAAGCAATTTGGGGAGAGCTGCGATTGCTCTAGCGCCTGTTTTACATCATCAATAAAGCCTTCATGCTGAAATTGTCTCGCCGACACATTCACAGAAACGAAGAGTTGTTGATTCCATAATTGCTGCCATTTTTTTGTTTGTTTGCAAGCCGTTACTAACACCCATCTTCCAATTTCATGAATGAGCCCCGTCTCTTCTGCTAGTGAAATAAATTCATTCGGTCTAACAAGTCCTAGCTTTGGATGGCGCCAACGAATTAATGCTTCGTTTCCGACAATAACACCTTTATGTATATCAATAATCGGCTGATAGCATAGAAAAAATTCTTGATTTTCCAGTGCTTTTCGCAAATATCTCTCCATCTCTAAACGGTATAACGTTTCTTCATTCATTTTTGCAGAATAAAATTGTATTCGATTTCCCCCACTCTGTTTTGCTTTATTTAGGGCGATATCAGCATTTTTGAGCAATGAATGTTTATCCACACCATCGTTTGGATAGAAGCTGATTCCAATACTTATAGTGATAAAAAATTCTTTGTTTTCATATACAATCGGCTTCATCACTTCTTTTGAAATGTGTGCTGCTGTTTTAAACACTCCTTCTGAATCGGTGCGCTCTGTTAAAAGTAAACAAAACTTATCCCCATGAAACCTTCCTAAATACGCTCCAGCTGGCAAAACATGCTGAATGCGCTGAACGACTTGTTTTAAAATTTCATCTCCCGCATAATGCCCTATACTATCGTTAACTAGCTTAAAACGGTCTAAATCGATGGTAACTATTCAGCCACATCATAAAGTGAGCTGAATATTTTCTTCTTTCCTTGTCTATGATGTGAATATTGA
>NZ_QCWL01000001.1:1108615-1113619 GCF_003064505.1 Geobacillus sp. LYN3 | reverse complement strand
ATTTTCTATGACCGAAATGCCCTATTTGTGCTGGGCTTTTTTATACACTAGCACTGGGGTGAATAGTTACAATCGATGAATACGACTGCTAGCTTCCTATTTTTTTGCTTCGCCTTTTCTAACTGTTCATCGATGATTTCCATAAACTTTGTCCGGTTTGGAAGATGGGTATCCGGGTCATAATACGCTAAATATGAAATTTTTTCTTCCGCTTTTTTTTGTTCGGTAATATCTCTTCCAATCCCGTAAATGCCTACTTTTTTCCCATCAACGATAATTGGAACGTTTTTAATTTGGAATAATAATGTTTCCCCTGATTTTGTAGGAATCTCCAAATTATAATATTGAATTTTTCCACGCAAAGCTCGATAAAAATGTCTGCTAACACGAGGTACATCATTCGGATGCATGTATTTTAAAGCGTTCGTATGTAAAATTTCCTCTTTTGTGTAACCTAGAATTTTCTCGAAAGCGGGATTCACGTTCGTAAAATTCCCATGTAAATCAGTAGAATATACAATATCTGTATTATGTTCAAAAAGTGATTGTGATATTTGTACATGAACGCGAAGCCTCTCCATTTCTCGAGAGGAGGTGGACATTAAATTCGCTAGCGTCATCACCCCTTGAAACATCTCAGGAATAGATAAAGAAACGGAAGCACTGCTATTCTCTCCGTTCTGATTTCCCTCCGATAACGCAAGCATGCTAAAAGTGGCTGAACGTATATCTCTATCCTTGATCACCAGTTCTACAAATATAAATGGCGTAAAAGTAGGAGCAACTTGCTCCAGCGTTGTCGTTATTTGCTCTAGCACTGGATATGCATAGCCTTGTACGGCGATGCTACGATAGAAAAAAATCGCTTCCGTGTATTTTTTCGTCAATTTGTTTAATTCATCGGATATAGTCCAAACCAATGACGTTAAATGAACGTAGCTAAACTTAACCTTCTCCCCTTGATGGACGTAACCGTTTAGTTCAATAGAACCATCCTCATTTACTTTAACGATGGATAAACATTCTTTATGGCCATTTTTCTCAATAATGAACGGAAATTCCGCTCCTGAAAAAGGCAATCGATCGATAAATTCCTTTCCTAAATAACGTTGCAGCAATTTTATTGCTTTTTTTCCATCAAGCTCGTATAACTTATTTCCGCTGCATTTCGTTATTCGAAAAGCAGTGCCAACTGGTTCCCATAAAAACGGATGTGATGATTGAACATGAAAAGAAGAACCGTTAAAACTAATTGCCAGCATACCGCCAGTGACAAATCCTTCATGCGAAAACAAACGCTCTCCTTCATTAATTCGCCCAGCAATCACAACCGTTTTTTCATTCGCTAGTGGTATATGGCGAATAAGGGAATGAAGATTGCTATTCTGGTCAGTAAATAAAAGAAGAAGATTTGTTTCTTCCGTTATAAGCGCATCCGAAATATATGTTACAAGCTCAAGTTCATTTGCAAATTCTTCGTATGATAATAAAACAGAGTGAACGCTAACTTTTTCGAACACAGTAAAACATATAAAAAATTTGTCATCGAAACCAAAATGTTCGCCGTATGTGACGCCAAATAGCTGCGCTTGTGGAAGATAACGCTGAAGCAACCCAATCATTTTCCGAAGTTCAAGCTGATCGACTTTATTGGCTGCAACTTGTACAAAAATATGTTCATATTGGGCAAGGTGGTGCTGTGCGATAAAGTCATACAATTCTTCTGTATTATGACAATGTAGACGGTACATGTTCATTCATTTTCACCACTCTTATGCGAATATTTAGAAAATTTACAAAAACCCTCTCTCTACTAACATATCATATTTTTTCTATCAGAAAAAGCGGCAACTCCACATGGAATTGCCGCTTATTTCAAAAGAGATCAAACCCCAGCGGTAACATGAATCCTAAAAATAGAACGAGCACGAATGCGACGATCCATTGAATCCATGCAACATTCGTATTTTTTCCTTTTTTCATGCCGCTTAAAACCATCTCCATTGCCCCGATTAACCATAGGCCAACAATAGCTTTGATGATGTATAATATGGAAATCGAAGCAATGCTATGTAATAAAAGCCCCCCTGTTATCACGGTGAAGATGTAAAACAAACGAAGTGCCATTTGTACAATTTTTGCTTTCGAAGCCCCCGAGCGTTGCAATGAAACGGCGATAAAAAACAATATAACGGTAATTAACCAACTTGTAATATGTGCATGTGTCATGCCATTTCCTCCTTTTTCACATATTCATCCCCATCATAGCATGCATCAATCAGAAAAAACAAACTTTATATAAAAACTATTTATCTCCCCTGCTCTAGGAGGAAAGTCAACAGGTTCCTGTGTGCTACAGAGCTTCTGCCTTCGCATAAACACTCGCTCTAATTCCACAAGACTTTCATGAGCAAGGAATCCCTCCGCTCTCCCGGTTTAATACTCTTTTCATCATTTACATCGTTTAACATCCCTTTTTTTGTTATAATAAAAAATAGCGCAAAAATTCCATAAATCACTAGGGAGGAACACGCATGAGCAAAACCACTGAAATTATCCGCTTAACAGAGCAATACGGCGCGAACAACTATCATCCGCTTCCGGTTGTTCTTACTAAAGGAGAAGGGGTATGGGTAGAAGACCCGGAAGGCAATCGTTATATGGATATGTTAAGCGCTTACTCAGCCGTCAACCAAGGGCATCGCCACCCGAAAATTATTCAAGCACTAAAAGAGCAAGCAGATCGCATCACATTAACTTCGCGCGCGTTCCATAATGATCAGCTAGGCCCTTGGTATGAAAAAGTCGCGAAATTAACCGGTAAAGACATGGTTTTACCGATGAATACAGGTGCAGAAGCGGTAGAAACCGCTTTTAAAGCGGCGCGGCGCTGGGCGTACGACGTTAAAGGCGTAGAAAAAGATAAAGCGGAAATTATCGTTTGTGAAAACAATTTCCATGGCCGAACGATGGCAGCGGTATCAATGTCCTCTAGCGAAGAGTATAAACGCGGTTTCGGACCGATGCTCCCAGGCATTAAAATCATCCCATACGGCGATGTGGAAGCATTAAAGAAAGCGATTACACCAAATACGGCAGCTTTTATTTTTGAGCCGATTCAAGGCGAAGCAGGGATTAATATCCCGCCGGAAGGCTTTTTGAAAGAAGCGTACAATGTATGTAAAGAAAACAATGTTCTTTATATTGCGGATGAAATTCAATCTGGCCTCGGCCGTTCTGGAAAAATGTTTGCTTGCGACTGGGAAAATGTCGTTCCAGATATGTACATCCTCGGTAAAGCATTAGGAGGCGGCGTATTCCCTATCTCTTGCGTAGCAGCAAACCGCGACATTCTCGGCGTGTTCAATCCTGGCTCCCACGGCTCCACATTTGGCGGAAACCCACTTGCATGCGCGGTATCCATCGCGGCGCTTGATGTCATTATCGAAGAAAAATTGCCGGAACGTTCGTTGGAATTAGGGAACTATTTCATCGAAAAACTGCGTGAAATTCAACATCCAGACATTAAAGAAGTGCGCGGAAGAGGACTGTTTATTGGTGTGGAACTTCATACTTCCGCCCGTCCATATTGTGAAAAATTAAAACAAGAAGGGCTGTTGTGCAAAGAAACGCACGATACCGTCATTCGTTTTGCTCCACCGCTCGTTATTACAAAAGAAGAATTGGATTGGGCAATAGAGCGGGTGAAAAAAGTGTTTGCTGGGGTATAACAGTGAAACGGGGCTGGTGAATAGAAACGCCCCGTTTTTTCTTACTCTCCAATTTTATTTCTTAACGTTCCGATTCCTTCGATCGTAATTTCCACAACATCTCCCGCTTGTAAAAAGCGCGGCGGTTTCATTCCTTTTCCGACTCCCGCCGGCGTTCCGGTAGCGATAATGTCTCCTGGTTCCAGCGTGATTCCGCGAGAAATGGTTTCAATAATCGTTTCGACGTTAAAAATAAATTGCTCTGTGCTCGCTTTTTGTCTTATTTCTCCATTCACTTTCGTCTCTATTTGCAGCTTATTTGGATTTTCAATAAGTGATTGATGGACAATCCATGGTCCCATTGGACAGAATGTATCCAAACTTTTTCCAAGCAAATATTGTTGATGCCGTTCCTGCAAATCACGTGCCGTAATATCATTGATAATGGTATAACCAAATACATAATCAAGTGCCTCTTCTTTGCGAATCGCCTTTCCGCGTTTGCCGATCACAACAGCAAGTTCTCCTTCGTAATCCAATTCGTCTGTCACATCAGCGTGGCGCAAAACCGTTTCCTCATGTCCGATCACCGTTGTCGGCGCTTTCGAAAATACAATAAGGTGCTGCGGGATATCCGACTTTCCTCCTAGTTCGATGGCATGATCTGCGTAGTTTTTTCCAATGCAAAAAATATTTTTGGATGGGCGCGGAATCGGTGCCAGCAAACGAACGTCGTGTAAATCATACATATATTGTGTAGACGGGTTTTCTTTTACCCATGCTGCAATTTCATTTACTCTATTAAGAAACTCATCTCCTAACGCGATACACTCCAACAATGACGATGGAAGCGTCATGCGCTTTTGCATCGCCTGCTCGGCAAGGTGTAAATGAACGACCTTCTCACTTTCTTGTTCAACCACACCGACAAATGTTTCATTGTTACGCTGTGCTGTAACAAATCTCATCATAAATCTCCCTTTCTGTTTTATTTTTTATAAAAAAACCTACTATCTGTTGAATTTTGTCTAAATTAGTAAAATTACTACTTATTTTAGCGAACGCCTTTCTTTTTTCGTCGCTATATGTATAATAATGTTTAGCTTCTTTTCTTCCATTCACATTCATGGCTTTCGTCGTAGGTAAAAAGAATTGATCATGGCGCTTAAGTAGTTTTTTCTTAAAAGCTTCATTACAAAAATGAATCGAAAAACATGATCTTAGTCAACTACCCAACGGCTAAAGCCGTGGGCTTGCAGCTAGCCTAATTGGCTGCCGCGTTCGGCTGGTTGAC
>NZ_QCWL01000001.1:1065275-1108515 GCF_003064505.1 Geobacillus sp. LYN3 | reverse complement strand
GTCAAGTATTCTTCTTTGTTCAAACCATTTAGCTGTTGTTTGATACAAAAATACATTTTTTCACCTCCCATCCATCCCCCACAAAATATTTTTGAAAATTCACAATTATATTATACATAATTTTTTAAGATTTACACTATATAAAAGAAAAAGATGGTCTTTTTTTCATTGCGACCATCTATTTATTTTTGCGTACCTCTGAATCTTTTACATCAGGGTCAAACGTATTTGTTACACTGCAAAATGTATTTGTCTGCAAAAAATCGCCTGTATTTGCTCCCCCCGCTCCTGAGTTCGTTTTCGCTGTACTTTTTGGAGCGATTTGCAGCACATCTCCCATATTTACTGTCCCGTTTCCGCTTACACTCGTCACTTTAACTCCCCCGATAATCGTCGCCGGCATATCCATTCTCCTTTTTATATTTTTATATATCATATGACAAAAAAATCGATTCGTCTGGACATCCATCGTGCGTTTAACTGTTTTGTCGCTTTTTCATACACTAACAGTAAGCATATAAAATAAGGAGGTAGAGCGCATGCCATCCTTTATTGGCGGCCCAATTAAAATTACTCACGTTAGTGGTGACGGAACGGTTAATTTTGGGGATGTATTACAAATCGCGCCAAAAAGTACACTTAAATCAAATACTGGCTCTGGCGGCAGCAATAATGGTGATTTTCTACAAACAAATACGTTCGCCAGCTTTACAAATACCGGCGATTCGGATGTTGCTGATTCCAATACTGTCGCAAATAAATAAACGCTCACCTTTTTGTCGCCATGCCCATACATTATCATAAGAACAAGAGAAAGGTGCATGCGTTATGCCAGCATTTGTCGGAGTTGTTAAGTTAAACAGTATCGGAAGCAGCGGCGTGTTTCACATTGGAGACGTGTTTGCGATTTCGCCACACAGTGTTGCCAAAACATTTGCCGGTGCCGGTTCATTTAATACAGGAGATGGCTTGCATATTTATAACTATTACAGCAATACGAATATAAACGATGCGGACATCGCGGATGAAAATGTAGCAGCTAACGCCTAAAAGGGGGAGAACCAATGAATTTTTATATTAGCCAAAGTATATGCATTTATCAATTGAAAATAGGTTCTGTTATGAACTCATCCGTACTGCAAATCGGCAGCGCTGGCAGCATCCAAGCGCTTTCTACACTAACAAACACAGGAGGATTCACGAAGCCTGCTCCACACGCTACCGCCATCGTTCCATTGGCAGGAGGAGCATCTAGCAGTCCTCTAGTCCCGCTTCATTCAGCAACTCGCTAAAAAAGCATGAAAATAGTGATGACAACAAAAGGCCGTCCATATATTGAAGTAAGAAGGGACTTTGGAGAGGATGATTTCAACATTATGTTCCTATATGACTATTTTGCGAAACTGCGGCGCTACTTGTCATGGCAAACAAAAAAAATACAATCGTTAGAACAGCGGCTTCTCCTCCTTGAAAAACAGCTAATAGAACTTCAACAACAACCGCGTACAACCATTGAACGAATCGAATATAAATTTGACCAATTAAAAGTAGAAACATTGGAAGGGACATTAAATATTGGCATTACTCCCAACGGTGTTGGCAACACTATCGAAGATTTTGCCGTTCAACCTGAAAAAACAATAGTTCCAAAGCCGGAACCAGTCTTATTCCGCACCATTCAAGAAAAAGTTCATGCTTATTTAGAAAAGGAAGCAAAGGAAACGTTAAAGAAATTGGAAGAACAATATGCACTTCGTCTTGATGACACGTATCGACATTTTATTTTGCAAGACATCGCTCGACAAGTGGACGAACGAATCCATTTTTATTTACAGCAAAAAATGAATAACGGATACGTCCCTGCATCGGACAATGATAAATCGGTCGAAAACGAAATTTTTCAAAAAGTAAAGATGGATATTGAACAATCGCTTGACCTTTTTCTAAAACATTTACCAAAACAAGGGGGAGAACAATGAACTATACAGTGATTAACCGCGATATCCATGTTGGCGATATTCACTTAACAGCTATAACAAGCTCCGCCATTTTTTTAGTTGGAGATGCAGATGTTATTAATCTCGCTTCCACTTTCGACACACCGCCGGAATCGTTAATTATCGGTCCATTCGTCCCACTCGCTCCAAGAGGAGAATAATCATGAAACGAACATCGATGGTAGAATATTTTCATGGAGAAACAGTTGTTTATAGTTCTGTTTTACAAATCGGTGATTCACGGGAAATTACTTCGCGTTCTCGCGTTTTAGCGGTTCAACGACAATATGAATTATTTTTCGGGGGCGAAGGAGAAGAAATTTTTCCTATCTTTACAAGACCAATTCCCAAATTGCAGCCAAACAGCAATGATATTTTCATTCAAACCCTTCATCAATCTCCCGTTATTTCCGTTCGCTCCATTCGTATGTTAGCGGTTTCCACTTCTTCCGTTGTTCATATTGGATCGACTTCTACTGTTGATGCGGAAGCAAGAATTAAACATATTCGTCAGCTTGCTCCGGATTCTTCATTGCCTTCTATGACAAATACAGAAACCACTTCATCAATAACAAAGGATGAGAAATAATGCCTTCTGTCGTCGGACCCATTAAAATTAATACTGTCAGCAGTGGAGCAGTTGTGCAAATGGGGGATTGTCTTTATATCGCTCCAAAAGTAGCCACAAAAACAATGGCTGGTTCAGGAGGATTTAATA
Source organism: Geobacillus sp. LYN3 (assembly GCF_003064505.1). Lineage (NCBI taxonomy): Bacteria > Bacillati > Bacillota > Bacilli > Caryophanales > Anoxybacillaceae > Geobacillus > Geobacillus sp. LYN3. Next base: position 1,105,800 of record NZ_QCWL01000001.1, on the reverse strand, counting down.
CTGGGGATTTTATCATTACAAACAACGGCATCAGTTTAACAAACACGTTTGACTCCGATACGTTTGACAGCAATGTTGCTGCAAACAATTAGCAAAGCCGCCACTCCTTTTCAGGAAATGGCTGCTTTGCATTTTTATTAGTAAAAGTTACATGACTTCTAATCTAACTCTTGTTCCTCGCCCAGACGGTTCCGCCGGCTCAACAATAAGCCGCTTCGGCAGGCGGGAGCGAATTTCTTGCACATGACTGATTACCCCGACAGAAAGCCGCTGCGAATGAAGCTTTTCCAGTGCAGAAATAACCGTATCAAGAAGTTCCGCATCAAGCGTGCCAAACCCTTCGTCCAAGAAGAAAAACTGGAGCGGATATTCCCCACGCAATTGAATTTGTGCTGATAACGCCAATGCGAGCGATAATGATGTTAAAAACGTTTCTCCTCCTGATAATGTTGTCACTGGACGCTTTACCCCGCCATTGGCATCATCGCGAATGAGAAACCCTCCTTGTGAGTCGACTTCCAATGAATAGCGCTGTCTTGTCAACGAACTTAATCGCTCGGAAGCCATTCTTGTCACTTGAATGAGTTGTTCTTCCGCCATAAATTCGACAAAGCTGTTTCCCTTTAAAATCGACTGCAAATGTTTATAACGATCCATAAGAGCGGCTAACTCTTGTTGTTTTTTCTCTAATTCCGTAAACCGTTTATGTTTTTCCGTTAATTCTTCCACTTTGTTTTGCGCGGCACCCACTTGCTGCATGGCTTCATCTACTTGTTGTTTTATTTGTTCATATACAGTCTGCAATTGTTCCCATTGTTGTTGATCAATCATTTCCCCACCGATCGCTTCGGTCAGCTGCTGAAGACGATGCTGGGCATGTTGCACTTTCTGCCAATAATGTTTGATTTGCTGTTCCCACTCGAGGCGTAATTCTTCTGCCGCCTTTGCTTCTTTCACTTCGTTTTCATCGGCAAATGTTGTTTTTTTCAATTCATTAAGCCAACGCAATTTCGCTTCTTCGTACCGTTCTTTTCCTTCTTCCAACGACTGCTGTATCGCTTTTGCTTCCGTTTCTAAAGCTTGGTATTGTTTTTGTGCCTGCAGCCATCTTTGATATGCTTCTTCTTCTTCTTTTTTTAAGTAAAGCAGCTGTTTTTCCACTTGAAGAAGTTGCTCTTCTACTTGCTTTCCACCTGCTTTTTCCATTAACTGCTGTTTATAGTCATCTGCCAGTTGTTGTTTAGCCTTCCACAAGGAAACAAGGCGGACTTTTTCCGTTTCCAGCTCTCGCTGCTGTTGGGCTAATCGCTCTTTTTCATTTAATTTAGTTTCAAGAAACGGAATGCTGTCATCGATTCGTTTTTGCAATTTCCGAACGATTTCTTCATGTTTTCGCATTTGGTTGCGGAGCGCTTCGATCGTATCAAAAGAAAAATCGGTATATTTTTCACGCCAGCTTGCTTCTAATTGATTGTATTCATTGAAACGATATTCCCGCTCCGTTTGTAATTCTTGTACATCTTTTTCTAGCAATCTTAATTCTTGCTCGATGGCTTGCTGTGACGATTCGGCATCACGCCACTTTTGCAGCGCCTGCTGAAGGGCTTCTTTTAATTGCAAACAATCTTGTTGAAGTGCTTTCACTTCCACGGCAATATCGATATCTTCTTCAACCTTTAATTTACTTACGTCGAATCGTTGGAACGTCCACTCATTTCCAATAAATTGCGCCAATTGTTCAAGCTGTGCTTTTAATGTGTGCAACACTTGCATATAAGTTTGTCCTTGTTTTACCTGCTGTTCCAATATAGCGATTTTCCCGCTGCTAACGTTATTGTGCTCATATACATACGGATTCGGATGTTCGCATGACCCGCAGACAGGACATGGTTCTCCTTGGCGAAGTTGTCTAGCAAGAATTGCTGCCATCTCTGCAGTTTTCGCCTGCTCCGCTTTTTCGCGTTCTTGCTCGAGCTGTTGTTCATACCGATACAACCGTTTTTCTAACTGCCATTGTCTCTCACAGACAGAATGATAGACTTTCTCTATTTTTTGGAACAAAACGTGCAATTTTTCTTTTGCCGTCTCTGCGCGTTGTCTTCTTTTTTCTCGTTCCTTATTGGCCTGCTGTTGCGCTTTTTGTTTTTGTGCCAGCCGTTGTTGAATATCTTGAAGCGCATCTGTTATTCTTTCAATTTGCTGTTTTTCATCGTATGCTCGCTCAACCACTTCCTTTTGCTCTATAGAAGCTGCATATTTTTGCAGCTCTGCCTTTAACATTTGTTGTTTTTCCAGCCCGCGTTCATACAACTTTGCTGCTTCCTGCCATTCGACAAGCTTTTTCCGTTCTTCTTCTTCTAGCAAATGAATTTGTTTCCTCATTTCGTTTAATTCTGTTTCTAACGCATGGATTTGAGCCGCTAACTGTTTTGCCTGGGTGAGCTGTTCTTTTTTTGCTAATAAATGAGGTTCGGAAGCGGCCTTTTCTTGCCGAATACGTTCATAACGATGCATCGCTTTTTCATAAAGTTCTTTAGCTTGTACGAGTTTTTTCTGTAATTCCTTTTGTTTCTCCTCTGCATTGATCACAAACCGGCGCGCTTCTTCATACTGTTCGAGATATGGCCACATTCGTTCCGCTTGTTCCGCGCGTTCTTTTCTATTCTCTAATAAGCGAATATGTGATTCTTCACTGGCAAGGCGCGCTAGTTCGGCTTCAAGTTCTTCTTTTTCCCTTTGCCATGCCCATAACTGTTTCGTTCGTTCCATCGTTACTTCCATATCATGTAATTCTGCTTTTCGCTTTTGCAGTAAATCCCAAAGTGTCTCTAACTCTTGTTTCGCGCGTTCAAGCGCTTCTTCCGATGCATCTCCTAAACCTGTCTTCTCAGCGATCACTTCATTTAATTCATTAGAAATGGCAGCGAGTTTTTCTTTCAATTTTTTATTTAACTTGTCTCCATATGGTTCCAAATGAAAAAGGCGCTGTAGCATCTGCCGTCGTTCGGCGCCTTTCAATGATAAAAATTCGGCGAATTTCCCTTGCGGCAGCACGACGGCGCGCGTAAAATCTTTCATCGTTAAACCAAGCAATTGCTCTATCGCTTTATTGACTTCCGTCAACTTATCCGCCAACACAACGGTTTCTGCGCCAACTTCGATAAGCCGGCATATTCCGCTTTTTAACCGCCATTCATCGCTACGTTTAAAGCTGCGCTCTACCGTATATCGCTTCGTGCATGTGGCATTTTCTAATTCAAACGTAAAAGAAACGAACAGTTCATTTTCCGCATGATTCATAATTCCTTGCGTATGGTTTGGCGCACGTTCCACACTGCCAAATAACGCAAGTGTAATCGCGTCTAAAATCGTCGATTTCCCGCTTCCAGTTGGGCCGAAAATGCCAAAGACGCCACCTTCGCATAATGATTGAAAATCAATCGTTTGTTTCTCGCGAAAACTGTGCAAACCCGCTATCGTTAATGAAATCGGCTTCACTCTTCCGTCTCCCCCTCTTCTTCCTGTTCCGCCACCAGTTCTAAAAATAATCGGACAAGCTCGTCGTCCGCCTTGCCGCCGCCTGTCTGGCGCTCATAAAAACGGCGGAACATTTCTTCTAATGATAATCGCTCTTGCTTCCGATTCTCTATATGCTCTTCTTTTTCTGGAAAGACAGGACGGATATGCACAAAACCAGAATGAAGCTTGCGCAATCGATAAATTTCCTCCATGGATAACGGCTGTGAAAGGTGAATTTCCAAATCAATCCATGCAGATGGATCTTTTCCTTCTTCACACCAGCGATATACTTGGGCAATTCCTTCGGTTGCTTGCCACCTTACTAACGGTTTGCCAGAGGACAACGGTATTTCGGAAACTATCGCTTTTTCCCCTGGTTTTACATCGACAATCGTAACAGATTTAGCGTATCCCGCTTCAGAAAAGCTATATGCAAGCGGTGAACCAGAGTAACGCGCCGCCGTTTCAGCACGTTTTACATCTTGCGGCCGATGCAAATGGCCAAGCGCGACATATTGAGCTTGTTTTGGCAAACTAGTAGCAGCTACTGTGTAAGCACCACCGACTTCAATCGGCCGTTCCGAATCGGATGTACTTCCTCCTGCCACATAAATATGACTCATTGCGATGTTTACCGTCTTTTCCGAAAACGAAGCGGACATCGCTGCAAATAGATGGCGAATGCGCTCGTCGTATCGGTCACGCAAAGAAATTTCGGAATGTTCTTTGGACAGCAATTCTGCTAAACGCGATTCAGAAGGATACGGGAGCGGAGCGAGCATCATCGTTTCATTTCGCGCTGGCACTTCAATGTGATAGACGGTCGTATCCGGCCACCCTAGCAAAAGGATGCCGTAATCGGCTACTAATTTCCTAGCAGCGCTAATCCGCTCCGGATGATCATGGTTACCGGCAATAACAGCAACCGGACGTTTTCCTTTATCTGAAAGGCGGGCAAGACTTTCGTAAAACAATTGTTCAGCTGCTGCCGGCGGATTAACAGAATCAAACACATCTCCCGCCATTAACACGACATCAATTTTTTCTTTTTCCACGATGTCGACAAGCTCATCAATAAATTGTTCCTGTTCCGGCAGACGGCTTCTTCCTTCCAGCGTTCTTCCTAAATGCCAGTCGGCTGTATGTAAAATGCGCATACGCTTTCCGTTCCTTTCTTTCTAGAAAGTATTCGGAAAAGAGGAGATCCTCTTTTCCGTTTCTAGTTTCTATATGGAAATAAGATGTGAGCCATCAAATAAATATAAATAACATTCATCTACATTGATTTTCCAAATTTGTTCTACAGCGCGACGGTATAACTGCATTTGTGTTTTATAGCGGGATATTATCACCTGTTTTGCTTCATGCCAACCTCCTGCGAACCGATTAGTTACGGTGTCTGTTTTAAAGTCGATTAATACAAGTCCTTTTTCGTCAGCAAATAAACAATCAATGACGCCTTGAACAAGAACTTTTCTTTCTTCGCCAACACCGTCTTCATATACTTCTTTTGCCGGCAGCGCCAAGCTAAACGGCACTTCACGATACACTTCGTCTGCGGCACGTAGGCGCTTGCCGATTTCTGTGTCGAAAAACGCAACAACGCTCGAAATATCGATCGCTTCCGCCTGTTCGTGTGTTAGCAGCTCCATTTGAACTAATTTGGCTATTTGTTCACGAACCGTCTCTTCCGTAATTGGTGCTGTCAAATCGACTTGCTGCATCACAATATGCATTGCCGTTCCTTTTTCTGCCGGTGTCAATGTTTTCTCACTCATAAACATTGGACGCTCAAACAGCGGTGTGGAAAATGAATGAAGCGGCATTCGGTCGGCATTTTCCCCAAAAATTTCACGATGTCGTTTTAACTCAGATACCGTTTGCTTCGCACGGACAAGCATTTCTTTTTCATATACGTATTCCCACGAAAGAAGGCGATCAACCTCTTCCTTCCATTCCCCCGCGTTCGGAACACGCTCTCCTCGTTTTAACGCGGTGATTATTTGCTCATCCATCTGCTCGGCTTCTTTATCCACGTCATACAATTGGCTCGCCGGAATGACTTCCATATGCCAAATAGACGGATGGGAAGCGATTTTCTCACATACATAGGACAAATCACCGAAGTTTCGCCCGTCACGATGGCGGATGAGCGCTCTTCCGATCCAATCTAAGTAACAACGCGCAGAAGCACGGACATCATCCGGCAAAAGCCACTCTTCTTCCATCACAGTGCTTTTCCATTTTGCTACTTCTTTTTCCGCATCTTTCACCGCTGCAATTAAATATAGTTTCTCTTTTGCCCTTGTTAACGCAACATATAAAATTCGCATTTCTTCCGCTAAAAAATCGAGCCGTTTCTTCTGTTTTATCGCGATTTGCGGCAATGTCGGATAGCTGATGCGCAGCTTTGGATCTACAAATCTCGCCGCAAACCCGAGTTCTTTATCCAGCAAATACGATTCATATAAGTCTCGCGTATTAAACGGACGCGATAGCCCTGCAATAAAAACGATTGGAAATTCAAGCCCTTTGCTGCTATGAATCGTCATAATGCGAACAACATCTTCTTGTTCGCCAAGAGAGCGGGCCGCACCTAAATCATCTCCGCGATTTTGCAGGCGTTCAATAAACCGTAAAAAGCGAAACAATCCTCGAAATGACGTCGTTTCATATTGCCGAGCTCGGTCATAAAGCGCGCGCAAATTCGCTTGTCGTTGTTTCCCGCCAGGCAAACCACCGACAAAATCGTAAAATTGCGTATCCCGATATAGCTGCCAAATAATATCCGCCAACGAACGCTGACGCGCCATTGTCCGCCAATGTTTTAGCTGTTCGTAAAACAGGCGCAATTTTTGTTGCAACGCTGCTTCTTCTTTGTCATCCACCGTTTTAGTCAAAAATGACACCATTGCCTCATAAAACGTGCCTTTCTTCTCATGAATGCGGATAAGCGCTAATTCATTTTCATTCAAACCGACAATTGGAGAACGCAAAACCGATGCAAGCGGTATGTCTTGATATGGATTATCGATCACTTTTAACAGCGACAGCATGATAGATATTTCTGTCGCTTGGAAATATCCAGAAGATAGATCCGCATACACCGGAATGCCTTGCGCGCGAAATTCTTCCATTATTTGCGGAGCGGCCGTCATGGAACGGAGAAGAATAACGATGTCTCGATACATGGCGCGGCGCATTCGTTTTGCTTTGCGATCGTAAACGTGAAACGGCTCGGAGACGATTTCCTTTATTTTTTTTGCCATCATGCGCGCTTCCAGCTGTGCTGCTGCTAGATCATTCGTGTCAAACTCCCCGGTTTCTTCGTCGTCTTTGCTATTTCGGTCAATAATGATCAATTCCGGCACTGCCTGCTCATTGTCCGGATAGTCAACGGCGCCATATTTTAATTCCGCCGCTTCGTCATATTCCATCTCCCCGACTGTTTCGCTCATAATTTGTTTAAAAATAAAGTTCGTTCCATGCAAAATTTCCGCGCGGCTGCGAAAGTTATTGGATAAGTCAATTTTCATTCCCGATTGCTTACCGTCTGCCGTAAACCGTTTATATTTGCTTAAAAATAACATCGGCTCCGCCAAGCGAAAGCGGTAAATGGATTGTTTTACGTCACCTACCATAAATAAATTTCCGGTATGTTCATTTCCTTTTGTCACAAGCCGCAATATCGCTTCTTGCACCATGTTCGTATCTTGATATTCGTCAACAAGCACTTCAACAAATTGAGCGCGATAATCCAAAGCAGCGTCAGACGGAAGCCATTGTCCGTCAGCTGAATTCGGATGGCGCAAAATTTGCAAACAATAATGCTCCAAATCCGAAAAATCGACGATTCCTTTTTCACGCTTGCGTGCTTGAAACATTTCCGTAAATTGTTTTACTAACCGAACAATCGTTTCAACGACCGGTTTCATCTCCCGCATATGGCGAAGCCATGTAGTCGGGCGGAGAGAAAATACATTGTCCCGTAACGATTCCAATTTCTTTTTCGCTTGATCGCGCAATGATTTTGCTTCTTCCACGAGCTGCGGATCGTATTCGTCGCCGCGGCACGATTTTAAACGCGATAACGACAACGACTTCATCGCTTCATATAGCTCGTCCCATGAGCGGTCTAACAATGCTTCTAAATGGGCGATGAGCTGCAAATCATCGCGATAATTTTCAGCTCGCGGCAACGGCCCTCCAGGCAAATGAGCCAGTTGTAAAGCTCTTGCAATAAGGCGTTTTGCCGCTGCCAATTCCATCTCTACATATTTTCTTAAGTAAGAAATATACGGAAGCTGCGTTAATGGAGTATCCTCGTCTATGTCATACATCGCAACAAGTTGGTCAAGCCATCTATACGTTTCCGGATGCGACCGGGAAAATTCATAGATAGCCAAAATCATTTCTTGCAGTTCAGCGTCGCTCCGGTCCCCTGTATAACGGTCCACCACTTCGAAAAACAGCTCGTTATCGGCTTTTCCGTACTCTTCTTCCAAGAGTTCTTCCATCACTTCTTCTTTCAGCAATTCCATTTCCGTATCATCAGCAATGCGAAATACGGGATCAATATCGATCAAATAGTAATATTTGCGAATAACGTCCAAACAAAAGGAGTGAATTGTTGAAATCGAAGCACGATTCAACAAACTAAGCTGTCTGCGCAAATGGAGCGAGTTTGGCTGTTTATCCAGCTCGCGTTCGATCGCCTCGGCAATTCTCGTTTTCATTTCGGCCGCAGAAGCGTTGGTAAACGTCACAACAAGAAGCCGGTCGACATCAATCGGGTCTTCTTTCGCCGTAATTTTTTGGATAATCCGTTCGACAAGCACCGCTGTTTTCCCTGATCCTGCCGCCGCTGCCACTAAAATGTCTTGGCCATCCGCAACAATAGCCTTCCATTGTTCATCCGTCCACTGACTTTCCTTCGGTTTCGGACGAAAAACGATATTCATTTCAGTCCTTCCCTTCTGAAAATTTTTGAACAATTTCGCGGTTTTCTTCCGGAACTAACAAGCGATAGCGATTATTTGAAAACGATTCATCAAACTGACAAACCGACTTAAATGCACAAAACTCGCAAGGCGTCTGTTCATTTAACTTGTATGGCGAAATGTCGACGATTCCGTCGACGATTTGAATACCAATGGTTTGAAACAGCTGGCGGATATGTTGGCGAAGACGCGAAAAATCTTCTTCACTGACCACCGATGAGCTGGAATGAATAGCGCCTTTTTTCGTAATTTGGGCTGGAACGATTAACGACCATTTTCCTTCCTCCATTTGCGTGTCCATCAAGCGGATTGCTTCCACATCCCCGAGCAAAAGCCCGCGCATTTTAAATTGTTCCAACAGTTTTCGTTCCACTTCTTTTTCATCATAAAGGAGCTGATCGCTTTTAATAATTGGATTGTGCACATGGAAATAAAGAATCCCGGCCGGAAAAGCTTCCTTGCCGACTAGCTGTTCTGCATAAGTGAGCACAATGTCCAAGTAAGTGAGCATTTGCAGCGCAAGGCCGTAATATACTTCCGTTAAATTCAGCGTTTTGGCGCTAGATTTATAGTCAATGACGCGCAATAGCACTCCCCTTGAACTTTCCGCTTTATCAACGCGGTCAATTCGTCCGACAAGCTCCATCACCGTACCGTCCGGAAGCCGGAACGTAAGCGGTGGAAGCACGCCATTTGGTCCAAACTCCAACTCAAGGCCAATCGGCACAAAACTGCTTGCTTTCGCGTGCTCACTTAATACATTCGTTGTCCGCGCAATAACGTTTTGCAGCTTTTGTTTCATATAATAGTAGCGATTGGAACTAAGCAATATTTGCTGCTGAATGAGCGGTGCGATTTGTTCCACCGCTTCCATTGACAGCTGCTCACACTGCTTTTTGGACAAATGGCGCCAATCAATTTTTGCTTCGCGAAGGCGGTCGGAAATAATTTTCAGCGCAGAGTGAAATAGTTGTCCAATGTCAGGAGCATCGAGCCGAAAAACAGCCCGTTCCTTTAACCGTAAGCCATGGGAAACAAAATGGGAAAACGGGCATTTTTGAAATTGCTCCATGCGCGATACGCTCGCCTGAATTTTTTTGCCGTACAATCGCTTGCTAATTTCTTTTTTCAACGGCGTTGCCTCATTCGTATAAAATACCCCTGCAATCGCTTTGCGCGCGTGACTTCTCCATTGTTGATCACTTACGTAAAAGTTATATACATCCCACCAAAGCGGCGCAATCGAGTAATTCCGTTTCCATGCTTGCAGTTGTGTTACAAGATATGTTAACGTCGCACGCGGAACAGTGACAAATTCATGTTGTTCCGCAAACGGCGCATCAAGCGGATCATTTCCGCAGACACGCTTTTGCAAATTCGGGAATAAATCAGTAAGATGCTTAATAATGATCGAAGGAGAGAGCGCTTTTCCTTCTTCATTTGCCAGCGGATAGGTCACATATAGCCGCTCGCTTGGACTCGTTAATGCTAAATAAATGAAAAACGGTTCATAAAATAATTGTTCTCTTCCTCCTGGAGCAACTCTCGTTCCAAACTGCTGTAAAAGTTCCCGTTCCGTTTCCGCCAGCAATCCGTCTTCTTTTGCTTTCGCCGGAATGATACCTTCATTTACGCCAATAATAAACGCGCATTTTACATCAATAAGACGAGAACGGTCTAATTGGGCAATAATCACTTGGTCCATCGCGGGTGGAACAAGCGAAAATTCGAGACGGTCAAGCCCTGTTTCGATGATTTTCGCAAACTCTGCTACCGGTATCGATTCATCTCCTAACATTTCTACATATTGGTTTAATAAATCAATCACCGCATTCCATACTTGCTCATGCTGTCTTGCTTCCATCAACCTGCCTTGTTCTTCCGATTCTTTGCTCATTTTTTCTAGTTTTCTAGGAATTTGCAATTCTTCTAAGAATAAATAAATCGCTTCACAAAGGCTTCTGCCGTCTTTTGCTCTTCGCATTCGGCGCTCTAGCTTAGAGAGCGGAGCTGCAATTATATCACGCCATTCGTTTAACTTTTCTTCGTATTGCTTTTCCTCATCTGTTTGCGGGATGGATAACCCTTCTAATGCCTGGTAGCGGCGGTATGTCCAACGTTCACCATTTGTCCATTTTTCTCCTTTAATTCCGTATGCGAGAACATAATTTTCTAGCTGGTCCATCGCTTCTCGCAACGCAACGATATCTTCTTCCACTGGAAATAATAAATCGGTTTTAATGGCGCGAAATACCGATTCATAACGCCAGCGTGATGTAATAATTTCCATGCTGGCCCGCAGCAATTCAATAAGCGGGTGATGATGCATCGGCTCTTTTTCATCCATAAAATAAGGAATATGAAAATCATAAAAAATGGTTTTCACTAAATCGCGATAATCTTCCGTATTGCGAACAATCAAAGCAATATCACGATAACGATATCCTTTGTCACGCACAAGATGAACGATTTCTCGAGCAATCGCTTCGATTTCCGCGCGGCGGTTTGCCGCTTCATACACATTAACCGCCTCTGTCTCTTCTGAATAGACAACCGCGGGGCGCTCATGATAATACGCTTCAAGATGAGCAAGCGCTTTTTCTTGATGGCGCATATTTCTATCTAAAATCATGGTTTCTTCGATGGCAACATCATTTAAGAGCGCCATTTGGCGAATATCATGATAAGTTTTTGCCGTTAAATAAAATAAATGCAATTCATTTGGCAATCGGTCATCGTAAGGCGCATCTACTGTTAATGCCACAGTAACACGCTTACAATGAATAAGCAGCTGTTCAAGCACCATATACTCCTGTGGTGTAAATTGGTGAAACCCATCAATATAAATTTCTGCATTACGCAAATAGCGGGATTGCGGGATTTTTTCGGAAAGCAACCGCAAATAATCCTCCGAATCTATGTAATGGTTCAATAAACTTCTCTCTAGTTCCTCATAAATGATGGATATATCGTTTAATTTATCGGCTAACACCTTTTCAGCCGGCTTTTTTCTTTGTTCCGTCAGCGCTTTTACATGTTCACGAAGATGCTGTGGGGTAACACAATAACGTTTACATTCTGTAATCATGTCGTGAAGCTGTTTGATAAAGCCTGTTTTATCAACGGCGCGGCCAAATAATTTCAATTGCTGTTTCTTTTGTTCGACAATTTTTCGAATCATCATCTGCATTCCAATATCATTCACATGGTATCGACTCATTCCGCCAGTTTCCTGCAAAATACGCCATGCTAACCGTGTAAAGCTAAAAACTTGCGCCCGGATCATTCCGCCTAATCCTGGTGTATGTATTAACGCATATTCTGATTGAAACGTCATTTGCTCTGGAACAAGATAAATAATCGGATTCCCTTTTGGCTCTTCTTTTAATTTACGACGAATTTCATTTAAGCACGTTGTTGTTTTTCCACTTCCCGATCTTCCTAAAAGAAATCGAAGCGACATCGATATCACCTTCATTTTCTATTATTTCCTTCATTTTAGCACATATGTTCGTATTCTGGAAGAAAAAATAGTATTCACGAGCTATACCGCATCGATGAATACCTTTTACGCGAACTACCCGCCACTTCACTTCGTTTGAACTCAAGCGATTGAAGTTTTCGCCAAGCGATAAACTAAAAAACCGTTTTACACTTCCCCTCGTTCCAAAGGCGTCCGTTCTTCTATCATTTTATAGCCATGCGTTTACTGCCGCAAATAGAAATTCATTTCCACTCCAAACAAAATTTTTAAACTATATCAAAATCGGACAGAAAATTGTTGAACAGGCCAATAGCGCAAATCAACTTTTCCTACTACTTGACTTATTTTCACGAATCCGAAATGCCGGCTGTCCCAGCTGCTTAACCGGTTATCGCCAAGGACAAAAATATATCCTTCCGGCACTCTCTTTTTCCCTGTAAGTTCTTCCAGCGTAAAATCTCCCGTCAACTTTCCGCCAATCAATTTTTGTTTATACGGTTGTAAATACGGTTCATTGGTTTTTTTTCCGTTAATATATAGCACATCATTTTTATATTCAATTTGATCACCAGGCAGTCCGATCACACGTTTTACGTAATCTTCCTTTTCGTTCGCATGAAAGACGACAACATCAAACCGATGAATATCGCCAATTTGATAACTTAGTTTATTTACAATCAACAAATTTCCTTCTTGCAATGTCGGCATCATCGATTTCCCCTCCACCATATAGTTGGTGAAGCAAAGAAACCGTAATACCAAAATAAAAGTGAGTGCACCTCCGAAAAGAAATGACCTGCGCCACCGCCGTCTCTTCTCCCCCATGTTCCAATCGCCACCTGCCATTATCCATCTCCCTCATTATACCGTTTTTCAGTTATCGAAAACTTCGCTTCCACTTTCTTTCCAGCATACCATAACATTGCGATAACAACCGCTATCGCGACTGTACGCAACGGCTGTTTCACAAGCGCGGCAATATCATATCCAATAAAACTAATTGTAAAAATCATTACCATCTTTCCCAATAATACGGCTAAAATAAATTGCTGCTGGCTTATCCGCGACAACCCTGCAACAACATTGACGACCGCTGATGGAGTAAACGGAAAACAATATATTAAAAACACTGGGCCAAAACCATGACGCTCAATCCAGTGCATAAACTGCCTGACTTTTCGATGGCGGCTTACAAAACGAAAAAAACGCTTTTGTCCAATTTTTCGTGTAAGCCAAAAAACGAGAATGGAACCGAGACAGGCGCCGATCCACGAAATAAGGAAACCTTTCCACAAACCAAATGCTGCCGCATTTGCCATAACGAAAACAAACATTGGTAAAACAGGAAAAAACGATTCCAACAACGTTGCTGCAATTCCTGGGAACACTCCAAAGGAGCGATACTGCTCCAGCATGGATAGTGCGTTGTCAAGGGTAAACCATTGTTTGATTGCTTCGATGTCCATTTATACTCCCCATTCATATTATGCTATATATTTTATTTTACACACTTCTAAGGGGAATTTGAACTAATCTTTATGGATATGAATGATCAAAACAATGGAAATTAAATAGTAATAATAGTAATGAAAAAATAACAGCTGCAAGAGCCGTTTTTCTCCCACTTACTTGCGATGAAGAAAATCCGCTGAAGTGGGAGATTTTTCGGCTTTTTAAAAAACTATTGCTGCAACCACCCTTTAGAATGATTCATCCGAAACACATACTGCAGTTTACGTTCTCTTGCTTCCATTCGCTCTGTTAGTTTTGTTCTGAGCTGTGCCGTACGATAAAGTTGATTGACAAAAGAGTGGTAGGAAACATCAAGTAAAATACTTTTTTCGTTGGTAAAATAGACGATTGTTTGATCATTTTTTGTGGGCTCATATTTATATACGTGAATGTGTGATAGCCAAACACAGCGGGGATCACTAGGGGAAATCGTTGGGAAAACGTAAATTTCGTTGAGCGGTTCGATTGCGATCGGCGCTTTATGCGTAATGCCGATGACAGCTCGGGTGCCTTCTTTTCTGCCTCGAAAACTAGAACCATAATAGTCGCAGCTGCGTTTAATAATATCAATTGGCCTCATTTTAACAATATACTCGCCATCTTCTTCCACAACTTTTGCGTAGAAATTACCATGTAAGTGATGCGGTAAAACCGCCATGGTATAGCGGCTAATAATAAATTTATTCAGGATGATAAACTCATTTACTTTCATTACAAATTTCTCTCCTCTCTTATACATTGTACCTAATTCCATCATATCATTAATAGTTATATTTTTCTATATTTTCAAAAAAATAATGAACAATTTTTATGATGAAAATCACGTTAAATAATAAATCCCATGACCAAAGTCATGGGAGAAAGGTGTTTTTAGAATGGCTAATCTCTCGCGAACTCTTCCACTTATTAATGGAATGAAAGCGGAAGAGGTTCATGAATTATGAAATGTTTGCCGAATTTCTTCTTCCGCTAAATATTCATTTGCTTGTTCAATAGCTGTATGCTCGCCAATCGAACCTCCAGCATATGTTTCCTCATTCAAAAATGCCTGCTGAAAATGAAAATCTGTACTTATGCGAAACTCTGGATGCAACGTTGGCTCAAATGGCATTTCTCTTTTTTCATTTTCCTTTTGCATATGATAATCGCCTCCCATGTTTAGGATGTGTTAGTATTTCCAAATTATACAAAACTAGAAGGCATGTTGTTATTTTGTAATATTTCATTGGGAAGGCAACCATAAAAAGCGATCATATGATCCTCTAGCATATTTTTACAGGAATATGTATACTTTCTTGTCTAATTTTATCATTTCTATATATCATCTCGATAACAAAAGGGCACGCTTATGTCAAGCATGCCCTTGTTTCTTCTATATGAAATCCCCCATTTTTCCCTTATGCTGTCGTAAATTGTTCTTCTTCTGTCGAACCTTTCAACGCAACTGTCGATGATTGACCGCCGGAAATCACTTGCGCTACTTCGTCGAAGTAACCAGTACCCACTTCGCGTTGATGTCTTGTTGCCGTGTAGCCATATTTTTCTGCGGCAAATTCTGCTTGTTGCAATTCTGCATATGCCGCCATGCCGCGCTCTTTGTATCCGCGTGCCAATTCGAACATGCTGTAGTTTAATGTATGGAAACCAGCGAGTGTAACGAATTGGAATTTGTAGCCCATTTTTGCGAGTTCTTTTTGGAAGTTTGCAATCGTTTCGTCATCCAATTTTTTCTTCCAGTTAAATGATGGCGAGCAGTTGTAAGCGAGCATTTTGCCTGGGAATTTTTCATGAATCGCTTCTGCGAAACGACGCGCTTCTTCTAAGTTTGGCTCGCTTGTTTCGCACCAGATTAAATCCGCATACGGCGCATACGCTAAGCCGCGAGCAATCGCTTGGTCAAGCCCTGCTCTCGTGCGGTAAAATCCTTCCGGTGTCCGTTCACCAGTAATAAATTCTTGGTCACGAGGGTCGATATCGCTCGTAATTAAATCCGCCGCATTCGCATCTGTACGTGCAATCAACACAGTCGGTACACCCATGACATCTGCTGCAAGACGTGCCGCAATTAGGTTACGTACCGCTGTTTGCGTTGGAAGCAACACTTTTCCGCCTAAGTGACCGCATTTTTTCTCCGAAGAAAGCTGGTCTTCGAAGTGAACACCTGCTGCACCTGCTTCAATCATCGCTTTCATCAATTCAAACACATTTAATTGACCACCAAAACCTGCTTCTGCGTCCGCAACAATCGGTACGAAATAATCGATATCTCCGCTTTGTTCCAAATATTGAATTTGATCGGCACGTTGCAATGCTTGATTAATCCGTTTCACCACATGAGGTACGCTATTGGACGGATATAAGCTTTGGTCTGGATACATTTGCCCTGCAAGGTTTGCATCTGCCGCTACTTGCCATCCGCTTAAATAAATTGCTTTTAAACCGGCTTTCACTTGCTGAACTGCTTGGTTTCCAGTTAACGCCCCAAGAGCATTGATGTAATCTTCCGTATTTAACAATTTCCAAAGTTTCTCTGCTCCGCGACGAGCTAATGTATATTCAATATCAATCGAGCCGCGCAATTTAATGACATCTTCTGCGCTATAAGGACGAACAATCCCTTTCCAACGCTCTTCATTTTTCCAACTTTCTTCCAATTGTTTTACGCGTTCTTCAAAACTAGCCATTTCTCTTCCCCCATCTCTATTGTTATAATACATTATCGTTTTGTACGTTGTTATTATATAACAGAATCACAAAAAAGAAAACAGTTTTTTTGAAATTTTTTAAAAAGAATTTCAAAAAGGAAATCTTTTTTGCTTTGTCACTGTTTTTTCCGTAAACCGGCTGAATGAACATAAAAAAATCATAAATGGCACGCATAACACCCACGCATACAGCCACCAGCGCCTTTCAAAGCGGCGAAGGAGCCAATACAATACTGTTGCAATCAACATAAACAGCACCGTATCAACAAAAAAATTGGTCAACTCATCCTTCAACCAACTTGATACCGATTGCGTGCTAATGCCATATGCGCGGGAAAGATGATAGCCGACAAAATTTAGAGGAAGCGAAAATGCCGCCACAATGAGGGATAACCAAAATACATATAGGACGGATCGAAGCGTAAACCACTTTGTTGCTCGCTCCACCCACGTTTGCAACGCTTTAGCAACACCGAGCGCCAAGAGACAAAAATAAATTAGCCATTCGTACGGAACGGCGAGAAAAAATAAAAGATCCTTCCACCTCGAATATTCTTCGCTTAACATTTGCTCTCTTGATGTTAAAAATGTCGACGGATCGGCGCTCGTTCCTTTCCACTCTGGCGGAATCGATGTATCAGCAACAAATAAATACCATGCCATTCCTATTCCATACAGCACATAAATGAAGAGTATCCAACGAACGACTTTTTCATTACTTGCAACCTCCTTTTTAGCAACCAACACTGCTATTTTTAGTGTAATCAACTTCGCCATAATTAGAACGCCAAAGAACTGTCACAAATATCATCCGTATAAATGACTATTTTCCTGTATGATAAACATAGGAGAGTGATAATGGTGAAAAAATTGTATTTATCGCTAACCATCTTGTTTATTCTTTGTGTTGGTGCCGGAGCATTTTATTTCACCGTATATCGGCAGGCAAAGATGGAACTGCCTAGCGATGTTGTAATGGAAACAGCATGGGGGGATGAATATCGTTTTAGTGATATGAAACCGAAAGTTCGCTTGCTTGAATTTATGTATACAAATTGCCCGGACGTTTGTCCGAATACGACATTTCAAATGACAAAATTACGCGCAAAACTAGAAAAAGAGCACGTGTTTGGGAAAAATGTCGAGTTTATTACGATTACCATCGATCCGAAGCGGGATACTCCGGAAAAGCTGCAAGCATATGCGAAATCGTACGGAGTCACCAACGGCAATGAAGGCTGGCTGTTTTTGCGGGGAAATGAAGCAGATACAAAAAAAGTCGCCGATGCTTTTGATTTCCAATATCGCGACCCTGGAAACGGCATGCTTGTCCATACGACGTTAACCTACTTATTAGATGAAAACGGGCGCGTTATTGAACAATTTGGCATGGGAAAAGAACGATTTAACGTACAGGAAGTTTATGAGACGATTATGGACGAAATAAAATAAAACAAGGATCATCCTAGTAAAAAGCTTCAGTCTTGTGATGAGCTGAAGCTTTTTATTTTATATATCAAACTGTTCACAAGACGATTGCTTGTTTCCTGCGCTCTCTGCTTTTATCAACATATGAGTGTCAACCGAAGCACTCTTATTCTGTTGCCGCCACTCCCACTCCATCTGCCTTTCCATTTTAGCAATAAAAAAGGTAAGCACATATTAGGAACAGAAATATGTTTGGCTTACCTTTTTACTGCGTTTATCATTCTATTGACCATTTATGCAAGCAGCGCATAAACGCTCAACACCGCCACAGATACGAGAACGACAATGATAACGTTCGCGCCGAGCCATGCCGCCACAAATGCGCTTATAAAGCCAAGAATGCCAAACCAAATATCTTCATGGATGAAAAAGATTCCTGGAACGATAAGCGCACCTAACGTCGCATACGGAACGTTTTTCAAGACACCTTGCCAAAACAGCGGCAGCTTGACGCGCTGAAACACGACAAGCGGAAGCATACGCGGAATATATGTCACAAGCCCCATACCGATAATCATCCAAACGATCGCGCTATTCATCTTGTTCCGCCTCACTTTCTTTCGCGAAACATTGCACGGCAATTGCTGCCGCTAATGTCGCAATCACAATTGACCACCCTTTGGAAATATGCAAGAGAAGCATGCATAGCGAATTGATGACTGCTGCCATTCCCGCAAGCAAAATGATTTTTCGCTGCTTTTTCAACGCTGGAACGAGCAAACCGATAAACATCGCATATAGAGCGACCGACATGCTTTTTTGCAAGCTTTGCGGCAAGCTGTCGCCGACAAGATAACCGATGCCCGAATTCACCACCCAGCTGCCGTATGACATCAAAATAAGTCCAAACATATAAGAGGCGGTCACGGTCCCTTCTTTCATCGCCGCCACGGAAAACGTTTCGTCCGTAATGCCAAATGCATAGAGCGCCTTTTTCCAAAGAACGTCCGGTTCCGCTTTTTCATTTAACGAAGCCGACATAAGAAAATGGCGAATGTTTAAAATAAACGTTGTCAACACAATTTCAAACATTCCCGTGCCAATGGAAAGCAAGTTTAACGCAATGTACTGGGAAGCTCCAGCAAACACAATAACGCTCATCAGCACCGTTTCCGCGGGCGTTAATCCCGTTGTTTTCGCGAGAAACCCAAACATCAGCGCAATCGGCATATAGCCAATCGCAATCGTCACCCCTGCTTGCACGCCTTGGCGAAACGGCGATGATTTTCCCGCTGCCAATGTCGTTTCCACGATGAATCCCCCGTTTCTGTCTAGCTTTACGTAATATTATCTAAAAATTGTTTATTTTTTGCAATAATCAGTTCATCATGATTCGACGGGGATATATTAGAACTGCGATCTCTCCTTCACAGATTCCCAATCTCTTGTTAAATAACGAAAAAGCATCAATTAAAACGGCGGCATGTCTTTCTATATTCCAGCAATGTTTTATAGGGGACATATTGATGAAGATGGGTATCACCTTAGTAAAAAAAAAGAATTGCTATAAGCTGCTCTTTTTTGTTCGTGATATACTGATAATAAATTGAATTTTCACACTTCTGAAAAAAGGAGCTGGAACCGATGACGTTAAAGCGGTACGTACTAACGGAAAAACAATTTCTTCCCCGTCATGAAGTAACCTATCCAATGGAAGAACGGGGGCTGCAGTTTGGCGATGGGGTTTATGAAGTCGCGCGCATCTATCAAGGAACGTATTTTTTGCTTGAGGAGCATATCGACCGCCTATACCGTTCTGCGGCGGCGATTCGCCTTTCTGTTCCTTTTGACAAAGATGTGCTGATGGAAAAGCTGGAACTGCTGCGGGAAATGAACAATGTGAAAGAAGACGCGATTCTCTATCTTCAGGTGACAAGAGGGAGCTTCCCACGCAACCACGCGTTTCCGGCCGAGAATCGTCCGAATTTGTACGCCTATATTCGGGAAATGCCAAGAAAAATACGAGAAATCGAAAATGGAGTGCGTACGATTTTAACAAGAGATGTCCGCTGGGAATATTGCTATATTAAGAGTTTAAATCTTCTACCGAACGTGCTGGCAAAACAAGAAGCAACGGAACGCGGGGCGTTTGAGGCAATCTTTTACCGAGACGGAGATATTACCGAAGGCAGCTCCTCAAACATTTTCCTTGTCAAAGACGGAAAAGTTTACACCCACCCAGCGACAGAGCGCATTTTAAACGGCATTATCCGCATGAAAGTGAAAGAATTTTGCGATTTATTTCACATTCCATTCGTCGAAGAAGCGTTTTCCATCGAAGATATTGCCCAAGCGGATGAAATGTTTTTAACAAGCACCACATCAAGCATTATTCCAATCATCCAAGTCGAAGAGCAACTCATTGCCGACGGGAAGCCAGGAGAGGTTACAAGAAAACTTCAAGCGGCATATGAAAAAGCGGCGGGGCTTGCTGTCAAAAACGCAAAATAACAAAGCGGGGAATCGTTCCCCGCTTTTCTATTATCCTAGCACGGCGCGGTCGCTAGCGAATTGGCTTCCGCGGATGCGCTGAAATTCTTGTAATAGACGTTCAACCGTCAATGATTGCTTTTCTTTGCCGCTCGCTTCGAAAATAATTTGCCCCCGGTCCATCATAATCAGACGGTTGCCCAAGCGAAGCGCTTGTTCCATATTGTGCGTAACCATTAATGTCGTCAGTTTATATTTTTCTACGATTTCTTTCGTCAGCTCCGTAATTAACTCTGCACGCGCTGGATCAAGCGCCGCCGTATGCTCATCCAAAAGGAGCAAATCCGGTTTCGTAAATGTGGCCATTAAAAGCGACAACGCTTGGCGTTCTCCTCCAGACAATAGCCCGACTTTCGCGGTTAAGCGGTTTTCCAAGCCAAGATGAAGCGTCTCGAGCGTCTCACGGAAAAAATCGCGCCGTTTTTTCGTCACCCCGAATTTGAGCGTTCGCCGCTTCGTGCGATTATAGGCAAGCGCCAAATTTTCTTCAATCGTCATATTCGGCGCCGTACCGGCGAGCGGGTCTTGAAACACGCGGCCGATATAGCGGGCGCGTTCATGTTCCCTCAGTGCCGTTACATCCTTTCCATTAATCCAGACAGAACCAGTGTCGGGGAAGAGCCGGCCAGAAATAATGTTCATCATCGTCGATTTTCCCGCGCCATTGCTTCCGATGATCGTGACGAAATCACCGGGAGCTAATGTTAAGTTAATCGGCTGCAACGCTACTTTTTCATCAATCGTTCCCTCGTTAAATACTTTTGTAATCTGTTTGAGCTTCAGCAACGCGCTCCCCCCTCTCTTGCGCTTGTGTTTTGCGCTTTTTGCTCCGTTTTTCTTTTTGCGCTGCGACAATGTTTGGAACAATGAGAGCAACTATTACAATAACCGCCGTAATGAGCTTTACGTCTCCGGTTTCCAAAAACTGCACACGCAAGGCAAGCGCTAAAATGATGCGGTATACAATCGCTCCACCGATGACCGCTAATGTCGCACGCGCAATCGTACGCGCTCCGAACAACGCTTCCCCGATAATGACCGAAGCAAGCCCGATGACAATCATGCCGATTCCCATACCGACATCGCTAAACCCTCCATATTGCGCGACAAGCGCTCCCGAAAAAGCAACGAGCGCATTAGATAAGCCAAGTCCAAAAATCGTCAGCCAATCGGTATTGGCGGAGAAGCTAGAAACCATTTGCTTATTGTCGCCCGTTGCGCGCAGTGCTAAGCCAATTTCCGTTTTCAGCAACTGATCAAGAAGCAGTTTGATAACTATGACGACAAAAGCCATCGTCACGAAAATCGCCCATGTGCGCGGTACGAATCCGGCAAAAGAGATCATGCTGTTGATCGCTTTGTCTAGCCCTGCATTTTGCCATGCTTCCGTCATCGCCGTCATTACCGTGTCTTGCTGTAAAAGCGGAACGTTCGAACGCCCCATAATCCGCAGATTGATAGAATAAAGTGCAATCATCATTAAAATTCCCGATAATAGCGGATTAATCTTCCCTTTCGTATGCAATATTCCGGTGATCGAACCAGCAGCAAACCCGACTAACAATGCGGCGGCAGAGGCAAGAAACGGATTCGTTCCGTTAATAATAAGCACAGACGCCACCGCCGCCCCGGTCACAAAGCTTCCATCTACCGTTAAATCAGGAAAATCTAAAATACGAAACGATAAATACACTCCTAACGCCATAATCGCATAAATAAATCCTGCTTCAATCGCACTAAAAATCGCTGTTGACATAATGCTCCCGTCCTTTGAAAGTACATCCCTCCTTAAAGGAGGGATGCACTATATTTATTCAATATATTCTGCAATGGAATCCCATTCTGGGTTAAGCTCGATGCCCATATCTTTTGCCGCTTTTTTGTTAATAAGCAGCTTCAACTTCTTCGGATATTGCACAGGCAGATCAGATGGTTTTTTGCCATCTTTAAGAATTTGTACAGCCATCTCTCCTGCTTCATATCCAATGTCATAATAGTCAAACCCGTAAGCGGCAAACCCGCCGCGTTTCACCGAATCTAATTCACCGGCAAACAATGGAATATCATGGTCGCTTGCTACTTGGATCACCGACTCGAGCGCGGAAACAACCGTATTATCCGTAATGATGTAAATGCAGTCCGCTTTGCCGACAAGTGATTCCGCTGCTTGTTTCACCTCAGCCGTTGTCGATACAGAAACAGGAACAATTTTTAAATCTGTTCCTTTCATCGCCTTTTTGACGGTTTCGACTTGCGCCACTGAATTTTGCTCTCCAGAGTTATAAATCATGCCGACGCGATTTCCTTTTACGTATTTATCAATAAACTGCACTGTTTTCGGAATCGCATCAGGATGCGTATCGGTCGTTCCAGTGACGTTCCCTCCAGGTTTTTCTATTGATTGTACAAGCTGTGCTCCAACCGGGTCAGTAACAGAAGTAAACACAATCGGAATATCTTTTGTCGCATTCAACGCTGCTTGAGCGCTTGGAGTGGAGTTAGCAAAAATTAAATCAACTTGATCGGAAACAAAATTATTGGCAATCGTTTGGTTATTGTTCATATCTCCTTGGGCAATTTGTACATCATAGGAAACGGACAGCCCCTTATCTTTCAACGCTTGCTTAAATCCTTTTAACGCCTCGTCCAATGATGGATGCTCCACAATTTGTGTTACCCCGATGCGATATGTTTTCTCTTTGTTTCCTTCACTTTTACTTGTTTCTTTCGCACCGCACCCGCTCAATAATAAAAAACTTGCCGAACATAACATTGCGATTTGTTGAATCCTTTTTTTCATCATCCCATCCCCCTAGCAAACAATACTTTATCGCTTTTATACTTTTTAGCTTTTATGCATTAAATTATATAAATTTATTATTCTATTTTCAACTATATATTTTAAGAAAAAAATAAAAGTACCGAAAATTCGGTACTTTTTACAACTTCGATGAGAGTTCTTTTAATGCACGCCGCAAAATTTTTCCTGTTGTATTTTTCGGCAATTCATCTAAAAACTCAATGGAGCTTGGAACTTTATATTTTGCTAGATGCTTGCGGCAGTATTCGATGAGCATTTCCTCCGTTAATTGCGGATTTTTCGAAACGACAAAACATTTCACCGTTTCTCCATAATCTGGATCAGGAGCGCCAACTACAGCCGCTTCCACTACATCTGGATGACCGTATAGAACTTCTTCTACTTCACGCGGATATACATTATAGCCGCCAACGATAATCATATCTTTTTTCCGATCGACAATGTAGAAATACCCTTCTTCATCCATTCTTGCTAAATCTCCTGTATGAAGCCAGCCATTGCGAAGCACATGCGCCGTTTCTTCCGGCATTTTGTAGTAACCTTTCATCACGTTCGGACCGCGGACAACTAGTTCGCCGACTTCTCCCACCGGCACTTCTTCACCAAACTCGTTCACTACTTTGTTTTCGACATTCATAATGCTTGTTCCAATCGATCCTGGTTTTCGAGGACGATCCAGCGGGTTAAAGCATGTTACGGGAGATGCTTCCGACAATCCGTATCCTTCCGAAACGATCACTTTGAATTTTTTCTCAAAGTTTTTCAATAACGCCACCGGCATCGAAGAGCCGCCGGAAATACAAAGACGAAGCGTACGGAAATCATCGGCACTTCCACCCTCATATTGGTATAGGAAGTTATACATCGTCGGCACGCCTGCAAAGATCGTCGCTTTTTGTTCCCGAGCAATGTTGAAAATTTTCGCTGGACTAAACTTTGGAACAATAATCACCGTTCCGCCATTCATGAGCGGTGCATTCAGCGCGACGGTTAGACAAAAGACATGAAACATCGGCAATGTCGCAATAACACGATCGTTTTCATTGATTTTTAAATAATTGGCAATATCTTTAGCGTTGCTATATAAGTTTTTATGGGTCAACATTGCTCCTTTTGGTTTTCCTGTCGTCCCCGATGTATACAAAATTACCGCGGTATCGTCATCCGCCAACTTCGGTCCTTGGAAGTTCACATCACCAGATCGAAGTACATCTGTAAACGATTTCATTTGTTCCGGCAAAGAAATTCCTTTTTCTTTTCCTTGCGGAGTTTCGCAAATAATCACATGTTCTAGCAGTGGCAAACGCCCTTGCATTTGTATAAACAACGGAACGAGTAAGTCCAAGGCAATAACCGCCTTTGCATCTCCATTCATCAAAATATAGCTGATTTCATCGGGTGTATAAATCGGATTAATCGGAATAACGGTTGCTCCTAACCGCAACGCTCCGTATAATCCAATCACGAAATATGGTGAGTTTCCGATTAACAAGGCGATGTGGTCACCTTGTCGAATTCCCATGTTATACAGGCCGCTAGAAAACTTGGAAATCGCCGCATCTAACTCTCCATATGTACAACTTTCCCCTTCAAACCAATAGGCTTCCTTATTCGGCAATTGATCTGCTACCTCTGCCAGCCGCGATGATAAATTCACCAAAATCCCTCCCTCATAAAAGATACTGAATGAATTATCATTCATTTTATAATTTAAAAAATTCTAACTAGATTTTATTATAAGAAAAAAGAAAAAAGAGAGCAAGAAAAAGATTGCTCTCCTAATTGAGTCACTGTCATTTGTTTTTCCAGAAAACATTTTGATTGGCTGAATGGGGGATAAACTTTTTCTATTTTTCCCACACTAGTCCTGTTTTCGCTAACTGCACTTTGCCGGAAAACACTGCATTTGCCTCGCTGACAAGCTGCGTATGCTCTCCAAAATGCGGCAAATGGGTTAACCATAGTTCCGTTACGTTTGCATCACGGGCAATCATTGCTGCTTCTTCGCTCGTCATATGGCCGGCGGGAGCGGCGTTTTGCCCGGCGTAAAAATTGCATTCACAAATAAGCAAATCCGCATTTTCGGCAAATGGCGCAAACTCCGGTAAATAGCTAGAATCAGCCGTATAAACGACCGTTGTATCTCCTGCTGTAATTCGCATCGCATAACAAGTAACTGGATGCACTGTCTTCATAAAGGTAATGTGAAACGGTCCGACTTGAAGCGATCGTTCCGGATCATAAGCAACCGCTTCGGTAATCCCCTCATGCGCTAGACGGGCAAATTCCCCTTGATCAAATGGGTGCCCGTAAATCGGAAGCACTGGCAATTGTACTCCAAGATTCTTTTTGATCAGCCGCGCATATTGCAATGGACCGATATCCGCGACATGGTCATGATGATAATGAGATACGATTACCGCATTTAATTTTTCGACAGATACATAATTTTGCAATTTCGAAAGCACGCCGCTTCCACAATCCACTAACAAGCGAAATTCGTCATGCTCAAACAAATATCCGGAGGTTGCTTCATTCGCTGCTGGAAAACCTCCCCAATAGCCAATAACCGTAACTTTCATCGTACTCCTCCTTATGTACTCATCTGTTATCATCATACATAAATTTAGTGGACTTTGCATCTTTGGTGAAATTTGTTTTAAAACAGTTATTGACAAATCACATTCTGTTATAATACAATATAAGTAACAAAACAATGGAGGCGATCGCAATGTTAGTAAAAGTGTTAGAATTTTTCAAAAACCTACCGCCAAAAAAATGTGTGCAATGCGGCAAAGAAATAGAAGAACAGCATGAATGCTACGGAAACACATGCACTAATTGTTTAGGCGTCGTTTATCATCAATAACACGAAAAACGTTTCTGTCTATATACGTAAAGGTGCTTCTCTCTAGAGGCATCTTTAATTTTTTTTGTATGGATCGTCATTGAATCTATATGTGTCCGCGCTGCTTCATTCATAAACGTTGAACGTAGATGAAAAAAGCTTCCAAAGCATTACGCTTCGGAAGCTTCGTTCATCTGTTTATCAAACTGACGTTTATGCTGTGCAATAAAGTATAAAATTGTTCCTACCATGAAAATGGCAATAAACAAGGCTAAAACAGCTGCGTTATGCCACATAAACGCAAAATCTCCACTAGAAATAACCGCTTTAAATCCAAGCACCGAATATGTCATCGGCAACCAAGCATTGAAGTATTGTAATACGTCTGGAATCAATTCAAGCGGGAACGTTCCAGCACTTGTTGTAAGTTGCAAAATTAATACAACAATCGCAATAAAACGCCCCGGATCTTCCAACGTCGTCACTAGGAATTGAATTAACGCAATAAACGTAATGCTTGTGATCATCGTAAATAGTATAAATCTAGGAACACTTTGGACATGAATGTCTAATGCTCCAAGTAATAAGGCATCTGCCAGCAATGATTGGATAATCCCAACAATTACTAAAATACCAAATTTCCCAATAAACCAGCTAAATCCTGATTTTGGCACGTCCGCTGGTTCACGCAATGGAAACACAATGGACAAAACAAGGGCGCCGACAAACAATCCTAGCGATAAGAAGTATGGTGTAAATCCGGTACCATAGTTTGGCACATGATTCATTTTTTCATTTTTCTTTTTCACTGGATCGGCAAACATTTTATAAGTATCATCATTTGCTTTGACATCACTCGCTTTTTTCGCGCCATCAGCTAGTTTATCTGCCAACTCATTCGATCCATCCTCTAATTTTTTCATTCCACTTACAAGCTGATCAGAACCGTTAGCAAGTTGATTCATGCCGTTGGAAAGCGACACAATGCCATTTTCAAGGTCATTCATGCCATCGGCAAGCTTTCCGGATCCATCCGCAAGCTGATGGGCGCCATCTTTTAATTTGTTTGATCCTTGGGCTAGCTGATGCAAGCCAGAAGACAATCGATCACTTCCCGCGACTAACTGATCAACACCATTTTTTCCTTCTTGTAATTTTTTCCCAAACACTGTCAATCCTTGCACCACTTTTGATTGACCGGCGACAAGCGCATCAGCACCGCTTGCTAATCGTTGCTGGCCTGCTAAAAGCTTTTCGACTCCTTCGCTTAACGCAAGCTGGCCGTTATGGAGCCTAGAAGCTCCCGCAGCAAGCTGATCCGCACCTGTTTTTAATTGGCTGGCACTATTCGATAACTGTTCCATTCCTTGAGCGACTTGTTTGCTTCCTTCGGATAGAGGAAGCAATTGTTCTTTCAAAGTTTGTAATAGCGCTTTTTCCTTTGGATCTGTTGCTTGTGCTGCTAACGCGTCCAATTGGGCTACTGCTTTTTCTAATCCTTGGCTTACTTGGACAGCTCCTTTATTTGTCTTCTCAGCCCCTTGCTTCCATTGTTCCATCGATGCGGAAAGCTTTTGTGCTCCATTTTGTAGATTTTGCGATCCTTGTGTCAATGACGGAATGTTTCCTTTCATTTGTTGCATTCCATCAAGCGATTGATGAAGACCGCCGGACAGCTGTTTCGCACCATTCTCCACTTGTTTCGCGCCAGCTAATAGTCGTGAATGGCCGTCCTGCATTTTTGTAAAACCATTTTGCAGCTGATAGAGCCCGGCGTTTAGCTGATTAGCGCCTTCGCTAGCCGATTGCAATCCATTTTCAAACGTAAGCGATTTTTCAGCGAGCAGTTTTAAGTTTTTATAAAGCTCATTAGCACCATTTTTTGCCGCATGCGCTCCTTTCGCTAATTTTCCGCTTCCTTCTTTCGCAGAATGCAGACCGCTTTGCAGCGAGACACCGCCATCATTTGCTTTTTGAATGCCGTCATGCAGCTGTTTTGCACCTTCGCTAGCCCGATCAAGTCCTTTCGCCATCTCGCGGATATTTTCAAACATCGCTTCCGCATACGTTTCTGTCACCGTATTGGAAACTTCTTCTTTAATCTTCTCTACGGCACTATCGCCAATTTGCGCCGATAGGAAGTTAAATCCTTCGTTTGGCTTATAGATGAGTTTCATCGGTTTTGGATGTTCATCCTGTAAAGTCGTAGCATTTTCCGAGAAATCTTCCGGAATTTCAATGGCCATATAATACTTTTGATGTTGCAATCCTTTTTCCGCTTCTTTTTCAGAAACAAAATGCCAATCAAATTTCTTGTTTTCTTTCAGCTTTTCTACTAACTTATCGCCAATTTCCAATTTTTCACCGTTCATCGCTGCTCCTTTGTCGTTGTTCACCACGGCAACAGGCAATTTATCCAGATGAGCGTATGGATCCCAAAACGCCCATAAAAACATTCCACTATATAATATCGGAATGCATATAACAGCAATAATCGATATCAATGTCTTTCGATTACGAAAAATCGCATGCGCCTCTTTCCATAATAATGAGAGTCCTCGCATTTTCTCCCTCCTCTATACAATTGACCAATTTGTCCATTTAGTCATTTTTAAATAAAAAAGAGAAGGACTATCTATTTCGACAATCCTTTCAAAAAATAAAGCTCAAATAGTTCAGCAATTTTTTCTTTCGGCAGCGGATCATGATCTTGCTCCCAATCGACAATTAATGCGATATATACTTTTAACATTAAAAACGCTGTAATTTCAGCATCGCAGTCGCGAATTTCTCCTTTTTTTATAGCGATTTCGATTTTCTCACGAATGTAATCGATAATGGCCCAATCTAATTTTTTCATCACTTCTTGGACTGCCGCCGTTCCGACATTGCGCACCTCTTGAAGAAGCTTCGCCGTTAATTGATGCTGCTGGCGAAACTCTAAAATGCGATACAGGGCGCGATGCACGTTTTCCGAAAAGGGACGATTGGGATTCATCGCTTGCTCCGCTGACTTTTTTATTTCTAAAATAAGTGAAGAGATAATTGCATCCAATAAGTCTTCTTTGTTTTTAAAAAACGTATAAATCGTGCCTTTTCCGACATTGGCGAGCTTCGCTATTTGCTCCATCGTTGTTGCCTTGTAACCAAATAACGAAAACGATTTAGTAGCCGCTTCAATGATTTGTTGTTTTCGATCAATAGACATTTCCCTCATCCTTCGAATGACTAAAAGAACAATTTGGTCATTACGTCTAAAATCATAACATATTTTTCACAAAAAAGAAAGAGGTTAACTCTTTTTAGTTAACCTCCGCAAACTTTCGATGGCTCACTTGCAAATAATCGAGTACTTTTTTTACCGCTTCTTCCCCTTGGGCAATGCAATCCGGCAGCCCTAATCCTTCGTACGAACTTCCCGCTAAAAACACACCTGGAAGCTCAGAGTCCATGTGTGCTTTTATATTCGCAAGCCGCTCTTTATGGCCTACCGTATATTGTGGCATCGCCCTTTTCCATCGCGAAATAACGAAAAATTCCGGACGTCCCGTAATACGCATAATTTTGTTTAAATCATCCAGCACGACGCGGACGATTTCGTCATCTGACTGTTCGACAATTTCTTCATCGCCAGGACGGCCGACATAGCAACGCAACAGCGCTTTTCCGCTTGGTGCGGTATGCGGCCATTTTTTATGTGTCCATGTGCAAGCCGTAATCGTATAATCATTGCGGCGGGAAACGACAAAGCCCGTTCCATCAATATCTTGTTCAATAGCGCTTTCCGGAAAGGCCAATGCCACGGTTGCTACCGACGTCGATGGAACTGATTGAAACGGCGCGAAAAACGGATAATCAGCAAACATCGCTGGTACAGATGAGTGCGGTATCGCGACGATAATGCTATCTGCTTTCCACACTTCTCCATTGCTTAAACGCAAACGATATTCCGTTCCTTCGCGTCTAACGTTTTCTACCCGCACCCCTTTCATGACACTGCCTTGTTCCAATCGTTTTTCCAATTCATCGACTAACGATTGCAATCCCGTTTTTAATGTTTGAAACGCACCTTTCCGTTGTTTTGCTGCTTTCGGCGTCGTTCGTTTTGCACCTCGCACCAGGCTGCCGTATCGCTGCTCCAATTGAAAGAACTGCGGAAATGTCGACATTAAACTCATTTGATCAATATCGCCTGCATAAATGCCAGATAACAGCGGCTCAATTAAGTTATCTACCACCTCATCGCCAAATCGGCGGCGGAAAAATTGTCCTAATGATAAATCGCCTTCTGTTTTTGTCGGCGGCAAAATAAAATCAAGGGCAGCACGCAGTTTTCCCAGCGGAGAAAACAACCCTGTCGTGATAAACGGACCGATTTGTGTCGGAATCCCCATGACGGCTCCGCCTGGTATCGGATAAAGCTTGCCGTTGGCTAAAATGTACGATTTTCCTGTCGCGTTATGAACAATCTCGTCTTCTAGCCCTACTTCCTGCACAAGACGAAAAGCGCTTGTTTTCCGCGCTAAAAACGAATCAGGACCGCGCTCAATCACAAAACCGTCACGTATCATTGTTTGCACTTTGCCGCCTAAACGATGGGTCGCTTCTACCAGTTTACATTCAATAGGAAGCTGTTGTTCTTTAATTGCTTTTTGCAAATAATAGGCAACGGCAATTCCTGTTATTCCGCCTCCGATGATCACAACCGTACGTTTTTCGCCACTCACTGTTCATCGCCTTCTTTATCAAAGTTTGATCCGTTTTAATACAACTGTTGCCAATGCATCGATGAATTTTGGATTCGCATTCGGCATTTCCGGCCGATAATAGTTTGCCCCGATTTCTTCTGTTACTTGTTTACATTCAATATCGTTATCGTACAACACTTCCAAATGATCAGCGACAAAACCGACTGGAACATAAACAAACGATGTATATCCTTTTTCCTGATGCAGCTGTCTCGTTAAATCTTGTACGTCTGGTCCTAACCAAGGCTCTGGTGTGTTGCCGGCACTTTGCCAACCTACCGCATAATGTTTTACACCTGCTTTTTCTGCGATTAGTTTAGCTGTTTCGGCAAGCTGCTGCGGATACGGATCCCCCGCTGCAATAATTTTTTCCGGCAGGCTATGCGCTGACACAATGAGCACTGCTTTTTCGCGTTCTTCTTCGGTCATGGACGCGTATACTTCTTTTACTTTTTCCACCCAATAATCGATAAATTTCGGTTCATCATGCCAGCTGTCAATCGTATAAATGACCGGTCCTCCTAATTTTTTTGCTTCCGCTTTTGCCCGTTCATTATACGATTGAATGCTAAACGTTGAAAAATGCGGTGCAAGCACAATGCTCACAGCTTCTTTTATGCCATCTTCATGCATTTGGCGAACGGCATCTTCCACGAACGGCTCAATATGTTTTAATCCTAAGTACATTTGAAACTCAATGTCATCTTGAATGTCGTTAAGCCGCTTTTCCAATTGTTTTGCTTGTTCCAGAGTAATTTTTGCCAATGGAGAAATTCCGCCAATCGCTTTGTAGCGTTGTTTTAAATCTTCCAATAGTTCCGAAGAAGGCTTTCGGCCATGACGAATGTGCGTATAATATCGTTCAATATCTTCTTCTTTATATGGAGTTCCGTACGCCATCACTAATAATCCCATTTTCTTTTTTGCCATCTTTACTAACACCTCTTATTTTCTTGACGTATAGTCATGGATAAACGCCGTTAACCGTTTTAACGTTTCTGGCTGAATCTCTGGAAAAATGCCGTGGCCTAAGTTGAATATATATCCCGGCTGTTCCATGCCTTCGTCCAAAATTTGTTTCACGCGTTTTTCAATTACTTCCCAAGGAGCCAGAAGAACTGCTGGATCTAAATTTCCCTGAAGCGCTTTTGTAATCCCTCTTTCCCGCGCCTCGCGAATCGAAAGCCGCCAGTCGAGTCCGATTACATCAAGCGGCAAATCGTTCCATTCTTTCGCTAAATGGCTCGCACCAACCCCAAACATAATAAGCGGAACGTTTTCTTCGCGAAGCGCCGCAAAAATACGAGCCATTGTCGGTTTAATAAATGTGCGGTAATCGTCAACATTCACCGCGCCAACCCATGAATCAAAAATTTGAATCGCGCTCGCGCCAGCACGAATTTGCGCCTTCACATAGCGAATCGTCATATCAGCAAGCTTGTCCATCAGAGCAAACCACGCTTTTGGTTCTGCGTACATAAACGCTTTCGTTTTATTGTAGTTTTTCGATGGACCGCCTTCAATCATATAGCTCGCAAGCGTAAACGGCGCACCCGCAAATCCGATGAGCGGAACATTTAATTGTTCAGTCGTCAGCAGTTTGATGGTTTCCAATACATATGGCACATCTTCTTCCGGATGAATTTCTCCAAGTTTTTCTACATCCGCAAGAGAGCGGATTGGATTAGCAATCACCGGTCCAACCCCTGCTTTAATTTCTACATCAACACCAATCGCCGGAAGCGGGGACATAATATCTTTATATAAAATGGCCGCATCCACATGATATTGTTCGACCGGCAATCTTGTTACATAAGCACAAAGCTCTGGTTGATGGGTAATTTCAAATAACGAATATTTCTCCTTAAGCGCCCGATACTCCGGCTGGGACCTTCCCGCTTGTCTCATATACCAAACCGGAACATAATCTGTCTTTTCGCCGCGGCAGGCGCGTAAAAATGTATCATTCTTTTGTTTTGACATCCTCATCCGCCTTTCTTTCATTCAACATCGATAGATCTATAAAAGATAAAAAATTTTTCATCAAAGCAATTGTATACAAAGTTACAATTATAACTATACAAGGTTCTTATGACAATGTATAGCAATGGGGGGAAACTGTCAAAAAATTGACGATTTATTTTCGTTTGTTACTGACTTTCTGCACAATACCGCTTCGTTCGTCTGATTTCAGAAATAAATAGCCAGTCATTCCGTTTTTTATACTTTTCATGGTTATATCAAAAAATCATTCGTGTTCCTTTATTATTATATCAAAAAAGCTGCCTCGCTCACTCCTACGAGACAGCTTTTTCGTCAATGTTAAATCAAAAACATCGCTACAATGGTTGTCACAACAAGTCCAATCGCCACCGGAACCAAGTTTCGGCGCGCCAGCTCAAACGGGTCTACACCGCAAATAGCTGCCGCTGGAATAAGCGCCCACGGAACAAGCGTGCCGCCTCCAACCCAAATTGCCGTAATTTGTCCAAGCGCAGTTAATGTCGCGGCACCGCCGCCAATCGCTGTCGCGAATAAATGAGCAACCGACCCCGTTAACGAAATACCAGAAAATCCTGAACCATCCAATCCTGTGATTGCTCCTACAATCGCTAACGTGACCGCTCCAACTCCATCGCTGAGCGGTACGACATGAGCGAGCGCAATTCCTAGATCGTTTACAATTCCTTGCGATAGTTTAGGCAAGTGTTCTCCGATGATTTTGACAAACCCTGCGTCACCGAGGTAAAAAAACGCCGCGATCGGAATGACTGGTCCAAACACTTTAAAGCCAAATTGAAATCCTTCGATTAAATAATTCGTAATTTCACTAAAACTTTCTTGTTTATAAGCAAAAATGGAAATAAGAATTAAAATAAAAATCGCTGTTCCACCGATTAACGCAGTCGCATCTCCACCTTGCAGGCGTAAATAAAACATTGCGACGACATCTAGAACAAATAAAATCGGAATGATGATCGCCAATATATTTTTCGCTTGATTAGACAACAATTGTTTTGCCTTTTCGATTGCCTCATCCGCTGTCGCCGCTACTTCATTCGTTTCATTAGCGAAATGGCCCCTTTTCATATCACGACGAAGCAATAGAAAGGCAGCAACCGTAGTAACAACTCCCATCACAAACACAAGCGGCACGCTGGCAGAAATGACTTCGGAGACAGAAAGACCAGCGGCATCTGCTGTCAGTTTTGGCGCTCCTTGAATAATAAAATCTCCTGATAGAGCAATACCGTGACCAAACAAATTCATCGCCATCGCCGCTCCTAACGCCGGCAACCCAACACGAATGGCCACAGGCAGTAACACTGCACCCATTAACGCAACTGCGGGAGATGGCCAGAAAAACCAAGAAATGATCATCATCAAAATCCCAATCGTCCAATACGCCCATCCCGGAGTGCGGATAAACCGGATAAACGGCGAAATCATCACATCATTAATTCCTGTTGTTGTCATCACTTTGCTCATTGCCACAATAATGGAAATCACTAAAATGGTTGGCAAAAGCTCTGTAATCGCGTAAATAAAGCTATTAAACACCCCGCTGATCGCCGCGCTTAACGAATGGGTCGCTGTAGCGGCTAACAAAAAGATCCCGATAATGCAAATAAGTGATGTATCTTTTCGTGCGATCATAAATCCGATAATAAACACGATAAACGCTAAGTAAATCCAGTGCAGCACCGTTAATTCCACACCCATTTATATTCTCCTTTCCTATATGCTTTCCATTGTTAAATAGGACATTTTCCCAACATGGATGTACTACAGCATATGAAAGGAGAATAAAGGTGTGAAACACTTATATACAAAAAACCCCCGCTTATTCATTCGAAAAAGCGGAGGTAAAAAACTGTTTTATCTTTCTTGAACGACCGAATAGACTGTTATATAAGATGGACGCAGAAATATTTTTTGTTGAGATGGTTTTTGTTCTTCTTTCCGCTGCTCATGCGCTTTTGTGAACGCTTTTGAACGCTGCCAATTTTCGAAGTGTTCTTTTCCTTCCCATAATGTCATAATGATATACGTATCGTTAGAAAGCGGACGAAGCACGCGAATCGCAACAAACCCAGGTTCGTTTTCAATCAGTCTTGCCCGCTGCTGAAAACGGTACTCAAAGATCGGCCGCCCTTCGTCGGTCACCGGAATATTGTTGCATACAACAAACGCTCCGCCCAACTCACCAACTGCATCGATCACCTCATAACGGCGCGGCTCTTTAAACACCGTTTCGCCATCTGTTTCATGAAGCAAAACAGCATCTTCTTCCCTTTCCAACAACAACATCGTTTCATTTGCATGCATGCCCTTCACCTTTTGCAAATAATCCGTTGTTCCTGTCGTAATATACATTTTTTTCATCGTTTTTCCCTCCTATTGCGGCGTTTGGAAAGATAATGAAACAATAGCCAATAGCTAAAAACAGCTCCTGCCGTCCATGACGCGATCCATATCCAGCCGGCATAAAGCAGGAATAAAAACAAACTGAACACACTGTTTTGCACGATTAATAAGAAAAAGAGGAGGCGGCATAATG
This sequence comes from Geobacillus sp. LYN3, assembly GCF_003064505.1. NCBI lineage: Bacteria > Bacillati > Bacillota > Bacilli > Caryophanales > Anoxybacillaceae > Geobacillus > Geobacillus sp. LYN3. The sequence goes on along the minus strand of NZ_QCWL01000001.1, from coordinate 1,070,624 downwards.
CTTGTTTCCGCACATCGTTTGGAAGCGGATATAATCGGATCAACAAGTTTGTCCGATGATGGTCGATTACCGAGAATAATTGAAAACCTGTAATGTAAAGAAAAAATAACGACGCGGCGATTTTTCCGTATTCGGATGGAACAATATAAAGAAATAACAATCCAATGGCGATTAAGCGGATATAAAGGCCTAAATATCCGCCCGAACGGATGAATGTTCTTGCATACAAATAAAGAAACGTATTTTTTGGATGATATGGAATCATAGAAACTAGAAAATCAAGCCAGCGCCGGCGTTTCGCCTCCTCTTTCCATTGTGGAACATCGGTAAATAAATTGGCGATACGGTAAAATGTGCGCACCGCACTTGTTTCTTGTTCAATGAGACGCTCCCATTTCCATCCTTTTCGCTTTGTTGCTTGCACCAAATAAACCGTTATGCCTGCAATAATGGCACATAGAGCAAGCAAAAACAAAACCGAAGCAGGAACAAGCAAAAAGTAAACAAAAAGAGCATTGACCCCAAACCGTGCGACCATGCTAAGACGATGGGCAAGCGGTTCAATAAAATAATTTCCTTTCCAGATTATAAACAAATTCCATCCTTTCAAAACGAGCAACACGAAAAACAGCAGCCATAAAGAAACATCGGAAAACTTCCGGTGAAGCGGCGCAATTGCCAACCATACAAGAAGCAGCCCATATCCCTGCAAAAGAAAACTCAGCAAAAAAGCCCGTTGAATATATGGACGAAGCTTTGTCTCAGACGGCAATAAAAACACGATATCCGCTTCCCGAAATAACGTACGCAGCGAACCGAACGTTAATACGAAAGAGAAAATCAGCGCAGCAACGATTGGATAAGGAAAATGCGGAGACAGCGTTTGTACCCAATGATTATAGGCGACCGCCCCTAGACCGATGCCAATGAGCAATATAAACAATAGATGGTCATTCAGCATATAGCGCAAATAGCGCCGCATTTTTCGCACTTCTTGATAAAGGCGGTCGTTCCATAGTTTTTTTCCATCCATCATACGCTTTCTTCCTTTGTTAACGCAATATATAGTTCATCCAACGTTGCCGCTGGAGAAGAAAATTGTTCACGTAACTCCTCGAGCGTTCCTTTCGCCCTTACTTTTCCGTTATGCAAAATGACAAACGAATCACAATATTTTTCTGCTGTCGCCAAAATATGTGTCGACATTAAAATGCCCGCCCCTTTTTTCTTCATTTGCTGCATTTGTTCAAGCAAAGAATGAATCCCTAACGGATCAAGGCCAAGAAACGGCTCGTCAATGATATAAAGCTCTGGCTCCACTAAAAAGGCGCACATAATCATGACTTTCTGCTTCATTCCCTTGGAAAAATGAGCAGGAAACCATTTTAACCTTTTCTCCATGCGAAATTCTTTTAATAACGGCGGAAGACGCCGTTCGTATTCATGTTTTTCCAAACCATAAGCCATCGCCGTTAATTGCAAATGTTCCTCCAATGTCAGTTCCTCGTACAAAATAGGTGTTTCTGGTATATATGTAAATTGCGAACGATATACATCCGGCTGTTCCGAAAACGTTTTTCCGTTAATCGTAATCGTCCCTTTCCTCGGTTCCATCAGCCCAATAATATGCTTGATCGTCGTACTTTTTCCCGCGCCGTTTAGACCGATTAAACCAACTATTTCCCCACGATCGACGGTAAACGAAACATCTTCGAGCACGTTTTGCTTCGTATATCCCCCGTATAAATGTTGAACTTCCAAAAGCGCCATCGCCTGCTTCCTTTCTATTCATAAATTACGGATTACATTTTCATTTTATCAAAGCAACAAATACTTTCCAAAAATTATCTCTCTCCTTTTTGCATACATCCTTTTTTCTCGGGCATGATAAATAGCGAAGAGGGGATGAGGAACAGCGCAAATGATGAATCATCCACTTAGAAATGAGGTGTTCACGAAAGACACACTTGTCGAAGTAACACCATTGTAATGCAGTGAGGAAGCGCGAAACTCCTTAAGTAAATGAGGTGTTTGTGAAAGACAAGACCATCGTTCCATTGCTATGAAGCAACGAACCTCTATGTAAGAGCTTAAAGGGGATGGTCATCTTGAACAAAGGAAAACTCACTCTTTAACAACTTTTTTTGCAAATGGGGTGTTCATCAAACGCCATTTTGTTTGAATAAACCCTCTCCCCTTTTCACTAAAGCAGGATGTAATCAATACAAGATTACATCCTGCTCTTTTTATGGTAAAATGGAAGAAAAAATAGGAAAGGTGGCTTTTTCTAGTGAGTGAATGCATTTTTTGCAAAATTGTAAACGGAGACATCCCAGCGGCAAAAGTGTATGAAGATGAACATGTATTGGCTTTTCTCGACATCAGCCAAGTAACGAAAGGGCATACGCTTGTCATTCCAAAAGTACATAAAGAAAACATTTTTGAACTCACTCCAGATGTTGCAAGCCACGTCTTTACCGTTGTTCCAAAAATCGCAAACGCGATCAAAAAACAATTTTCCCCAGCCGGCTTAAATTTACTAAACAATAACGGTGAACAAGCAGGGCAAACTGTCTTTCATTATCATGTTCACTTAATCCCTCGTTACGGCAAAGGAGATGGATTTGGCGCTGTATGGAAATCCCATGCAAGCGATTATACGTTTGACGATTTACAAACCATTGCCGCAACAATTCAAAAAGGATTGGAATAAACAAAAGGAAGCGATTCTTACCCGCTTCCTTTTGTTTTTGACCGTTATTTTAACACATCTTGCAAATCTTTATCTTCAATCTCCACTTTTGCATCTTTTATCAGTTTTTCTACTTTTGATTGTACTTTTGCTGGATCCAATTTGCTTTGTTTTACTTCGAATTCGATTTCCTCTTTCATTTCGTTAAACGGCTTTTTCTCCTCTTTATCCGTTACTTTGATGATATGGTAGCCATAGTCTGTTTTCACCGGATCGCTCACTTGTCCAACTTTTAACTTATATGCTGCATCTTCAAATTCTTTCACCATTTTTCCAGGTCCAAACCATCCTAAATCGCCGCCATTCGATGCTGACCCTGGATCTTGTGAATATTGTTTCGCAAGCTTTGCGAAATCTTCTCCTTTATCAAGCTTCGCTTTAATTTCTTTTGCTGTCTTTTCGTCTTTTACTAAAATGTGGCTCGCTCTAATTTTCGGTTTATAATTCTTATAATAGTCTTTTAACTCTTTATCCGTTACTTTTATATCTTCCATTGCTGCTTTTTGCCGCAAAAGATCCAGTTTCACCATATCCCGAATCGCTTTTTCTCCATTTTGCTGAACGGCTAAATCATATTGCGTTCCATACATTTCTTTTAAGTTCTCGATTTCTTTATCGATTTCCTTGTCCGTCACTTTATATTTTTTGCTTAATACTTTTTCATGAACAAGGTCACGAATCACTTCCTTGCCTACGCGGGCCTTCATTTCATTATAAAATTCTTCTTTTGTGATGTTGCCGTCCTTTGTTTTTACAATGACTTCAGAATCGCCGTTATTGCAGGCCGAAAGCCCAAAAACAGCGGCGACGGCTGCAACGATCATCCATTTTCTCATTTGTTCCACAACTCCCACACCAATTTTTTGACAAAAAAAATTACAACAATAACTATAACATATTTTTCATAAAGAAAAAAACTTTTTCCTTTTAGTCATACGCCCATACATGTGTTTTTGCCTTACATATGATGATGATGAAGCATCTGAGGCTGAATTGCTCCTTTTTGAAAGGAGGTGTTACAATGGGCGCACCTTATGCAGGAGGCTTTGCGTTAATTGTTGTGTTGTTTATTTTGTTAATTATTGTTGGATGCTCATGTTTATTCTAATAACCCCTTCCCCTTGTCTACAACACATCTACAAAAAAGCTGGCAGCACAAGCTGTCAGCTTTTTTCTATGTAAATAACACTTCAAAATAGGAAGAAATTAATAAAATCGTAATAAGAACGTTGATTGTTCGAAAAACACTTGGTTGCTTTTCTTCTGGTATTTCCCTTTGCGCGCAAAGGCGAGATGTTAATTGATTAATAAGAAATAAAATAATGACAGCAAGGGGTATAAAGTACACCGTCAAACCTGTTTCCCCTCCTATTCATAATTACTCATTTACTTTACAACGTTTCTTTTTATAAATCAATATGATTTTTACAGAAAAACTCTTCTCCCCTGAAAAAAACTTTTTTATTGGTTGTTTTTCATAAATTAGGTAAAATATACGTAAAAACTTGTCCATTATGTTCGGCAAAAGGAGCGCGCATATGGGAACACTAGAGGAACGAATCGCCAAATTGGAATTCCATCGATCGTTGTTAATGGAAATGGTCGATGAAACAAAAAAACCGTTTTATTATCTTGTTATTAAAGCAAATTTAACAAAAGAAGAAGTAGATGAAGTGCTTGCCCTTTGCGAACAGTTAAGCGAGGAATATGAAAAACAAAAAGCGGAAGGGTTGACGATTTTCACCCCGCTTCTCCTTCATTTCGCGGGAATGCTCCATCCTAGCCTTCCGCTCGAACAGACAGTTGACGCTCTCCTTAAGCAGCAAATGTTTGTCCCCCTAATGACGGAATTGAAAAAGTTAATGAAAACCGTTAGCTAGACTGACTTGTTAGCTCCTTTTCTTTTTCTTGCGATTTCGCGTTTCGTTTCACTAGTTTTCCATCTTGTTCCACGAAATCGTTTTTAATGTTTTCAAACGCTCTTTCAAAAATTTCCATAAAGTCATCGCCATAAATGTTGCGGATGATACACATCATTTCTAAAATTTCTGGAAACTTTCCATATAGCTCGCGCAGCGGCAATGCTCCGTTAAACACCGCGTTTTGCGTTGGATCATACGATTCCATTAATTTCAATAATACTTCTTCTCCTTTTTCTGTCAGTTCAATGTACGTATTGCGTTTATCGTCTTGTTTTTTCGAAAAGGAAAGCAAGCCTCTCTCTTCTAATTTTTTTGAAAAATTAAACGCTGTGGATACATGCATCACTCCAAATTTTGCAATTTCCGAAATCGACGCCCCTTTAAAATGATATGCAATCCATAAAATATGATGTTCGTTAATGTTTAAGTCAAATGGTTTAATCCATTGCTGCCAGTCTTTTTCGATCGATTTCCAAAGCGCCTTGCTTAACTGAGCAATTCGTTGGCTAAATAGCATCGCCTCTTTTATAGAATAATTTTGCTCTGTCGTTTTCATCGTTCCACCCACTCTTTCCTCACCGTGTTTTTTACTTTCTATTATGCCAGTAAAATAAAAATTAATAAAGATAAAAATGTTTAATTTTTTTATTTTTGTGACCATTCCCCGCCGTTCAT